>NZ_JBFREI010000003.1:0-895055 GCF_052114225.1 Chitinophaga sp. RAB17 | reverse complement strand
GATTTTATATCACGCCAGGTGGCGGGTAGCGAAACGGTCACGCTAATGATAGATCCGGATACCACTTTCCAGGAAACAAATGTTTCGCTGGATGTACCCGGGCAGGGCTCACTGGTAGTAGTTTTCCAGATAAGAGCCATGTACAGGGACGGCCTATCGAACGGCAGACAATACATGGCCGCCGATATTATTGCGGTAGCGGCGCCACAGGTACCCAAATATGCTAAAAAACGTACTTACCCCAAGCGGACAAGATTACTTCCCAAACTTATCTATACACACGCATATCCAACTGTCATTCAACTGGAATAAAGTGATCCTTGCCTACGGAGATATTTTGATGAATAAACCCTTATACCTGCTTCCTTTAAATAGTATATTTCTTTCCGCAGCTCCCCCCTGGTAGGGAAGCAGCGCTGCTATGGCCATTTCTGACCACCATGCGTATTCTGATTCAATTTCATCCCTGTTATACATCCGAACCTCACCCCCGCATCAAGTCCACCTCTGCTGCAGTGCTTCTATATGTACTTAGCGGGTGCTAAGCATAGCATAGACGGAATCTACATAGTGAAAAGGTAATGCTGATTATAATGATGGGTGTTCTTGATGCGCTATATCTTAAAAGAGCATTTAGCGACAATGAAGATAAAATTCCTCCCATAATATCCATGATGCAGCCTTTCGGGCAGCTGGGAGGCTTAAATCTGTGGCATTCTTCCTTTATGCTTAAAATTTACACTATCCCTCAGGTTTTCAACTTGATCCCTATTTTTTCTTACTTTGTTCCGGCTTAGCCGGGACAAAATGAATTATAGACTACGTTTTTACCTTCGTTACCATACTTATTACGGGCAGGAACTTTATCTGCTGGGTAATTTACCTGCACTGGGCAGTGATGTCCCCAGGCATGCCCGCCGTATGCAATGGTTGAATGCAGATTGGTGGTATACTGATATTCAGCTGGCTCCCGGAGAAGCGTTTATCCTCCAATACCAGTATATTTTAAGAGAACTGGAAGACGTAGTGTACGAAGGAGCCGTACGGGAATTTGCCTTCACCCCCGGAGAGCATCCGGAAGTGGTTTTTACAGATACCTGGAATGATGCCACCCGCCCGGAAAATGCCTGGCTCACCGCACCATTCTCCCGCGTATTTTATCCCAGAACCACCGCTGCTATCAATGGGCGACTAACGGCCACGCATATATTTCGCGTACAGGCGCCCCTGTTAGATTGTCATAAAACCATTTGTTTACTGGGTAGTAGCCCATCAACCGGTAACTGGAACATTTTACAGCCATTATTGCTGGAATATGATGCCCAGGGCTGGTTTTCTGTAGCACTGGATCTCTCCGGAGCACCAATGCCGCTTTATTATAAGTACGGTATTTATGACCTGGACATACAACAATTTGTACAGTTCGAAAATGGGGATAACAGGGAACTGTATACGGTAGCGGTAACAGGCAGACAGGTAATTCTGCACGATGGCTTCCTGCGCATAGACTATACCCCCTGGAAGGGCGCCGGCATTGCGGTGCCGGTATTCAGTCTGCGTAGTACCGAAGGATTTGGCACCGGGGAATTTGCAGACCTGCCTCAACTGGCGCAATGGGCACAGGACAAAGGTTTTCAACTCATACAGGTACTGCCGGTAAATGATACCATTCAAACCAATACCTGGAAAGATTCCTATCCTTACGCAGCTATTTCCTCTTTCGCGCTGCATCCGCTATACATAAGATTGCAGGAGGTAGGCAGTCTGCCGGATACACATCCGTTGCAACGGCAATTCGGTCGGTTACGGCAATGGCTGAACGAAAAGGAAACAGTGGACTATGAAACGGTCATGTCTTTTAAACTGGCTTATCTCAGGGCATTATACGAAGCAGAAGGAGAGAAGCTGCAAACACGCGATTACTGGCAGTGGTTTGCTTCCAATGAACACTGGCTCCTGCCTTATGCAGTATATTGTTACCTGCGCGATCGCTATCAAACAGGCGATTTTACCCAATGGCCGCTCCATAACGTTTACGACTACACGGCTATCAACAAACTTATCATAGCAGATGAAGCGGCTGCTGCGGCAGCACATTATCACTTCTTTGTACAATATCATCTCCACAAGCAGTTGGCGGCAGCCACAGCAGCGGTACACCAATACGGCGTGGCCCTGAAAGGAGATATTCCCATTGGTGTAGCCCGTCATAGCGCAGATACCTGGATGAATCCCGAATGCTATCACCTGGATATGCAGGCAGGTGCTCCTCCGGATAGTTTTACCACAACAGGACAAAACTGGGGCTTTCCTACCTACAATTGGAAACAAATGGCGGTCAATGGCCTGGAGTGGTGGCAGCAAAGACTCCGGCATATGTCCGTTTACTTCGATGCCTTTCGTATCGATCATATTCTCGGTTTTTTCCGCATCTGGCAAATACCCGGAGATGCTATACAGGGAATACTCGGTTATTTTCATCCAGCCGTTCCCGTTAGCCGGGAAGAAATTCGGCTGCGTGGAATAGATTTTGAAGAAGACCGGTTCTGTCAGCCTTACATCACCAACGCCATCCTGGAAGATATTTTTGGTAATTATGCCGGTATGATGAAAGAGCAGCTGATGGAACCCCTCACAGATGGTCGTTATAAGCTGCTCCCTGCATTTGATACCCAGCGGAAAGTGCTGGAATCTACCCTGTCGGAAGCGGTGAAAAATATGCTGTATACCCTCCTCGCAGATGTACTGTTTATAAAGGTGACAGACCGCAACAGAACGTTGTATCATCCCCGTTATGATATGGCAGCTACCTATTCTTTTGCTGCGTTGGATAGCAGCACCCGTAGGCATCTGCAGGCATTGTATCACGACTACTTCTATGTACGGCAGGAGAGTTGCTGGCGCAAAGAGGCGATCCATAAACTGCCGCTGATCAAAAGAGCTACCAGCATGCTTATTTGTGGGGAAGACCTGGGTATGGTACCAGCATGTGTTCCCGGCGTAATGCAGGCACAAGGTATTTTAAGCCTGGAAATAGAACGCATGCCAAAAACAGGAGACGTCACCTTTACAGCAATATCAAAAGCGCCCTATCTTTCTGTATTAACGCCTTCTACGCACGACATGAGCACATTGAGAGGATGGTGGCAGGAAGACGTTCACATCTCCAGAAAATATTACCAGCAGGAACTACATCATAAAGGGCCTACACCTGCGGAAGCCAGCCCGGCGCTGATCAGGGAAATCATTGCCCGCCATATGAAGGCACCTGCCATGTGGCGCATTTTCCAGATACAGGATCTGCTGGCCGCTGAAGGACGCTCAGCCGGCCATCCAGACACGGAAAGGATCAATATTCCTGCGGTAGCCTCGCACTACTGGCGATATCGTATTCCACAAAATGCGCTTAATCGTGCACAAGAAAAAAAATCGTAGTATTTTCAGTATATGAAGCTCACCCTTTACCCATTTGAACTGAAATTTCGTCACACCTTTACGATTTCCCGTAAATCGAAAGACGTGCAACCTTTGCTGGTAGCGAAGCTGGAGCAGGATGGCCACAGTGGATTGGGAGAAACAGCAGATAATTCCTACTACAATATGACGGTGCCCCGTCTCATAGAAGCGATAGAACAACATCGTTCTTTTATCGAAAATTATCATCTCAGCACTCCCGCCGCTTTCTGGCAGGATATGTATCCTTTGCTGCAGGACAATATGTTTGCACTCTGCGCACTGGATATTGCTGCATGGGACCTTTATGCTAAACAACAGCACCAAAAGTTGTACGAAGTATGGGAGTTGGATATTACGCATAATCCGCTGACAGATTATACCATTGGTATTGACACCGTCGAAAATATGGTGCGCAAACTGAAAGAATTTCCGTGGCCTATTTATAAGATTAAGCTGGGCACCAAAGAAGATATTGCCATCATTACTGAGCTGAGAAAGTACACAGACGCAGTTTTTAGGGTAGATGCCAACTGTGCCTGGGGTGTTGATGAAACATTGCGCAACGCCATTGCATTAAAAGAACTCGGTGTTGAATTCATCGAACAACCCATGCCGGCAGCCGATAAAGAAGGAATGAAAAAGGTGTATGAACAGGTGGTGCTGCCGGTAATAGCAGATGAAAGCTGTATTGTAGAACAGGATGTAGCTCAATGTCAGGGCTATTTCCACGGCATTAATATCAAACTCACCAAATGCGGGGGCATTACACCTGCCCTGCGCATGATAGCTACTGCAAAACAAGCCGGCATGAAGGTGATGACGGGTAGCATGAATGAAAGCACAGTGGGTACCTCTGCGGTAGCACATCTGCTGCCGCTGCTGGACTATGTGGATATGGATGGTCCGCTGCTGCTGGCAGAAGATACTGCTACTGGTATTAAAATGGAAAATGGACGTATTATCTACGCCAATGGTCCCGGTACCGGTGCCGTATTACTCCGCTGATCTGTTATGATGTGGGTCATACACCGCCCAATCCCCATTATCCGACACGATCGCAATACGATCCTTTTTAGGTATGGACGCTATAGCACATATCACGGCATTGGTCACGATCCGGTGGCTGTGCATCCGTTCTTTTATCGGTGTTTAATTCGTTCATTTTTTATAATCCGGCCAGAGTATGCTCGCGTAGTTACCAAGTGAGGTAGTGACAGTTTGTTGTACTGCCGGAATATCGCATCTGTTTAAATCACGGGTGGCGATAATTCTGTCGGCATAAGCCTGTAAGAGAGCGGGCGATGCGATTACTGCCGTGAGATCCCCATTGGCAGGCAGGTTCATGCCGGTGGAAGAGAAAGGCCACTGCATGGCTGTTTCCCTGATTTGTTGCACCAGCGGATCATCTGGTGTAAGGCCTTTGCTAAGACTGAACAGGTCTGGCAGATACCGCAAACATAGGTCTGCGCTGTAAATGCTGGCAGCGGTGGGTGTTGCGGGGTAAGGCCTTAGCCAGTGCAGGATGTCCTGCTTTCCTGCTTCCCTGAGCATTGCCAGTTGTGCTATTCTGTAAATATACCCGGCAGCCCAGAGGGCGGCATCCGCATCGAAAGCCGGTGCAGTACCAGGTATTTCCAGTATATCGTTTTGGTAATATGCCTCCAGTATCGTTTGGGTGTCCTGTAATTCCTGCGGTGTAAAAGGGATCATTTGGTTGACTACAGCTACTTGTCCTTCGCGTACAAGGTGGTTAATAAACGCATCTAAATTCATAGGTAAACATTTGACCGTTCGCGTTCCCGCAGCATCAGCGGATTCGTTGAAACGACAAAATAACAAAAAAACATATACATGTAGTGTATAGTTATAGCGTACCTGTTTATTGCCAGGCAGGGAACTTGTTATGGTTACCCACCAGGTTTACGCCCGCTTCTCTTTCCAGAATCGGGTAGGGCGCGCATGATGACTATTGGCTATTGGCTTTGTCATCCCTTTTATCTGTGGAACCGGGTGGTAGTTCAGATTTTACCATTGTTCGCCATCGGGCTTGCTATCTCTTTTCAGGGCCTTGGTTATGCACACATTCATAGCTGTTTTCGCCGAAGCCCCCGACTGCTATTCCTCTTCTTTCCAGGTTTGGGCGAGAAATACATAATCCTCAATACAACCGGTGGCAACAATCGTTTTGCCGGCCAGTGGCATCAGGGGATTCTGCATAAAAGGGTTAGCGCCTGCGGGACGTATCAGGTAGTCTCCCTGATCTGTCACCAGGAATACGCCAAGGTGTTCACTTTTACTATGTTTGCCAAATGTGCGGAGCACCAGGCGTCCGGTAAGTGTAATAAAGGGATTGTTTTGGTCCCTGTTGGTTTTATCTGCTGACATATTCACGATACCCCAGTATTTGATTGTTTTTTTCTTTCACCACAATGACCTTTGTTAACGGTATTTCCCCGGTGGTGGCAGATTCCGAAAATACGTGAAATTTTACAGATGGCATGGAGCCGCTGACATCTTCTTTGCCTGCCTGGCTATTTTTCCTGTTTACAAAAATCTTAGGGTCCCGTTCTTTGGCAAAGTTTTTTTCATCCAACAGCTGGTGCATGGCGGTGTGCAGCGCAGGATCTGTTGCATGGGAGCCATCAGAAGGCTGTGGAACGGCGATAAAATCGTCCAGCATTTTACCTCTGGCTTCCAGGTTGTCGCGGCGGTTTTGCACGGTATTTACGAAAGGCTGTTCCGCGGCGGTGGTACTGGGATCTTTATCATTGATCACCGGTTGCCAGGACGGGTCGCCGAGGAGGTAAAACTGTGCGGCTGTTTTAAGTTCGTAGGGATCCAGTGTGGGGCCCATTTCGTTCAGGAACCGCTGTCTTGCTTCCAGCAGGGCTCTGCCGGTAGAAGCGCCGTTCAACACATTGATCACAAAATACTGTGTCAGCAAATCCGCCAATCCCTGTCCGGTGGGTGGGCCATAAGCAATATTGGAGCTACCTACAAAGGCAAGTGCATGATTCAGGAGGTAACTGTTGGCCATGCTGATTCTTTTGGCGCTGTTCTTTTTCGGATCAAACAGTTGGCCACCATAGCAGCATTCTGCCGCTACAATGGTGCCATGCGCGATTTTATCTTTCAGTATATCAGATCGTATGGCCAGCGGAAAATCCGTTGCTTTCTGACCGTAATAGGCAGGATTATAAATAGCGCCATGACAGTTGATGAAATGCGTTTTTGCCTGCAATTGGGCCGCAGTCCAGTTAGTTCCTGTCATGGTTTCATCTCCCGGAAATAACAGCATGCTGGTATGATTCCCAAAAATATTCTGCAGGCTGTTCTGCGTAGAATCCTGCCAGTCAAAGGTGCTGATGGAAAAGTAAGGAAGATAATCACTCCGCTGGGCAGGCGCAGCTTCAATAATATTGGTAATCAGCGTATGCAGGTAGCTCGCATCCCCCATTGCGGGAATATCCGGCAGCCGGCCTGTTACCCGGGTAGGGGAAATGAATTTCCCCGGATCCGTGTCATAAGGCGTATCGCATGCATAAGGCAGATCACTGGGGATATTTCCATCCGGATCATTGTCGCCCGGTAATAAATTTTTTAAACGCTGGAATGGAATGATATCCTGTGCCCCCACCAGTAGTATATATCCCGGTGAAAAAAAACGGTATAAATCATCGATTGCCTTCTTATTTTGTGCGTCATCGGTGGCATCTGTTACAGCAGTAGCCTGGTAAGCCTGCATCTGCACGGTGTCGTCAATGAAAATAATATGTGCATCCAGGTGTCTGCTATTATCATAGGTCTGCAACGCATTTAAATCATCCAGTATGAGCTGGTGACTATCGCCGTATTTCTGTAATAAGGCGGTTTTATTGGTTATTATGAGTTTGGTAGTCAGCATATTCATATTTGGGGATGCCATAGTATCCTTATTAAGCGTTCAAAAATATTGATTTAAAAGATAATAAGCTACCCATACTGCAACAATATTATCATTTCCCTACGCAGAGTATTTGCATAGTGAAAAAGTAAACCGTATTTTTCTGGGAATCTATGCAGCAGTTTATGAAAAAATTCCACGGGTTAACCGTTCTTCTGATATTTCTTGTTACCAGCATCCATGCACAGGTAATTGCCGGTTTTATTGTAAAAGCGGGCAGTATCAGGAGGAATAACAGTATTGTATATACGACATTGCCGGCCGGTGTTGGTAATGCACCTGTTAGCCTGGAAGAAATCAGCAACGGAAAGCGTACGCCCGTTGCCGTTAATGTATACAAGGGACAGTTATGCTGGATTATGCAGGGAACTACGCCTGCCGGTACGGAAAGGAAATACGAACTGAAAAAAGGCACAGCGGTGATCAATCCGGTCATGAAAACAGTCCTGCAGGGTGGTCATCTGTTGCTGGAAGAACAACAACAACCTATTCTGCAATATAATTTTGAAACGGTAGCTGCTCCGGCAGGCGCAGATACCGTATATAACCGCAGCGCCTTTATTCATCCGCTCTGGGCTCCCAATGGCGTAGTGCTGACTAACATCTTCCCAAATGCCGGACACCTGCATCATATGGGTATCTGGAATCCATGGACCCACACGCTGTTTGAAGGAAGAGAAACAGATTTCTGGAATGTGCAGAAGAAAGAAGGAAAAGTACGTTTTAATGGTCACCTGGAAACCCTTTCAGGTAATGTATGGTGCGGATTCAGCGCTGGTCAGGATCATATTGCATTTCTGAAAGATGGTACGGAAAAAACAGCTATCCGGGAAACGTGGCTGGTACAGGCATACCCTGCTACGGAGGAAGGATCCCGCCGGGAATGGGATTTTACCTCCACTTTTGCACCGGATACGCCCAATGGTATTACCCTGTTGCAATACCGCTATGGCGGTGGTTTCGGGCTGAGAACAACAACGGAGTTTACGGCTAAAACCAGCCAGGTACTGACATCAGAAGGGAAAACCCGCAAAGATGCCGACAGCACCCGCGCCCGTTGGGTGAAAATATCAGGCACGACCGCACAGGGAAAGGCAGGCATGCTGATTATGAACTATCCCGAGAATTTTGATTCCCCCGAACCTTTGCGCGTATGGCCGGAAGATATGGAAGGGGGGGAACTCATGTTTAACTATACACCTACGCGCATGAAACCATGGCAGCTTTACCCGGGAGCGCGCTACCAGCTGAAATACAGAGTGATGGTGTATAGTGGTGATATCTCTGTTGCTGAAGCAGAGGCTGCCTGGGAAGAATATGTACATCCACCGGAAGTAAGTATCATTTGATATTGCATTTTGTGTTTTCTCTCTTTTTCATTTATTTTAGCGCTGTGAATGATTCGATTTTAATTCGGTTAACCTCGGAGAAACAGATCGGATGAGATGTGCGAAATAACCCTGATTCAATAACCCTTAACCATCATCCTCATGAGCACTTTAAATGATTCTCAAAAAGAGGAAGAGATAAATAAATCTCCCGATGAGGAAGATGCGCCTTCCTGGGGAGGTGTGATCGTTGGTTTGTTACTCGGCATTGCAGGGATAGCACTTATCTTCTATCGTTACAAACAATTTCATAGCCCGGGAGACGATGCGATCAGTATCACCAAAATTGAAATGCTGATTTATAAAGTAACGGGAGAAAGTATCTGGGCGCTGATTTCCGCTTATGCGTTGGTATCCATAGCCGGTTTTTATCTTGCTATCAGTAATTTCTATAAACTGAAATCCAAATGAAGTAAATCCATATTGCTAAACACAACATGTCAGCATGAATAACCTCTCTGAACTGAAAACAACATTGCTTGAAATCCACGAGAAGGATAAAAAGCAAACCATTAATGCCCTTATTACCGCAGAAGTTTTTGCTGTGCTTGTTTTTGGGGGAATAGCCTATAGTATTTTTGCCGGAAAAAGCAATGAAACACCCAATGGTGTGCTGTTTATATTGTTGTTTTTACCCGTAGCTGTTTTGATCCCCTATCTCTTTATGCTGTACCACGCGAAGAAACGTCCTGAGAAAATTCATGACTTTGTAAACCGTCTTGAAAAAGGAGAATCAGTGAATAACGTAGATACCTATACGGATTATAAACTTACCCTGCCGCTACGTATTATCAGATTGCGATTGTTCCCAATGGAATATGCGCATGTAAGGCTTGGACAAAGCCGCTCTTTTTTTAAACTGCCTTTGTCCGCCGAAAACGTACAGCCCTTTAAGGCGCTGATCAGTCAGCAGGTACCTGATGTGTCTCCCATTTCTATAGGTGGATCTTCTGCCCACTGGTCTTCTAACTGATAACATATCATTCATGAAAACACTGGAAGAATTTAATGCCTTCCTGGATCAGCAGCTCAGCAATGAGCTGCTGGCCATGGAACAAAAACGCATTTCCGGTCGCAACTGGATGCGCTGGATGTGGGCTGCCTGCCTGATTCCGTTTGCCATTTTTATTTATTTTATGGTCAGGTTTTCCACTCAGCAGGCACCGGAAGCCACCAACAGCGGTTTTGGTAACCAGGCATTTCTGATAGTGGGTATTGTATTGCTGTTTACGCTCGGCAGTTACGGGGTCCGTTATTTTATGATGAAAAGAAAAGGAGTGGACGATGCGGTAGATTTTCAGCATGATTTTAAAACAAGAATTGTAAAGCCCATTATTGGTTTTATTAATCCTTCCTATACTTATCAGCCGCTCAACTATGCCAGCTATGAGGAATTTACCGAAAGCGGTTTGTTTGCGAAGAAAAATTATCGCATTAGTGGCAATGACCAGGTATATGGTAAAACAGGGGAGATGAATTTCCAGTTCTGCGATCTCCAGGTGATGCATATGCCTTTGGTGACAGTACGCGGGCAGGGACCCGATACAGTCTTCTCCGGCAGCTATTTTATTGGACAGTTCCCGCGCTATTTCAGCACCCCTGTGTATATTCTTTCCCGCAATTCCGCAATGGAAAGCTTGTTTTCCAACACCGCTGCCGACAACGGATTTATTCAAACCTGGGACCTCGGCAAAAAGGTGCTGCCCGCAGATGCAGCCTTCAATAAATTATTTATGGTATATGCCCCGGATCCAAACGAAGCGCAGCAATTGCTGACGCAACGACTAATGGAAAAAATCATCCGCCTGCAGGAACGGAGCACTGCCAGGTTATTTATTTCTTTTTATAATAACCGCGTTTACATCGGTATTGGTCATGGGATGGACTATTTTGAAACAACCCTGAACAGATCGCTGCAGGACAGGCAGATGTTGAAGAATTTCTATCTCGATTTTATGTCACTGCTTCAATTGGCGGAAGATCTGCAGGACAATAGCAGTATCTGGACAAGCAGGGCATTTTCCAGGTCATAATTTTTTTAAGGAGATGGGAAAAATAGCTGTATCATATTTAATAGGTAGACATCCTCCCAATAATTTCCTTTAAAATTTCATTTTTCTGCCAGATTTCAGCTTCAAAAATAAAATTTAAATAATATGTTGCGATATTTTTTATATTCGTTGTAACCCTTTGTGGTAGTGTGTTGTGAAGGACGTTAAATACGTATAATATCCGATTATGCATAGAATGATATACCCCGAACGAGTTTTTTTTTAGATTGAATTCTATGTAAATGTTTTCGCTGTATCTTTACTTTGCCTCCTAAGAGGGGCGCCCAAATAGTAATTGTAATTGTTAACTTAATATTTGAAAAACCTGGTATCATCCAAATGACCCTGTCAACATTGACCATATTTGGACCTGCATTGCAATCCGCCATAAGGATAGCAACAGCCATTGCAAAAGATTATCATCATTCGCAGTATACACCTGCGCATTTATTGCGCGCCTGTTTACACAGAGAAACAGGGCTGGCGCCTGCATTGCATCAATTAAACCTGGATGTATACTACCTGGAAGAATGGGCGGAAGTCCGATTGGATGAGATGCCTAAGGCGTCGCGTATTCCGGATGAACCAGAACCGGATGAAGCGGCAACAGCAGTACTACAGGAAGCCATCAGTATAGCAACAGAAAACGATCTCGGAGAAGCGGATCCCTGGGCCTTGCTCATGGCACTGTGCACACCAGGAGTCGGCTTTTCCTATGAACAGTTGAAAACATTTCCCTTTACAAGGGAGCAATTA
This sequence comes from Chitinophaga sp. RAB17, assembly GCF_052114225.1. Lineage (NCBI taxonomy): Bacteria > Pseudomonadati > Bacteroidota > Chitinophagia > Chitinophagales > Chitinophagaceae > Chitinophaga > Chitinophaga sp. RAB17. Next base: position 883,461 of record NZ_JBFREI010000003.1, on the reverse strand, counting down.
AAAGCTGCCGGAAAAAGTGGAAAAGAAATAGCACCTGATAGCACCACCCCCAGCCGTATTAAACCCGGGGCACTGAAATATGTATATCGTATTACAGATCCGCAACTGCTGAAAACGTTTCACCCGGTGATAGGCCGTGATGGGGAAATCAGGAGCATCACGGAAGTGCTTACACGTAAAGATCGCGCCAGTGTATTGGTGATCGGCGATGGCGGAGTGGGTAAAACCGCTTTGGTAGAAGGATTGGCCCGTGCTATCGTGCAAAAACAGGTGCCACTGCAGTTGCAGTCGTCAGAAATGTATGCACTCGACTATGGTGCATTTATAGCTGGGGCTGCTTATAAAAACGAACTGGAAGACCGCCTGCTGCAAATTATTCAGCAGCTTAAACAAACGGGTAAGCATATACTTTTTATCGATAATCTTCACAGCCTGCTGGACAAGCAATCCGGCGGAGGTATGGCCAATGTTATCAAAGCCGCATTGGGTCAGGGTGAAATTATTCTCATCGGCACCACCACGCCGGAAGGGTTTCGTAAGCTCATAGAGCCGGATGCCATTCTGCGGCACCGGTTTGAAACCGTTACACTGACAGAGCCCGATGAAATACTGGCTGGCCGCATGATGAGCGCAGTAGTACCGGTATATGAGCATTTCTATCAACTCAGCGTATCACCTGAAAGCATACACGAATCCATCCGCCTGTCGCGGCGCTATCTGAAAGAAAGATCTTTGCCGGACAGTGCCATAAACCTGCTGGACCGTACCATGGCTGCTATACGCGCCATGCAGGACACCGGCGCCGGGTTGTTACAAACTTTACAACTGGAATTGGAATCCCTTAACAGTAAGGATTCCTTACAAATAAATGATTTTCAATGGTTTCACCGGCAAATGACGGAACGGTTAGGTACCCTGTTAGCTGCCCGGTTGCATACCCCGCAGGATGTCAGTAAAATGACGGCAGTTGCGGATATACAACTTTACCTGCAACAGCTACTGGAACAGCTTTCTGTCGTAACAACCACTCCGCATGAAGAAGTGACTCCGGTAGATCTGGCTACCATGATTGCTGCTATCACCGGCATTCCCCTGGGAAAAGTACAGTCCCAGGAAAGAGAGCGGTTGGTGAACATGGAGCAGCAGTTAAGTAAGCGGGTAGTAGGACAGGACCATGCACTCAAAGCAGTGGCGGATGCCATACTGGAATCAAGATCCGGCCTCAGCAGGCCCGGACAGCCCATAGGCTCTTTCTTTTTCCTGGGACCAACAGGTACCGGTAAAACGGAACTGGCAAAATCATTGGCCGACTTCCTGTTCCAGGATGAACGTTGTATGATCCGCTTTGATATGTCAGAGTTTAAAGAAGAACATGCGGCGGCTCTGTTGTATGGCGCTCCTCCTGGATATGTGGGGTATGAAGAAGGGGGGCTGCTGGTCAACAAAATACGGCAACAACCCTACGCTGTAGTGTTGTTTGACGAAATTGAAAAAGCACATCCATCTGTCTTCGATATTTTTTTGCAGATCATGGATGAAGGAAAACTTCACGACCGGCTGGGGAAAACAGGCGATTTCTCCAATGCGCTGGTGTTGTTTACTTCCAATATTGGCAGTGAAGCGATTGCAAGGTCTTTTCAGGAGAATGTGATCCCTGCATCGCAGCAGCTGATGGAACTGATGGCCCGTCATTTCAGGCCGGAGTTCCTGGGAAGACTTACAGAGATTGTTCCATTTGGTCCTATTCAGCAGGCAAACGTGGAGAAAATCTTTGATATTCATTTACAGCATTTACTGCAACTATTGCAGCAGCAGGAGATCAGCTTAACCGTATCTGCGGATGCCCGCCGGCATCTGGCACTGATGGGCTATTCTCCCCAGTATGGTGCCCGCCCGCTGCGGGAGGTGATCCGGGGTCAGTTGCGTAAACCATTGTCGCGCATGATCATAGGTGGTAGTCTGCGAAAAGATATGACAGTAACACTGGATATAAAAAATGATCAGCTAGACTGGACAATAAATTGATGATTGTCAGATTCCAAAATTCTAAATTTATCTCAAATGAATGACAACTACGGAATTGGCGGCACAGAAGTGAAGCTGGACGCCAACGAAGCCATCGCGGAAATTTCGCATAACCGTACCTTGTTTGCTGAAAAGTTAACCCAGCAAACACCCGTTAAACCTGAAATAGTGGAAGGGCTTACTTCCGTAGAAGCTGTTTTTGAACATTTCAAGCCAGCCGTGAATGTAAGTTTCCATGATGCAGAAGGTCGCACTGTGCCGGAAAAATTACAGTTCCATCACCTGGGTGATTTCGGTATAAAAGGTATTACAGAACAAAGTGCTTTCCTCAACGACCTGGCAACTGAGAAGGAACAATACCTGAAAATTATGAAACAGTTGAAGACGAATAAAATCCTGAAATCAGCCCTGGCCGATCCGGATGCCCGCAAAGCGATACTAGGCGCAATTCGTGGCATGATGAAAGACCTTAATACCAAATAATTAACAGTTCCCCATTCAGGAACATAACCTCACTGATTATGGCAGAATTACAGAAAAACCAGGAGCTGCAAAATGATGGCCAGTCTTCACAGCAGGAAGTTAACCTCAGCGGAAATATTGAAGATCTTGCAAAGTATGGCGGCTTTGACCTCCTGGAAGGTACCGTTGAAGGTGCACAAAACCTTAATCCCGAGCGTAAGGCGCGCCGCAATATATTTTTGACAGAAGCCGGCAAAAAAACAGAAAGAGATAAACTCAAAAAAGTACTGTCCCTCTGGGAAAAAGTATTGTCCGAAACAACAGAGCTGCCTGAAATGGTAGACTACTGTGCTTCCCACGCGGAAGAAGCCGGAAAGGTATTGTCAGCCAATCTGGGTGAAGCAGTAGACTCCACCCGTGAACTGGAACAGTCCTACCGGAATGTGGCACTCTTCTTCAAGAATACAGAATCCGATAAGGTAAAGAACATTTCCTTTATCAACGTGGAACTGGAGCAGCTGAAAGACCTGGATAATACCCGTTTTATTGATGCTGTCAACAACGAGTTGGTGAGCAACTATGACCGGTTGGATCTGCGTACCAACTACAGTTTGCTTGTTGTTCCCGGCTACCTGGGCTCCAATAAGGTGATAGAAAAATGGGCAAAAATTGCCCATGAAAATAAAGCCATGCTGGTAACAGACTTCGCTCATCTGGATGCGCCGGATGATGTGATGGAGATGTTTGAGCAGGCCAATCTTACTGGTGGCGAAATCCATCGCTCCAATGTAATCATGTCCTGCAACTGGCTGGTAGGCCGCGGTAAATTTGATGAAGTGGGAGAACAGGATCATCTGTATGTACCGCCTTCCGGTGCGTTGGCAGGCAAGATCTATAAAACCCTGATGTCGCAGGTAACTGCCGGTAAAAAATTCGGTGGCATGAACGAAGTGGATGGGGTGAAATTCGAGTTGAAGAAAAGTGAAATTGCCAGCCTGGAAAAAATGGGACTGGTACCCATGGTGAAAGAATACGGAAAAGTAATGGCCTTCAGTGCTAAAACACTGTTCAACGGGGATAACCTGGGGCTGCAAACTTATTCTGTTGTGCGGGTATTCGATTTCGTGACCAAAGTGCTGATGGACTTCCTGAACCGCCGTGCCTTCGAAAACTTTAATGCCAATACACGCAAGGACCTGATGAAGCAGATTATCCGTTTCCTGGATGGCATCACCGGTCCTGATAAGCTGATTGAAGACTTTAATATCCGCCGCTTTGAGCAGGATCCGATACAGAAAGACCGGATCCACCTGGATATCCATCTGAAGCCTTACTTCCCTGCCAAGAACTTCCTGATCAAAATGGAGGGTCAAAAAGGCGATGACGCTACAGACTGGGATACTACCTACGAGCAGGATGGTAAATAACCCTCAGTGGTCAGCTTTTGGGCTTTAACGATGCTTTTGACAGCCCGTGTATATGCCCGAAAGCTGACGACCGGAGAATCCCTACATTTTTTAAAGGTAAAAGCTGACCTAAAGATGAAACGAGTGTTGTGCAGTTTACTGCTTTGTTTGTTAATCACAAGTACAGGGTTATCCGTAAAAGCCCAGACAGGTACAGATAGTATTCTGACTACCAAAGGAGCGGTAACGCTTATTACTTCCGGCGCCCCCATCAGTACATTTCAGATCGGCGATGGAAAAAATACAGATTATGATTATCGCATAGTGGATGGAAATATGGTATTTCTGCGCCCCATTACTGCGGCCCCACGCCCAACTAACCTGATTGTCCGGGAAGGAGAGAATATTCATTACATGATCATTGCGTATCATGATAAGGCGGATCTGTCCCGCCTGAAATACACCTTATCCGGTAAGTCCAAAACCACAGGCGCCTTCACCACGCCGGAAGCAACGCCACAGGCGCCACGTCCCGGCAGGGGGGAAAGAAGCGGAGATGAACAGCTGGCTAATTTGCCGGAAGAAACCGGCAACCTTATCAGCGTAGATACCGTTACCGTTGGTAAAATTGCGGAAGACTTCGGGAAAGATCATAAAGTAAATCACCAGTACGAAGTGAAAGTAGATGGTATCAGCGTCGGATATGCACAAGCCATGACGCTGAGCAGCATGAATTACTTCTGCTTCCGCATCCGTAATAAAGGCAAAGAACCATTTGAAATTGTGAAGGCCAGTCTGATTCACAAAGAGAAAAAAGATACTTCACTACTGCATACCATGCCCATCCTTTACAAAAAAGGACCCACTATCATCGCCCCCAGAGAGGAAGCCAGCGAGGTATTTGTAGTGCCTTCCAAACAATATAAGAAAGACGATGAAGTAATTATTGTACTGCAAACAACAGAAGGAAAGCAACAGGTGGTATTATATGTGCCGGTAACGGTACTTCCTAAATACATGTTGGCCAAACAATGAGGACGCGTTTTGTTTTGACGTTACTTGTATTCCTGTTGTTCACCCGGTCCGGGATAGCACAACAGGTGGATTTCTGCGGGGAAGTTGTACCGATGGAAAGAGATTTTGTTTCCTATCGTCTCATGGATGTGATTAAACGCAACCTGCGCTATCAGGGTTACCTGCCTGCATTGCGCCTGAAAGCCGAACAGTATTTCCCCATTATAGAACCCATTCTTCAGCAATACAATGTACCGCTGGATTTTAAATACCTACCCATTGTGGAAAGCGGTCTGAGTAATGCTACTTCACCGGTAGGCGCCCAGGGTGTATGGCAGATTATGCCTGGCACGGCGGCGGAGCTGGGCCTGACAGTCAGCGCTGGTTATGATGAACGCAATCACCTGATTAAAGCAACACATGCCGCCTGCAAACTAATACGGCTGTTGCATGATCAGCTGAACTCCTGGACACTGGCCGCAGCGGCATATAATGCCGGATCGGGCAACATCTCCAAAAATATAAAACGGCAGGGGAGCAACGACTACTACCAGTTGTTGCTCAATAATGAAACTGCCCAGTATATCTACAAGATCATTGCGATCAAGCAGCTTTTTGAAAGCCCGGAATTATATATGCCAGGCTTTGGCTATAACGTATTCAGTAAAAATTCCAGCAACGGATCTGTATTCGCCACACCTGCTCCGGTTAGTAAGACCGGGGACAAGGATTTTAATACGATCCGTATCACACTGGGTAAATCAGCACCCGCGAAACACGCAGTAGTCGTATATGCAGCCCGTCTGCAAAATAACGGCTCCTTCGAAGATGGACAGCTGGTGAGCATTCAATTGCTGGATGACCTGCAGGCTAACGGAGTGTATATACGTAAAAATTCCAGTCTCTCTGGTAAAGGATGGTTGGTCAGCAGCCGCATATACGTAGACCTCGGCTTCGGTAATACTGTGGTGCTCTACGCTGCAGACGGGAAAAAGGGAGTACCTGCAGGTTTGTTGAAAACAGGCGGAGAGGTGCAGCTGAGGAATATAGGTGATAACAGAAGTAATGTATTTGCTGGTGGGTGGCTGGTTAATACTGTAGCGGCCAGATAGAAAGGATATGGCAGGGATGCCGGATATTGCATCACTTTTTTATAAACCAATTAAAGTAATACTGGTTATCAGCGCATTGCCAGCGAAGCATATGCTTCACCCGTCATTTATCAGCATTCGCTGATGAATGACGGGTGAAGCAATATTATACCAGTGCGTCATTTACAAATACCCGGTAGGGAAATGTATTACTGGACTTCTCTTCCAGTTGCAACAGCAACTCCTCTTTCATATAATGAAGATTGGCAACAGGATAACGTTCCGTAGCCTGATGCAGGGTGATACGGATATCCAGTGTCCGGCTGTAGCTGGCGCCGCTACCTGGTTGCAGGGCAATGCCTTTGGCTACAACAGCTGCCTTCATTTCTTTTCCAAAGATAGTTTTGCAGAGTGCTTTGATATCTTCCGGTGTTACAATACGGTTATGGGATAACAAATGGGAGCGGTACAAATTTATCTTTTCATCAATATTCAGCCGGTCTTTCCCGCCCTGTGTATTGGTGAGTAAGGTAATACTATTGGGGCGGGTGTTGATACTGCCATACTCCAGCAGGCGCGTACCCATACGGATGTTATTGGCTGCGGTGCCGTTGGTGGAATAAAATTCTATGAAGATATATTCTGCATTTTCTTTAGGTTTCACCATCACGTAAGGGATATTCCCTTTATTGGCGCCCGGCTGCAATTGCTCTTCCAGGGATGCAATCAGTTGATGCAGTTCCCGCATCCGGTTAGTCACATAGTCATTCTTCACTTCTTCAAAGAGGGAACTTTCATCCCGGATCACTTCCACCAGGTAGGCGATTACTTCTTTGGCTTCGCGGGTATCAAACCGGCCGATACCGCTGCTGCGGATCACCAGTTCGCCTTCCTGCATTTGTCCGGCAGTAGAGAAATTACGCACATAGTAATCGGTGCCTTCCAGGTCATATACCCGTTTGATATCAAAAAAGATATCGGGTGTTTGCATGGGGATGATATTCAGATAACGATTCAGCTTCATCGACTGCTCGTTATTTTTTTTGTTGATCACCGGGAAGCAGTTAATGCTGCAGTACAAATCTTCCAGCAGCGTGTGATGCAATGCCTCGGGAAATTCAATACGCAGCCATTGCACCTCTTTGTTGATCCGGTTGCTGTCAGTGCCGAAAATGCGGAGCAGTGCTTCCGGAATGCCAGGATTGTTGGCATTAGGGGCATCCGTAACGGTGAGAAAATGACGGCGGAAACGATGCAGTATATGCTGACTGTAACGGGCATTGTTATTTACGGCCACCTGGATCATGCTGTCTACTTCTTCTTCTGCTGCACTGCGGCTATGATGGTACCCGGCTTTTATGGAGATCTCTTTATTGTTTATAAATACCCGCGCCAGTGGCAGATAATGGTAAAACATTTCCTGTTGGTGCACGTTGCGGAGGTCAAAGAAAAACGACATGCCTTCCCAGGAATGTGCTACCTCTTCCATAGAAAGGCCAATCCATAAATGATTGGGGGCCATGTCGGGAAAGGTTTGTCCCTGCAGTATCTGCTCTTTGAACCAGTGGTCACGTGTTTCATAAAGCTTGTTGCCTATAGCGAGGTATTGGACATGGCCGCGGAAAAGGCGATGGCTGGTGACAGGAGAAAAGAAAAGATCGCGGCTATGGGTACCTGTTTTGGTATGATGATAGAACTGATGATCGGCATGAATATCCGCGACAGGCTCCGTGGCCAGGGCATGCAGGATACCGTAGGCAGGCTGACTGCTGGTGATGGGTTCCGGCATCATGATCTGAGCCAGTCTTTCCACCAGTCGCGCATGTGAAACATCCACTTCGCCGGAAATTTTTTCCAGCTCACTGGCGCAGGCTTCCAGCAGGAGTTGTACTACCGGGTCAAAAGAGGTTTCCACTTCCGCATCCGGATATCCCCAGAGGCGGGCGGCGGTTTTCAGCATCCTGTCTTTTATACGTTCTTTTTTTTCTTTCATGGGTGGTGTTAATAAACAAATGATCAATCATACGACAACGGGCTGATGTAGAAGAAACTACTGTATTGGAACGGGTTATTGTTTTTGGCGATGGTTCCTGATACCGTGACGCGGATTTTCTTCTTCATCTTGCGTGTAGCCGGCAGTAACAGTTCTTCCTGGTTTACGGCGGCCACTACCCGTATCTGTGCTATTCTTTTTTCATAGCGAACAATAGATGTTTTGACGGCGCTCTCTATCTGCTCTTTTACTTCATTGTTGGAAGCCTTGATATCAAAGTCGCTGTCCCACCACTGGCAGCCATACTGGGCATCATCTTTATTTTCTCCCAGTACAGTGGTGATGAGCAGATGGATATGTTGTTCTATAGACTCTTCCAGTGCGATGGCTGGCATATCTTTTTTTTGCAGCAACTGAGAAAAGTCTATGGGTAGTTTATAATATTTTCCTTTCATGATAGCAGCTTAAAATATGCCCAACACTTTTTTACGGTCGTACATGATCAGGATCTCATTTACGCACCCATTTGGTGTTTTAGTGAGATTAACCCTTTCTATTTTGAATTTTTTCTTACCATAAATGCGGGAGCAGAAATGTGTGAAATTATCTACATCATTCGCATTCAGGACCACTCTGGCGTTGAGATTATTACAGAGATACTGGGCGAAGTCTGCAGCAGTTTTCTGTTTCAGCGTTACCTGGATAAGGAGGTATTTAAATTCCTCATCAGAAATAGATGGCTTCTTTTCGGGTACTGGTACCGGGGCGGGCGCAGGTGCTGGTGCAGGATTCAGGTCAATAACGGGTTGAGGTGTTTCCTGGCGTTCCACCGGACGGGCCGGGAATACGGTAATGTGTTTGAGTACCATATGGCTGCTGTCACCATTGATAATAAGTGATAATGTTCTTTCGCCGGGAGAGGAGAAAGTATAGGTAACTGATGAATTGCTATGTATTTCAGCGTTGTCCTGCAACAGGTGCCAGCTCCATTTGGTGGCCGAGGGTGTTTTGTTGCTGAAGGTAACTGGTCGGCCTGCAAAGGCTTCAGAAGGACCATCAATAACAGGGAATACATCTGCGTTATTGGCGACGGCAACGGGCGTATTCATGATTACCAGCACTTCCTTATTCCAGCTGCATTTACCGGAGGTCAGTGTCACAATATAGCTGCCTGCTTTATTAAAAGAGTGGTATACCTGTCTGCCGGTGGCTTTAGCGCTGGAGTCACCGAACTCCCAGGTATAGCTGCCTGTTTTTTTGTCGTGATTTTCCGCATTAAAGGTAATGACTTCGCCTACGGAATAAGCTTTACTGTTACTGTTCTGGATATGACTGAGTGCTATATCGGTATTGCTGCAATCTTCCCTGCCGTCCATCTGAAAGGCAAGCAGCGCTGCGCTGATGAGGAACAGACCAAGAAATGTCCAGAGCACCATGGGGTCAACATGACTGGCTATTTTACCAAAAGGTCGGAATGAGTTAACCTTACGTTCATTTTCGGGTTTACGGGGGGCCATCGGTTTTTCAGGTTTTTACAATTTTAATATAAATTTAGACAAATAACCAGAGTTAATTCACGTAAAAAAGATTTTTTCCACGGATCAAAATTTAAGCCATAATAATTAAATCAAACCCCTATTTTTGTTACTGACTTGTTAGCCCGGAACCATAGATGAAAGATAGTTATGCTAACAGTAATAGCAGGATAAGAAAAACCTAAATAATGCCTTATGGTAAACAATGCAGAGAAGGCTGCGGTGCTGGAGGAAGTGATTGATCACGTCAATGCTTTGCCCTATGATGTCAGGGCAGAAGTGGTGGTGGGAGAATTACTGGATAATCATGTGCGGGAGGAAGAAGTGGTAGTACAGATGAAAAATGTATTTACGCGCTCGTTTACTACAGATATTACTCATGTAAAACTGGATGATAGTCAACCTTATCAGCCATTTATCAATTTCTCTCTTTCACGGGATGGGATCTATGACCGTTTACCGCAGGGCATGTTTCACGAGTTTAAACAGGAGTCTTCTTCCCGGCAAAGCGGGGTGACTGAGATGGTGGCCCGTTATAAAAAGCAGCAGCAGCAACAGCAGCAGGCCCGTAAATTTTTCCAGCCCCTGGAGAATGAATTTTTTCTGCAACGGGTATACCTGGAACAGCGGGAAAAGCATTTGTTGTTTGATGTATTTGGCAAAGATGCAGACCAGCTATTCCACGCGTTTTGGGAACTGCCGGCAGGTCTTCCGGCGGCGGCAGCCAACAGACTGGTGAAGCTGCTGCCATATATGCATCATATTGCGGGTAATATGTCACTGGTGAAATTATGCCTGGAGCAGGTATTGGAAGAAACTGTTGATATTTCCTGGAATCGCGAACCACAGCTGGTAACAACGGGTAACGGCATTCCCCTGGGAGAATGTTTGCTGGGGGTAGATGCCATGGTGGGCACGCAATGTTATACAGATATGCCCGTGTTAACGGTCAGCATCGGTCCGGTTAAACGCCAACGTATATACGATTATCTTCCCTGGCAGCCATTTGGCAAATTGCTGGAAACCTGCTATGGCTATTTTTTGCCGGCAGATGTGGAAATTAACACGTTACTGTTGCCGCCTCCGGGAGATAAGAAGGTAGTGATGTCTGATAAGCAACCTGATCAGGGTATCATGGGATATAATTTTTATCTCTGATAGCAGGCTGTTGTTTATTATGGAATTATTTTTGCTGTTACCGGGCATCTGAAAAACCAAAGAAATGTTAGTACCCAAACCCGAAAAACCTTGACATCAACAGAACTATGAGATACACTGCTAAGTTTTATTTTATGCTGGCCGGCGTGCTGGCCGTAGGATCTTTCATAGTGGCTTTGCTCAGCAGATACATTAAAAATTTCAGCCTTTATAAAAAGAAAGCACTGTTGTATTTAGTGTGTATGACGCTGGTATTTGCCGTTATCAGTTCCATCCCTTTCCTGTTTACCCATCAAAACCTGATGAACCAGTATTTTTTCTATGAAGTATGGTTTCTGGGGCTGGGCGTAGTGCATTGCCATTTCATGTATACCCGTTTCTGGGCCAATGAAACAACACTGGTATCCGAACTGGCTTTTATATTGGCCATCTGGCTGTTTGGCGGCGTAGGCTTTGTGCTGGTCAATCGTTTCCTGGATAAAGATACCTTGTTGTATTATCCTATGCTTACCAGTATGTTTTCCTTTGTTTTGCCCACATTTGTTTATAAAACTTTTGAGAAGATGATGGCCATTCCGGTGAAAGTGCATAAGTGGTGGCAATATCCAATGTATAAAGATATGCCGGAAGTAAATGAAGATGAGATGAAAGACCTGATTGTTATTGGCCTGGAAATGGAGAAGGGGCCACTGGATAACAGTCGTACTTACTTCAGGGCACGTACCCCGATTAAAATGGATCTGGGTGATTTGTTCTACCACTTTATCAATGACTATAACGACCGTTATCCCAATACCCCCATTGATTTTGTAGATAACACCGGGCAGCCTTATGGCTGGGTATTTCACCTGAAGCCACGTTGGTTTGGCGGAGCTAAAACACTGGACCCGCATAAGGCGGTGTTTATGAATGGTATCAAAGAAAACAGTGTGATTATTTGCAACAGAATTATGTTATCCTAAAAGCAGCATTATGGCAGAACCGCTAAAGCATTTTCCCGTTAACTGGGTCGATGGCATGAAGATAAAGAAGCAGCATTTTATTGATACCGAAAATGCACTGCTGGATCAGATCAGGGATGCACTTTCCTGCAGTATACATGCACTCAACTATGGCCTGCTGCCTCCTAAAGCAGAAAATAAAGAATCCCTGCGTTGCTGGTTTATCAGTGATAATCAACAGCAGTGGCGTATTAAGTTAACAGAGTGCCGGGCAGTAACTCCCGGCGGAGGAAGAATAGAAGTACCGGAGCATACCGTACACTCGCTGAAATATGCCACTACTTTTCCGGAAGCTACTTATACCTGGGATCCGCAGCATACAGAAAGTACCTATTACGTGATCATACAGGTGAACCCCTTTAACCGGCAACCCAGTGGAGAGCCTTTGCTGGATGAAGATCCACCAAGACTGCCTTATGCTACCCCGGAATATAGTTTGTATGTAGCACCCGCTTCTCAGTTGCCATCCGGTCAGCTGGGTAGCTACCAGATGGTGCTGGCCCGCATTAGTGTGGCGGATGGCCGACCGCAGATGGATGATGATTACATTCCTCCATGTAGCATTGTTAGTGCACATCCTGCTTTAATAGATCTCCACCATGAGCTGGATCAGTTCCTGGGACAAATGGAACTCTATGGCGTACACATCGTGCAAAAAATTTACGGCAGAAATCAGAATAATGACCTGGCGCTGGTAGTATTGTATATTACCGAAAAAATGGTTCAGTTCCTCGGTACCCGCATCACCCAGTTCAGATGGCTGGCCCTGAACCAGGCACCTGCACAGATGCTGGAAATTATTGCCGGCCTCGCCCGTACTATGAAAAACGCTATTGACCAACGCGCCGGCGCAGGTAAAGAAGAATTACTCAACTACTTATCTGAATGGTGTGAATTACGGCAGGGTGAACTGGAAAACCTGATGATCAACTGTGCCAATATCCGTTATAAACACCTCGATATTAGAGAGTGTCTGCAACCCATGATTCCTTTTGTACGGGCCGTCAATAAACTGTTTGAAAGCCTGAGCAGACTGGATTATATCGGACGCAAGCAGGACAGCAATATTTTTGTGAAAGAAGAATCAGCCGAAGATGCCGAATACCTGCGTAAGCATAAAACCAAACGTTGGTTTTTTACCGACTAAGAAAATGAAACAACATATTTCGTATCCCGATAAATTCAATCAAAAAAATCATTTCGTAGTATGCAAGTATTAAACAGGCAGGAAAGAAGTATTTCCTTTATATGGTTCCTGTTATTTTTTATCATAACAGTCGCCTTGTTTGTGTTAGCCGTATTCTTTAATTACCAGGTCCCTGCCAGGGAAAATGCTTCCCTGCGTAAAGAACTGAGTTCATTCAGACAGGAACAGGCCTTCCAGACAGAGTTCCTGCAGAAGCTGGAAAAGGTAAAACATAACCTCGATTCCATTAATCTGCCTAACCAGAACGCTAATTATATGGATCAGGTAATAGCCGCTTCCCTGGCAGATATGCGCAACTCTATTCCCAAAGAAGCCGTTACGCATTACGGGCTGTACGACAACATTGTGCAAAACTGTTTATCACTGCAACAAACCAAGCAACAACTGCGTGAATTACAAAATGCACAGCAAAGTATTGCTGACCTGAAAGTGCAGGTGGCAGACCTGAATGCGAAGGTAGAAAGTAAGAGCAGGGACCTTGATAACTGCAGACAAATGATGTTGCTGAACAGTCGTTCACACTAACTTTGATGGGTATATTGACGATAGATATTGGAATTAAAATTATTTGTTAGGACTCTTGACTATTGAAAAATTTCATCCTATATTTGGGACTTATAAATACATAAATAAATCCTAATTATTTTTTCTTTATTGTAACCTTAAAAATTAACCCACATGTCCTTCAAGGCAAAATTCACAGCAGGCGGTGAAGAGTACAACGTACAGCATGTCGCCTACGATCTCACACAGGAAACAGATGCTACCGGACGCCCATCGGCAATTACCCGTGGCGGACGTATTAAGCTGACGGTAGAATCTACCGGAAAAACAGAACTCTTTGAGTGGATGGTAAACAACTTTGAACGCAAAGATGGTTCCATCACCTTCTACAAAAGAGACACTGATTCCAAACTGAAAACTTTGGAATTTAAAGAAGGTTACCTGGTTAAGTTTGAAGAGTCTTTCGACTACGAAAACAAAAACCCAATGGTCATCTCCTTTACCATTTCAGCCCGTGAAGTTAGCATGGGCAACGCAAAACATGTTAATGAATGGGTGTAATAACTCCCGACATTATTATGCAAAAAGGGCTGTCTCTGAAAATGAGACAGCCCCTTTTTTTGAATAATTATGCTAATGCCGTTTTTAAATGGTTAGATGTCTGTTAATGAAATTCCATAAAATTCAAGCATCGATCTGCCATCCCTGGTTTTGATGTCAGTATTTGCCCCGTGATCGATTAATAATTTTATCATTTCAAGGTATCCTTCCCGTTTGTCGCTTATCGCGTATGCCAAAGGTGTATTTCCGGACTGATCAGCTATATCTATTGGTGCGCCGGCATCAATTAGGGTTTCCGCGATATCAATAAATTTATACATGGCAGCATAATGAAGCGCTGTCATCCCTCTTCGATCTGTCTTGTTTACATCGACATGATGGGCTATTAGAAAATCGATCATGGCCTTTTTGTTTTCAATTACAGCTCGTTGAAGGATCGGGCTACCATCCCGGGCATCGACTGAATTTACGTCAGCGCCATCGGTCACCAGCGTTTTCATTGTTTCAAAATCATCGAGTATAAAAGCTTCCTGCATTTTTTGGTGAAATTTCTCACTCATGATGAATGCATTTTGTTTTCGAAGAAATAAATTTGAATAGCACTTTTTTGTGCAGTTTCATGATGGCAGACAAACAAATAGTTTGTGGATCTAACAGCAGTAGTCATACCTTTCCTACTCTGCACTAATCCACTCACCCTGTTCCGGGATAAGTGCCGACAAGCCTGCAGCGCTTACTTCCACTCTCAATGCTTCTCTGCTCAGAAAACAATGATTGATGGCACCCATATGCACCGCAATCACTTTGCTCTGCGCAGGATGCTGAATGGTTTTAATCACATCCGCAGCAGTCATGGTAATAGGATCTCCCTGCAGGAATTGTGCAGCGCCGGCATTTACAACCACATAATCCGGTTGAAAAGTATCCATTGCAGTATTCACTTCTTCGCACCAGATGGTATCTCCGGCAATATATAAAGTAGTGTGTTCGTCCTGTAACACAAAGCCGGACACGGGGGCCATCATTTTACCGATTTCTCCGGTGCCGTGTTGTCCGCCGGTGCGGCTGATAGTGGTATTTTCCCAGTTAACGGACGTATGAACAGGTATTAGCTGCGTGAAACCTTGTTCTGTCAATGCTGTTACATCTTCCGGCTGACAAAATACCGGTAGTTGTTTCGATAAAATAGCCTGCGCGGTAACATCCCAGTGATCCCGGTGGCGATGGGTGACAAGGATCGCATCTAAAGAAGATAGCAGTTGTTTCAGTTCGGATTCGTTCACAGGGAGTTCCGTCATCGGGTTGCGGATGGTGTTTGCCGCATTGGGAACGGTATCCAGACTGTCTTTCGCGCCGAGCATAGGGTCTACCAGTATCCGTTTGTTATTCCATTCTAATAGCAATGTAGCATTGCGTAAAAATTGTATGCGCATGGTGTAGCAAATTTTGAAGAATGGAATAAAGTTATTAATTAATCACCCACCATATCCATAAAATGTAGAGTGGCTGAAATGCTAACCGGCTCCAGGTATACCAGGGTTTGGCCGGTAGTCCGCCGGGAGCAGGTAGTTGTTGTACCGCCACACGGATATTAGCAGGAAACATACCGACCAGCAGTATCATTAATCCCCAGCCGGCATAGTATTGTGTGGCAGGAAATAATAGACCTGCTCCCAGCAACATTTCCAATACGCCGGTAAACAAGATAAGAAAACGGGGGAAGGGAAACCATCCTTCAATCATATAAATGAGTTTGCCTGGTTTCAGTAAATGGAAGAAGCCAATCATCAGAAACATAACGGCGGCGGATATACGTGCATCGAATGACAGCAGCTGCAATGCCGAAACAGAAAAGATATAGCCAATAGCCAGGAGCAAAAGAGCGATACTGCATAAGCCAGAAAAGAATGCCATGTGTGTATTTTTTAGAATACAAATGTCATCATCTTCTTCACAAATGACACTAACAAATGTTAGTTAATCCGGCGCACTCATATTTTTACGGATGCGACTGAGACTTTCCGGCTCGATGCCCAGATAGGAAGCAATTTGTTTAATAGATATGTGCTGCACTACTTCCGGATGTTCCTGCAGTAGCCGCGCATATCTTTCCTGGGCAGTAAACTGAAGGAAGGACAGCTCCCGGTCGTATTTGTTCAGGTATTGGTATTCTGCCATAAGGCGGCCGATCCGCTCAGACTGATGAGAGCTGGCATATAAGCCGTGCAGGTCCTGATAATAAAAGGCGTAGCCGGTTACCGGGGTAATAGCCTGCAGATTTACCGCAGCAGGCTGCCTCGTAATGAAAGAGGCATAAGACGCGGTAAAAGCACCGGGAAAGGCAAAATCCATACTGATATCCTTGCCATCATGAACGGTGTATACTCTGACAATACCCGTTTCAATAAAGAAAACGGCATTGGCGGTTTTCCCGGCTTCTGAAAGATAGTCTCCAGCCAGGAAAGAGACGGGCTGCAGGATGGCCTCAAATTGTTCCCAATGAACCATGGGTTCTTTTAGCAATGCCTGCAGCTGCTCACGAATCTTAGTAGTATCTGACATTAAGTTTTTCTCAGTTGAATGGACTGAACAAAATGATGATGTCCTTTTTCCAGGATCAGGCTTGCGCGGTAGCGGGTAGGCGCAATATTTTGTTCCAGGTTAGGTTTGTTGATATCATCCCATATCTGAGTGGCTAATTCCACTGTGGCGGTATCGGAGAGATGGGCATACCGGTGGAAAAAAGATTCAGGATTCTGAAACGCGGTCATACGGAGCGATTCAAAGCGGGCGATGTACCATTTGCGGATATCTTTTTCTGCTGCATCCACATAAATACTGAAGTCGAAGAAATCGGATACGAAAACGGCAGGATCTTTCTGCTGTTGGCGGTGACGTACCTGCAACACATTCACGCCCTCTACAATCACAATATCAGGCTGTTCTATCCACTGTAACTGTCCGGGTAATACATCGTACTCAAGGTGCGAGTAGAGGGGCGCTGCTACCTTTTCTTTGCCTGATTTCACATCTGCCAGAAAATGGATGAGCCTTTTGATATCATAGCTTTCGGGAAAGCCCTTGCGGTTCATGATATTATTGGCATCCAACACTTTGTTGGGATATAGAAAACCATCCGTGGTGACCAGGTCTACTCTTGGATGGTTAGGCCATGCCTGCAGGAGTTTTTGCAATACTCTGGCGGTAGTACTTTTTCCTACAGCCACGCTTCCGGCAATACCAATGATGTAAGGTACTTTGTGTACCTGGCTGCTGAGGAAATTGCTGGTAGCGTTATGTAACTGTTGTGAAGCGGTTACATATAAATTCAACAGATGTGCGAGTGGAAGATATACCTGGGTAATTTCTTCCTGTGTGAGTGGTTCGTTCATGCCATGCAGCGCTTCCAGGTCATAGTCCTGCATTTGCAGCAAAGCATCACCGCTTCTTTCTGCCCATTCTTTCCGGGAGAAACTGATATAGGGAGTGTAGCGGTCGCGTTTCAGAGAAGTGGTCATTACAGTGCTTTTTAGCTGTTAGCTGTTAGCTTTTAGCTTTTAGGAAATGCAGCGGATATCATCATATGTTAGTCTTCGCTGCATTTCCTAAAAGCTAAAAGCTAATGGCTAAAAGCTTTATTGTTGTATATAAACGGTCTTTACGTTCAAAAATTCGTGTGTGCCTTCCAGTGATAATTCGCGTCCATAGCCCGATTGTTTTACGCCACCAAAGGGCAGGCGTGCATCTGAGCGAACCATGGCATTAATAAATACGTTGCCGCTTTCTATTTGTGTAGCCAGCCGGGCAGCTTTATCGAGGTCGCTGGTCCACAGTGCAGCGCCTAAACCAAATTCTGTTTCATTGGCAAGAGCAATGGCATGGGCTTCGTCAGCGGCTTCTATGATAACGGCCAGTGGCCCGAATGTTTCTTCTTTAAATGCTGTCATCTGATTAGTCACCCCTGTCAGCAGGGTGGGAGCAAAGTTACAGCCTTCATGCGTGCCACCCAACTCCAGTGTGGCGCCCTGACTGATACTTTCCTGCAGCTGTCTGGCCAGGTCGTCTGCCAGGTCGGGACGGGCCATAGGCCCCATGGTAGTACTTTCCTGGGTAGGGTCGCCCTGTTTCAGTTCTTCGATAATGCGTTTTACCGCCGTTGTAAAAGCCGGTACAATTTCTTTTTCCACAATCCAGCGCTTGGCGGCAATACAGGATTGACCGGCGTTTTGCATGCGTCCCTGAACGGCGGTTTTGGCGGCGGCTTCCAGGTCGGCGTCTTTCAATACGATGAAAGGATCGCTGCCGCCCAGCTCCAGCACCGTTTTTTTGATATGCTTGCCTGCCAGTGCTGCCACACTTTTACCAGCCGGCGTACTGCCGGTGAGGGTAACGCCCTGTACACGGGGATCTGCGATGATGGGTTCTATATCTTTGGAAGATACCAGTACAGACTGGAAAGTGCCAGCGGGAAAATTGCTTTCCGAAAACAATTTTTCTATAGCGAGTGCGCAACCACTTACGTTACTGGCATGTTTCAGTAAGCCGGTATTACCTGCGAGTATATTGGGAATAGCAAAACGGAATACCTGCCAATAAGGGAAATTCCAGGGCATAATCGCCAGTACGATACCTTTTGATTCATAAGAAACATAGCTTTTATAGGCATCGGAACGGATGGGTTTATGCTGTAACATTTCGGCTATGTTTTCTGCATAATATTCGGCGGAGGTGGCACACTTTAATACTTCTGCTCTTGCTTCTTTCAGCGTTTTGCCCATTTCCTGCGTAATCAGTGCTGCATGGATATCTACCTGATCCTTCATGGATTGTGCTACCTGCATCATCCACTGCCGGCGTTGCTCCAGCGGCACTTCCAGTAATTGCTGCCAGGCTTTGTGGCCCTGCTGTAATTTCTGTTCTATCTCTGATGGCGTGTGTGCTGTATATTCAGCAATGGTTTCCTGTGTAAATGGATTGATGCTTGTAAACATACTCTGTAGCTTTTAGTAAATAGTCACACAAATTTACCGTTTTCCACTAAAAGCAAAGTCCTAAAAGCGAATTGCTATCTTTGCATTGCTAAAAAACAAACGGACTTTATGGCGCTCAGCAGATGGAATATATTGATTATGGCCCTTTGTACAGGGTTGATCGTTGCTAATATTTATTATAGCCAGCCTTTGCTGGTGTTGATGAGTGACGAATTTGGGGTGAGTGAAAGCAACGCAGGACAGGTAACTTTTTTTACACAGGTAGGCTATGCGCTGGGGTTGTTATTTTGCGTGCCTTTGGGAGATAAGCTGGAGAGAAAAGGCCAGATAGTAGTAATGACACTGGCCGCTGTGGTGGCCCTGATTGCTGCTGCAAAATCTGTCAATATTACGATGTTGAAAATTACAGGCCTGATGATTGGTTTTACTTCCGTAGTTCCTCAATTGATATTGCCACTGGCAGCCAATCTTTCAGATCCTGCCAGTCGTGGTAAAGTAATAGGAACGATCATGAGTGGCTTACTGGTGGGCATATTATTATCGCGCACCCTGAGCGGTGTGGTTGGTCATCACTTCGGATGGCGCGCCATGTTCTGGATAGCAGCGGGTATCAGCGCACTGCTGGCAGTAATTATGATCACTTCTTTTCCTTCCAGCAAGCCTAATTTCAGTGGTACTTACGGTGATCTGATGAAATCATTACTCACGCTGATCAAAGAGCAGCCCATGTTAAGGGAGGCTTCTGCCATCAATGCGTGTTGCTTTGCTATGTTCGGCATGTTCTGGACTACGGTGGTATTCCTGTTATCTGCTGCTCCCTTTAAGTATACGAGTGAGCAAATAGGACTAATGGGACTCGCTGCCGCTGCAGGTGCGCTGGGCGCTCCATTGGTAGGACGGATTGCAGATAAAAAAAATCCACGTATAGCCATTGGGTATGGTATCATTTTTTTATTCCTGGGCTACTTCCTGTTTTATGCGTTCCAAACAAATATTATCGGCATTATCATCGGCATCATTGCCATTGATCTTGGTTTGCAAGGCATCCATGTATCCAATCAAACCCGCATCTACACCTTGTTGCCGGAAGCAAGGAACCGTTTGAATACGGTGTTTATGACTGCCAGTTTTATTGGCACTTCGCTGGGCTCCGGTATTGGATTGTGGGTGTGGTCAGTGGCGCAATGGAATGGTGTATGTATCGCTGGTACTGCTTTGATTACAGTGGCACTGATCATTTATCTGACTACTTATAAAAAAACAAAAGGAGTACTCAGCGCTTAACCCGGTTGAGCATCCATATTACGACTAACAGGTAGCCCATCATGCAATATAGCGCTACTTTATAAGCCATATAATAGTTGCCGGAAGTGCGGGCCAGGTAGAGAAAAATACCACCCAGTACACTTACTCCCAAAGCAGAAGCAATTTGCTGGATCGTAGAATATACGCCGCTGGCTGCTCCTGCTTTGGAGGCCGGTATATCCCACATCGCTACCTTTAATAAAGAAGGCATCAGCAAACCGGAACCACTGCCGTATATGATCAAACAGGGAATAATTTCCCAGGGCGTTATCTCATCTCCCCAAAATAATATTAACTGCCCGATAAAAGAGATGATCATCAACAAACAGGCGACCTGTAATAAACGGATGCGAAAGCGTACTGCATTTTTGATGGACCATAGAGATGCCAGCAGGTAGGAAATGGTTTGCAGCACGAAATATTTGCCTGCCGTAAAAGGAGATATGTGAAAGCCATTCTGGAAGTAGATAGACACCGTAAAAATATACGAGGTATTTACGCCGAAGAAAAACAATACGCTGAGGATACCTGTGTTAAAACTCCGTATACGAAAGAGTTCCATCGGGACCAGCGGATCGCGTTGTTGTTTGCCTAACCTGTATTGATATCCTACAAAAACAACCAGCAGTATGAATGCTGTTATCAGCATGCCTATTGTCCACAATGGCCAGCCCAGCTCGGAGCCCTGTATGATAGGGTATATCAGGAGAGATAATGCCAGTGTAAGCAAAACGATACCCGGCACATCAAAGCGGGTAGATTTATTTTGCTCAGACTCCTGCACAAAATACCAGGCAAGTATCATGGCAATGATACCTACTGGCAGGTTGACCAGGAAGATTAACCGCCAGCCATCTGTAATCAGGTGAGAAGAAATGAAATACCCACCCAGAAATTGCCCGATGGTAGCACCTGTACCCAGTGATATTCCGTATAGTCCGTATGCTTTGTCCCTGTCTGCCGGCGAATGGAAGTTCAGTTGGATCAGCGTAATGGTTTGTGGTACGGTAAACGCGGCTGCCATGCCTTGTAACAACCGGGAGATGATGAGCATGTCCATGGAGCCGGCAAAGCCACACATGGCGGAGGTGATGGTGAATGCTGCCAGTCCGGCAATGAACACCTTTTTTTTGCCGAGGTAATCGCCGGTACGGCTGCCGGTAATCAGGAATACGGCGTATCCCAGCAGATAAGAAGCTATCACCAGTTCCAGGGCGGCATCCGTGCTGTGAAAATAAGCTTTGATGGCCGGAGCGCTGATGTTAACGATGAAGATGTCTATCACCGTAATCAGTGGCGCCAGCAGGATAACTGCCAGGGAAAGCCATGGATTGACAGTAGGAGCGGTGATATATACAGACTGGTCTGTTTTCATGTAGGCGAAATTTTTGAATTGCTTGGATGATTGTTGAATAATTGTTAATGATGGATCGCCGTTGGGGGCCTGGTCTTACAAAGTGGCCAGCAGTTTTAGCACCACTTTCTTAGTATTTTCCATTGGCTTGGCGGACTTTTGCGTATACCCTTGCAGGCCGGCACCTTCGTAAAGGTTCAGCAGCATGTCTGTCATCTCATTTAATTCATCTTCAGGGAACGGATCTTTAATAACCTGTAATTGTTCTGCTATAAATGATCGCAGGCTTTGGGTATGTGTGCGTATCTGGAGGAGCGCATCTTCATTGAGTCCAGGTAATTCGTAGGCGATACGAATAAAGGCGCAACCTTTGAATTGATTGCTTTGCATGTGTTGCAGGCGGTATTCATATAGCCCCAATAGCTTTTCCTTGCCTGGTTCCATATCTTTCAGGAATTGTGTTCGCTCTTCCTGTCTGCTGAGCCGGGTTCTCAGCAGGTATTCTGTAAGCAACGCCTCTTTGGACGGGAAATGCTGATACAGACTGGCTTTGGCAATACCAGCTTCTTCAATGATCTGGTTAATGCCAGTGGCCAGGTAGCCCTGTTGGTAAAACAAATCGCTGGCGGTATTCAAAATTCTTTCTTTGGCGCCCTGTTCTTTCATGAGGCAATATTAGGCATTATTTTACAAACAGACAAGTCTGTATATTGGAAAGCTTTTAGCCGTTAGCTTTTAGTAAATGCAGCGGAGACGACCGTATTACGTTTTATGTAAAATGCAACGGAGATTAAGTACCAGACTTAATCTCCGTTGCGTTTTTTTGCTAAATGGAATTAGCTAACAGCCAATGGCTGTACAAATTATTGTCTTCGCTGCATTTACTAAAAGCTAACGGCTAAAAGCTAGTCAACCTTCGTAATTTTCAGCATATTGGTTGGTAAGTGTTGTTTTACGGGAGTGCTACCAGTGTTAACGGCTACATCACCTGTTTTAATGAAACCTCTTTCTTTCAGGATGTTGATCTGATCGAAAACGATATCATCGAGACTTTCTTCTTCTTCGTAGTAGAAAGCGCGAACACCCCAGCTGAGGCTCAGCTGATTCACCAGTGATCTTTCTTTGGTGAAGATAAAGAGTGGGCTGCGAGGGCGGTAGCTACTCAGCATAAAGCCGGTGTAGCCGCTCTGGGTCATACCGATGAGGGCATCTGCATCCAGGTCTTCCGCAATTTTACATGCATTGTAACACAGTGCATCGCTGAGGAAGGTAGGAGAGTGACGGTGAGGGATCAGGTTACGGTTGTAGATGATCGCTTCTTTTTCTACTTCCTGGATGATTTTGTTCATGGTTTGGATCACCAGTTCAGGGAACATACCGGTAGCTGTTTCACCGCTGAGCATTACTGCATCGGCACCTTCCAGTACAGCGTTAGCAACGTCGGTAATTTCACTACGATTAGGACGGGTGCGGTCCATCATGCTTTCCATCATTTGTGTAGCCACAATAACGGGTTTTGCACGGTGAATACACTTGCGGATGATGTCTTTCTGGATCATCGGGATCTGCTCTACCGGCAGTTCTACACCGAGGTCACCACGGGCAATCATCACGCCATCACTTTCCCAGATAATTTCTTTCAGGTTCTGGATCGCTTCCGGTTTCTCTATTTTAGAGATCACCTTCATTTTAGAATTGCGTGCTTCCAGACGTTTGCGCAATACAGCGAGATCTTTTACGCTTCTTACGAAAGACAATGCCACCCAGTCACATTCGTGATCAATGATGAATTCCAGATCCACAATATCTTTATCTGTCAGTGCTGGCAGAGATATTTTGGTATCTGGCAGGTTGAAGCCTTTTTTGGAAGACAATACACCTGGTAAGGAAACTTCTGCTTTGATTTCGCCGCTGGCAGTGATTTCTTTTACTACTGTTTCAATTTTACCGTCGTCCAGCAAGATTTTCTGGCCAACTCTAAGATCTTTGTACAGGTCGGGATAGGAAACGTAAATTTTTTCCATGTTGCCTACCAGCTTCTCATTCACGAAAGTGAGGATATCACCTTTCTTCAATGGCAGGGCATTGTTTTCGATTTCACCTACACGGAGCTTCGGACCTTGTAAATCGGCCAGGATAGCTACGGTGTAAGGTTCGGTTTTGTTGATTTGACGGATATATTCAATGATCCTCGCTTTGTCTTCATGAGATCCATGAGAAAAGTTGAGGCGGAATACGTTAACACCAGCTTTTACCAATGTCAGCAGTCCATCATAGGTATCACACGCTGGCCCTACGGTAGCCACGATTTTTGTTTTGTGCGAAGAGTGTTCTCTACCCGCAGCATTATCCATCTGCTTGTGATAGTATTTCGAAAGATCCTTTGTACTCATAAGTCTAATTTTTTAACTCGCAAGAATTTTAACAATCTTAAACCATTCGGGGTCAATTTCCTGTTTGGCTTTAACAGCTTTATCAAGAGGGGTGTAATGGATCTTGTCGTTGACAACACCAATCATTACATTGTGGATGCCTTCGAGGAGGGCATCTACGGCAGCATAGCCCAGGCGGCTGGCCAGAATACGATCTGTGCAGGTGGGAGCGCCACCACGCTGAATATGCCCAAGGATACTTACCCGGGTATCCAGCTGAGGGCACCTTTCTTTAATAATGCGACCAACTTCAGTAGCACCGCCGGTTTCATCACCTTCGGCTACTACAATCAGATTAACCAGTTTTCTGCGGCGTTCGTTTGCCTGCAGCTCTTCGATAATGTCATTTACTTCTGTTTTGCGTTCAGGCAGCAATATGTGCTCCGCACCGGTGGAAATGCCGCTGTGTAATGCAATGTAACCAGCGTCGCGGCCCATTACTTCGATTACAAATAAACGGTCATGCGCATCCGCTGTGTCCCTGATCTTGTCTATCGCTTCTACCGCTGTATTCACAGCCGTGTCAAAACCAATAGTAGAATCAGTCCCTGCAATGTCCTTGTCAATAGTACCAGGCAAGCCTATACACGGAATGTCAAATTCCTGGCTGAACTTTTGCGCACCATTGAACGAGCCGTCTCCACCAATTACTACAAGCCCGTCAATGTTGTGTTTTTTCAGATTTTCGTAAGCCATTTTTCGCCCTTCATATTCATAGAACTCTTTGCACCGGGCGGTCTTCAATATGGTGCCTCCGCGCTGTATAATGTTGGCTACAGATTTGGACTCCATCGGGAAAATTTCGTTCTTCAACATTCCCCTATAGCCGTACATAATGCCATACACATTCAGCTGATGATAAATGCCCGTTCTTACAACTGCACGAACTGCGGCGTTCATGCCAGGAGCATCTCCTCCCGATGTAAGGACTGCAATGTTGTTCAGTTTTTTCATATAAATTGCTAAAAAAATATCTTAAAGGCGCACAAAAATAACATTTTGCAATTGTTTTCTAACTGTTATCTGATGAAATAACCTAAATTTTTAATTTCCATCAAACAAAGTAGCTAAAATTTTCAAAAAATATTACGCATGTTAAATAAAAATAATAAACGATGGATCTTTATGAGCGTGAGTTTAATAGCATTACAAGCAATGGGACAGCAGCAAACAATTAGCTATCCGGACACAAAAAAGGTAGATACAGTAGACGATTATCATGGTACCAAGATAGCAGACCCTTACCGGTGGCTCGAAAACGATCACAGCGAAGAAACACAAGCCTGGGTTGTAGCACAGAATAAGGTTACACAGGACTATCTCTCAAAAATCCCTTTCCGCGCGGAAATCCGGAAACGACTGGAAGAACTCTGGAATTATCCGAAAAACGGAGCGCCAGTTAAACATGGTAATTATTATTACTATTTTAAGAATGATGGACTGCAAAACCAGGCCATCCTTTACCGCACTGCCACTTTAGGAGGTACCCCGGAAATTTTCCTGGATCCCAACAAGCTCTCCGCCGCCGGTACCACCGCATTGGGCAGCATCGCTTTTTCCAAAGACGGCAAACATGCAGCTTACCTGCTCGCCAAAGCAGGATCCGACTGGCAGGAAGGTTTTGTTATGGACGTGGAAACGAAACAACTCCTGTCTGACAAACTGGAATGGGTGAAATTCAGCGGCCTCGCCTGGAAAGGTGATGGCTTCTATTACAGCCGCTACGACAAACCGGATGAACAAAACAAACTATCCGGCAAAAACCAGTTCCAGAAAGTTTACTACCATAAATTAGGAGATACACAGGAAAAGGATGTATTAATATATAAAGACGATGAACATCCCCTGCGTAATGCCGCAGTACAGGTAACGGAAGATGAGCGTTTCCTCATCCTCAGCACCTCTGAAGGCACTTCCGGCCGGGAACTTCGCTACCTGGATACGCAAAATCCCACACAAAAGGATTTTGCCATGCTGGTAAAAGGCTTCGACTATGAACCTGGCGTAATAGACAATGATGGTGGCAAGCTGATGGTCCGCACCAATCACAACGCCCCTAATTATAAAGTGGTACTGATTGATCCGGCCAATCCGGCGGAAGCCAACTGGAAAACAATTGTACCGGAAAAGAAAGAAGCACTGCAAGGAGCCGGCACAGGCGGCGGCAATTTATTCCTTTCTTACCTGAAGGATGCTGCTACCAAAGTATATCAGTATGATTACAACGGTAAACTGGTACATGAAGTAAAACTGCCGGGTATCGGTACCGCTGGCGGATTTGGTGGTAAAGCAGCAGATAAGGAGTTCTTCTATACCTATACTTCTTTTGTGACACCACCTACAGTATATAAATATGATATCTCCACAGGCACATCTACTTTATATGATAAAGCAGATGTGAAATTCAATCCTGCCAGTTACGAAACCAAACAGGTATTCTTTAAAAGTGCAGACGGCGCCAGCGTACCAATGTTCCTTTCTTACAAAAAAGGGATCCGGCTCAATGGTAGCAACCCGGTATTGATTTATGGATATGGTGGTTTCAATATTCCGCAAACACCGGGCTTCAGCGTATCTAACCTGTATTTTATGGAACAGGGAGGCATTTATGCAGTAGTGGGCCTGCGTGGTGGCAGTGAGTACGGCGAAGCATGGCATAAAGCCGGTATGCTCGATAAGAAGCAGAATGTATTCAATGACTTTATTGGGGCAGCGGAATTCCTGATCAAAAGCAAATACACCAACCCTACAAAGATTGCGATCCGCGGTGGCTCAAATGGCGGACTCCTGGTAGGCGCCTGCATGACGCAGCGTCCTGAACTGTTTAAAGTAGCGTTGCCGGCAGTAGGTGTAATGGATATGCTGCGTTTTCAGAAGTTCACGATCGGCTGGGCATGGGCAGTGGAGTATGGCAGCAGTGATCATGCAGATCAGTTTAAATACCTGCTGCAGTATTCACCACTGCATAATCTGAAACCAGGAACTGCTTATCCGGCTACGCTGATTACCACGGCTGATCACGATGATCGTGTAGTGCCTGCTCACTCCTTTAAGTTTGCAGCCACACTGCAGGCAGATAACGCAGGTCCTAATCCTGCCCTGATCCGTATTGATACACAGGCGGGACATGGTGCAGGTAAACCTACTTCCAAACTGATTGACGAGGCAACGGATATCTGGGCATTTACGATGTATAACCTGGGAATGCAGAAGTAGCCCGCGAATTTTGTCTTTGTTCGGGATTATACTGATTTAGATGATTTTCCGGATTTTGTTTTTCCCGATTAAAAAAGATTAGCGAAGATAGATGAGGATATCCGCATCGGTCTTCGCTAATCTTTTTTATAAAATCAAAAAGTAAAAATCTGGAGAATCATCTAAATCAGTATAATCCTGAATAAGACAAAATCCGTGTTTTTCCTTATCTTTAGAAATAGCGTTTTGAATATGGCTTTATGAAGGTACTTATAACTGGTAGTAACGGATTATTGGGACAACATCTGATCCCGCTTTTTCTGCAAGATGGAAAATATGATGTGATAGCCACGGGCAGAGGCCCGAATCGTTTTCCCCTGCGGGATAACTACACCTATGAGGCGGTAAACCTCCGGGATGCCGGCAGTGTAAAACAGCTGGTGGAAAAGCATCATCCGGATATTATTATCCATGGTGGTGCTATGTCGCAGGTAGATGATTGTGAGAAAAATAAGGATGCCTGCTGGGATACCAATGTAGGCGCTACGCGTTACCTGGTACATGCAGCAGAAAGTATCAATGCCTTCTTCATTTTCCTGTCTACTGATTTCGTATTCGATGGTTTACAGGGGCCCTACAGTGAAGATGCTACGGTTAATCCTATCAATTATTATGGCACCAGTAAAGTAGCTGCAGAGCGACTGATCATCAACAGCAAGCTGCCGCAGTGGGCAATTGTCCGTACGGTGCTGGTATATGGCGTAGTGGCAGATCCGCATCGCAACAACATGATTACCTGGGTGAAAAATAATTTACAGCAGGGTAAAAAAGTGAAAGTGGTGGATGATCAGTGGCGTACCCCTACACTCAGTCATGATCTGGCGCAAGGCTGTTTGTTGATTGCAGATAAAAAAGCTACCGGCTTCTTTAATATCTCCGGTAATGAAATACTCACTCCTTATGATATGGCCATCAAAACGGCCGAATTCTTTAACCTGGATACCTCGCTGGTAGAAAAGATCAGTGCGAAAACATTGGCGCAACCTGCTGCCCGTCCTGCTAAGACAGGATTGCTGATAGATAAGGCGGCAAAAGAGCTGGGATACCAGCCCCGCACGTTTGCGGAGGGGCTGGAGATTGTGGCTGGAGAAATTAAAGTCTGACGACTAGTATTCCAGGTATACATTTTTTCCGAATACACTTCTGATGGAGTCGAGTCGCAGCGTTGTATCTGCAGGTAACACATGCAATTCAATCGCAGTGCGGAACAGACTATCTCTTTTGTAGATCACCAATGTTCTCTTCCAGGATGCCTGCTTTTTCTGTGCCAGCACCGCTGCACTACTATCTTTATATGTTTTAACAACAGCAAAATAAGTGTGTACTGCATTGGCCGCTGCCACTGAGTCGGCTATTGCCACCTGTTTCAGTGAATCTATAGCTGCCTGTTTTGCAATGGAATCCGTATTAACCGAAGGTGCAGACGCAGATGTAGCAGTAGACACCCCGGAAATATACCACCAGGCGGCCAATCCTATTACAATGGCTGCAATAGGAATACCTGCCCACCACCATTTAAATCCACTTTCTTCTGTCACTGCTTCCAGTGTATCTTCCACTTCTTCTGTCATGATAGGCTCCAGTGCCTGCTTTTGTTCCGGTGGCGGCGGCGGAGGTGGTGGTGTAAAAGAAGCTGGTTTAATATCTGCACGCTCAATAGGCGTAATGTCTAACGTTGCTTTTTCTATGGGCAGCTCTTCCGCATGAAAATGGATGTTACCGGCAAAGTCGCCCTGTAACTGTCCAATACCCGGCAACACCAGCGGTGTACCTGATTTCAGACCCTCTTTCAGTTCTTCCAGGTATTTTTCAAGCTTGCGTTGTGCTACAGCGGGCACCAGGTTTTCCTTCAGGGCAATCCATTCCACGCAGGAACCATCGTCCTGCCATTGCTGGGTAAAGATCACCTGCTCCCGTGGAGCAGTTAACGTTTGTGCCTGGGAGTTATAATGCGCCGGAAAATGTTGTACAGAAAAAGTTCCCAGCTGTGGTACCACACAAACCCGCTGTTTAAACAGCACTTCCTGGATATATTGTTCTAGCATCATGCTTTTAGCTGTTAGCTTTTAGTAAATGCAGCGGAGAGGAACGCAGGATATGGTGCTTTCTGCTGTTTTTGCTAAAAGGGAAGTTAAGAATTTGTCGGCACTTAGCCAGCTTTTAGCCATTAGCTTTTAGCTTTTAGCTTTTAGCAAATGCAGCGAAGGATATCAAATATTAATCTCCGCTGCATTTGTTAAAAGCTAAAAGCTAATGGCTAAAAGCTGATAACAATGGACGGTATTACCGTCAGAACTTAATCAGTACTCCACCCACAATATTGAACCCATAAGTAGGGTATAGGTAGTAGCGCTGGTAGTGCGAATTGAAAATATTATTTGCATTCACCCAGAGGCCGAAATTTTTGCTGATATCATAGGATGCACCTGCATTCAGGTCCCATGCACCTTTGGTTTTATTGAAATCCTTGTTGGGAAGCAGATAATAGCTGCCACTCAGTGCAAAGAGATCTGCATTGAGGTGTAATTTTTTAGCGATGGTATATTGTGCAAACAAATCGCCCTGGAATGCCGGCAGATGCCATGGTTGTACTTCTGTTTCCTGTTTGTTATAGTTATACCAGTCGAAGCTCACGCGTGCCTGGAATTTTTCTTCTTCTATATAACCTACTTCGGCGTGTACCTGGAAGGCACGCAGCATGGTTTCATTATGGGTGGTGAACTTCTTGGTATCGGCGCTGTCGTTTACAAAGAGCGGCATATTGTACCAGGTAACGGAAGCGAATTTGGTGTTATAGTTAAAATGGCTGCCCAAAGTACCTTTGATACCGGTATATTTTTCTTCTACACGGGTATTCAGCATTTCGCCGGGTAAGCCCGCGAGGAAAGGATTTTTGTTGGCCAGGTTACGATAGGAATTCTTTTCGAAATAAGAGATCCATCCACTGCTCAGGATCAGTTTTTTGCGTACCAGGTGTGATTCATTCACGATGTCTGGCAATACATAAAATTTACTGTCGGTCCAGGTAGGATTTACGCCTACATGCAGTACAAATCCGGGCTTGATGATATCTACCGCTGGATGAACAGCTACTATATTATTATTGATGGCGCGGTTGTTATCCTGTTTATAGGTAGACAGGTCAAATACACCTTCTACACCTACGTAGATATCTTCAAACACCTGCTTGCGTATAGGAGCTTTCAGGAGGAAGGTATTCTCAGTGCGCTTGTAGGAATCATTGAACAGAATAAACTTCACCTGGGGCTGAAAAGTAAATGCCCAGTCGTTCTGTGGCCGGTTTTGCATACCTACAGTGGCCGTCAGCTGGTTAAAGGTTTGTTCTGTATCCTTCTTTTTATAATTGGCGGTATCATGACCATAACCATAATAGTGAACGGTATTGCGATCGTAGCCAATGCTTCCGTCAAATTTAAATTTAGGCAGCAGGTAAGTACCGGCAGCCAGCACATTCAGGTTGCTATAGATCTGGTCTGAAATTTCTTTGCCCTGGGAGCCGGTATAGTTTACATACAGGCCATAGTTATACATATCTTTTCTGCCGCTACCGAAGCCTGCCTGCACATAAGGTGTTTTTAAATTACCATAGCCCAGTTTCACGAAGTTGTTCTGCAGATAGGAGAGGGAGTCTTTCCCCAGCGCCAGTGGTTTCAGTGGCGTGGCCTGGTACATGAAGTTCAGGTTCAGCGCCGGTATCTGGTATTTGAGCGAAGGCCTGCTGGTATCAATTCCCGGCAAAGTAGCCGTGAGATTGAGCTTGTAGGCATCGCGCAGTTTAGGCTGATTGGTGGAAATGATGTCGATCGTTTCCTGTTTCAGCGGTTCCTGGGCGAAGGTCTTTTGTGAAGACAGCAGTCCGGCTGCGCCCAGTGCGGTGATGATGAAAGTACGTTTGTTATATATTGTTTGAATGTTCATGCTTTGTTGCGCTTAAATGTCAAAATTCCAACATCCGGAATGAATGTTATTTCTTCGGTTTTTTACCTGCTGCTTTTTCTTCTGCTTCTGCTTTGGCCAGTTTATCTTTTGCTTCCTGTTTCAGTTCAGGGATAGTGCTGTTGGTAACGATACTCTGGTAAGTAGCTTTTGCATTGAAATAGTCTTGTTGACGGGTATATACATCACCCAGCAGAATATATGATTTAGCCACCCAGAATTCGTAGGAGGGGGTATTTTTAATCACATCAAAACCTGCTTTTTCAGCGGCGTCCAGTTCATTCTGTTGCAGGTAGCAGTCCGCAATACTGTAGCGGGCTTCAGCGCCTGTTTCAGATTTTGTCATGCCAGCCACTGTTTTGAATTCAGCGAGTGCGGCTGCGTAATCTTTTGCCTGTTGCAGCGCTTTACCACGATAGAAATGAGCGATGATCTGGTCATCGGTGCTGATATTAGCGGCAGCCAGCAACATTTCGGCGTAGTTGGTCACTTCATCCCAGTGTTTCAGCTGATAGTTGCTACGGAGTAATCCCCTGGTGGCAGAAAGACTGTTTTCTTTGCTGGTGGCCAGGTCCTGCAGTTGCAGGTAATAGGTCCGTGATTTCTCATAATTTTTTTGCTGGTAGAAGTTGATATTGGCCGCCTGCAGTGCAGATCTTTCTGCATACAAACTGTTGTTGCGGGATAATACAAATTCGTAAGCTGGCAGTGCCGCCGTATAGTCTTTATTGTTATACGCGCATTCTGCTTTATAGAAGTAAGCCGGTAAGATAAACTGACCGTTTGGATATTTCTGGATGTAGTTATTGAATCCGTTGGTAGCGCCTGCACAGTCGTTGCTGGTGAACCTGGATTCTGCTGCTGCATAGGTGAGGGAGTCTTCCGCAGTAGCCGTTACCGTTCTGCCACTGGCCTTCAGGAAGGCGAGGTAGTCATCGGTTTTGCCCTGGCTTACATAAATAGACTTCATACTTTGCAGTGCTTCGTTGGCTTCGGGCGAGCCGGGGAATTTTTCCACTACCTGGCGGTAATAGGACAATGCTTTGCTGTCGTTGTCTTTGTTATAATAGCTGAGTCCCAGTTTAAGCAATGCCCTTGGTGCGTTAGGACCGTTAGGCTGCTTTTGTAATACATTTTCCAGGAAAGGAATGGCTTCTGTATATTTTTCTTCTGAGAGATAAGTATTGGCGATTTCGATATCTGTTTCGTTATTGAAACCGGAGGTGGGGAACTTGTTACCCAGTTGTTTGAGCAATGCGAGTTTCTCTGCTTGTTTTCCCTGCAATCCCAGGATGACCGCTTTCTGATAGGTAGCGTAGTCGGCGCCTGGCTCGTTGTTGTTGATGATGCGGTCGTACAGCGACAGTGCTTTAGGGAACTGACGCAGCATATAGTAGCAGTCGGCGCTGCGGAGGGCCGCATCGGTAGCAATGCGTTGTGCATTGGGGCCGCTGGTTTTTTGTGCGGTTTCGAAATAAGGCAGTGCTTCTGTGTATTTGTTCTGTTTCAGGAGGCTGTACCCCAGGTTATAGCTGGCAGTTTGTGCGTTGGCTTCACCGGAAACAGGCGCAGTGGTATTCAGATAGGCGTTCAGGTTAGTGATAGCCTGGTCATTTTTATTCTGACGGAGGGCAATTTCTGCTTTCCAGAAATGAGCCAGTTGTTTGATCTGCGGGTCGTATGGGTTGCTGATAGCGATGTCCAGCAGGCGATCGGCTTCTGCCAGCTGCTGATCATTAATCAGCTGTGTGGCGCGGCCATAGGCTACTTTCTGGTAAGCTTTCAGTACGGTAGGATTTTTATCGGTGATCATTTCAATCGTAGCCAAACCATCTTTATAGTTGTTGCTGTTCATGAAAAGGTTCACCAGTATTTCCCGGGCTTCTTTGTTATAGGAAGACTGCGGGTATGTTTTTACAAATTGTGTCAGTTCGTTGAGTGCGGCATCCGGATAGCCCAGTTCATAGGATAATTTGCCGTAGTTGAAGCGGGAAATTTCCTGTTGCTGTGCATTGGAGCTGTTATTGGCGCAGAAGGCAAAAGCGTTGCGGGCATTGGCTTTCTGACCGGTACGCAGGTAGCAGTCGCCCAGCAGGTACATAGAGTTTTGTCCCAGCGAGTCTTTTGAGCTGCTCAGCTGTTTGAAGCCGGTAATCGCTTTACTGAGGTTATTGGTTTGGTAGTAGGCGTATGATAACTGGTAGATATCTTCATTTCTTACCTCATCTGCATTGTTCTGGAAGTCCTGCAAGTAAGGGAGTGCTTTCTTGTAGTTCTTTTTTTCGAAGTAAGCCTTACCGAGCAGTTGTTTCAGTTCAGCTTCGTAGTATTGGCCGCCTTTTTCCAGCAGGGGTTCTGTATAGGCAATCAGCTGATCTGTTTTACCCTGGAAGTAATAAATTTCAGCGATGTAGTAAGGTACTACGTTGCTGTATTTAGGTTCGTTCACTACTTTCTGGAAGCTGTTGAGGGCTTCTCCGTACTGGTGATTGTAGTAGGCGATGAAACCATAGTAGTAGTTGGCAGGCAGACTGTATTTGCCGGGTACTTCCTTAATAGAGGAAAACAGTGGCTGTGCTTTTTTGAAGTCTTTCAGGTTAAAGTAGCAATAGGCCAGTTCGAATTTTGCTTCTGCAATTTCTGCATTGGACAGGTTTTCGATATTGGCTTTCTCGTAGAGGGGAATGGCCTCTTTGAGTTTATTCTGGCGGAAATAATATTTTGCCAGCTGGTAGCTGACGAGTTCTTCACGGGCGTTGTTATTGGCCAGTTTCAGAAATCTCAGCGCTTCTTTTTCTGCGTTGTCCTGTTGCAGTTTGAGTGCGCAGATGGTATAATAGTAGAACGCATCTGTTTTTACCAGGTCGCGGTTTGTTTCATGGAAATAATCGATGTTATCAATTGTTTGCTTGAAAAGCTGCATGGATACGGCATATTTTTCCTGCTGGAAATATTGCTGGGCATCCTTGAATACTTTTTCCGGATCTGTATATACGCGTGTTTGCTGCGCCTGTGCTGAAGGCATCCCTGCCAAACCTGCGCCTGCAAAAGCCAGGAGCGATAAGTACAGATGTCCGGGAATAAAAACTTTTCTTATGAATTGCATGCTATAGCTGTTATTTCTTGAATATGCGTTTAAAACGAATCCCGGGAGGAAATATTTTCCAGCCGGGGAAGTACTCTGCGATGGCCTGACCTGATAGGCAGTTTCTTATGTCTATGCTTCTGAAGCGCTTAGTGCGAAACGAATCAGGTGGTATCAGCAAATATAAAAGTTATATCTTTTCTTTTCCGATTGCGTTTCCAACAATGTGGATAACTCCGGAAGCAAGGCAAAGTCTATTCATTTATCTTGCGAAAAATAATTTTTTAGTACAAAAACCTTACCTACTATGAGAAAACTGTTCTCAACCGGTTACACAAATGGCGCCGTAAGTTTTTCTATGCTGGTACTCCGACTGGTATTCGGAGGGATGATATTGATGCACGGCTGGCCCAAGCTGATCAATTTTACTGCCAAAATGAATTCTTTTCCGGATCCATTGGGTGTAGGTCACAAAATTTCTTTGGGTATGACGGTATTTGCAGAGGTGTTTTGTGCGGTATTACTGATCATGGGACTGTTGACCAGACTGGCTTCTATCCCATTGGTGATCTGTATGAGTGTGATTATTTTTATGATTCAGGCCCATAAACCCCTCGATGAAAAAGAATTACCTGTTTTTTTCCTGGCAGCCTTTGTAACATTGTTGTTTACGGGTCCGGGTAAATTTTCGATCGATGGTGCCCTGGGCAAATAAAATTTTCAAGTAAACGTTTTGGGTATAAAATAGCGAGGAACCATGTTTATCAGTACAACAACGATCAGGGTGCGTTATGGTGAAACAGACCAGATGGGATATCTTTATTATGGCAATTATGGGCTGTATTATGAGGTAGGAAGGGCAGAAGCCATCAGGGAGCTGGGTTTTACCTATAAGGAGCTGGAAGATCAGGGCGTTATCATGCCCGTAGCAGAATTGAATGTAAAATACCTGCGGCCGGCATATTATGATGACCTTATAACGGTAAAGACTACACTCCGGGAGTTGCCGAAGAGTTCTAAGATACAGTTTCACAGTGAGTTGTATAACGAGAAGAATGAATTGCTGAATGTGGGTGTGACCACACTGGTATTCATTGATGTGAATACAAAGCAGAAAGCCGGTTTGCCGGAAGAGCTGAAGAAGAGATTAGAACAGTTTTTTACCAGCCTTTAGCTTTTAGCAGTTAGCTTTTGGCAAATGCAGCGAAGATAGCGTTATGTTAATCTCCGCTGCATTTGCTAAAAGCTAAAAGCTAACTGCTAACAGCTAAAATCATGTATATGGATAAGATCACAACCAGCATTATTACTATCGGGGATGAACTGCTGATAGGACAAACGATAGATACCAATTCTGCCTGGATAGCGCAGCAGTTGAATGCAATGGGGATATGGGTTCACCGGCGTGTAGCCATTGGCGATGTGAAGGAAGATATCCTGGAAGCGTTGGCCCGTGAATCGGCTGTTTCTGATATTGTATTAATTACCGGAGGGTTAGGGCCTACGGCAGATGATATCACCAAGCCCACGCTTTGTGAGTATTTTAATACCAGGCTGGTTCAAAATGAAGCTGCCCTCGAAAATGTGCTGCATATTTTTGAAAGCAGGGGATTGGCTTTGCTGCAGCGTAATCTTGATCAGAGCATGGTACCGGAATCGGCTACCGTGATTAACAATAAAAGAGGAACTGCACCAGGCATGTGGTTTGAGAAAGAAGGGAAGATCTATGTATCTATGCCCGGCGTGCCGCATGAAATGCAGGGAATCATGGAGGATTATGTGTTACCACAGCTGGGAAAGCATTTTGATACCCCTGCAGTAATACATCAGACACTGATTACTTCCGGTATGGGAGAATCATTTGTTGCGGAGCGGCTGACGGCTTTCGAAGCCAAACTGCCGGCACACGTAAAGCTGGCATATCTGCCCAGTTACAGCTTACTGAAGTTGCGGCTCACCGCATTCGGCAAGGATAAGTTATCGGTAGCAGCAGAGGTGAGTATCCTCTTTCATGAGCTGAAGGATTTGGTGGCGGATATAGTGGTCACCGACCGGGATATGACGATGGGAGAGGTATTGGGACAATTATTAAAGGAAAAGGGTAAAACCGTAGCTACTGCAGAAAGTTGCACGGGCGGACTGATAGCCAGCTGGATTACGGCTATTCCCGGCAGCTCTGCTTATTTTAAGGGGAGCGTGGTGGCGTATGCATATGAGACAAAAGAGCAGGTGTTGGGCGTAAAGCCGGAAACGTTGCAAACGCAAGGTGCTGTAAGTGAAGCGGTAGTGAAAGAAATGGTGGCTGGTGCGTTATCGCTGCTGGACACCGACTATGCTATTGCGGTATCCGGCATCATGGGACCTGATGGTGGTACCCCGGAAAAACCGGTAGGTACAGTGTGGGTTGCAGTAGGAAATAAAGACACCATTAATACCGTAAAGTTTCAGCTGCGGTATGACCGGGAACGGAATACCCAGATGACCGCGGTTTACGCTATGAATGAGTTGCGCAAACTCATTCTGCAATAGGGATATTGAGCCATTTTGAATTGCTACAATTCCCTTATTTTTGTTGCGCACTAAAGCAAAAATCAATCTTATGGCCATTGTAGAATTGGTAATGCCAAAAATGGGGGAAAGCATCATGGAAGCCACCATCTTGCGTTGGCATAAAAAGGCGGGCGATCACGTAAAAGTAGATGAAACCGTACTTGAAATTGCCACTGACAAAGTGGATAGCGAAGTACCTTCCATTGCGGAAGGAGAGATCACGGAAGTGCTCTTTAATGAAAATGATGTAGTGGCAGTAGGTACTGTCATAGCCCGTATTAATACCAATGCCGATGCAGCGGCGGCTACTGCACCTGTAACTCCTGCAGCTCCTGCGGCTGTTTCCGAGCCGAGATTTACATCGGCGCCGGTACATACCCCTGCTGTTGAAACCGCTGTTTCAGCTGGTGGTGCTAAGTTTTATTCACCGCTGGTACTGACCATTGCACAGCAGGAAGGTGTCAGCTTTGCTGACCTGGAAAAGATTCCGGGCTCCGGCAACGATGGCCGTGTTACTAAAAAAGACATCTTACAATACGTGGCAGACCGCCGGGAAGGGAAAGTGGTAGCGGATGTAACGCCGGAACCAGTATCTTCTGCGGTATCCCGTCAGCCGGTAGTCACCAATACCACCGTTGCCTCACCTACCTACAGCGGCAATGTGGAAATCGTGGAAATGGATCGTATGCGTAAACTGATTGCCAATCACATGGTGATGAGCAAACAAACCAGTCCGCATGTGACCAGCTTCGCTGAAGCCGATGTAACCAACCTGGTGAAATGGCGTGACCGGGTGAAAGGTGATTTCGAAAAACGCGAAGGAGAGAAACTTACTTTTACGCCCCTGTTTATTGAGGCTATTGTGAAGTGTATCAAGCGTTTCCCGCTGATCAACTGCTCGCTGGACGGTGATAAAATTATTATTAAGAAAGATATCAATGTAGGAATGGCCGCGGCTTTACCAAGTGGTAACCTGATCGTTCCTGTGATCAAAAATGCAGACCAACTGAACCTGGTAGGCCTCACCAAACAGGTAAACCACCTGGCTAATTCTGCCCGTCAGAATAAGCTGAAACCGGAAGATACCCAGAGCGGTACTTTTACCCTGACCAACGTAGGTACTTTTGGTAGCCTGATGGGGACACCTATCATCAACCAGCCACAGGTAGCTATCCTGGCGGTAGGTGCTATCAAGAAACGTCCAATGGTAATAGAAACTGCAGAGGGAGATACGATCGGTATCAGGCATATGATGTACCTGTCTATGTCTTATGATCACCGTATTGTAGACGGTTCCCTGGGTGCTACTTTCCTGAGTGCAGTAGCGCAGGAGCTGGAACATTTTGATCCAAAGAGAGGAATTTGACTAGCAGTTAGCCTTTAGCTGTTAGCTGTTAGCAAAATGCAGCGGAGATAAACATATGTACCATATGTTCTCCGCTGTATTTTGCTAACAGCTAACAGCTAAAGGCTAACTGCTAATAAAGTAAAAAGGCGCTCGTTAGAGCGCCTTTTCCAGTTCCTTTGTGCCGAATAAAGGGGATTATTAATAACGACGGTCGCGGGAACCATATCCTCCGCCGCCACGGTTATTACCACCGCCACCTTTGAAATTATTATTCGGTTGTTTAGGTCTTGCTTCGTTTACCATCAATTGCTTACCTTCGATTTCGCTGCCGTTCAAACTATCCATAGCCTTTGCTCCTTCTTCTTGATTAGGCATTTCCACAAAGCCAAAACCACGTGAGCGGCCAGTTTCGTGGTCTTTGATAACCTTAGCGGAGGTAACCTCTCCAAAATCGCTGAAAATCTGATGGAGATCCTCATCGTTCAACCTATAGTGCAGGTTGGCTACGTAAATGTTCATGATAACTGAAATTAAAAAAATGAAAAATAATATACTGAAGTTATGAAAATTACGCTAATAAAAAAGTCAGCTTTAAAATATTTTTGTTATTACCCTCTTTTTTACTTCCATATTACTATGTTAGATCCTTTGTAGTGTGAAGTTTGACAGGCGTAGAAATATTATTTAAAATACTGCTCTATTAACAAAAAACGCCCCTTTTTGCGGTTTTTTTTTCGTAAATTCAGTACATGATCCATTAAATTTAATTGCTATGGGAGCGTTAAGTGAAACCTGGTTTGCTGATGGTTATATTGACTTTGAGCTGAAGAAATATACCCTATTAGCCTATTTACAGGACATCAATCATTACTTCACACAAAGCAAGCTGTACCCGCAGTTATCCGACATTATTTTTCATTACAACAACCTGGTAGCCTTTCGGGACAACAAGCAGTTTTTACAACAGCAGTTTCCCAAACGGCTCACGGCCATTAATCTGCAAAAGCTGGAGCTCTTATATGAACAGCTGATTGCAGACGATGAGTTAATGGAGGAGTTGGAAACGATCATCCAGTATTCTTTGCCTCAGCTAAACAACACTATTAAAGAAGGAGCAGAGATTTACGAGTATGTAGCCGACAACCTGAGCATTTTCCCGGTGGGACTTGTTCCGCTTGAAACAGCGGAAGGTTACCTGCTGCTTTGCGATGGGCGTTGCAGTCATACGCTGGTGTATACTTACCGGCTCACCATCTTCGAACGGCACGATGAAAAGTTCCGGGGTATTCACACGCAGTATGTGCAGGAATACAAAAAGGACTTTGTGCATACCATCGGGCACATTAAAGCGATGCTGATCAGGGAGCGGAACAGCTTACCCAACCCTGCAGTGTATTGCGCGGAAACACCGCTGGTAGTGCCGGTAGATGAAACATTGTTACCCGTT
The DNA here is from genome assembly GCF_052114225.1 of Chitinophaga sp. RAB17. Classification (NCBI taxonomy): domain Bacteria; kingdom Pseudomonadati; phylum Bacteroidota; class Chitinophagia; order Chitinophagales; family Chitinophagaceae; genus Chitinophaga; species Chitinophaga sp. RAB17. Next base: position 843,780 of record NZ_JBFREI010000003.1, on the reverse strand, counting down.
GCGAAAAGAAGCCTGGTAAAGTACATTGCTGAACAGGCGGCGTAGGGAGCAGGTTTACCGGCCTACTTCAGTTCAGGCACCTTTGTTTCGCCATCGTATTGTATTTCCAGGGTATGATCCTTTAGAAATGGTGCATAATACTGCTCCATCACTTTCCTTATTTTTTCTTTGGACTGCTGAATATACAGCGTGTTATTTTCCAGTTGAGCGCGCGAAGTTTGATACAGCTTTTTTTGTACATCGGTATAGGTTTCATCATCCTGTGACAACAGCCAGCCTTTGCGGTTGGAAGTTTCCATCCTGTCCATTTTCAGCTCATAGCTGAGCAGGTGTGGAGCCGGCAGGTGGATAATGATCTTTTTATCTGTGAGCTGTACTTTAAACAGCTTGTCGTCTATATTAACTCCGAATTTAGCCTGGTAAGGAATTGTTACCCAAACGGTATTTTCCAGGAAAGTCTTCTTCAGGTTATCGGTCCAGTCGCCGTTGTTTTCGATATTACTTTTTTTAATGCTGGCGGATCCCTGTACATCCAGGCTGGCCAGTTCCGCAATTTCCTTGACAATAGTGCTGTTGGATATCACCTGCTGACTCACATTGGTACTGCCAAAACGTTTGCCCAACCAGAATATCAGGACGGCTAATAAAACCAGTATAACGAGGTAGAGGATTTTTTTCATACCTGTAAATTAATAAAAAGTTGGCAGCTGACAGCGAGTAGCCGTGGCCGTTACGGGGAAGGGGAGCTGGTATGGTAAATTCGGTAAGGCAGGTTACCATTTGTGATGATAACCTGTTGTTATAGACGAAGTTTGTTTGTTATTGTTGCTGGCGTTAGCTGGTGAGACTGTCTATCAATGCGGCATGTTCCGGGTAGGCCGCCTGCAGAGGCGCTTTTTCTGCCAGTTCAAAGTCCGCGAAATCAAACCCTGGCGCCACGGTGCAGCCGGTGAGGGCATAGCCTCCGGGGACTTCCACGCGGGAGGCAAACCAGTTGCCTGCGGAGATGATGACCTGTAGGCTTTCGCCGTTAGCGATATCACGTCCTAGTTTGTGCACCAGGAGTTGCCCACCCGGAGCTATTTCGTAAATAGTGAGGGTATGCCCATCATAAAAATGCCAGATTTCATCGGCCGCAATACGATGGAATGCAGAGAATTCTCCTTCTTCCAGTAAAAAATAAATGCAGGTAGATGCGTTGCGGTTGCCGGTCATGCCCGCCGGCAAAGTAGTCATATCCAGTACCCACTCAGAACGGTAGGTTTCACGGAATGCACCTCCTTCCACATGGGATTGCAGTTTCAGTTGTTCACGCCAATGGGCTGCAGAATATTGCATAGATGCCTGTTATAATAGTAAGTTAAACAAAAAGTATGGTTATTGCTCCTTTTTCGTGTATGCGTCCGGGTTGTGACGCTGCATAAATTTTTCCGGGTTAGGAACGTCTGTATAACCAAACTGACGGTATAATCCATGGGCATCTAATGTAACCAGGAGCATGCGTCTTAATCCCTGCAGGTCGGGATGGGCTGAAATGGTTTGCATCAGGAGTTTGGAGAGTCCTTTACCGCGGTAGGGTTCCAGTATATATACATCTCCCAGGTAGCCGAAGGTAGCGCCGTCAGTAATGACCCTGGCAAAGCCTATCTGTTTGTTTTCGTGAAATACGCCAAAGCATAAAGATCCTGTTACGGATTTTTGAACGATATCGAAAGGTATGTTTTGTGCCCAGTAAGATTCTTTGGACAGGTAATCGTGAATAGCGTTCAGGTCAAGCCGCGTTTTATCTGAGGAGATATAGTATTCTCCTTCATGTACGTCGATGGTTTCCATATTCAGTTAGCATTAAGCTCACTAAAATAAGGTAATATTTTTATTCCGGAAATATTAACTGGCTACTGCTACCTGGTGCTGGCCTGTAACCGGCATATGTGCAATAGTAGCGGCTGCAGCGGGTGCAAAGTAAGAAGGTGTTTCGTGATTAAATAACAGGTAATCCTGTATAAACATCGCCTGATTATAATAAGCAGTAGCGGTAATAGGTGTTTGCCATTCTGGTAAATTTAACTGCCGCAGGGAGCTCAGTGCTGTTTTATACCGGATCATCCTCGCAAACAACTGAGGCGGAATACCTACTACGGTGCTGAATATACGTTCCAGGGTAGGACGGGAAAGTCCATATCGGGAGGAGAGTTCAGGTACTTCCACATTACCCTGCATAATCAGCATATAGTCTACCATATCATCCACGGCTTTCAGGTTATCTGCCTGTGCTGTTAATGCCTGTAAACAAGCGTTATCCAGCAAGGTTTCTACCTGTTTGGGTTCCTGAATATGATGTAAGTTGTTGAGTAGTTCGTCCCATAGTGGTTGTTCGGTAGCCGCCAGGTTGCGGTAATAATTGGTGAAGCCAGCCGCATCGAGTCCCAGCAGGCGATGACACCCGTAAGCATTTAATTGTACCACGGCAACTTTTACCGGTCCCTGTACCTGTAACTGACAGGCACAGGTAAGATGCCCCAGCACCGAAGTGGCGGGTAAGGCAAATGCTCTGTGGTTCAGTGGTTTAATTTCCGCTTTCCCTTCCAGGATGAATACCATGTATTGATCGCCAAGAGCAAACAGGTTTTGTGGCAGCTGAATTGTTCCCCGGGTATTATCTTCCCAGAAATAATATTGCTTTACAAAAGGACGTAATGCATCCGCAGGATGATAGATATGGAAGTTCATAGGTACAATAATGTGGTGTTAAGGGATATCGCTATCGCTGCAAATTCACACCATACGCTAAAGTGGCGATGTTATTGTAAATATATGTTAAATGTTTTATATTATGAAAAATATATTTGAGGAGGGGGAGTTGCAAGTGGTTAGCAATGGGCAGCTATTTCATGGTGCGCAAGTAATCTTTGGCAGGAACGTCCTTTATGTTACCATTTCTGTCACCAATGACCAGATCTTCATTATTGGCGGCCTTAGCTTCCACCATCTTGCGCATAGCTATTTTCAGGCCGCGCATTACTTTTTCGGATAAGAGTCTAAGTTCTTTTTCTTTGCTGTCCATACGCTGTATACTGTTGTTGGATAACATCCCAAATATAGTTGTTTAATATCAATTTAAGTCCAGCGTTTCCACCCAATGCAACTTCCTGAGGAATAGGTTCCATGCTGTCTACTATCATCCAATTATCACAAACAGGAGTATATAACTTTACTAAGTTATCAATACCTCTGTAATACCGTCTTTCAATGACTTCAGGCGGAATATTATGCCCCCCTGCCTGTACCCTGTTTAGAACTCTTCTTTTTGCTATTTCAGGGGAGTCAAGCCAAAAGTAAAGTAGGGTTATTGTATAACCTTCTTTCTTTGCATTTTTAATGAGAGATACATAACTCCTGGTGGCCAATGTTGTTTCAAACGCAAAGTCCTTTTTTTCTTTCATGAGCAGATGAATTTTATTCAACATAATTCTGCCAGCTTCAAATGCCGCAAGCTCAGGATGTAGAGGAGATATCTCCGCGGCAATAATATCCGCATTTACAAATTCACGGCAATCCAGAATTTCAGGCAATATGGTAAAACTGGCGGTAGTTTTTCCTGCACCATTACAACCAGCGATGATATATAGATTGGCCATGCTACAAAGATGAAAAGTCTATCTGCATAGCAGGTTATCCAAACCTTAATTTTTCTGCATTAACAAAAAGCTATAATCCGCTGCAGCAGCAATTTGTAGCAGGATTGTAAATATGATAATTTAATTATTACCACCTCTTCCTACACAAACAAAAAACGCTACAAGCACCTGATAGAGGCACTTGTAGCGTTTTTTACAATCATGGTTTTACTGTTGCAGATCCCAGCCCCAGTTAATTCCCTTCTCTGTTGCAGGTACACCGCTTTCCAGCCATTGTGGTGCTGGCGCGCCTTTCAGGAAGTGATCAAAGAACTGTTGTTCTCTGCGTTGAATATCTTTACGGTTTTGACGTTGTATCAGGTTATGTGCTTCATTGTTATAGTTCAGCAACCAAACGGGCTTGCCTAAACGCCGTAAGCCGGTGAACATTTCAATGCCCTGGTACCAGGGAACTGCACCGTCTGCATCGTTAGACATAATCGCCACCGGCGTAGTAACGCGGGGCAGGTTAAAGAGCGGAGAGTTTTCTATGTAGAGCTCCGGCTTTTCCCATAAGGTAGCGCCGATACGACTTTGTGAGTGTTCGTACTGGAACTGCCTGTTCATGCCGCTTTCCCAGCGAATACCACCATAGGCGCTGGTCATGTTGGCCACCGGAGCGCCTGCCCATGCTGCCTTAAACAGGTTGGTTTGCGTGATCAGGTATGCTACCTGGTAGCCGCCCCAGCTCTGTCCCTGTATACCCATATTCTTACCATCTGCCCAGGGCTTTTTAGCCAGATCTTCTGCTGCGCTGACAATATAATCGTAGGCGCTTTTGCCCGGGTAGCCGTTTTCATAGCTGATATCCGGTGCAAATACGAGGTAGCCGCGGCTTACAAAGAATGAAATGTTCAGCCGGGATGGGGTAGGTGCAGGAGCCTGATAGCTATATAAACCATCTGTTAATTTCTCATAGAAATAGAAGATAACAGGATACTGTTTTGTAGCATCAAAATTTTCCGGTTTATAGAGAATACCTTCTGCTGGTTTCCCGCTGAATGTAGTCCATTTGTACAAGGAGGCGGTGCCCCAGTTATAGTCCTGCTGTTGAGGATTGGTATGACTGATCCGGGTTGCCTGCGCAATATTATCTCCTGTGAATATATCGGGTGATAATTCATAACTGCTCTTCGTGAGTGTATATATTTTTGCGTCTTTTGCCTGCTGTAAATCTGTATAGGAATACGGGCCTAACACAATTTGTCTGGCTGCTTTTATTTTCCCGTTTTTACCTGGTAATTCCTGTTGGTAGAAGCCGTTATATTTGGTGCTGTCCTGGAATGCAGTCAGCATCAGGTTTTGGCCGGGTGTGAAATATTTTTCTTCCGGATTGAGGCGGAGATAACGGAAGCGTATTTTTTCTTTACGACCAATACTTTGTGTAAGATTCACCGGTGATTTTTTGCCGGAAGGATCTGTTTCCCAGATATCGTAGCGATCGTAGATATACACTGATGCATCGTTCTCCAGCCATCCGGCTATGCCGTAAGCCTCAGGTACGTCAGGATGATCATCTTCTTCATCATATACTTTGGTGGGAATAGCTTTGCTGATGTTGACAGCAGCACCGGTAGCGTTATCGTAGCTGAACCACTGTCTGTTTACCATGTCGTACCAGATGATATATTTTCCGTTGGGAGAGATATAAAAGTTACCATCCAGCTTTTCCTTGATCTTTTTTCTCGTGCCATCATTTACGTTTACGAGGTAAGCGGTTTTCAGGGTGCGGCCTACCCATTGCATGGGCACGCGTTCTCCTTTATCCGTATAGCCGAGTGCGTTAGTACTGTTTCCTTCAGCGGCGGTGATCACGGTTTCCAGGTCTTTATCACTAAGTTGTACGATCCGATTGGCACCAGGATAATATACGGCAGCATAGCTTCTCTTCAGTTCTTTATCTGCATTTTTTAACTGCATGGGCTGCAGATAGTCATCTTTATAATTCCAGATATCCACTTTCGCCACTTCAAAATCTACTATGTTGGTATCTTTCACGGGCAGTATGGGGGCGGTGCCAAAGAAGAGGCGTTGACCGTCTTTGCTGAAGTATATTGTGCTGTTGGAGCTGATGGTCCAGTTAGCAGGAATGCCGCTGCTGGTTTTGCCGGCTACTTCCCGGGCGCTGTCCTGGCCGGGTTTGAAGTAATAGAGTTTATAGAATTGCTGTAAAGCTTTTTCTCCATCGGGCGTACCAAAATAGGCGGCCTGTTCTCCTTTTTCATCGAAAGCAAATTGTTTGTAGTCGGTGTTGCCGCTGCTGAGGGTATCTGCTTTACGATGGGCGGTATGCCACAGGAGCACGCCGTTGCGGGAAAGGGAATCTTTTTTCTCTGCGGCTATTTCTACCAGCAGTTGATTACCTGGTTTGCTGAAAGTATATTCCTTTACATTTTTTATGGAGTCCTGTTTGCCGGAGAGCAGTTGCCGGATCATCAGGGTGCCGCTTTCAGTGATGCTGCCGGCGGCTTTATCATCGTCTGCGCGGTCTGTATCGGCGATGGCTTTGGTGGGTTTATTGCCTTTTGTTTTCGCGGTATCGGTGGCTGGTTTTTCCAGCAGGTATGCCAGTAAGCCGCTACCTTTTTCCGGTGTTTTAAAAGATTTTACTGCAGGGAATTTCTGGATATCCGGCTGTCCCAATGTGATGATGGCCAGGGAATCTTTGGGCATTTCAGCTGCTTTCTTTTTTTTGATCTTCGCTTCGCGGGTATCTTTAAAAAGCGGTTTAATGCTGCATATTACGTAGCGGGAATCTTCTGTAATCACCGGGTTGCTGCCTCGCGGAATGGTGGTGGTCTGACCTGTTTTACGGTCATAGATCAACAGGTTGGCATCACCTTCCTGAGCGAGTACTGCATACACTACCCACTGTCCGTTGTTACTGATCAGTTTAGTGCCAATGCTTTGCCAGCTGTCGTATACACTGTGATCCAGCGGCTTTTTTGCAGGTTGTTGCGCATAGGTAAAAAGGGCAGATCCCAGGAGGGATATCCCTAAAAAAACTTTTCTCATAGCTGCTAATGTAATAATTAAATGGCTTTTAGCCCAACGGAGTGGAGCAGCGGTAAGTGCTTTTTTATAAGTGGTTTAATGCGCGGCAGTTTTGTCTTTTACTACGCGGAGCATCTGTAATCCAACAGACAACATAATACAGGCCAGGCCGGCATAGAAGGCGTTGTTCAGGAACTTATTTTCATGAAAGAGTACAAAGGCCATCACAATGCTGTACACCGGTTCCAGGTTGAAGCAGAGGTTTACCGTAAAAGGTGAAATCTTTTTCAGCGCATTCATGCTCAGCAGATACATGAGTACCGTGCAAAACCAGGCCAGTACGAAGAGATATAGGAGGTCCATAGAGGATGGCAGCACAGAGGCTACCGGGAAACTATAGATATAAAAAGGCATGCCAATGGTCAATACTACCAGGCCGGCGGACAGTTCGTAAAAAGTGATGGTAGAAGTATCGAATCGTTTGATCAACCGTTTGTTAAATACTGTGAATAAAGCCGCAAACATGGCGGAAATAATACCCAGGATAATACCGGTGCGGTATTGGGTATCGAAATGGAAAATGAGCAGAATGCCCAGCAGGGTGAGCATGCTGAGGAGCATTTCTGCTACATCGAAACGGCGTCTGTTGATCAGTGGGTCAAAGATGGCGGTGAACAGGCTGGTCATGGAAAAGCAGATTACGCCAATAGATACGTTGGAGTATTTTATGCTGCCGTAAAAGAAGAGCCAATGCAGCATTACTATCACACCGGTGCTGCCGATGGGTAAAATATCTTTCCAGGCAAGTTTTTTAAAGGTGCCCTGGAGGCGGAATAAGATGTATAAGGTAATAGCCGTTAACAATAACCGGTACCACACTAACAGCCCTTCGTTCAGGGAGATCAGCTTACCCAGGATCCCGGTAAAACCAGCCAGAAATACGGAGAGATGTAGCTGGAGAAATGCTTTTTTCATGAACCCACTTAATGTATTTAGGGATTTCTTCATTTGAAAAAAATGAAAAAATCCCTAAACAGTAATTTTATGTATAGTAATTAATTCTTCACTCTTACTGCATAATTCCGGAAAAGGCTTTGCCATTGTATTTTAAGGACGCCGAGAACGCCTTCTTTTACAATGCCTTTGCTCATTTTGGAATATCCTTCTTTTCTGTCTTTGAAGGTGATGGCTACTTCTTTGATTTTGAAGCCGAGCTTCCACGCCGTAAATTTCATTTCAATCTGGAACGCGTATCCTACAAACTGTATCTGGTCCAGGTTAATGGCTTCCAGTACGGTATTGCGGTAGCATACAAATCCAGCTGTCGGGTCCCTTACGGGCATCCAGGTGATCATACCTACATAGATGGAGGCGCCGTAAGACAAAACAGCGCGGTCCCATGGCCAGTTTTCGGTTTTGCCGCCTTTTACATAGCGGGAGCCTACAGATACATCTGCTCCGTCTTTGGCACAGGCATCGTAGAGGCTTACCAGGTCTTTGGGATTGTGTGAGAAATCCGCATCCATTTCAAAAATGTATTGGTATCCTCTGGCCAATGCCCATTTGAATCCGTGGATATAAGCTGTACCCAGACCTTGTTTGCCGGATCTTTCTTCCAGGAATAATTCGTTGGGATGTTGCTGTTGTAATGATTTTACAATAGCGCCGGTACCGTCAGGTGATCCGTCATCCACGATGAGGACATGAAAATTCTCCTGTAAGGAAAATACAGCGTCAATGATGTTACGGATATTATCCTTTTCATTGTACGTAGGAATGATGACAAGCTTTTCCAATTCAGCAGATGATATTTTTGGACTGCGAAAATAATTCAATTCCGGCGCAAGATATGACGTTCCCTATTAACATTACATTTTTTTTAACATCATATTATGAAAGATTTCTGACAGTTTCTGTTTGGTATTGAGGGGGAAATCTGCCTTCATCATCCAGTCATAGTACTGTGGTTCAGCTTTCAGGACCTCTCTTACGGAGCGGCCTTTGTATTTGCCGAAGTTGAAGACTTCGTTTCCGCCCTGCATGACGAGGCGGCGGGCAAAGTCGATATAATCTTCTTCTTTGGTAAAATCAGCGAGGGAGTCAATATCTTCCTGTAATTGTTCGTAGCGGCCCAGCTGAGCTTCCAGTATTTCGTAGGTAGCCAGTGCGTCTGCTTCGGCGCTATGAGCGTTTTCCAGTTGTTTATCGCAGTAAAACTTGTAGGCGGCGCCGAGGGTACGTTTTTCCATGAGGTGGAAAATCCTTTGTACGTCTACGAATTTGCGTTTGGACACGTCAAATTCTATTTCTGCACGGAGGAATTCTTCTACCAGTAAAGGAATATCGAAGCGGTTGGAATTGTAACCTGCCAGGTCGCAGTTGTCCATAAACTGTTTTAGTTCGTGGGCTGCCTGTTTAAAGGTAGGGGCATCTTTTACATCCTCGTCCTTAATACCATGAATTGCTGTAGATCCTGCTGGGATCGGCATTCCGGGGTTAATGCGTTTCACTTTGGACTGTGTTGTTTTGTCCGGAAACACTTTGATAATAGCAATTTCAATGATACGATCAGAAGCTACATTGGTACCTGTAGTTTCGAGATCGATTACGGCCAGAGGCCTTTTGAGGAGCAAAGACGGCATTATATAATATTTAGTATTTGTTTATTCAGTGATTTAATTGTTCGGCAATAATTCCTTCAGTTTACTGAAATCAAGGCCATCGTATGTACCGGAACTCATTAATAACAGGTTTGTATCCTGATAGTTCTGAGCGGATAAAAAGGCTTCCAGTTTTTCCCTGTTGTGGAAAACATGCAGGTCATTCCGTCCAAACCGCTGTGCAATCAGTTCGGGGGCAAGATCGGGCATTCTCTTGATTTCCAGGGCATGTTTACTGTAAAATACGGCTGCTACGTCTGCAGTATCCAGTGCGCCGTGGTATTGTTCCAGGAAATCAGCATTTAAACTGCTATAGGTGTGTAATTCCAGTACCGCCACCAGTTTCCGGTCGGGGAATTGGTGTTTGGTCGCTTCCATGGTGGCTTTCACCTTGGAAGGAGCGTGTGCAAAATCACGATAGATCACGCAATGCCCGTTTTTAGCGACCAGCTCCAGTCTTTTTGCGGCGCCCTTAAAGGTAGCAATTGCCGCCAGGAATTCCGCATCGGATAGTCCCAGTTGGTTGCATACGAGTTTGGCAGCGTGCATGTTCAGGAGGTTATGGTCTCCGAATACTTCCAGGCTGGCGGCCTGATCGCCGAAATATACGCGGGTAATGCCTTGTTCGATGGTATGTTTTGGCAAACCATACGGTATGAGTTTGAGGTGGCCGCCTGTGGCAGTCACCAGTTGTACGAGTTCTTCGTCCCCATCGTTGTAAATCAGTACCTGGTCTGGTTCCATCTGCCTGATAAATATGGCAAACTGTTCTTTATATATTTCGTAAGTGGGAAATACGTTGATGTGGTCCCAGGCAATGCCTGTTAATACGGCTATCTGCGGATGGAGGAAATGAAATTTGGGTCTTTTTTCGATGGCAGAGGCAGGGTATTCATCTGCTTCACATACAATAACGGGCGCATCTGTAATATTTACCGATTGGGCAAAACCTTCCAGTCTGGCGCCTACGAGGTAGTCAAATGCCTGGTGATTATGCTGTAAAGCGTGCATTACCATGGCGGTAGTGGTGGTTTTACCATGACTGCCCCCGATGGCTACCCGGGTTTTATTTTTGCTTTCCTGGTAGATGTATTCCGGGAAAGAATAGATTTTCAGGTGCATTTCCCGGGCTTTTATCAGCTCGGGATTGTCTTCCCTGGCATGCATGCCAAGGATGACCGCGTCCAGATCCGGCGTTATCCGGGTAGGGTTCCATCCGGTGTTATCTGGTAAAATGCCCGCCTGTCGGAGGTTTGATAATGCCGGTTCGAAAATTTCATCATCGCTGCCGGTCACCTGGTAACCTTTATTTTTGAGCGCAATGGCCAATTGATGCATTACGCTGCCGCCTATGGCAATAAAATGTACTTTTGTCATAACGCTGGATAATTTCGGAACATCCGAAAATTACATTGTTGTTTTTTTTAATGTATTTTCTATATTTGCAAAATAACGTTACAAAAGACGATTAAAAAAGTGGTCGTATCATATTTCCTGTGAAATTTCGTTTTAGTTATAAATTATAAAACTCCCAGTATGCAATCTTATGTAAGAATTTTGGGCTACACCTGTATGGTTTGTATCTTTGCTGTTTTCTTAACGTCCTGCGCAAGCCATCAGAAATTAGGGTGTCCAATGAAGGGGATGGCCAAGTCGCCTGCGATAGAACATAATAAAGCATGTTAAATGAATTGGAAAACGTTAACCAACGAGGAACAACTATCTGAAGTCAATGCGGTATCAGCTCATCAGCCGGTAGCTATTTTTAAGCACAGTACGCGATGCTCTATCAGCTCGATGGCTAAAGCGAGGTTGGAGCGGGCAGCTGAACCGGAAGGGTTAACGTTTTACTACCTGGACCTTATCTCCCATCGTCCGGTATCCAATAAAATAGCGGAAATGTACCAGGTACCTCATGAATCTCCGCAGGTATTGGTGATCCGCAACGGCGCCTGTATTTACAATGAAAGTCACAGCGGCATCCTGATGGATGAAATTGTTGCCCAATCCGGGTTATAATCTTTTCTTTATTGCTTTTCCGCCAGCCTGGTTTTGCCGGGTCTGGCAATAATGATGTGCTTTCAATAGCAGCAAATAGGCTAGCTTTGCATGATCAATAGCATAGCCAAATGAAACATCGTATAGTAGTAGCAGTTACCGGAGCCAGTGGTTCCATTTATGCGCGCCAGTTGTTGCAGAAGTTGCAGGCGGCGCACGAGCAATTGGACCAGGTAGCCGTAGTGATGACAGAAAATGCCAAAACGGTTTGGGAAACAGAACTGAGAGACGAAGATTATAAACAATTGCCTTTCCACCTTTATACCCAACAGGATTTCCACGCTCCCTTTGCCTCCGGTTCCGGACGATTTAATACCATGATTATCTGTCCCTGTTCCATGGGCACACTTGGAAGGATTGCCACCGGTATTTCCAATGACCTGATTACACGCGCAGCAGATGTAGTGTTAAAGGAAAGGAGAAAGCTGATTTGTGTGGTACGGGAAACTCCTTATAACCTTATTCACATCAAAAATATGGAAGCGGTGACCATGGCCGGCGGCATTATCTGCCCGGCTACGCCTTCTTTTTACAGCGTACCTACCAACCTGGAAGAAATGGCGGCTACGGTAGTAGACCGTATCATTGACCTGGCCGGCATTGAACAACAAACCTACCGCTGGGGCGGCGATAGTAATAATAAACGGGATTAATTATCTTCGTTACATTCTTCATTTTATAACCATTATCATGCAATTAGCTATTATTAACGGGCCCAACTTAAACCTGCTCGGTAAGCGTGAAACAGGCATTTATGGCAGCGAATCTTTCGAGCATTATTTTAAACATCTGCAAAAACAATTTCCAGCTGTCACCTTTACTTATTTTCAGAGTAATATAGAAGGAGAACTGGTGAACTATCTGCATGAAGTTGGATTTTCATACGATGGTATCCTGTTGAATGCAGGTGCCTATACACATACCTCTATTGCGATCCGTGATGCGATTGCAGGTATAAAAACCCCGGTAATGGAAATACATATCAGCAATGTATACGCGCGGGAAGAATTCAGACATACTTCGCTGATTGCTCCTAAATGTATTGGTTGCATCTGTGGACTTGGATTGAAAGGATATCAGCTGGGCGTGGAGTATTTTGGAATGAACGATTTGTAGGGGATTGCCTTCGGCGCGAATTTTTGTCTTTCCCAGGATTATACTGATTTTGATGATTTCCCGGATTTTGTTTTTAAAAGACTAAAAGACGAGGGGAGAACGAAGCGAATTTATCCGCTCCGTTTTCCCCTCATCTTTTAAAATCAAAAAAATAGTGGATGAAGGACACCCATTGTTATAATCAGCACTATCTTTTCATTATGTAGATTCCGTCCAGGCTATGCTTAGCCCCCGCTATGTACATACAGAAGTCGTGCAGGAGAGGTGGACTTGATGCGGGGATGACTTTCGGGTGTATAACCCAGATGAAATTGCATCAGCAAATAGATGGAGGTGAGAACCGGCCATGGGAGGGCTGCTTCCCTACCTGGGGGAGCTGCGGAAAGAGATAGCCTATTTAAAGAAAGCTGGTATAAGAGGGTATTGATCAAAATATCTCGGGAGGCAGGATCGCTTTATTCCAGTTGAATGACAGCCGGATATGCGTATGTATAGGTAAGGCCAGGAAGTAATACCTTCCGCTTGGGGTAAGCACGTTTTTTAGCATATTTGGGCACCTGTGGCGTTGTCACCGCAATAATATCGGCAGCCATGTATTGTCTGTTGCCGGATGGGCCGTCTTCGTACATCGCTCTTACCTGGAAAACCACTACCAGTGAGCCCTGCCCAGGTACATCCAGCGAAACATTTGTTTCCTGGAAAGTGGTATCGGGGGCTATCATGAGTGTAACCGTTTCGCTACCTACCACCTGACGTGATGTAAAATCAATATGCGTTGCGATTACTTTTACTTCCAGCGCAGCCATACCTGTATGCCCGGCGATAGTTTGTGCGGGGATATTTAATATGCCATTAGGGAAAAGCCGTGGCGCCACCGCAAAGAAACGATCTACGCCGGTATGCTGATTGAATCGGAAGCCTGTTATGGCGGCATAATGATCGCCGGCAGCAATGAGTAGCCTGTTGAGCCGATTGATGTGGCCACCGTCACAGTGGATATCCAGGTGGGGGTAGAAAGCATGACGGATAAAAGCGCCTTTCCTGCTGGCGATACCAAAGCGGCGGGATGCGCGACGGGTAGCAGCCGTTTGCTGCACGCTTTGAGGCATGGAGCGCAGGAAGTATTGGCCATTGCGCTTATACCCAATGAGAGGACCGAGTTTTCCCGTAAAGGAAATGACAGACATTTGTTTTGCCATGGGAGATTATTTTGATTACTATAAATATAACATAATCCGTGGAACCTGTTTTGCGGGCGCTGGCAGCAGTTCATTTTCAAATTTGTATATTTCATTGAAATACACTTAATTGCGGGACTCGAATTAAATAACCAGCACCCAGAAAACCATTTCTATGAAACATTTCCTCTCCGGCAGTATGCTGCCCGCAATGATGCTTCTGGCATCTGTAGCATTTACCAGTTGTAATAAAAATGATGATGACCCGGTAACACCCCCACCTGTTCAAACGATGGATCAGTTATACGCGCAAGCCGTATCTGACGCCATGGTAGCAGACAGTAGTGAAATGTCCAATGCCTTATGGCCTATTACATCAGACAATGCCGATCTGCAATGGAAAACCATTAACGGCCAGTCGTATGTACTGCTGGCCACTTTTATGCGCTTTCCATCCAGTTATCCGGAAGGCGATTCCATTACCAATGTATGGGGCGAATCCTGGCTGTTTATACCTAAACAGATGAAAAACAAGGTAGGCCCCTCTTTTACAGCGACCTCGGATACTATTTTGAGAGTATGTCAGCTGTTAGGATTGCCACCGGTAAATTCTAAAACAAATACCCATATCGCCACCATGTGGGTGAAGGCGGAGCGTTTATACCGTCCGGCGGGTAATCCGGCCATTAATACGAAAAGCGCTACTGCGGTGTTGCAGAGCAGTGTGCCACCTACGTATGCTACGTGGTTTAACAACTACATTATTTATGCTTACTACCGGCCATTAACATCCGCCACAGATGCGCATTATCCATGGACCAGGATGGGGTATACCTATGACTGGGCGCCAGGTGTAAGCAGAGTGGGTTTGAGCGAGTATGTGCTACAGGCAGCATCCGGTGCCTGGGTAGAGAAAGTAACCAGGGCAGCAGATTTCTTTAAGAACTAGTGCGCGCGATTTTTTGTTTTGGTTCAGGATTATACTGATTTAGATGATTTTCCAGTTTTTTGTTTTTATGATTTGGAAAGATTAAAAAAAGATTAGCGAAGAATGATGCGGGTATCCACATCGTTCTTCGCTAATCTTTTTTAATCCTGTAAAAACAAAACCTGGAAAATCATCTAAATCAGTATAATCCTGAACCAAGACAAAAACTCGCTACAGGTACTGGAAATTAGTCTTAGGTGTAATGTTCAGTAAGGTCTGATAGATCAGGTGAATCGTATTTTCAATATCATCTTTCTTCACCATTTCTACCGTGGTGTGCATATAGCGTAATGGTAAACTGATCAGGGCAGAAGGGGTACCATCATTGCTGTAGGCAAAAGCATCGGTATCTGTACCGGTGCTGCGGCTTACGGCATGCAGCTGGTGAGGGATATCGTTTTTCTTAGCTGTTTTAATGATGAGGTCACGCAGGATGTTGTGTACTGCCGGACCGTAAGTGATGCTGGGACCGCCACCGCATTTAATTTCTCCTTCAATGTTTTTATTGATCATCGGAGTGGTGGTGTCGTGTGTAACATCTGTGATGATGGCTACATTGGGCTTAATGCGTTTGGCAATCATCTCTGCGCCACGTAATCCTACTTCTTCCTGTACTGCATTTACAATGTATAAACCGAATGGTAACTGCTGTTTCTTTTCTTTCAGCATTCTGGCTACTTCCGCAATCATAAAACCACCGATGCGGTTATCGATCGCACGACAGACATAATAATCGTAGTTCAGTTCCTGGAAGCCATCTGCAAACGTGCATACACAACCTACGTGAATGCCCAGCTCTTCTACTTCTTTACGGGAACGGGCGCCACAATCCAGGAAGATATTTTCAACCTTGGGTTGTGGTTCTTTACCATCGCCGCTGCGGATGCGGGTATGAATAGCTGGCCAGCCAAATACCGCTTTAACGACACCTTTTTCAGTATGAATATTTACACGCATGGAAGGCGCTATTTGTTGATCGGAGCCACCATTACGGATTACATAGATCAGGCCTTCCGGCGAAATATAGTTTACAAACCAGGAAATCTCATCGGCGTGGGCCTCAATAACTACCTTGAATTCCGCCTTGGGATTGATAACGCCTACTGCAGAACCGTATGGATCAACAAAGTGTTCATCAATATAAGGTGTCAGATATTTCAGCCAAAGCTTTTGTCCTTCTTTCTCAAAACCAGTAGGAGATGGGTTGTTCAGGTAAGTTTCCAGGAATGTCAATGATTCCTTGTTGAATATTGATTTCTGCTTTTTGGACATGTTTTGTGGAAATTTTGATCGGACAAAGGTAGGGAAAAAGCAGTTAGTTACAGGCCAACAGCTAACCAATACAGGGCTGCAGATAATGCCATACATCCATCCAGCACAAAGTAAAACAGGTAATCTGAATGACTGTGCTGTGCTTTGCGCGTCAGCAGCGCGGTAATGATTACCGGAATTATGAGCGAGATGACCGCCGTGAGTGTGGTGAATGGCCCCATCAATCCTGCGCTGATAGCTGCTATCAGCAAGGAAAAGTAGTAAAGACGGTTTAGGTTTTTGAGATCCAGCATTGTAATCAGGCTGCGAATGCCTTCTTTTTTATCTGATTCCAGGTCGCGGTAATCAAACAAAATACAGATGGCGTAAATCAGGAAAAAACGATGCAGGGTAAGGAGTATCAGCGGTGTGGCAACATATTTTCCGGCCACCAGTGCGGGCAGCAGCGTAGTTACGTAGGTCCATACAAAAGTGAGGAACAACGTTTTGCCAATAGCAATTTTGCTGAGCCAGCGAAAGGCAGGGTGAGGCACTTTAGGCGCCGAATATAAAAAGGTAAGTATAGCGCTGCCACAGAGTACCAGCCAGTGTTCGCGCAATTGCCAGAAGAACCATCCGGAACCGATGATACCAATACCACAAAGGAGGAGCAGTCCGGTACGGTACCGGTCATTCCAGTGGATTCGTTCAGAAGTGGCAGAAAAGGAGCCTGGTGTCAGGTACCAGTGAAAGTTATAGCTGCAGATAGTAGAAAAGAAAACAAAGAGATAGAAGGTGTTTTGATCATATTGAAGCCCCAGCAGTTGATTGGTTTGCCAGATCATCAGCAGTGCACACAACGAAATATAGATCGAAGTGAAAAGTATGAAATTGAAAGCGCTTCGGAACATAAATTTAGCTTTTAGCCATTAGCTGTTAGCTTTTAGAAAATGCAGCGAAGAGGATGTTATTTGGTCTTTGCTGCATTTTCTAAAAGCTAAAAGCTAACCGCTAACCGCTACAAAGGTATATTGCCGTGTTTTTTTCTCGGCATATTTACTACTTTATTTTCGAGCATCTTGAAAGCTTTGATCAGTTTGATACGTGTCTGATCCGGAGAAATGACTTCATCGATATATCCCTTTTCCGCTGCCAGGTAAGGGTTGGCGAATCTTTCCTGGTAGTCGGCTACCAGTTCATTCATGCGGGCTTCAGGGTCTGGTGCCGCATCAATTTCTTTTTTGAAGATGATTTCCACTGCCCCTTTTGCGCCCATCACAGCTATTTCCGCCTGAGGGAAAGCGTAGTTCATATCAGCGCCAATATGTTTGGAGTTCATCACACAATATGCACCACCATAGGCTTTGCGGGTGGTAACGGTGAGCTTGGGAACGGTGGCTTCACTAAGTGCGTACAACAGTTTTGCGCCGTTGGTGATGATACCATTCCATTCCTGGTCGGTGCCGGGCAGGAAGCCAGGTACATCTACGAGTACCAGCAAAGGAATATTAAAAGCATCACAGAAGCGGGTGAAACGTGCGCCTTTCACAGAAGCGTGGATATCCAGTACACCTGCGAGGTGAGCAGGTTGATTGGCTACTATTCCAATACTTCTGCCGGCAATGCGGGCAAAGCCCACAATCATATTTTCTGCAAAATTTTTATGTACTTCGAAGAAGCTGTCCTTATCGGTGATTTCGGCAATCGCTTCTTTCATGTCATATGGCTGGTTGGGATGAGCCGGTATCAGCGTGTTCAGTGCTTCCCTGATTTCGTTGCCAGGCTCGTAAGCATATACGGGCGCGGTTTCTTCACAGTTCTGGGGCACATAGCTCAACAGCTGTTTGAGATATTGGATACATTCTATTTCGTTGCTGCAGGCAAAGTGGGTAACACCGCTTTTGGCGGCATGTGTTTGTGCGCCACCCAGTTCTTCTGATGTTACTTCTTCGTGCGTAACGGTTTTCACCACGTTAGGTCCGGTTACAAACATGTAGGATGTTTGCTCTACCATCAGGATAAAATCGGTGATAGCAGGAGAATATACCGCGCCGCCTGCGCAGGGTCCCATGATCGCGGAGATTTGTGGAATAACACCGGAAGCCCTGGTATTACGATAGAAGATATCGGCATAGCCACCCAGGCTTACCACACCTTCCTGTATGCGGGCACCACCACTGTCGTTCAGTCCAATGATGGGAGCACCGTTTTGCATGGCAAGATCCATGACCTTACAGATTTTGCGGGCATGTGGCTCTGATAAGCTACCGCCATATACGGTGAAGTCCTGAGAGAAAACGTAGGTCAGTCTGCCGTTGATAGTGCCGTAGCCTGTTACCACGCCATCGCCCAGGAATTGCTCCTGGTCGGCGGTAAGACCGCGGTTACGGTTAGTGACCAGCATATCCAGTTCTTCGAAAGATCCTTCATCCATCAGGAGCTGCAACCTTTCACGGGCGGTCAGCTTACCTTTTTTATGCTGGGAAGCAATGCGTACATGCCCACCACCCAACATTGCCTCGGCCATTTTTGCCTGTAATTCTTCTATTTTATCCATGTGCTAAAAATGAATGGTAAAGCTAAAAATAAAAGGATTCCTTTAGTAAAAGGAATCCTTGGTATGTTGTAAATGTAAGGTAATTTACTTATTATGGTATGGCATTTTGGGAGTAGCAATGGTATCACTGTAATGACCGGCGTTGTCGCGTATAAACACCAGGAAGTGAATACTGTCATTATCAATCTGCACCAGCTTGTACTCATCGGACTTCAGGTTAATGTAAATATCTCCCTTTACTCTGCTGCCCTTGTTAGCTCCTATGCCT
Organism: Chitinophaga sp. RAB17; assembly: GCF_052114225.1. NCBI lineage: Bacteria > Pseudomonadati > Bacteroidota > Chitinophagia > Chitinophagales > Chitinophagaceae > Chitinophaga > Chitinophaga sp. RAB17. The sequence continues at coordinate 825,033 of NZ_JBFREI010000003.1, read as the reverse complement.
GGCATCCCCTTTATAGAATACAGGGTATCCTGATTAGGTCCTCTGCTGTCGAAGATAGAGGCGATCTGGAGGGTATCTTCAATATCGCCATCTCCATCCTCTACCCCCATGATGACGTTCATCTCCTGCAAATCTGCTGTAATACTGTCTACTGAATATCCCTTAAATGTGAGAATAGGTTTGGAACCTATGTTATCCTTTTTACAGGCGTAAAACAAACCGGCCAGCAGGAACAAAAACAGAATTTTCTTCATAAAACAAACCTACATTAATTTAGGAAATATACAAATATTCAGTCATCACAATACATCTTCTTAAAAACGTTTTTTTATGACAATTGTTACTTACTGCGGCTAGATTTATTCTTCTCCCTAACTTTGTATGATTTTAAAGCCAGATTTACATGACCGCGGTATCACCGGAATATATTTTTTCATTGCAGGAAAGTGGGCTGGAATCCGCTGCCCTGGAGCTTTTTAGATATCAGTACCAGGAAAATGACCTGTACAGGGCCTATACGGATGCCCTGCACATATCACCTGCTTCGGTGAAAAGTATCCTGGAAATTCCCTATCTGCCTATACAATTTTTTAAATCCCATACGGTGGTATGCGGCACTTTTGAGCCGGAACTGGTGTTTGAGAGCAGCGGTACTACCCAAACGGTGAACAGCCGTCATCTGGTAAAGCAATCCGCGATCTATACCCAAAGCTTTATGACCGCCTTTGAGCAGTTTTACGGACCGGTGAGTGATTATGTCGTTCTTGGATTACTGCCTTCCTACCTGGAGCGGCAGCATTCTTCCCTGGTGCGGATGGTGCAGGAGATGGTGGAGCGCAGCGGGCATAAGGAAAGTGGCTTTTATCTTTATGAGCATGATAAGTTGTTTCATCATTTACAGGCGTTGGAAGCCCGTGGGCAGAAGGTATTGCTGATAGGTGTTACTTTCGGTTTACTCGATTTTGCCGAGCAATATACCCTGCAGTTGAAACACACCATAGTGATGGAAACCGGTGGCATGAAAGGGCGCCGGGAAGAATGGACCCGGCAGGAAGTACATCATTTCCTGAAGGAAAGACTGGGTGCTGCTGCTATTCATGCGGAATATGGCATGACGGAGTTGTTATCCCAGGCTTATTCCAGGGGAGATGGTATGTTTGAAACCCCTCCCTGGATGAAGGTATTGCTGCGAGATGAGAATGATCCTTTCCACCTTACAGCCGGCAAAGGTGCCGGTGTGATGAATGTCATTGATCTGGCCAATATATATTCCTGTGCTTTCATTGCCACTGAAGACATTGGCAAAATGCATGCTGATGGCCGTTTTGAGGTATTGGGCCGACTGGATAATTCTGCCCTGAGAGGCTGTAGTCTGATGGTAAGCTGAAAGCAAAAAGCAGAAAGCAGAAAGCAAAAAGCTATTGTAGCGGGTCTTTGGCGTGACCATCCGCTAGAATAGCTTTTTGCTTTTTGCTTTCAGCTTACCAGATATATTAAAATAATTTACTGTATATTGGGTGGGTAAAACTATCCCTATGAATAAGCGGGTATTCCTGCTCGGGTGGCTGATCCTATGCAGCACCGTTATACAAGCGCAGTTCCTGAAAAAGATGAAGGACAAAGTCCGGAGTCTTACTACCGCCAGGGCTGATTCTTCCCAGGAAGAAGGACCTTATGAGTTGAGCAACACGAAACCTGCCAGTGACAATCCATCCCTGATCATTGGAGGAGATGAACAGGTAACGATAGATTCCGTATTTGAATTTGATATTGCAGTATACCAGGAAATGGAAGCCTGGCAAGGCAATCAACCGGTCATCAACGGGGGAGAGCAGATTGTGATTTATTACAGCAGCGCCGCGCCCCGAATGGCGATACATTTGTTGAGCAGAAGTACGGGGGCTCGTTACCAGTTTTACGCAGATTTTGCAAAAGGATCACAACTCAGCATCACGGCTATTCACAAAACAGGTAGCGGCACTAAAGAGAAGCTGGACCTGACGACCATGGAGCCTATTTATCCGGGAGAAACCGGTTATTTAAACCAGCTGGTGAAAACGGGCGCCAAGAAAGTAATTGCGGGAGTAGCTTGTGAAGAATACCAGGCCAATAATGTGCAAACGGATTCCAGCCAGGTAAAGGTGACCAGTCATGCACTGATAGGAGCCCGCGTATGGGTGCCATTACAGCCGCATACCCTGTTTCCCGGTTATGCATTTATGCCGGACTATTATAAAGATCAGATTGAATCAATGTTGATAGCAGGCAGTTATCCGCCGGTAGCGATGCCACTGGAAATGCTGCTGGAATATAGTAATGGGGATAAGGTTATCACCTACACTACTGATATTGTAAGCGGGGAAAACCGGGCAGTTCGCATAATGGATGTGATAAAGTAATCGTAATCGGCTGGTATTAAGCATCCATTGCCGCCATGTGCAGCAGGGCCGGTAGCTTACCGGGTTCATGCATAATAGCAGAGAGTGAAGACATATAAGGAAAGGAGTGATGATCCATTCCAAATTTGTGCAACAGGTATACGTCCAGTTGCTCCGGGGAAGTATGCCCCTGTATATAATCGCCCAGGTAAAATAAGAAGCGTTGTCTTTCTTTTTCAGATAGCAGTACCAGTGCTACTTTATCTTTCAGGCTGTTATGTGTGCCGGATTGGAATATTTTCAGGGCCTGTTTGTATTGTGCAATCGCCAGTTCATCAAAAGAAGCAGGCAGTAATTGTGTGCAGAAATAATCTACCGCTATATCACTGAAAAAGCCCGCACCATCTTCCGAATCGGGTTCATTATGCCAGGTGGCCCATTCGAATAGCTGTTTGGGCGTAATAAAGCCAGTCAGCATAGCTTCCAGCTGATGTATTACACCTTCCCGGCTGGGAGTAGTATCGGTGGCATTGGAAATGGCGGTTACGATGTCCTGGTAATAATTTTCATTCATTTCACTGGCCGTCTTAAACAGCAGGCTGCTCACTTCGGTGTGGGAATCTTCCGCTTTGTCGTGCATTGGCGTAACACCTCGTAGCTCTTCTATGACCTCCTGCCTTGTTTTAGTACCACGTAAATATGCCTTTAATAAAGTAATAAAGTAAACGGACGTTACAGGCGACATTTCATTTTTCATGGGCCGAGTTTAATTCATATTTCATTGGGTACGTGCCAAAAATAGTACAAAATGCTGAATAGTGGCTACCCCCTTTGCTGCCATTTACCAATCGTTAACTGCCGGTCATCCGCCTTTAACATTTTTTTGGGGTGGAGAGAAATCTAAAAAAGCTAATTTTCCGTAAGCTTCTACAGCAATATATGCAAAACAAGTTTATGAGAGTAGAAGCTGCTGACTCAACTGTACATCAATCTATGATAGCCTGTAATCCTACCGCATGGGTGAAGTTATACGCCGATGAATTATATAGATTTGCGGTAATTAAAGTATCGGACAACGGGCTGGCACAAGACCTGGTTCAGGAAACTTTCCTCAGTGCGCTGCAGGCGAAGGAGCAATTCCGGGGCGAGAGCAGCGAGAAAACCTGGCTGATGGCCATCCTTAAAAATAAAATAGCAGATCACTTCCGGAAATCCAATAAGGCCGCAATTACGATAAGTATAGATGAAGAGAAAACCGGTGATAGTGATCCCCATCATTTCTTTTTTAATGAAAAAGGACACTGGCGCAAAGAAATGGCCCCTAAAGCCTGGGTATCAGAAATAAGCAGCAGACAGGAGCAGACAGATTTTTACAGCATACTACGCACCTGCATGGGTAAATTGAACGATATCGGCAGACAAGTGTTTAATCTGAAGTACCTCGAAGAAAAAGAATCGGCAGACATTTGTAAGGATTTATCTATTACTGCGTCTAATTACTGGGTAATTATTCACCGGGCAAAATTGCAACTGAGAGCTTGCCTTGAAAAAAACTGGTTCAGTAATTGACAATGGGACAACATAAACATATATGGCCGCCTTGTTGTAAAGAAGCTACTATGCTGGTGGAAAAGCAATTACAACAACAGCAATCATTGACATTACTGCAAAGAATAGGTTTGAAAATACATCTTTTATACTGCATTTATTGCCGGCGGTACGCGAAGCAGAGCCAGGCTATAGATAAGCATATCGATGGATTTATCACGCAAACGGATATACTCCCCGATGAATCGTTGAAGCTCAAATGGGAGAAAATGATTGTAGAAGAAATGAAAAAATAATTTGAAGTACCTGTAAGGATTTTTTAATCACCACGTCTATACTATCAAGCACATAAATTTTTTCACTCAGTTTTTAAATCTTCAAAACATGAAAAACAACAAAGTATTATTTTCAGGTTCTCTCGTTGCCAGCGCTATCTTAGGTCTGGCTGCCCTGCAGGTATCTGCAAAACCAGTTAGCTATACTAACCTGGGTTCCGGCGCTGCTGTAAGAAATGCTTTAACCGGCACTTCCGGCAATGCTGCCAATACTATTGAACTGGCTTGTGGCGCAAAGAAAGACAGCGCTTCTGCCGGTAAAGCAAAAGACGGTAAATGTGGTCAGGGCAAATGTGGTGAAGGTAAATGTGGTAATAAAAAAGGTGGCAAGAAAGGTGGTAAGCAAAAAAGCGACTCTACCAAATCCGGCCAGTAATTATTTGAATAACTGAAAGGTCGGTAGGGTAAGTAAGCCGGCCTTTCACTATTTTACCTTAACACCAATTAAATAGTACGATCATGGTAGGTGTTGGTTTTCGCAGAGAGTTTGCCGAAGAGATGATCAGCGGTGAACATATCAGGCCCGACTTTATTGAGTTTGCACCTGAAAACTGGATGAACATAGGTGGTTACTGGAAGAAGGTATTACACCGTGTGGTGGAAAAATATCCGGTCTTATGTCACGGTCTTTCACTGTCAATAGGCAGCCCGGAAGAACTGGATAAAGAATTTTTAAAGTATATCAAAGCCTTTCTCAACGAATATAAAGTACAGTTATATTCAGAGCACCTGAGTTATTCCAAATGTGATAATGCGCATATGTATGACCTGTTACCCATTCCGTTCAGAATGGACGCAGTAAAGCATATTGCCAGCCGTATACAGCAAGTGCAGGATTACCTGCAGCGCCCACTGGTGATGGAAATAGTATCCTATTATACACCTGTGGCTGCAGAAATGAGTGAAGTGGATTTTATCAAAGAAGTAGTAAAGCAGTCCGGCTGTCAGCTATTGCTGGACGTCAATAATATTTATGTGAATGCTTTCAATCATCAGTACGATGCCAAAGCATTTATTCAGCAACTGCCGCTGGACAAAGTCGCTTACATTCATATGGCCGGCCATGAACAGGTAGCGCCGGATCTGATTATTGATACACATGGAGAACCTATTATAGATCCGGTGTATGATCTTTTTGAATGGACTTTACAACACCTGCAGCCCGTACCGGTATTACTGGAAAGAGATTTTAATATTCCGGAAATGGCAGAACTGCAGGGAGAACTATCAAGACTGAAAAGTATTTGTCACAAACAATGGAAATTGAAAAATGAACTTGTTGCCTGACACCTATCATATACAGCAAACTTTTTCTGCCTATTGCAGAACAGGAGAAAAAGTGAAGCTGCCCGGCGTAGCACCCGAACGGCTGAAACACTATCGCCGCATGGTATTCAACATGATCAATGATACCATGGAAAGTGCTTTTCCGATTGCATTTAAGAATATTCCTGTTCGGAAATGGAACGGGATGGTAAAGCATTTTTTTTCCCATCATGCATGCCAGTCTTACCAGGTATGGAAACTTCCCCTGGAGTTTTACACCTATGCTGTAGAGCATAATTGGGAAGATGAATACCAGTTACCATTTCTGATTGATCTGCTCGCATTTGAGTGGGCCGAAATGGAAGTGTACAACATGGAGGATGTGCCTGTGGCTCCCTTTGCACTCACCGGCGATTGGCTGGAAACACCATTAGTATTGAATCCGGAGCACCGGCTGTTATCGTTCCAATACCCGGTACACCTGATGGCGAAGCCGAAAGCACTACTGGCGAATAAAGGTATTTACTTTGTGTTGCTATACCGGCATCCGGAAACCGGGAATGTGGAGTTCACGGATGTATCGCCCTGGCTGGCCTTTTTAACAGAGCAACTGGTGATGGGGATAACGGTGAGGGATATACTGGATTATGCACCGCAGCTGAATATAACGGATACGGATACACTGGAATATGATACGTTGAATTTTTTGAAACATATGCAGCAGCAACATTTTGTGCTGGGATTTCAAATATAACATATGCGCACCTACGCTGTTTTGGCCCGCCGCTTATCGGCATTAAAGGATATACCGCTATTGTTGATGCGGTTGGTATTGGCTTATGGCTTTTACCTGCCTGCGAAAATGAAATGGAGCGATATACATGGTATCGGCGACTGGTTTGGTACACTACATATCCCCCTGCCCTATGTCAGTGCCTACCTGGTAGGTATCACAGAAGTAGCTGGCGTTATACTGTTAACCCTTGGATTGTTTGTTCGTTATATTACCTTACCACTTATTTTTAGCATGATAGTAGCCATTGCTACGGTACACTGGAGTAACGGCTTTGCCGCCGGTGACAATGGCTTTGAAATTCCTCTCTATTATATCGTCATGTTGTTTGCCCTTTTTGTATTTGGGGGTGGGAGGATAGGTATTGATTTTTTCCTGGAAAGGAAAATAAAGTGAGTGGCGAGCCGTTTAATGGGTCAACCAACGTCAATGCCCCTATGAAAGCTGCTATATGTGTACTGCTCCTGTGTTTGTTTTCTTTTCACGATTATCCTCCTGTCGGAAATCCCCGGTATGATTTTTTGGATAGTATTAAAGCCGGAATTGGTAATACCAGGTGGCATCTCAACAATAATATGGATGAGTTGTCAGTGGCTGGCTATGCCCGGGAGGCTGCGATGTATGAAGATTCTCTTTTGGGAAGAGGACCTGACATACTGGTAAATTTGCGGGAAGATGAGATCGTAGATGCCAGAAAATATGTTCTGGACCAGGCTGATAAATACAGGGTTATCCTGATTAACGAATCTCATGGTAGACCAGAACACCGGTTATTCACCAAATCTTTATTGGCAGGACTGTATAAGAAAGGATATCGTGTTTTTATGGCGGAAGGGATTTGGCCCGATCATGAGCTGGACAAAAATCATTACCCGATCAGTACAGATGGTGCTTATCTCAATGAGCCTAATTACGGGGAATTAATCCGGTATGCATTTAAGTCCGGTTACCAGGTTAAAGGATATGAACATCCTATCAGGGCTACATGGGACGACAGCATAAGACTGGATCAATTCGGTTCTGTTAGGTATGTAGCTTTTGATCCGCCTGATTCTATGATCATTACAGTGAAGCCGGATGGAGAAAGTAGTGTTTATTATACTGCTTCCCGGGAAAAAGGACAGGCCGCCAATATCTATAAAGTAATGCGGGCCAATCCGAAGAGTAAGTTTATCATTCATGTAGGGCATGCGCATTTGAATAAAGACGGGACGATGATGGGGTCTCAGTTATGGGAGTTGTTGCATTACCAGCCGATGTTGTGCATAGACCAGGATCAGACGCTGCGGCGTTATGTGATTGATTCTCTCAAAAAGGATACGCTGAAGTTAGGGACGCCCTATGTGCTGCAAAACCGCAGTACGCATAAATACTACCGGGATAACTACTCGGTAGACTGTTCTCTGGTCAACGTTGAGCCAAAGGATTCTCTTTACCGGCCCAGTTATCTTTTTAAAGATGTGGAGCCAAGAATGGTGTATAATATCCCTGCAGCAGAGTTGACAGATTACCCTTGTATGTTTGCGGCGTATTATCCCCATGAGTTAAAAGCACAAAATGAAAAAGCGATCGCACTGGATGTAGTATATGTGAATGATCCCCGGCAGCTGCCGCCATTACTGCTTTACAAGGGGAAGTATACTATCGTGAAAAAGAACAAATACGGTGTATACAGCACTTTTGATACAGATATAAGATAGTCGCCAAGGGATTTTCGTGCAGATGTAGTAATTTCGGCCCCGTTCATAGTTGATCAATTACAATGCAGTTAGCCAGGGAAACGATAGGAAGCGAATTACAGCGGTTTGAGGAAATATTCAATAATGCCATGCAAAGCGATGTGCTGTTGCTGAACAGGATCATGACCGACATTGCAGCCCATAAAGGTAAGCAGATGCGGCCTATGTTTGTGTTGCTCTGTGCCCGTTTATGCGGTGACATTAATGATGGCAGCTATCGGGCTGCCCTGCTGGTAGAGATGCTGCATACTGCTTCCCTGGTACACGATGATATGGTAGATGATGCTATGAAGCGTCGCAGCGCCTTTTCTGTCAACGCACTCTGGAAAAATCGTGTATCCGTGATGGTGGGGGACCAACTGTTTACCAAAGGCGTACTCCTGGCGCTCGATAATAATGACCCCGGCCTGTTGAAAATTTATTCCGCCGCCATACAGCAAATGATTGAAGGGGAGTTATTGCAGATGACCAAAGCGAATAAACTGAGCTTTGAAGAATCGGATTATTATGACCTGATCAATGCTAAAACCGCCTCTTTCCTGGCTGCTGCCTGTGCTGCGGGTGCATCCTCCACCTCGGACAACCCGGCAACCGTGCAGTTACTACACGACTTCGGACAAAAAGTAGGCATGGCCTTTCAATTAAAGGACGACCTCTTTGATTATGGTAAAGAAGATGTGGGAAAACCTACCGGTAATGATATTAAAGAGAAGAAAGTAACGCTGCCCCTGATATATACCGTCCAGCACGCCGACCCTGTGTTAAAGAAAAAGATACTCCACATTGTAAAGCACCAGCATACCGATAAAGACAAAGTAAATTTTGTGGTGGACGCAGTCAATCAATCCGGAGGATTACAATATGCTGCCGAAAAAATGATGGCTTACCGCGATGATGCTTTCCACATTTTATATACTTTTCCTCCTTCTCCTATCCGTGCCGCGCTGGAAGAATTAGTGCGGTATACCACTGACAGAGCTTATTGATTTGCCTCGTTTTTGCTTTGGTATTTATGATGTTTGAATGAATGGTTAGAGCGTGGTCACTTTTGCCGTGCATAAGATACCTGTAATAGATTGAAGTGCGCGTGAAGAATAAATCTATTGTAGTGAACGGGGAATTCGAAAAAAGAATGATGGAAATTAAAGCTGTGTAATCAGCAAGGAAAAAAGCTTCCTGAATTAAATTTTAAAAATAATTAGCAAAAAACTATGAAAAATCCTTTTAGCTAATTACATTTGGCTTGTAGCGTTAAATAAACAACCAGAATTTAAAGAGCATTGATAGTACTGATAGACGGTGTGACCCTGTGTTTAATGTAGTTTCCCCGCTGTGTATTGGTATTAGCAATTATTGAAAACCAAAGGAGTACAGATCGATTTAAAAATTTCACGTTCATTAATCTTTTTCCATGACTCATCGTTCATTGCAACCTGTTAGGGAAGCGCGCTGCCCCTAAAAGCCTCCGGTACGTTATGTTTTAGCAGTTGTCAGATATGGTAAAGTTATGCTTATGCTGTTAGTAGCATATAGCGGGTTAACCTATTGTCCATCTGCCACCATGGCGTTCTCCCAGACTTAACGATAATTGATATTTCCTGAAAGGGAACAGGGCTTGCTATGCCTGTAAGTGCCAAAAAAAATGATTGCCGGTGTAAAGCTTCTTTACGCCATGGGATTCTCATTCCTAAATATTGCATGTATGAAATACATTTACTTTTTCCTGCACCGGGGTATTTATTTTTTTGCAGCGGTGTGCCTGGTATCTACCAATACACAGGCGCAGAATATGCTGTTTAAAAAAGCCAAGGATACACTCGCCTTAAATGCGGATTCACTGGCTTTTTCAAAAGTAGTGTCTACGAAAAGAGACACTACGGGATATCTTCCCAATAATGAACTTTTTTTGAAAACCAGCAGGAACGGCGCTGTTTCTTCCGTAAATATTATGGAAGTAAAAAAAATGCCTTATACCAGTATAGACCAGATGCTGATTGGCAGAGTAACGGGAGTGGATATACGAACGCCATCTGCTGAACCCGGAAAACGCAACAGCGTATTTATACGCGGTACCTCTTCTCTGTTGCTGAGTAACCGTGATATCTTTTATGCACAGCCTACTTACGTGGTAGATGGTGTACCGTTGATCATGGACCACGCTTTTGCTTACGATATACAGCGTTTCGACTTTAACCGGACGGGCACAGAAACCAACCTGTTGTCTTTCCTGGATATCAATGATATTGAAAGCATTGAAGTGTTGAAGGATTTCGGCGCCAGCGCCAAATACGGACCCAATGCGGCCAACGGCGTCATTAACATTATTACCAAAGCACCCCGTGTAGGACCGATGAAAGTATCGGTGAATGCATATGCCGGTTTATCCTTGCGACCTTCGGTAGATGCGGTGAATGGAAAGTATGAGAGTGATTTCCGTCTGCCGTTTTATCAAAAGTATGCAGACGAAACACAGTGGCGGAACTTTCCACGGTACCTGGCCGATTCTTCGCAGGGACGTTATTTCGGACCTGCCAACTGGGATGATCTTTTCTTAAGAAATGGATTTACTGATGGCATACAGGCTGCCGTTAGCGGTGGTACACCATATGCTAATTTCCGTTTCAGCATAGGACAATCTTCCCAACAGGGCGTATATGATAAAACCGGCATCAAACGCTATGATGTAAATTTTGGTATCAATATCCAACCGGTAAAGAACCTGGTATTTACCACCTATGTGGCTATCGCTAACCTGAACCGCAAACGGAATGAATTTATCCGGGACAGGGCAGGTGACGAAGATTACCTGTTTAACTACGATGCGCCTCTTTCTCCCAACAAAGCTTATCTCCAGCAATATTATACCGACCTGGAAAATACGATCAACCGGAATAAAAATAACTCCGCCCGTATCATCGCCAATGTGAAGTATAGCTTCTTGTCGCACTTCACCTGGAACACCCGTTTCGCGATCGACTACGGACAAAACTTCCGCGACTTCTTTGTGCCAACAGCATTAGGTGAAGGGAATAGTTATGTATCCAATTTTGATGGATTGAATAAGCGCCTGGTATTGGATAATTCGCTGCATTATGAAAATACTTTTTCCGGCAAACATCACCTGGACGTGACATTGGGGCAGTATGGCCAATGGGATAAATGGCGCTATGATTATGGCCGTGCCTACAAAGGATCCAGTGATTATGTGAAAATATATCAACCGGGAGATGATAACAACAAGCCTGGTCGTTTTGGCAATTTCCGCCTGATGTTTAATACGAAAGACTTTACACAGTCGCGTCTGGCTTCTTTCTATACCAACGTAGGGTATAATTATGACAGCAAATATTTTGTGTCTCTGTATGTGAGAAGAGATGGTACTTCCTACCTGGATGCCAACAACCGCTGGCTGGTATCGCCTACTTTATCCGCTTCGTGGAGAGTGACCAATGAAGATTTTGCCAAGGGATCTTCCTGGCTTAGTAACCTGAATGTACGGGCCAGCTGGGGGCGTGTAGGCCGTTTGATGATGGATGAACTGTATAAGGCAGGGCCGGTGTATAATGTGGATGCCGGATGGACAGGCGTACCTAATATGTCTACCTATAACGCCTTCCCGGCTATCAATGCGGCGTATGGTACGGGCTATGTGGTGCCGGGCACTTCCTGGCCGGTAGTAGAGCAATTGAATGGAGGCATCGACATCGGTTTATTTCATGATCGCCTACGGGCATCGCTGGATGTATATTCCAAAACAGACAAGAACCTGGTGCTGAAAATTCCTACACTGGAGGAAGAAGGATATACCGGGATCGTTAAGAATGGCATGGATATCCGCAACTACGGCTATGAGTTGTCTATCGAAGCAGATGTGGTTCGGGGTAAAAAGTTCCAATGGACCACAGGCATCAACATGTATACCAACCAGAATAAATTGGTCGCCTTACCTGGTGGCCTGACTGACCTGGTGATCAGTAACCGCCGTTTTTTAGTGGGCAAACCTGTTGATCGTTACTGGCTCCTCATCAATGAAGGCATTTATAATTCAGATGCAGAAGTACCTACCAATCCTGCCACCGGGAAGAAACAGTCGTACCTGGGCGTAGCACTGCGCAAGGGAGATCCCAAATGGAAAGACCTGGATGGCAATTTTGATATCAATGATAAAGACAGGGTGATGAAAGGACGGATGGTGCCGGCCGCACAGGGTGGTTTTAGTAATACTTTTCACTATGGCGAATGGGAGGTAAATGTATTACTGAATTATGCATTTGGCGGTAAGGTGATCAACCAGGTATTAGCTGATCGTTTTGATTTTGCCAACCGCGAAGGTATTGATGATCCGAAAGCAATCAAAGAAATCAGCTGGTGGTCTAAAGTAGAAGGAGACTACAGTAAAATTCCGCAATACAATCCCTGGAGTGCTGTGTATGCTTACCAGCCTAACCAGACTTTATTCCTGGAAGATGGCTCTTATGTAAAGCTGCGTGCATTAACCGTGGCCTACAACCTGCATACTGCCTGGATGAAAAAAGCGGGCGTAGATCATTTGCGTGTGTATGGTACCGGTAACAATCTGCTTACCTGGACGAAGTACAAAGGTGGTGATCCGGAAGCAGTCAGCTATTTCGGCTATGACGAAGGCTACTACAACTGGGCTGCTCCGCGCACATTTACACTGGGCTTTAATTTTCAATTCTGATGTTAAAAAACAAGATCATGAAAAATATTGCTGTTGCCGGGATCCTACTGTTCCTGGCGGTAGGTATACTGTCCTGTAAAAAGATGCTGGACGTTCCCGGACATCGTGCCTTATCGGAAGAAAATATGTGGCAGACAAAGAATGATGCCCGTGCCGGATTATCTGCCTGTTATGCTTTAATGAGAGCAGCCATGTGCAATGAAAATGCGCACTGGGTATATGGGGACTTGCGGGGAGGAGACTTTCAGTCTACCAAACGCGGTGATCTCAAAGCCGTGGTAGAAAGTAATCTGAACGCTACTTTTTCTACTATGTCGCAATGGCGTGACTGGCGTAGATTTTATGCAGCTATTGCGCAATGTAATCTTACTATCGCCAAATTGCCACAGGTAACGGTATCAGACTACCGTTATTCACAGAACGATCTGAAGCTGGATATTTCGCAAGCCATTTATATCCGAGCTTTTCTCTACTACTATATTGTCAGGATCTGGGGAGATGTGCCACTGGTAACTAAAGTAGCGGATGGTAGTACTAAGAATATTGCAAGGGAAAGCTGGCAGAAAGTGCTGGACTACGCCGCTGCAGAAGCTAAAACCTGTATCGATGGGTTGCCCTGGAGGTATGATGGAAAGTCACCGGAACAGCAGGGGGACTACCGTGGCCAGGGAGAATCGCACCATAAGTCTATTACCATTACTAAAGGAATGGCCTATACGTTGCTGGCACATATTTATTCCTGGCAGKGTAAATACGACAAGGCGCTGGAATATGCCGATATCGTAGTCAACACTACCTCCAGCAGTGGATACAATTTTGTAAGCGTGGGAGAGCTTACGAGGCTGGATGGTGCTTTCCGTGGACGTTTTGACTGTAATATTTTCCAGGTAGATATGAACTTTGACCACGCGGAAATTTCTTCTACCGGACAACTGGAAGACTGGACACTACGGGACCCCTATATACCTAAGCGGGAGTCTGAAATATATGTTCCGAGGGATACGGTGTTAAAGATTTACGCAGAGCCGCATGAACAACGTCCTGCTTACTTTTTTACCAAGCTGGAAGATACCTATCCTATTTTCTTTAAGATGAAGCAGATCAACAGCAGTGTGACTAATCCTGTATTGAAAATGTACGCCTCCTGCATTATTGTATTCCGTTATGAAGAACTATTCCTGTTACGTGCAGAAGCGAAAGCCCGGTTGGGAATGACGGATGAGGCACAGAAGGATTTAAACCGGATCCGTAACAGCAGGGCGCTCAAAAATGTGAACACAGCCACCAGTGGCGAAGCGCTGCTGGATGCTATTTTGCTGGAACGCCGCCGGGAACTGATGGGAGAAGGCTGGTACTGGTATGACCTCGTGCATTTTAAACGTATTCCTCAATACAGCAGGCTTACACAGGCGGATGTAGATAAAGGTGCTGCCTACTGGCCAATATCAAAAGAGGCGTTGTCCAACAATCCATCCCTGATTCAAAATAGTTTCTGGAAATAATAAATCACTGCCATGAAAAAAATGCTATTACTGCTGGCGATCACCGGGTGTTTTGCCTGCAAAAAAGGGTTGCAGGACTATCGCAATGCGAAACCTGTATCCGAAGTGGGCGTAAGTACTTATGATTTCCTCAAGGCACAGGGAACCTTGTATGACACCCTGTTAAGGATCATAGACAGCGTACATCTTACAGAGATATTAAAAAATGATAAGGTTACTTTTTTTATACCACAGGATAACAGTATTGAAACGGCGATGCGCAATGTGAATTTCGCACGGATACGTTTGGGAGATCCTGGTAACTGGACCATGGACAGTATTCCATTAAAGGTATGGGATAGTCTTTTGCGCCGGTATATTCTGCAGGGCATCGTAGATGCAGATTCATTGCGTTATGCAGATGGCGCCGATCTTGTATCGCTGTACAAACATGGCATGAACGGGAAAATGAGTCGCACCAATGCTTCCGGCGCCGTGGGTGGTGGTACGGAAGTGGTACAGTTCAGCGACCGCAATGATTCCCGGTTCATCAAGGACTGGTCTACTGCCCTGACGCAAAACGTGGATATCAAAACAAAAAATGGGATGATGCATATCCTGGAAAGCAGACATGTTTTTGGGTTTACTTCTTTTGTTGGCAAGGCTTATCCTAAATCACTGGAACCTATTCAGGGTCCTTACCTCGGCTTCCCGATTGAAATACCGGGTATTGTAAATGCGGCAGACTATGACGAAGGTCCTAAAGAGGTGGCATTCCATTACAATAACGGTAATGGTAACCATGCTTATCGTCCGGATGCACCAGGTACAGAAAACTGTTCCGAAGGAGATAACCAGGTAAGCCCCGGTGGCGGCTACAACATAGGCTGGACCAGCGATGGAGACTGGGTAAGATATACCGTGAATATTAAAGAAGCAGGAAAATATAAAGTAGAACTGAGAATAGCAGGAAACGGTGGTGGTATTATTTATCTCTCGATAGATGGTGTAACCGTATCAAATGAAATTCCTATACAGGGAACAGGTGGGTGGCAAAACTGGCAGGGTGCATTTGGCACCGCAGATTTACCACAGGGTAAGCACCTGATGAAAGTGGTGATGAAGAAGGCTAACCTGAATCTGCACCGTGTTATTTTCACTAAAATAAATTAATCAGCCATGAACCCGCAAGTATATAAATATGCAATTACTGGCCTGCTGACAATGATGGCAACCAGCTGCTATAAAAGTTTGTTGCCGAAAGAAAAAGAACATTTCAGTAACAATGCCAGTTTCGATGGAGATCTTTATGCTGCAAATTTTGGTCGCACCAACGTGTTCTATGGTAAGTTTAATCCGGATTACTCCACTCAGCCACTTACGTTTGAGCTGCAGAATATTGCCGGCCCGAATGGTCAGC
Source organism: Chitinophaga sp. RAB17 (assembly GCF_052114225.1). Classification (NCBI taxonomy): domain Bacteria; kingdom Pseudomonadati; phylum Bacteroidota; class Chitinophagia; order Chitinophagales; family Chitinophagaceae; genus Chitinophaga; species Chitinophaga sp. RAB17. Next base: position 809,371 of record NZ_JBFREI010000003.1, on the reverse strand, counting down.
CTGTACCCGCATTAAGAGAAGAGGTAGATACCTGGCAATGGAAAACCTATTATAGCGGTACAGAGAAAAGTGTGGAAGAAATTAATGCCAAGCGGATACAAGTGAAAAGACCCGTATTGGATATCAAACCTAATTCCGGAGACCTGGTATTCTGGGCTACTGATACCTCGAAGTTGAAACCCGGTACGTACACTTTCGACATTTTTGTGAAGAACAATGGTGGACAAAAAACTTTTCAGAAAAGAAAGTTGCAGCTTGCACGGCCGCGCCCTTATGAGCCCTATGAATTCGATGATTTTACAGGACTACGCAAACCTCTGGACAAGGGTGGGGTGATTCACCCTACTGTGATTGGTGTACAGGACAAGCAGAATAATTTTATTACGGCGGATAATGTTACGGTTTATTTCCGGAAAACAGGTACCGCAAAGAATACACTCTCTATTAAGTTTTTTGATGCAGATTCCGCAGTGATCAGGCTACCCGTTTTTAATATTACCAAATGGGATAGTCTTGTTTACAGAAGTAATACCATCCAGCAAATGGTTCCCTTTGCATTCAACCGGAAAATGACCCAGGATAGTACCGTAGTTACCTGGGATATCACCAATCCCTTCCCGGTGCTGGCGGATGTAGGTATCAATGAACAAGCCGCTATTGGTTTTCTTTATGAAAGGGTTTCATATGGTCAGCGTACCCAGGCAGCACTGGGACTGACGTTCTCCATCTTTGAGGCGGGCAGCTGGGAGGTCATCTTTAAGTTTAAAGTGAATCCCAAGTTTGCCAATGATTAACCAGGTAACTGTATTCTGAAAACATTAAAACTTCCGTGCCATGAATAAACGGTACTCAATATTGCTGGTGATTTTTTTCCTGCTACTTACAGGAGCCAGCTATACGGTATATGCCCAGGAGGCAGTTACCATCAAAGGTAGGGTAACGGATGCCGCTTCGAAAGAGGGAATTCCGGGTGTAACTATCATTGATATAAAAAATAATAAAGGTTTGGGGGTAACAGATCCAACAGGGCAGTTTACGATTAAAGTAGAACCAGACAAAACCATTCAGTTCCGGTATATCGGCTATCGTTTTGAAACGATGAAGATTGGAAAAGCAACTGTATTGAATGTCACACTTTCACCGGAGAATAAATCCCTGAAAGAAGCCGTGGTAGTAGGCTATCAGAAGCGTACCAAAGAAACAGTTTCCGGTTCGGTAGCAGTAATTTCGGGTAAGGATCTGCAGGATGTACCGGTTTCCAATATCCAGGAATTATTGCAGGGTAAAGTAGCAGGGTTAAATATTCAGAATAACTCAGGTGCGCCAGGTTTTCGTGGTACCATGTCCGTTAGAGGTGTATCTCAGCTGAATGTAAGTGGAAGTGGAGACCAGGCTTACCTGGCCAGCAATAACCCGCTATTGGTGATAGACAATGTGCCGGTAGATTTTGATGGGGGCATATCACAATCCATGTTGCAGCCGGGAGCTGCTACCGGGCCACTGGCACTGATTCCTCCGGAAGATGTACAGTCTATTGAAGTAATGAAAGATGCACAGGCAACCGCCTTGTATGGTTCCAGAGGAGCAAACGGTGTAATTGTAGTGACTACCAAGCGCGGTAATTCACCTACGCCTATCATTGATGTCAACAGCAGCATCTTCGTTAATTTCCCGCCTAAGTTAAGGCCCACCATTGGGGGTAATGAAGAGCGGAGGTATCGTATTAACTCTATTCTGGCTAACTCCCGGGACATACAGGAAGCGCGGGACAGGTTGTCTGATCTGGATGCACTGTTCCTGACAGATAGTTTGAACGCCTTCTTTAATAATTCGACCGACTGGCAGGGCTTATTTTATCAGACCACGATGAATACCAATAATAACGTGCAGGTGAGTGGAGGTAATATCAAGATGAACTATAAGGCCAACTTCGCCTACCAAATGAACCAGGGGGTATTGAAAAATACCGGCTTCAATAAGTACAGCCTGAATATGCAACTGAACATGCAGCCCAGTAAAAAGCTGCGTATTGGCGCACAGTTATTCAGTGCACTGGGACAAAAGCAACGTGGTAATGGCGGTGGGCTCACCGATAATGGTGCTGGCAGTTCTTTTACCACCTCGTTATTGCCCGGTCCTTCCAAGTTTGTGGGTAATCCGCAGCTGGATGGTTATGAAAATAATGTGGATGATAATAACACCGTTAACTTCAGGGGCTTTGTGGATATCGATTATGAAATTATCAACAACCTGCGGATCAACTCTACTACCTCATATGATTATTATACCGACACCAGGGACCAGTTTAAGATGTCATTTTCCAACAATAATGCAACCCGCTTATATGGTTTTGTTGGCAGACATGATGAGCTGAATACCCGGAATGGTGTGAACTATAGCTATAGCTCCAACAAAAAGGACCTGGAAAAAGGTAATAACATTTACGCCAGCGTTTTCAGTGAAATAAATATTAAATCAGATGACCAGCATGTAAGAGATGTGCGTAATGGTCCTAATGATTACTACTGGGGCCCCCGCGGTTATTCTCCCCGTTTTTATCCGGGTAACGTATGGAACAATGCCAATGAAGTGAATGTAAATGGTACACCGGTATCCTATGTGTATCATGCTGCTTCCTGGGCCGGTTTCCTGTCTTATAACTTCCGCACCAAATATAGTGTGGATCTGGCTTATCGCCTGGATGGAAGTTCTGCGGCGGGTATTAATAATCCCTATACCAAAAATCCTTCTGTTGGCTTCCGCTGGAATTTCAATAAAGAAAACCTGATGCGCCGGCTTAACTGGCTGGATTACGGATCTATCCGTACCACCTATGGCGTTAACAGCCGGCCTACTGCTACTATTCTTAATTCGCTGGGTGTATATAAAAGTGTGCCTGGTTATAACAACAGTAACTCTACGATACCGGAATTTGATGTGTTGGCGAATCCTTCCATGGAGCCGGAAAAATCATCACAATTCAACTTTGGGGTAGACCTGGGTTTATTTAAGGGTCGCATTGAAATCATTTACGACACTTATTACAAGAACAACTACAACCTTGTAAGGGATGCTTTTTTACCTAATTCTACCGGTTATAATAAGATGCAGGTAAATGGTGGCGCCATTGTAAACTACGGCCATGAGCTGTCTATTACAGGACGTCCAATCGTACATTCCAATCCAAAAGGCCTGCAGTGGACAGTAAGTATCAATGGTGCTTATAACAACGGGGTACTCACAGAGTTGCCGGGTGGATCACAGTTCTATTTGAATATCGATGATCAGAATTACCAGTCTATCGCATTGAAAGTGGGCAGAAATCCGCAGAGTAACTATTTATTCCAGACAGATGGCGTGTATAAAAACACTTCTGATGTACCAGTAGATCCTATCAGGGGTGTACGTTATAAAGCCAATGCAGGACCGGGTTCCCAGTTTTTCCAGGCAGGTGATCCTATCTGGAGGGATTTGAACGGAGATTATGCACTGAGCGACGCAGACTATATGATCATGGGTAATCCTGAACCTTCCATAACAGGTGGTTTCAACAATACCTTCAGCTACCGTAATTTATCATTGAGCGTATTTTGTACTTATCTGCTGAACCGCAGCATTTTGAATAATGCTATTGCTGCGAGGATATACCGGTTACAATACCCGGATGCCCAATCCATTACCGGTGTAGCAGGAGGGCCGGTAAACCTGTACGATATCAGCCAGCTGAATTACTGGAAACGGCCCGGCGATGTTGCTTCCCGGCCGGCGATTGTAGGCTCTTTTGATCATGACCTGCTGGTGAGACCCAACCGCCTGAATCAGAGCCTGGTGATGGAAGATGGTTCTTATTTTAAGATCAACCAGATTACGATGGCGTATCAGTTCCGCGATTTTGATTTCATGAAGCGGTTAAAGCTTCGTGTGTTGCGCGCATATTTTACAGCCTATAACGTGGCCATCTTCTCCAAATATTCTGGTCCTAATCCGGAAACAGTTACTTCGCTGGGAAGGGATGATATCAATGGATATCCTGCTGCCAGCAGTTTCACATTTGGTATAGGCGCACAATTTTAATCACGTTTAAATTATTTTCAGATGAACAAATGGTATAAAATAGGAATCCTGATTTGTTTGCTGGCAGGCGCAGGCGCCTGTAAAAGATTTCTGGAAGTAAAGCCACTGGACACACTTTCCGGAAAAGACTTCTGGAAAACAAAGCAGGATGCAGAAAGTGCGATCAATGGTGCTTATGGTATTTTGTTGAATAAATTTACAAGCAGCATCTTATATAATACAGGTGATTTCAGAGCAGGTAACTGGAACTGGTTTGGGAAAAGCAATCTGAAGGCGCTTGGGCAGAATCAGATGCTGAATACCGGCAATGGTGATGGCGCCGAAAATCCCCGGAACTGGAAAGAATTTTACCAGGCGATCGCCCTGGCAAACCTGTGTATAGACAGGATTCCCGGAATCGAGGATCCTAACTTCGGCAACAGGGATAAAAAAGCGCTTACTGCCGAAGCCAGGTTTATCCGTGCATTTACTTATTTCTACATCGTAAGGTTATACGGAGATGTTCCTTTACAGATAGACGCGTACAGTACAAAATTGTTACCCAGGGAAAAAATGCTGACGGTGCTGGATTTTTGTTTAAAAGACCTGGAAGCCTGTAAAGAGGATTTGCCAATTGCCTATGACGATCCTACCAACAGGGCTGTGAGAGGTACCAAGGGCGCTGCACTGGCTTTAATGGCGCATATTAATATGTGGGCAGCCGGATTTGATAAAGCAAATGAACATAAATACTGGGAGCAAACTGCTGCGTTGGGAAAAGAGATAATGGACCTGAATGTGTATAAGTTGTTGCCTTATACCAAAGAAACCTTCCAGGCCATATTCAAAGGCCGTTCAGAAGAAGGCATTTTTGAACTGTCGCTGGATGCTAACTATGGTGGTAAGTTTCACTCGCTGATTTGTCAATGGACCTTACATGAACCTTATATTCACGATAAGATCGGGGGCAGAAGCGAAATTACTCCGATGATCAGGCACCTGGACCGGATCTATCCCAGGGGTGAAACGGACAAACGACTGGAGCTGTGGTTTTATAATGCTTACAACACAGACCAGACCCCGATGTTCCTGAAATTTTCGGCGATCACTGATCCTGAAACAAGAGACTACGATGCCAACCTCATTTTTTTCCGTTACGCAGATATCATTTTGCTGAGAGCAGAAGCGTTGGCTTACCTGAATAAGCCAGCTGAATCTATCGGGATGTTGAACCTGGTACGGGACAGAGCAGGGGCTAAATCTTACACAGGCAGCGGCGGTAAAGCATTACAGGATGCTGTGTTTTTAGAAAGAGAAAAAGAAATGATGGGAGAAGGGCATTTATGGTATGACCTGATCCGCACCGGTAGAATTATGGATAAGAATGTGACAGAGAACTCGCTGACACAGCAGCAGATGGATATGGGTGCATGGACCTGGCCTATATCAAGTGATGCGGTAAAGAACAACCCACTGGTGACCAGAAACCAATATTGGATACAATAACTGTTAAAATATTTACTATGCGCAAGCTGTTGCCCTTAGCCGGCATCCTGTTGTTGGTAGGATTATTTATATCTGCCTGTAAAAAGGATTACTATATAGACGGAGGTTTGGCAGATCCTCATTATAACGGTACCATCTACGATTACCTGGTAAAGAATCCCTACCTGTTTGATACCGTTGCTTTTATAGTAGAGAAAGCAGGAATGAAAGATATGCTGCAAAATGATTCTGTTACTTTTTTTGCACCTACTGATCAGAGCATTGGAGATGCGCTGCGTGCACTGAATGAACTCCGGTATCGGATGGTGGAAGATAGTGCACAGCTGTCGGATATTCCGGGAAGTGTATGGCGTGATTTCCTGTTACGGTATATCATGAAAGGAAAACATACCGCCAACCAGTTTGCGCGGGTGGACCCTGCTAACTGGTACGCCTATCCGGGAATTAATTATGTAATGGCCAATGGTTATATACTGAACATCGGGTTGCAGTATCAGAATTATAACGGTGTGGAAGCAGTAGGAGCACGTATCCTGCTGCTGACGGATATCACCTTTGATCCTGTCACCTTCCGGAATAATCCGTATGTAAATGTTGCTTCCTCGGATATTCAACCCACCAATGGTGTGATACATGCCCTGAATATCAGGCATACGTTTGGTTTCCGGGGTGACTTTGTAAGAACGGCAGAACAGGTGTTGCAGAATCAATAATCTATTAACGCATTCTCTATGAAAAGATATATTTATTTAATAGCACTCCTGGCTGGTTTGGGCGCCTGTAAAAAGGAAGCAGTGAACACCAACGGGAAAAACCCTTACCAGGAAACAGTCCTGCCTGCCATTTATATTAACAAGGATGGTATCAATCCTGTCAAGGGACGCGTAGGAGATGAAGTAGTGATTGCTGGTAAAGGGTTTGAAAAGAATAAGGATAAATTATCCATTCTTTTTAATGGGGTAAAAGCTACCATCATATCACTAACGGATACGACTGTACGTGTAAAAGTACCTGCACAGGCAGCTACCGGAAATGTGGCGGCGCAGGTAGAGCAGCAATACTTTTTTGGTCCGTTTTTCCGTGTGCAGGGGGTATTCGAAATGGATACACTCTACCCGAGCGGAGTGGGAGCAAACGATGTTATTACCGACATGATCCCGGTAGAGAACGGGAAGTACCTGATAGTAGGGAATTTTACGAACTACGGCGGCAGCGGTAAACCAGGAGGGCTAAACCGGGTGGCCAGGATGAATCATGATGGCACCGTGGATGGAAGCTTTGGTCCGGATAATAAAAATGGTACCAATACCCTGGTGCGCACTGCAGTAATGCTACCCGCAACGCTGCCGGGAACAACAAATAGATACCTGGTAGCAGGATCTTTCAACAATTACGAAGGAGTAGGTTATGTTAACAGCATCGCTCTACTGAATAACAACGGATCGCTGGCAGCAAACAGAATAGAATTGCCTTCCGGTAAGGATCTCGCGGTATCTGTACTGAAAGGCGGTATCTCCGGGTCGGTAGATAATATGCATGTACAGGCAGACGGAAATATCCTGCTCACAGGAGGTTTTCGTTTTTATGTGCAACCCAATTTTAAACTGACCAGCTCATTAGGGCTGGACTCTGTTCACCTGGATTCTATACAGATCAATTGCCTGGTGCGTTTAACGCCGGATGGTGGTATTGACAGCACTTACAATTATGATCTGGCGAAACACATGGGTAATGAAGGTCCCAATGGATTTATCAACAAATCTATCCTGTTGCCGGATGGCAAGCTGCTGATAGCCGGCACCTTCACCAAATACAACGGGCAACCGGTAAATCGTATCGCACGACTGAATACAGATGGTTCACTGGACCCTTCTTTTATCGTTGGCGCCGGAGCAGACCGGGGCATTGATAACATGGAACGGCAGGCAGATGGGAAGATCCTGCTGACAGGCAGCTTTAATAATTATGGCGGCATTCCTGTGCCACATTTGGCCCGTATTAATGAGAACGGAGTAGTAGACCCTACTTTTAATGTTGGCAAAGGCACCAGCGGGTTTATTTACAATATCAGTTTTATGCCGGGTGGACAAATTATTCTCAGCGGTATCTTCAATAAGTTTGGCGACCTGGAACGGAACAATGTCATTGTGCTGAACGCAGATGGTTCTATTCATCCTACCTTCAACAGCAATGGAGGTATTACGCTCAGTCCCAGCGCCAACAGCGGAGGTATCCTGAAAATAGTACAGCAGGCGGGAGAAAAATCTATGCTGGTAGCAGGAAGTTTTACCCGGTACGATTACCGGGTAGCCAATCGGATTGTACGGATTACTTACCCTTAATCCCTGAAAGCAGCGTACCTTTAGGTGGCTAAAGTATATGCATGTCAGTTTTTCCGGAGATTATAAAGAGTATTTCGTCACAACACCAGCAACATAAAAATCTGAATCTTTTTTATGGCGGAAAAAGCGCTGCACTGGCGTGGACGCCTTATACCAGATACCTGCTGGCAACTTACCCGAAAGAAATTTTACAATTAAATACGGATGGGTTGACAGCAGGTTTGGTTAATTATCTTACGGAACAGGCTCAACTGGCCTTTTGCGCGGTAAACCAGTATATGAACGTTTCCGGTGCTGCCGGTGAATCATTAAAAGCCGTATATAGGGCACTACTGGAGGACATTATCCGTATCCTTAAAAGCAAACGCACCGATTTCGGCGGACTGGAAGAACTGCATGGGGAGCGCTTAACACAGTGGTTGTTGCAAACCAATCCATTTGTGCGGGAATTAAACGGGGTGAATCAGCAACATGTACAGGGTGTTGTTTGCGCAGAATACTCTCCCGCTATGCAACTGTCAGTATTGCGTCTGGATCCGGCCACCATGAAGGGGCCGGTATTGGATATAGGTTGTGGACAGCATGCTTATCTGGTGCGGCATTTACAGGAACAAGGCATTGCAGCTACCGGCATAGACCGGTTTATTGACCATACAGAAGACTACCTCGTAGCCACCGACTGGCTGGAATATCCGCTGGAAACGGGATATTGGGGCACCATTATTTCCAATCTTTCTTTCTCCAATCATTTTCTGCATCATCATCAGCGTAGTAACAGTGAATATCTGCGGTATGCCCGTAAGTATATGGATATCCTGGCGGCGCTTCAACCCGGCGGCAGCTACCATTATGCTCCCCAATTACCGATGATTGAGGCTTACCTGCCGGCAGACAAATACTTCATTGAACATTACAGCGTAGGAGATCACTTTAAGAATACGGTGATTACCAAAAGATAGTTATACGTACCTTCACCGCTATGGCATATGATCCGGGACAAATCGAAAAGGTGATTGCACAAACACAAAACTGGATCAGGGAACTGGTGATAGGTTGTAATTTCTGTCCGTTTGCAGGTAGAGAGGTAAAGCGTAACAGTATACGTTACGAAGTGAGTGAAGGTACTACGATAAGTACTGCCAGGGCAGATTTCCTGGCAGAATGTTTACTGCTGGACAAAGATCGGGACATCGCTACTACTTTACTGATTTTACCGGATGCCTTCCCGGTATTCCGCGATTACCTGGAGTTGGTAACGGCTGCTGAAAAGCTGATCCGCCAAAAGAAGTACGAAGGAACTTACCAGGTAGCCGGATTTCATCCGCTTTACCAGTTTGCCGGCACTGCTCCAGAGGATGCCGCCAATTATACAAACCGGTCTATTTACCCCATGCTCCATATTTTGCGGGAAGAAGATATCGAAAAGGCGTTGTTGCATTATCCTCATCCGGAGCAGATCCCGGAGCGCAACGTCAACTTTGCCCGTGAAAAAGGTACTGCCTATATGAAAATGCTCAGAGATAGTTGTTTTTAGGCGCCTGTTGCTACCGTAGAATTTCTGGCTATTAAAGAAGATGGAATCACCTGTTGTTGTTCCTGCAGAGGAAAACTGCTGCTTTTCAGTGCCTTGAATAGTAATGCAGCCGCGGCTTTGCCCATATCAAATGCTGGCTGTGATATGGTGGTGAGGGAGGGGTTTAAGAATCTGGCGGTGGTGAGATTTGAGAATCCTATGACCTGCAGGTCCTGGGGTATACTCAATTGCAATGCTTCACATACCTCGTAAACGGCGGTCGCCAGTTTTTCAGTAGTAGCTATTACACCATCATAATGTTGTTCCCGGAACACCTTTTTAAGGATTTGATGTGTGGAGATAGGGTCGTTGGAGCAGTAGGTGATAGCGGCGCTGTTTAGCGGAAGCTGATGGTCGGCCAGCGCCTGTTGAAAGCCTTCTGCGCGTCTGTTGCTGATAGAAAGATGCCTGGAAGCAGATAGGAGACCAATATGACGACATCCGCCTGCTATAAGGTGTGTGGTAGCTTTATAGGCCGCGATGGCATCATCTGTGGTGATTTTGGCCGCAGTCACCGCCTCACATACCCGGTCAAAGAAAACGATGGGTATTTCCTTAACCAGTTGTTCAAGTCCATGTTGGGCGGCGGTGGTTTCGGTGGTCACGGAAATCAGTACGCCATCTACCCGCCCGCTTTGAAAGTCTTTCAAAATAGCCTGTTCTTTCCCGAAATTTTCATGCGTGAGGTAAATCAGCACATGGTATCCTTTTTCCTGGGCTACCGATTCAATACCGTTAATTGCTTCTGCAAAAAAGCTGTCGGCGACTTCCGGAATCACCACTGCGATGGTATTGCTGGCTTTTTTTCTCAGGCTGCTGGCATAGGGATTAGGCACGTAATTGAGCTCAGATGCCAGTGCCAGCACCCGCTGCTTGGTTTCTTCGCTGATTTCATGACTGTTATTCAACGCTTTCGAGATAGTGGCGGTGGATAACTGTAATCTTTCGGCGAGCATCCTGATCGTGACATTTTCCATATGGTAGCCTGTGTTACTTAATCGGTTAAGTAAATAAAGTTATTCTATTATGCGGAAGATTTTTAAAAAGATCGCATATTTAGAGCAGGATATTATTCTTCTTTTCCACGAATTTTTTAAAAATCTGATATTATGGATAACGTTAACGGACAACCTAATCCTGCACCGCTTCAATCGCTGGATCAATGGGAAGATGATTTACTTGAGCGCTATCCGGATCCTGCCAATATTAATAAGGAAAAAAGCACCGCTGAATTCCGTAATTATGATGCGCCACCCAGGGATACCGTACGTGAATTTTACCGGTTGAATCATACCTACCAGTCTTATGCATTTGTAAAACAGAAAGAACAGGAATTTCTTTCTTTCAATAAAAGGGAAATGTCGGTATGGGATGCATTTGATTTCCTGAATCAGCTGGTAGATGATTCTGATCCTGATACAGACCTGGATCAGTTCCAGCATTTACTGCAAACCTCTGAAGCGATTCGTGCCGATGGGCACCCGGATTGGATGGTATTAACAGGTTTGTTTCATGACATGGGCAAAGTATTGTGCCTGTTTGGAGAGCCGCAATGGGCAGTGGTAGGAGATACCTTCCCGGTAGGTTGTGCATTTTCCGACAAGATCGTTTTTCCTGAATTCTTCAAAAATAATCCGGATATCAACAACCCTGATTATAACACCAAATACGGGGTATATGAACCTAACTGTGGTTTGCGTAATGTACACCTGAGCTGGGGCCATGATGAATATGTTTATCAGATGATGAAGGATCATTTACCGGAACCAGCCTTGTATATGCTGCGTTACCATTCCTTCTATCCACAGCATAAAGAGCATGCCTACGGCCATTTAATGGACGCACATGATGTAGAAATGTTTAAATGGGTAGACCTGTTCAATCCATATGATCTGTATTCAAAGAGCCCTGTTCCGCCGGATTGGAAGGTATTGAAACCTTATTACCAGGATCTGGTTGCCAAATATTTACCCACTACTTTAAAGTTCTAACCGGAGAATAAGGTAGGCAGAGGATTATCGGGGATGGGTGCAGGCGTTTAAATCACATGACATCCATTCGGGTAATCCTCTTTGATTTTTTTCCACCCGGGAAAGTGATTATATTCCATCCAGGTATTTTATATCCACGTCAATAAACAACTGCTGATCAACCCGATCCACTTATGAGTAATCAACTTGTCTTAAAAGACTACCTGGTATTTGCATTGTATTTTGTGATTGTTGCGTCGTATGGTTATTGGATTTATAAAAGAAAGAAAAAGGGGGTCGTAAGCGCCTCCAAGAATTTTTTTCTGGCAGAAGGTTCTCTCACCTGGTGGGCCATTGGAGCTTCCATCATTGCGTCTAATATTTCAGCGGAGCAGTTTATAGGAATGAGCGGCGATGGCTTCTTTGTAGGTATTGCTGTATCTGTATATGAATGGGTAGGTGCCGCCGCCCTGATTATAGTAGCGGTGTTCCTGATGCCGGTGTATATCAAAAACAAGATCTACACCATGCCGCAGTTTCTGAAAACGCGGTATAATGAAACGGTGGCGTTAATCATGTCGATCTTCTGGTTGTTTTTGTATGTATTTGTAAACTTAACTTCTATCCTCTACCTGGGGGCACTGGCTATCAACGGACTGTTGGGCGGTGCTTACTTTCATGAGGTGATGGTGGCATTGGCTATCTTCTCCGTTATTATTACCCTGGGGGGTATGAAAGTAATTGGTTATACCGATGTAATACAGGTAGGCGTATTGATAATAGGAGGACTGGCCACCACATACATGGCATTAACAGTAGTCAGTGAAAAATTCGGTATGGGGAAAGATGTGCTGGCCGGATTTAATATCCTGATGCAGGAAGCCCCCGATCATTTTCACATGATGTTAAAGAAGCCTGCAGCAGCGGCGCCGCAGGATTATGTCAATAAATACCTGATATTGCCCGGATTTGGAATGTATATCGCGGGGCAATGGATCAGCAACCTGAATTACTGGGGTTGTAATCAGTATATCACACAACGTGCGCTGGGTGCAGATCTGCAAACCGCCCGTACGGGTATTTTATTTGCCGGCCTGCTCAAAATACTGATGCCGGTGATTGTAATGCTGCCGGGAGTAGTGGCCTATGTGTTGTATCAGCATGGACATTTGCCACAGCTGGAAGGCGGGCATAAGGATGGTGCTTATGCTGCTATCCTTACCTTATTGCCCGCGGGGCTGAAAGGGTTGGCGATTGCCGCGTTAACCGCCGCCATCGTTGCATCGCTGGCGGGAAAGTCCAATAGTATTTCCACTATTTTTACGTTAGACGTTTACAAGAAATATATCAACACGCAGGCAGATGAAAAGCAACTGGTGTGGATCGGTAGACTCACCATTGTAGCTGCGATTATTATTGGTGTGATATTTACCTGGAATGATCTGCTGGATATCGGTGGGGCAGGTGGTTATACTTTTGTGCAGAAGTATTCCAGTTTTATTAGTCCTGGTGTATTTGCCACTTTTATTTTGGGGATGTTCTGGAAAAGAACCAGTGGTACTGCTGCAATTGCAGGCATTATTACGGGTTTTGCGGCTTCGCTGTTTTTTAACCAGGTGGCGGTACGGCTATTTGGTCCGGAAACCATTCTCTACACTGCTTTCCACAATGCAAAGGGAGAGTATGAAATTCCTTTCTTTATCAGTCTGGGATGGTCTTTCCTGAGTACGGTGCTGGTGATGGTGGGGATTAGCCTTGCAGGGCCCAAAGTGAGTGCCAAAGCATTTGCGCTGGATTATGAAATGTTTAAACTAAAACCGTCTTCCGTGATATTAATTGTAACAATTTTGTTGTTGTTGTCAGTTATTTATGTGAAGTTCTGGTAAAGATTTTTTATATACTCACTGTCTACTTGTTATTATAGCTGTTGCACTTTTTGCAGCAGCTATTTTTTTTGAGGAGGGTATAAAAGCCGCTCCCAACATGCATACTAATTTGCATGTTGGGAGCGGTTTCACTTATACTGTACTTACAACCTGATTACAATTTTTCCTTGTGTTTTACCGGTCGCCACCTGTTGATGTGCCAGTCCGATTTCTTCAAAGCGGAAAGTATGGGAAATATCGGAGTGCAGGGCGCCCTGTGCCAGCAGTGCAGCTACTGATTTGATATCATTGCCGTTGGATACTACGCTCAGGCGGTGTATATATACATCTTTGGCGGCTGCTTTTTGTTTTAAATCATCATCGAAGAATACCAGCAGGCTAATCAGCCGGCCACCTTGTTTAGTGGCAGCCAGGGAGCGTTCCAGGTGCCCGGGGATGCCCAGGGAGTCGATTACAATGTCTGCATCGGAGACAATCTCTTCGAATGCCTGTTGGGTGTAATCGATGTGTTCATCGGCACCAAAGGTCAGCACGGCTTCTTTTTTGGCGGGACCAGAAGTACCGATTACATAGGCGCCAAAGTGTTTGGCTATTTGTACGGCATAGTGACCAACGCCGCCGGCGGCAGCATGAATCAGGACTTTGTCGCCTTTCTTTATTTTGCCATAGGTAACCAATGCCTGCCAGGCGGTGAGTGCCGCCAGTGAGGCGGCAGCCGCCTGATCATGAGAGGTATTGGCCGGCTTCGCCGCCAGATGGCTGGCAGGTGCGGCTACGTATTCCGCATATGCTTTACCATGACCACCAAAATTGACCATACCGAATACTTCATCGCCCGTGCTGAAGTCGGTTACGTCTTTGCCGGTGGCGACCACTTCGCCGGAGATATCCCAGCCCAGGATAATGTCTTCCCCTGCGGTGGGTTTCAGGATGGACTGCAGCGCTGCTTCATTGGCTCTTACGAAGTTGTCTACCGGGTTGATGCCGATCGCTTTATTGCGTACCAATACCTCGTTATCTTTTATAGTTGGAACGGGAATGTCTTTACTCACCAGGTTTTCCACGCCGCCATTCTGTTGTAATACGATTGCTTTCATATCTGAAAAATTTGTTTTTGTGATTTGATGAGTCAAAATTCCAATAAATTTGCAGGTATCCCCTTGTATAAACAGGGGTTCATTTTGTACATTATCAGGTTATGGAAGTAGTAAACCTTTTTAAGCCGTTTGACATCATGTATGTGGAGGAAGAAACCTGTCCTATGGGGCAGCACCGGAACAATTTTTTTGAACTGGTGTATATCCTGAAAGGTACAGGTATGTTGCATAATAACCAGCACAGCTTTGAGTATGAGCCGGAGAATCTTTTCCTGTTTATGCCCCAGGATACCCAATATACCAGGATAAAAAGCAAAACCGCCTTTCTGTTCATTCGTTTTAACGGCATTTACCTGGAAGCACAGCGTACAGATAATAGCTATAGCAACCTGGGCGACTGGGCCAAGAAACTGGAGTATATCTTTCTGAATAATCATCATTTTCCGGGCTGTATTTTGCGTAATACAGATGATAAGCCGATAGTGAGGGCGCTGGTGAATGCGTTGATCCTGGAGTATCCTAAAGAGCAATCCCTGCGAAATGAAGTGGTGCAGCAGCTGGTCAATACCATTATTACCATTGTAGCCCGTAATGTATCGCTGGTGCAACCGGATAAACCGGTGGTGAACAGTGAGGTTTCCAACGAAATTCTTAATTACATACACCAGAATATATATTACCCGGAAAAGTTACGATCAGAGAAACTGGCCGCGAAGTTTAACATCTCACAAAATTATATCAGTGAATATGTGAAGAAGGTAACCGGAGAAAGTATACAGCGTTACGTGACCAATTATAAGTTGAAGCTGGTGGAAACACGTTTACAGTACAGTGATATGCGGATGAGTGAAATAGTGGAGGAGCTGGGCTTCACAGACGAAAGTCATTTAAACAGAACGTTTAAAAAATATACAGGGTATAATCCTACTGATTTCCGGAAAAAGATGTGGGCAGAACGGAATTATCAGCCGGGTATGAGCGGCTGATAATTCCATAGTTTTTTACATAGTCAGCAATACCGCCACATAGTGACAAATGGCCGCTGCCAGTACCAGGAAATGCCAGATAGCATGCGTATAGGTGTATTTATCCCAGATATAGAAAATAACGCCTATTGTATACAAGCCTCCACCAATCGCCAGCATGATCATCACCGGGAGGGGGATACTCTCAAAAAAACGACGGCCCCCGGCCACCATAATCCAGCCCATGGCCAGATAGATGATGGTAGACACAATATCATATTTACCTGTAAACCATATTTTGAAGAGTACACCAAAGAGTGTAAGTCCCCATAACACCGATAAGAGTGTAATTCCCAATGCATTATTCATGTATACCAGCAGAAAAGGGGTGTAGGTGCCGGCAATTAAAAAGTAAATGCTGATATGGTCAAATACAAGGAACAGCTTTTTAATAGCCACTTCCTGTGATAGATGATAGATGGTGGAATTGGTGAAAAGTAATATAAAGCAGAAGGTGTATATACAAGCGCCTACTATGCCGGGCGTATTATTATGCGTAGCGGCAATACCTGCCAGCATTGGTAGCGCACTCACGCCAAATATAATGCCCAGCCCATGTATCAGACCATTTACGACTTCCTGTTTACGGGTATATCCATTTTCATTCTTACTGACTGGCATTCGTCCAAATTTTCTTCTGTTAAGTCTTGCTGTGATGCGTTTATGTCTATGCATCCACTATCGTTACAAAAGTAGGACAATATTCCGCAACGGGTAGATCGAGTTTATCTATTCCGTTATATAATCCGTTTCAGGTACGGTTTTTGTCTTTTGTGTTTTAATATTGCCATGAAGAGAGATGCTATATGTTGATCACCAATACAGGAGCTAATCAATTATTATATATAATTTTTTAATTATATAGAATCTGTTACTACCTTTGTAAGCTTAATTATCAATATTAACCGAAAACTGTTATTCAATTTTTAATCATGAAAAACCATTTCTTCGCCACGTTTATGCTGGTGTCAGCATCGTTGCTATTTTTAAATGCMTGCAGCAAAAATGACTCTTCCAGTGGTGTAAATTCCAGGTTGAGCATATATCTGACAGATGCGCCTGCTCCTTATGATGCAGTGTATATTGACATCAGAGACATTCAGGTAAATGCCTCTGCAGATGCTGCAACGGGCTCGGGTTGGCAATCACTTCCCATACTGCGTCCCGGAGTATATAATCTCCTGAGT
The DNA here is from genome assembly GCF_052114225.1 of Chitinophaga sp. RAB17. Taxonomy (NCBI): domain Bacteria; kingdom Pseudomonadati; phylum Bacteroidota; class Chitinophagia; order Chitinophagales; family Chitinophagaceae; genus Chitinophaga; species Chitinophaga sp. RAB17. The sequence goes on along the minus strand of NZ_JBFREI010000003.1, from coordinate 792,732 downwards.
TTCAGAAATGGACTGGATACCTTGCTGGCATCAAAAGAAATACCGGCCGGTAAAATTTCGCAGATCAGATTAATATTGGGTGCAAACAACAGCGTAGTCATAAAAGGGACGGCTTATCCGCTGGAAACACCTTCTGCACAGCAGTCTGGTTTAAAACTGAATATACATGCCGACCTGGTAGCTGATATTGAATATCGTTTATGGCTGGATTTTGACGCCAGCCGCTCCATTGTTACTACGGGCAGCAATAAGTACATCCTGAAGCCGGTGATCCGCACGTATACTGCGGCTACAAGCGGTACCATTAAAGGAATCGCATTGCCGTTGCTGCATGTGAGAGGAGTATTTGTTATACAGAATACAGATACGGTTGCAGCTGCAATACCTGATGTATTAACCGGTGCATACGTTATAGCCGGTTTGAATACGGGCATTTATAATGTTGCCATTGCAGGTGACGGTATTTTAAAAGATACAACAGTTGCTGCTGTATCGGTTAAGACAGGTGAAGTATCCAATGTGGGTATTATTACATTGAAGTAATAAGTAGTTCATAAAAGAAAGCGGTTGACCAGATTAGTTCTGGTCAACCGCTTTCTTTTATGAGATATTAATAAATCGCTTTCCATCCCTTTTCTTTCCAGTAGCTGATAATAGGAGGGAAAGGACCGTATTTATGTTGCGCAACAGAAAAAGTATCTGCAAACGGGCCATGGTCATAGTCGATCGCCTTTTCCGCTACATGGGGATAGTCAAAACTTTTTGGATTAGGTCTTGGGTGAATCTGGTCATTGTTTACGAAAGCTGCAATATCCAATGCTTCCTGATCGGTAAGAAAAGGTTTGCCGGGTACTGCTTTATCATAAGGCATATTGTTTTTCAGCCATTCTGCCTGTTTGATCACGCGGTGCATACTGGAACCAGGCTGATAGGCCGTACTACCCCAGAGTGGCGGATATACATACGTGCTTTTATCAGCATTCCATTGTCCTTCGCCATTGGGACCGTGACAGCGGGAGCAGTTGTCCTGGTATAACAGTTGGCCATGTTGTGGATTGGCCGCCATATCAGGAAAGGTAACATGTAGATTTTTCGCTCCCTTGAACGGTTTGTCTTTTGGTACAAAACTGCTGAGCCATTTGAAATACGACAAAAAAGCGACCATTTCCTTGCTGTCGAGTGGCAGCGGTTTACCATTGTGCGGACGCATCACACAGTTGTTAACCCTTTCCGCCAGCGTGAGCACTTTGCCTTCCCTGCCTCTGTATTGGGGATAGTTATCGTGAGAGGACATGAGGTTGAAGGAAAAGGCTTTGGTACCAGCATCCTGGTGGCAGTTGGTACAATTCATTTTGTTGCCCAGGTATTTGCCTGCGCTGCCATCCGGCCCTATATATAGTGCCGTGTTCATCATCAGGTCTCTGCCATAACGTACCGCTTCGCCAAAGGCATCCTTCGGAATGAGGGTGGTATCTATGGCAATATATTTATCGGTAGTGGTAACGGCTGCAGTGGTGGTTGTTTTACCTTCCACGGCAGAGCCACAGGAAGAAATCATCGCAAATCCACCGATGCCTATCAAACTAATCACTATTAAGTGGCGCATGTGTTGTTTTTTTGGTTGACATTAATGTGCGTATCCAGGTTGCGCGATATAAGGTGCCAGTCTCTCTGCCGGAATAAATGAGGCCCGGTAGGAAGACATGCCTGTTCTCATCAGCCACAGGAACCTGCCCTGTAAATTGGTCAGGATAACGGTATTGCGTTTGGTGGCGCATTGGAGTAAGGTGCTGTCACCTACCAGGTAGCTGCTGCCCATTCTTTCATTATAATTTTCCGGCGGCAGTTTGGTGTCGATGACCAGGTGTGCCTGTTTCCCATTTTCATCTATTTTAAATGCCAGTGTCCGGGATATTTTTTTGCTGACGCCATTGTCGAAAAACATCAGCTCATTATGTTTATTGATATGAACGGCATGGGCCTGGTCAAACAGTGCATCTGCCGGCATATCAAAATCGCCGCCTTTGCCGAACGCCCACAGACGCTTGCCGGTGCGGGCATCTATCTTCCAGATTTGTCCATTGTTATAAAAAGAAATGAGGTAGTTACCATCTTTATCGAATGTGACGCAGTTGGCGTGCATCCAGTCTTTTTTCTCCTGTAGAATATTTTTATCATCCAGCGGATTCAGTACATCAAATACTGTCCATTTCCATACTTCTTTGCCTTGTCTGTCTAATACCAGGATACCATCTCCTTTGACGGTATCTGTTTTACTACCTCCTTTGCTGCTGAGGTCTGTTATTCTTTCTTCTACAAAAAGCGTAACAAATTCATTATTGTTATTCAATAAAATTTCGTGGTGGATGGTGGGTTTAAAATCCCTTCCTTTTTTGAGGTCGGCGAGGGTGTCGCCGGTTAGGGAAAGCTCTAGTATTTCATCGCCATAGCTGGTTTCGTACGCCGGGCCGCCTAAGAGAGACAACAGCGTGTTTTGTTGGGTAAAACCGGCTACTTTAAAGCCGGTGCCGCTTACCTGGTGATACCAGGCGATATGTCCTTTGGCATTTAATAAAAACAATACGCCGGGATCATCGCGGCGGGACACCATCACATAGCCCTGTCTGAAAGGCGCTGGTAAAACGGAGCTGTCCGGACATACTACGTTGAACACATCTTTCATCCACACAGGAACATCGGTGGTGTTAAAGGTGTATACCTTGCTGCCGTACAAGTCTTTGCCATGGCCTGTTAATACGCGGTACTCATAGCTTTGCAGTGGCTGCAGGTTGGTGAGCACGATCGTATGCTTCAGCTGATGTTTGGATAGTGGAGTAGTAGTGCGTTGCTGTTCTTTTCCTTTGGGCCAGTATTCCACGGCAGCATCTACGGTGTCGGTGCATTGCACGGCCACCTTTACTTTGAGGGCATTTTGTCCCTGCGGAGTAAGGGTGATTTCGGTGATGTCGTTCCCTCCGCTATTGCAGGCCTGTATCAAAAAAAACGCAGCTGCCATTGAAACCAATGGCAGCATACGTTGTATTTTATTCAATCTTTTCATTTGCAATATTGAATAATTAAAAAAAGACAGTACCCTTTGTTAATGACGGCGGTCATTATTGTTGAGGGTTTTATTGATATCTATCTGAGCCTGTGGATAAGAAAAATACTTATCTCTTGGCATTGTAATGGTGGCCGTTTTTCCGACAGCGGTAAGATACTTATTTACTACGCTTTGATATTTATCCATGCGGATCAGATCCTGCCTGCGTTTGCATTCAAAGAAGAATTCCCAGCCACGTTCCTGGAGGATGGCATCACGCAATGTTTCTTTGGTGAATGTGCCGGGGGCGCCTAAACCGGTAGCATGAGAGCGGCTTTTTACCTGGTTGATCAGGTCTATAGATTCGCTGTTAGGTCCATTCAGTTCATTCAGCGCTTCCGCTCTGCACAGCAGGATATCTGCATAACGGAGTATCGGGAATACGTGTCCATCGTAGTACGTAGTAGAGCCTTTAGGATCTGCAAATTTTGTAGTGGCTACATCCGGCATGTAATAAAATCCCGGAGGTGGATTGGTTTGTCCCGGAGGGCCCTGTACGTAATGGAGGCCGTCTGTACCGATATAATCATAGTAGAACATTTGTTTACGATCATCATTAGCAGCAAAGGTATTCCAGAAGTACCAGGTTAATGCAAAGTATTGCCATCTGTCTGTTACCACCGGATTGTTGATGGGACCAAAGTGGTTCATGATTTCTACGGCATCATTCAATGGGTCGGCCAATGCGCTGAAGATGCTTTCCTGGCACCATTTATTTTTCTCCGCAAATAATCCGGCGTAGGTAGGGTATAATCCGTAGCCCAGCTTCATGATTTCTGTGGTGAGGTCCAGGGCTTTCTGCCATTGATGTTCACGCATATAGAGTTTACAGAGTAAGGACATGGCAGCGCCTTTGGTAGCACGGCCTATATCGTTGGTGCTGTAGATATCGCTGTTCGTGTAATTAAGCGGTAAATGTTGTGCTGCAAACTCCAGGTCGCTGATGATCAGTTTATTGATATCTGCTACAGGAGTAGTAGCTAAAGGTGCATTATATTCAGGACTCTTTAGATTTTGTGCCACGGTTTCATCTGTTACCAGGATCACGGGGCCGAAGGCATCAGTAAGATCCACGTAGCCCAGTGCGCGCAGGAACTTCAGCTCTGCCACAAACTGGTTTTTCTGTGCATCAGTAATGCTGCTCATCAGTGGAATATAATACATGGATATATTGGCATCTGTAACAAGTTTATACTGATGCTGCCAGGCGAAGGCCAGGTAAGTATTGCTGGAGGCCCACTGGCAATCAGACATCAGCCCCACATCACCTGCAGTACTGGCATGTCCTACATCGGTGGTAAGATCTGAAATGGTTACCTGGAAGCCTGCATAGTACATCCAGGCATCGGATCTGCCACTCGGTTGTTTTAGTCTGGAGTATACTCCGTTTACAGCTGCTTTGGCATCACTGAGCGTGAGGAATGCGTTGGCATCTGTGAGGTAACTGTATACTTTAGGTTCTACGAGCTTCTTACAGGAAGTAGCGCCGAGTAGTAAAGTAGTTAATGCGATATAAGCGTATTTCATTTGTTCCGGAATTTACAGGTTAGAAATTAAATTTAAGCCCCATGGTATAGGTGCGGTAAGCAGGGAAAGCCGTGTAGTCCAATCCGGAAGAAAGGTTGGCATTGTTTCCGCCGCTAAGGCTACCGTTGTTAACACTACTGTTAAGGTTCGTGTTTACCTCAGGGTCTGATCCTGTATATTTGGTAATCGTAAATAAGTTTTGTACAGAGCCATATACCTTAATGCCTTTCAGACTTCTCAGGAAAGTTTTGGCTACGGGGATATTATATCCGAGTGTAATCATTTTGCAACGCAGGTAAGAAGCATTTTCCACAAATTTTGAATTGATCATACCACCGTAGGCGATCACATATCCATCTCTCGGGATATCTGTATTTTCATTGGTAGTCGTCCATCTGTTCAATGCTGCTTTGCCGGGACCGGATTCCAGTACCAGGTTGGTAGCATTGTATAAACTGTAATTCAGTGCGCCCTGCAGGAAGATGTTCAGTTCAAAACCTTTGTAGGCAAAGTTGTTGTTAATCCCGTAAATGTAACGTGGCGTAGCGTGTCCCAGGTAAGTACGGTCATTGGCATCGATGATACCATCGGGTTTACCATCGGGTCCGCTGATATCTTTGAACTTAGGATCACCTGCTTTAGAGTTGGGCTGTTGCGGATGTGCTTCGCCGGTTTTGATGACGCCATCATAGATATAACCATAAAAGGTGCTTAACTCCTGTCCGGGTTCCAGTTTGGTGAAGTCGATAGAACGGCCACCATAGAGGTTTGCGGTTTGTGTAATCACACTTTGACGGCCACCGAGATCCAGGCAGGTTTGTTTGTTGTAGGCAATATTGATTGTAGTATTCCAGGTGAAAGCGTGGTTGATAATGTTTTCTGTGGTAACGGATAATTCAACGCCTTTATTTTCAATTTCAGCAGCGTTTACCGTTTGTACAGCAAAGCCATTCCAGTCGCCGATAGGAATATCAAATATGAGTCGGTTGGTTTTTTTGCGGTAGTAATCTACTGTGGCAGAAATTCGATTGTTAAAGAATCCCATATCTATTCCCGCGTCAAACTGTGCGGTACTTTCCCATTGCAGATCCGGGTTGGGGAGGCGGGTAGCCACGGTACCACCATAGCTGTCGCTTCCTGGTCCCAATGATACTTTAGTGGGGCCGAAGAGGTACATGTAAATGTAATCAGGAATACGATCGTTACCTGTTAGACCATAACCGGCTCTTACTTTCAGGTTAGAGAAGATGTTCAGATTTTTGATGAAATCTTCTTCACCTGCTCTCCAGGCTACAGAGCCGGAAGGGAAGTTTCCGAAGCGGTAGTTGGGACCGAATTTAGAGGATCCGTCTCTGCGGAAAGTAAAGGTAGCGAGGTATTTATCTTTCAGTGAATAGTTTAAACGTCCGTAAGCGGAGGCAATTTTGGAGGGAACATCCAGGCTGGTATTGCTAAGTGGCTCGCTGGCGGCTTCCAGGTTGTGATAAAGGAAAGCGTCTGTACTGAATTTCTGTGCCAGTGTATAGTGTTGGGAGTACATATCAGACTGGTAAGATACCCCTGCCACCACGTTCAAGGAATGTATGGTGTTAAATATTTTTTTATAGGTAAAATAGGCTTCCACCAGGTTACGGGTACGGGATACGTTGTTCAGACTGGCTTTTCCGCCCACTTTTTCGCCATCTACCAGGTCGCGGGGCAGGTAAGTACCTTCCCGGAAGGTAGTATATTCTGTTCCTCCGTTTACACGGAAGTTAAGTCCATTGAGTATTTCGTAGTCCAGGTAAGCATTGATATTTACTTTGTTTTCATAGCGGTCGTTGGTCGGCGCCATTAGCCAGGCCAGCGGATTGTCTCTGCTCCTGTACCGGGCGTAAGAGCCATCCGCATTGTATACGGGAATGGCAGGGGAGGCGGTTAATACACCATACATTACGTTGGAAGGGACAATATTACCATCGTATGTTTTAAAGTTAGTGTAAGAACGGGAGCCATATATGCTGGCGCCGGTTTTGAAGTTTTTGCTGAATTGTCTGTCATAATTCAGGCGTACGGAATATCTTTCGAAAGACGTATTTTTAAGAGCGCCATCCTGTTTAAAGTAGCTGCCAGACAATGATACGCGATCTTCCACGGTACCACCGGCTATATTCAGGTTATGACTTTGCACCATACCTGGGCGGGTGGCTAATTTAAACCAGTCGTTATTGCGGCCGCTGGCCAGGTCTTCTGCCGTATAATAGGCGGGCTGACCTTTTTCAATGGCTTTGGCATTGGTGACCTGCATGTTTTCCAGGCCGGTCATTTTATCATATTCCTTTATAATCCGTTGGGTACCATAGTAGCCGTCATATTGAATAGCGGCCTTACCTGATTTGCCTCTTTTGGTAGTGATCATCACTACACCATTGGCGCCCCTGGCACCATAGATAGCGGTAGAAGAGGCATCTTTTAAGATCTGTATATCATCAATATCATTCGGGTTGATGTCTTTACCTGTTTCAGAAGGAAAACCATCTACCACGTACAATGGTTCGTTAGTGGATTTGATGGAGTTGCCACCGCGGATGCGCACAATGGTTTGTCCGCCGGGAGCGGAGCTCGACTGACTTACCTGTACGCCCGCAGCCCTGCCCTGTATGGCCTGTGCCGCGTTGGAGGTAACACCTCCATTGTTCATCTGGTCACTGGAAATGGAGCTGATGGAGCCGGTGAGATCTTTTCTCTTTGTGGTACCATACCCTACCACCACCACATCGGTGAGGTTGGATACATCATCTTCCAGTACTACTTTAAAAGTGGTGGTGTTGCCATCTATCTTTACAGACCATGGTTTAAAGCCTACCATGGAAAATTCCAGTGTTTCACCTGCGTTGGCAGTAATGCTGAAGCTGCCATCTGCCTTGGTAACAGCGCCATGTCTGGTGCCTTTTACGGTGACTGTAGCACCGGGTAAAGGTTGTCCTTTGGCGGTAGTTACAGTACCATGGATTTCTATGGGAGGAGGTGGTGTGCTGGCCGGTTGAACGGCTGGCTTATTTTTTACGATAATCGCTCCGCCTTCAATGGTGTAGGAGAGTGGCTGGTTGCGCATAAAAATATTCAGGGCATCGCCAACAGGCATATTCTTTACCTCGATGTTAGCTTTGCCGCCTTTCTCCAGTAAGGCTTCATCTGCCAGGATGTTGAGCCCTGTTTGTTTGTTGATTTCCCGGAATACATCTTTGGCGGTGGCATTTTTGAGTGATAGGTTTACCACCTGGTTCTGTGATTTTGCCGCGTTCACCTGCATACCGGTGGCGAGACAAAGCAGGGTCAGTAGTCTACCGACCTTTAGGTGTTTGGTTGAACGCCGGCTCCTATCATACCGGGTACAGGCAACAGTGCTTAATTGCATACTTGTGCTGAGTTTTGATTAGATAAATGATTTGGTTGTTCTATCGACTTTATTCAGTGCTACGTTGGCTTACCCGCCTGCTATTGGTTGATTTGACTATTCACCCGGAAACGGAGGTGCTGTTCACTATTCATCACCTCTGACAATCAGTTTCTTTCCTTCTATTCTATATGAAATATTATTTGCATCCAACATTTTTAATACGTTGACCAGGCTGCTGCTGCGGCTGATCATACCAAAGAATTTTCTTGGTTTTACTTTGCCTTCGTATACGATTTCCAGATCGTACCAATGGGAGAATTGTCGTAATACGGTGGTCAGGTCTGCGCTTTCGAACCGGAAGTAGCCTTCTTTCCAGGCTACAATTTCGTCTGTGTTGATGCCGGCCACGCGTTTTAGAGTTCCATTGGCACTTACCTGCGACTGTTCTCCCGGTGCCAGTTGCATACTGCCTTTGTCACTGTTTATTTTTACGGCTCCTTCCAGCAGGGTGGTGTTGATAGTGGCTTCGTCTGCGTAGGAGTTGATATTAAAGTGTGTGCCCAATACATCTACTGTGATTTGTTTTACCTGGATGCGGAACGGTTTATGTGCATCATGGGCAATTTCAAAGTAGGCTTCTCCGGTGAGTGCAATTTTGCGCTCGTTGCCTGCAAATGTTGCCGGGAAACGGATGGATGAGGAGGCATTAAGCCATATTTTGCTCCCATCGGCGAGTACCAGCGGATAGGTTTCGCCGGCAGCGGTGGTGAGGGTATTATAGAGTGGGGCGCTGGCTTCGCCGTTTGTTTTTTCGTATACCAGTTGTCCGTTTTTCGTCCGGATGGTACTGCTGCCCTGTTGTGCCAGTTGTTGCATGCCTTTCTGGTCGAGTACAATTTTTTCTCCATTGGCCAGGGTGAGTACTGCTTTGTGGCTGTCCGCGGTAGTTTTCGTTTGTGCCGCCTTACTGATGGCTGGTTGGGGTGTGTGCCACTGCTGCAGCAAGAGATACCCTGTCGGAATAGCCATACCAACCAGGATGGCTGCTGCCGCCGCGAGTTTGAATGTACGGATATTTTTTCGTGGCTGGTGGATAGGAATAACGGGAGATGCCTGTATATGCTTTAACAGCTCTTTCCTGACCCTTTCGCCCGGATCGGCAGATGACAATGCCGTTGCGGGCTTTACCTGCCGGAATGAGGTCTGTAATTCATTTAACAGGGTGCGGTTGGAAGTGTCCTGCCGCAGATAGTCCATCAGCTCAATGGCTTCCGTTGGAGTACATATCCGTTGTTGCCATCGGAGGAGCAATTGTTGGTAATAAGCTTCGTTTCTTTCTGTGGACATGTATATACTATCCCGGAAACGACAGGTAGGGTGGGTGGAGGTGAAAATATTTTTTCAGCGGGGTGGGGATCCAGCATCAGACTGGACAAAAAGAAGACCGGGAGCAGGCCATCACTATTGGTATAAAAGAAAAACCGGATGCTTTTCATGGCGAGGACCATATGTTCTTTGACGGTATTCCGGGAAATGCCTAATTCCTGTGCTACCTCTTCATAGCTTTTGCTTTCTTCCCGACATAGCCTGAACACTTTTTGCCGTTGAGGAGGGAGTTGACGGATTGCTTCGTGCAATAATGCCTCGTATTCCTTCCATATCAGTTTGGTATCTGCATCTTCTGTTTGCCGTTGTAATTCCTGCATGACCTGTAGGCGGAGTGCTTCGTCGGCAGTTATTTTCTTTAATGATTTGAATACATGATTTCGGGTAATGCGGTATAAGTAGCCGCTGAAGGACAGTTCAGGATTGATCCGCTCCCTTATCTCCCAAATCTTTATGAATACTTCCTGTAGTGCGTCTTCCGCAAATTCCGGAACATTTATAAAGTGGAGTATGTAGGTATAAAGTGAGGGGTAGTATTGGTTGTATAATGTTATGTAAGCTTCTGCATCCCCTTGCTGCAGTTTCTTCAACAGAACAGCTTCTTCATTGCCCACTGGATTCGTTATTTAAGGCTAAAATAAGAATTTAGCGATAAAATGCAGCGGTTTTTTTTGGGCAGGATTATACTGATTATACTGACTTTTACTTTTTGATTTAAAAGATTAGGGAAGATATAAGCGGATAAATTCGCTAATATCTTCCCTAATCTTTTTAAATCTTCCTAAATCAAAAGCGTAAAAATCAGTATAATCAGTATAATCCTGCCCCAGACAAAATTCGCTCTCAGGCAAACAGTGCTGCATATTCCTGTATAAAGTGGTCAAAATTGCGGGGTGCATGACCTGTCAGCTGCTGCACTGCCGGTGAAATGGCGGCTGCTTCTCCGCGGGCATAGTGGGCATAATCTTCGATGAGGCCTTCTGCCTGCCAGAGGGGAAATCCTGCCTGTAATAAGGCCTGGAGTAACTGATCCGGTGAAACATTCACGTAGGTGATAGTACGTCCCAGCGCGATAGACAGTTTGGTTGCCAATTCCTGGTGTGTGAGGGATTCGGGGCCGGTAATATCATATATTTTGCCTGCATGGCCGGGAGTAGAGAGTGCGGTGGCTGCTATTTCGGCAATATCCCGGATGTCTACCAGGCTAATCGGCGCCTCTCCGGCGGTGGCGAAAAACTTGCCCTGCTGTATGATGGGATCCCGGAAGCCCAGCAGTCCCTGCATAAATAAATTAGGTCGCAGGAAAGTATAGTCTATACCGGATTCGCGGATCTTTTGTTCCACGGCGGCATGATACCGGAGAAAACGTACCGGCGATTGTGGTGCTGCATGCAACTGGGAAAGTTTTACAATATGTTGTACTCCGGCATGGCGTGCAACATCCACGAAATCACTTTGTAACTTTTCGGCTTGCTCAGAAGAGTTTGTGAGCAGGAAAGCTTTTTCTATTCCCTGTAAAGCGCTGGCCACGCTGTCGGGATTATTAAAATCTCCGATCACGGCTTCTGCTCCCGGTAACGCGTGGAGTGCGCGGGCCTGATCGTCTGTAGTTCTTACCATGGCACGGAAAGGAATACCTTGTGCGGATAACTGTTTGGCCAGTGTAGTACCAATGTTGCCGGTGGCGCCTGTAATCAGGATGTTAGCTTGTTTCATTTTTGTTCGTTTTATGATGTAAAACTCACTTTTTGCTACTGCGCCACATTGTAAGAAAACGAAATCCTGCTGTAAAACGGCCGGGAACTTAAATTTGATAGTTGCCGGGATTTATTATCTTCGCCCCCGGTTCTTTACGTATTACAATCGAAGCAAGTAATGGTTCCCGCTGAAAAGCGGGATTAAAAGGGAACTGTGTGTAAATCACAGGCTGTCCCGCAACTGTAAGTTTTGCGCAGATAATTTATCTGCAACTGTTAAACAATATACCACTGTTCCGTTGGAGGAATGGGAAGGTGTTTAACAGTGAAACGAGCCAGGAGACCTGCCTTTATTTCACTTTGACACTGCTTTCGGGGATTGAAGCAGGTCAGGTTTTGGTATGTAGTAATTTTTTAAGAACAGGTACGACAGATGGACGCTTTTTTAAAGGTCCGTCAACCAATGCTGTATGGCATCCGGGATCATGCCTGTAAGAAACAATTACGTACTATCTTCTCCTCTCTTACACTTTCTCCTGTTAAAGCATTGCTATGGTATGTAGAAGAGCGTGAACATCATGTATCACCTTTTAAACAATCAGCAATGATTATCCACAACTTAGGCTATCCGAGGATAGGTAGCCAGCGTGAATTGAAGAAGGCCTGCGAAAGCTACTGGACAGGCAGCATTTCTATTTCTGCCCTACAGGAAGTTGCCGCCGGTATCCGGTTGCAAAACTGGGAACTGCAAAAGCAGGCGGGGATCGACTGGATTCCCTGCAACGATTTTTCCTATTATGACCAGGTACTGGATACCTCGCTGATGACGGGCGCTATACCAGCGAGATACCAGGCCCTCACCGCAAAACAGTTATCTGAAACAGACCTGTTGTTTGCTATGGCCAGAGGTTATCAGTGGGATGGAGATGATATCACCGCCATGGAAATGACGAAATGGTTTGATACCAACTACCACTATATTGTTCCTGAATTTACCGCCAGTCAGGACTTTCACCTGTTTTCCCGCAAAGTGGTGGATCAGTTCCTGGAAGCGAAGAATGCAGGCTATGCTGCCAAACCGGTATTACTGGGCCCCGTTTCCTTCCTGTTACTGGGTAAAGAAAAAGAAGCAGGATTTAACCGGTTATCATTGATAGATAAATTGTTGCCGGTGTACCTGGAAGTGCTTGACCTGTTAACGAAGGCTGGAGCCACTGTGGTACAACTGGATGAGCCCTGCCTGTCACTCAATCTTTCTGCGGAAGCATTACAGGTGCTCAGCGATTCATATGCGCAGATACATGCTGCCTTCCCGCAGTTACATATTGTACTGGCTTCCTATTTTGAATGTTATGGCCAGCACCTGCCGGCAGTACTGGCATTGCCGGTGCAGACACTGCACCTGGACCTGGTACGTTGCCCGGCACAACTGGAAGATGTATTGCAGACAAAGATCGCCAACAGCAAATTGCAACTCTCTCTGGGAGTAGTAGATGGCAGAAATATCTGGAAGAATGACTACACCAAATCATTAGCATTTATACATAGGGCTATTAAAGTTTTAGGGGAAGACAGAATCGCCATTGCGCCTTCCTGCTCTCTCTTACATGTTCCCTGTGACCTGGATTACGAAACAGCGATATCTCCCGAAATAAAAAACTGGATGGCCTTTGCCAAACAGAAGCTGCAGGAATTAAAGGAGCTTCGGGATATTGTAAAAGGAAATACAGCACTACTGGCCGCCAATGAGGACGCAATTCGCAACCGTGCAGCCTCAGGACTTATTCACCGTAAAGCCGTAAAAGACAGGGTCGCTGCATTTACATTGAGTGATGCCAGCAGGAAAAGTGCCTTTACAGTTCGTCAGGCTATACAGCAGGAGCAGTTTGACCTGCCATTATTCCCGACCACTACCATTGGCTCCTTCCCACAAACAGATGATATCCGGCAGTTAAGAGCAAGATTGAAAAAAGGAGAACTGACGGTAGCACAATATGACGCCGCCATAGAAAAGGCAACTATAGAAGTGATCCGCTGGCAGGAAGAAATTGGCCTGGATGTACTCGTGCATGGCGAATTTGAGCGCAACGACATGGTGGAGTATTTTGGCGAACAGTTAGATGGATTCCTGTTTACTAAAAATGGCTGGGTACAGAGTTATGGCAGCCGTTGTGTAAAACCACCGGTTATTTTTGGTGATGTAAGCCGTCCTGCAGATATGACGGTACGCTGGAGCAGCTTTGCACAAGCCAATACCGACAAGCTGATGAAAGGTATGCTCACCGGTCCTGTTACTATTTTACAATGGTCTTTTGTGAGAGATGACCAGCCAAGGTCTACTACCGCTAATCAGATTGCCTGGGCTATACGGGATGAAGTGGTGGCACTGGAAAATGCGGGTATTAAAGTGATACAGATCGATGAACCAGCCATCCGGGAAGGATTACCTTTACGCCGGGAAAACTGGGCGGCGTACCTGGAATGGGCTGTACAGGCATTCCGTATTGCTGCCAGTGGTGTAAAAGATGAAACACAAATTCATACGCATATGTGCTACAGTGAATTTAATGATATCATTAAACACATTGCTGCGATGGATGCTGACGTGATCACGATTGAAACCTCCCGGTCACAAATGGAATTACTGGATGCCTTCGCGGATTTCAAATATCCGAATGAAATTGGCCCGGGCGTATATGATATACATTCACCCAGACAACCTTCTGCAGAAGAAATGATTTCGTTGCTGGAAAAGGCAGTGGAAGCATTGCCGGCAAGGAATCTGTGGGTGAATCCTGACTGTGGATTAAAAACGCGTAAATGGCCGGAAACCAAAGTAGCTTTAACGAATATGGTAAAAGCTGCTGTGGTGATGAGAGAAAAGGCTGCTTTGTAAAAACATAAAAACGGAACGATTATGACTATGGAGGAAAAGATTCTTCACTCGGAGACAAGAATATTCAAAGCGGTATTTCCCAGTACTACCAACCACTACGATACACTTTTCGGAGGCACCGCGATGTCGCTGATGGATGAAGTAGCATTTATTACTGCTACCCGTTTTGCGCGTAAAAAAATGGTGACGGTATCATCCGGGCAAATAGATTTTACCCGGCCTATTCCTGCCGGTACCATTGTGGAGTTGATCGGCAAGGTAACGGAAGTAGGCAATACCAGCCTGAAAGTATTGGTAGAACTGTATATCGAAGAAATGTATTCGGACAGCCGGGAGAAGGCTATTTCAGGCACTTTCAGCCTGGTAGCGATAGGAGATGATAAGCATCCCGTACCGGTAAATAGTTAGTCGGAAAGTGGAAAGGCGTCTCATGCAAAATATGAGACGTCTTTTTATATTTAGATCATCTAAAGCTTCAGCAAAGACTTTATTATGCCCACACTGCTCTTTAGTCCACACCTTTCAAGGGAAGCAAGCACCTGGCTGGCTGACAGCGGTGGATTTTTTAATCTGCTCACCTGTGCATGGAATGCGTCAAGCACCCTGTTTTTATCCAACGAGAGCAGATGTTTGATGAATTTGTCAGGTGTCTGCCCTTCAATATGATGCAGCTTCAGGTATTTTGGAGGGAAGTGTTTCATGTTATTAGTAACAATGACCTTCGCCTCACCTTTGATGGCGGCAGCCAGTACATGTCTGTCGCCCTTATCTGGTAATACTATATCAGCGATAAGAGATTCATAAGAAGATATAGCCGCATCCGGGAATGCCCTGTCCATGGCGATCTGGGCACTTTTGAGACTTTTGTGTGCAATGTTGGGGCTGTTTATTAACAGGTTTCTCATCCACTCCTCCTGTATCTGGTTTGTCCATTTCGGTTGATATAGTTTAACAGCTGCCAGATTTAATAAGATATCCCGCACGGAAGCCGGGTACAACACATTCGCATCCAGCACAGCTACCAATCCAGTTGAATTGATCATTAGTATCCCATATTAAGTTCCTGCGCCTGTTTCGCTAAAAAATTCAGCTTGCTGTTTCGGTTTTTTTGTAGCTTTTTATCATATGCAATAATGTCGTTTAGCAGAATTCTTCGATGGGTGCCAGCCTTGGTAAATGGAATTTCTCCTTTATTTAGAAGACTTACTACATGTGGTCTCGATACGTTTAAAAGGTCAGCCGCCTGTTGGGTGCTAATTTCTGCATCACTGGAAAACATGGTGATTGACTTTCCATCTGCCATATTATCGAGTATCGCGTAAAATAATTTAAACGCTTTCGCAGGAATCTCTAATGTTTTCTTTTTATTATCTATTCTGATCGCGATACTTTTATTTCTGGTGCCAAATATTTCTTTAGAAAATTCATGCATTTCATCAATAAGAAATCTGGCTATCTGCTGATCTTTTTTGGTGGTTTTCTCTATGATGGCTTCCATTACGCTGTTTGTTTTGTTTATATCCAAATATACGTAAACGAAATAAACGAAACAATAACTATTGCAAGAATAATTAGTAAATGGTTGATTATTAATTAATTGCTTTTTATTGTGAGTTTTCTGAAAAATGAATTTTTATTGAGATTCACGAATATAAGATCACAATTTTAGGGGGATAATCTATGGATTCCCGTTATGATAATTAAATAACTGGATGTAAAATATTGTTAGCAAAAAAGAAGCCATCCCATTATTCCGGGATGACTTCTCTTACAATAGGAGTATGGTATGCTGTTATTTTAAGTTCAGATCTCTTACGCCCAACACTTCCGTGGATATTTCGCCCAGCCAGCCAGCTTCTGCACGTTGACTGGTATGTACTTTAATGAAGTTGATACCTGTCAGTTTAACTGGTGTACCTTTTTTATCTACCGCCCAGTCCAGCTTTATTTTTGCATCGTTATCATCATTGAGAGCATTATCTGCGTAGCCCCAAGAAAATGCAGGACATACAAAATAAGGCGACTCGGGATCACTGGAGGTGTTTTTGATATTGCTATCAGTCAGCCGTGTGCCGGTGAAAGTAATGCTATCGCCTTTCCACTGAGGGTAGTAAGGCTGGTCATGGAATGTATTCCTGGAAATGTATCCGCTTTGTCCCTGGTTGTCTTTCCATTTAATGTAAGTATTGTCGCTGGTATACGGATCCGCAGGATCAGTAGTGCGCACTTTATTTTCATCTGGTTTATAGTAGGTGATCTGGTAGTTTTTAATGGTTTTAGAGCTATTATACTCAGATCCGGCAATTTCATACCATTCATCATCCGGCAGGCCGTTTTTATTGGCATCTACTGAAACAGAGATCACGCCTGGTTCTGCGAAATTGTTAAATGCGTTGCCCAATACGATGAAAGAATATTCGCCGGGTACATTTTTGATGGTATGATCAAAGCCCATTACTACGAAGCCTCCAAAACCACCGAGGGAAATCATGTCTTCTTTGGCGAGGGCTGTCAGTGCATAATCAGCCATTTTTTTTGCATCATCACCTGTTTTCCATACAGGAAGGCCATTGGTGAATTGGCCGGGTGCGGGGAAATATTCAAATACTTTTGTAACCTTGTTTAGAAAGGGGCCGGTTGGTTCCGGATCTGGTGTCACTACTTCATCTTTGCTCTTGGAGCAGCTGCTGATGATTAAAGTCAGCATCATACCTGCGAGTAGAAATTTTCTTTTCATAATATAAAATTAGTGTGATTATTTACTGGATTTTACGAACACCATATGTCCCGGAATATCTCCGGTGATGGCAGACCATTTCTTTTTTCCTGTTTTATCAAAGCAGTATAAAGTGCCGGAGGAAACATAGTCTTTAGCGTCTGTTACAAAAATTTCTTTGGTGGCAGGGTTGACGATAACGCCATAGGGCATTTTGATAGATTTCTCTGTACCGTCGGTGATAAAATTGGTGTTGAGTAATGTTTCCGTTTTTACATTGATCATGTTATAGCTGATGACCCATTTGCCGGTGTTATAGCTAAACTCTGAGCCATAGACATAAGCGGTATCACCGGAGATAAAGAGATTGCTGGCGCCTATGTCGAATGTTTTCTTTACCTCATCTTTTTTGGTGTCGATCACAAATAGTTTAGAGGGTGTTTTCCGGTAATCACCACGGGAGGTCACGTATATATCGCCATCGCTATCTGCCTTCACGCGATCGAGGTTAATGGCTACGTCAATTTTTTTAGTTTCGGTGAAGGTGAGCAGGTCAATTACTGATACGGTGCGGTCATAATTGGGTACGCGGTAACCGCCTGAATTGGCCACATATAACTTGTTACCTACTACCGCCATTTCCTCCGGCTGATAACCTACTATTACCTTACGGGTAACTTGCAGGGTGCTGGTATCTACTTCTGCCACAAAGCCGATAGGGGCATTGGCTTCTATTTTTACAGGTCCCGCGTAAGAGCTGACATAGGCTTTACCATTAGCGAAAGTAATATAGCGGCAGTTGAGAATATCAATTCTTCCCAGGCTTTTGGTATTGGCAACATTCATCACTTCTACCTTATTGGATACGTTGATAACAGCGTATAGTTTGCTGCCGTAGATCTGTACATCATTGCCTACATCTCCCAGTTCTTTCACTACTGTAGGATTTCTTTCTGCGAAGATGTTTTTCTTGTAAATGCCGGTGGTATAGTCAAAATAGTCAAGGCTGGCTTTATTGCTGCCCATGTTTCCTTCATTCAGCATATACATGCCTGCATATGGTGCATCCGGCTCCGGAGTTGTTACGGGGACGAGTTCCGAAGGCACAATGGTCGAATCTTTTCTGCAGCTGCTGATAACCAAACCAATGGCTGCCAGCAATAAGTACGTATTTTTTACTTGTTTCGTCATAACATTTCTGATTAAATATTAACCGCTACAATGAAGCGGCAGTTTCTGCCCGGCATGGGGTAGCTTTGTATCACTTCGTAAAACTGATTGGCCAGGTTGTTCACCTGTGCTGTAACGTGAACGCGGGTACGTTTATAGTTAAATTGTTTGCCAAAGGAAATATCGCTGGTATACCATGCAGGTACATAGTTGGCTGGTATATTGTTCTTGGCGTTATATCTTTCTCCTGTATAAATGAAACTGTAATTCGCTTCCCAGCCTTTATAATCGGCGCTCACTATGAGTGTGCCGCTGTGGCGGGGGATGTAGGCAATCTGATCGCCATAGAACCCTTCGGTGGGGTCGGTGAAATCCCGTGCCTCCTGGAAAGTATAGGTCGCTTTTAACAGGATATCCACCTGCTTTTTGATTTGCCAGCCGGCATTTGCTTTTACGTCTACGCCCTTAATTTTTACTTTGCCGAGGTTCATCATGGTCCATATAAACTGATTTTGCCCAGGTACCGCTACAATCTTATCTGTAACTTCATTATAGTATGCATCTATTTCCAGACCAGCTATACTGAGCAGTTTATCTGTGAATGTTTTATTCCAGGTAATGCCTGCATCATATTGTGTGGCGAATTCTGGTTTCAGAAAGCGGTTACCGATTTCTGTATAATAAAGATCGTTGAACGTAGGCATGCGGAAGATGCGTTTATAAAAGGTCCGCAGGTGCCAATCAGGTGTTGGGAAAGGTTGCCAGGATGCAAAAACTGCAGGAGTAAATTTTTGCTGATATGGGGCAGCAGCATTTTGTTTTACGGTTTCATTCACAAAAGTACCGAGTATGCTGGCCTGTGCGCTGAATCGTTTAAAGTTCACGGCGGAAGCTCCTGCGACCAACGTGGTATACCTGGTAGGATAACTAAATTCCTGCAGGTTGGCATCCAGCTTATTCCATTGCAAATCGCCGGAAAGGGAGATGGTCCACCAGGTAGTAAGCGCATATTGATTTGCCATAGAAAAATACATTTCGTACTGGCGATAGTAATTGTCTACCGGAAACTGTGCCGTGTCGCTGGTTTTATAATGGGTATAATCATATGCATACTTGCCATTGAGGAGGATGCTGTACCGTTTGGTAATTTCTTTACGGAAAGAGGACTGGATAAACAGGCTGCGATCCCAGAGGCGGTCGACATGCCCGTATACATTGTTGACAATAAAACCCGGTAGGCCTCTTTCGGAATTATAATAATATATTTTAGTGTTCCATTCGCCTCCTTTCATAACGCCATTGAGTCCGCCCTCCAGCCGTACCGCATTTACATCGCTGTTTCTACGGTAGTCGCTTGTGTCGTATAGCTTGGTGCCTCCTTGTTTATCGTATTTAGCATAGGTGTATTTATACCGTCCGGTAGCGCTGGTCCACTCGCTGCTGAAGGAGGCAGATATTTTATCACTGATTTTTTGTTGCCAGAGCAGGGAAGGATTGAACAAGCCAAAGGAGCCTGTTTTAACAGTCGCTCTCACATGTGTTTTTTCACCCGGAGCGAATTTAGGTTTGAGAGAAGTAAGATAGATAGAGCCGGCAGATCCGAAGTCTTTGGCCGGTTGAAAGATGTTGCTTTTTTGTCCGTTATACAGGGCGATTTCTTCCATGTTGTCCAGGGAAAATTTCCCCAGATCTACCTGTCCGTTTTGGGCGTTGCCGAGTTCAATGCCATCATAGAATACACCGGTATGGTTGGAGCCCATACTGCGGATATCCACTGTTTTCAGGCCTCCTATGCCACCATAATCTTTGATCTGCACTCCGGAGAAGAAGCGGATAGCATCCCCCACAGAATGGCTGCCCAGTCTGCTGAGTTGTTTTTCGTCCATTTTCTGCCCCGGGCTTACTTCGCTGCCGGTTCGCTGCGCGGTAACGGACACCTCCCGGAGATCTTTGGTGGTAATCGTATCTGCCTGCTGTGCTTTAATGGTTGTTGCCGGCCAGATGATGAAGACCATAACATACAAGCATACCTTAGTCAGTGAACAGGCTTGTTCAGTGAAACGCATAATTTTAAACCTGTTAATATTCCATCAACAGCCTTCGACAGGAGAAAAAATAATTAGGAAAGCGCACGGGTACAGGAACATCCTGTAGCTTGCATTTATCCCTAAGCTTCATTCCACGAAAGCTCAAAAATCAGTTGTATGGCAGGTATTCTGACTTATCTCTGCTTTCGGCGACCTTCCCATTGAATGATCAACAGTGGCCTTGAGTGGTGTTGCCTTAGCATTGTATGAGACTTACAGCAGCGGGACTGTCCGGGATTTTCACCCATGTTCCCTTTTAATTATTCATGCCCGGAGTGGACATGGATAAACCATAACGGAGCAAAAGTAGGCTATTATTCTGTTGATTCAAAACGAAAGGGGGCGAGGGGTTGTATATGCTTCGTTAGCATACTTTTACGGTAGCAATGTCCAGTATATTTCCCAGCTTTTCAATTTTCGCGGCTATATGCCCGATGCCAATGGCGCAGTGATGCGCAGGGCCTTCTTTACTCCAGTTGTTGACAAACGTTTTTACATCCAGTGAAAACCGGTACCGGCTATTGGTATTACCGATCTTCAAAATAGGGCCCGGCACCGAATCGCCTTCTGCCACCAGCAATTTTAATTTGCCGTTGTGGGTTTCTACTACAGATAGTAAAGTGACCGGGCCATGTTTTACTTTCATTTCAATAGACAAGCCCTTACCGGGTTTGCCGTGGTATACACCTAATGGTTTCAGCAGGGGCCGGCCTTCGGCAATTGCCAGGTGACCGGGACCATCATGTCCCATGAGAATAATGCCAGCGTTAAAATCCAGGCCATAGAATTCTGTGAAGGAGCCACCTGCCTGGAAAAGGTCGAGGATCTTCATGGCCTGTGCGTTCTTTACTTCATATTCACCCGCTACGGGTACCTGGTGAGCGGTGAGTAAGGAGTTGCCGGTGATAACGGAAGCAATCAGATCTTCATATTCGCCATCGGGAGTGCCTTCGTAATAATAACAGAGGGAGCCCAGCTGATGGTGCGCCACCATTTTATCCAGTGCCACCGCAGTATGGGCGGCGCGTACAATCTCCTGTGGCGGGCATTCCTCCAGTACTTCCATTTCCTGGTGGATCTGTTGTATTTTATGTTCTATTTCGGCGGGTGTTACCTGTTGGTGAAAGGCGGCGAGGTCGCACATTTCAAGATGTTGGATATGTCCGCCAAAGGTAGTTGCCTGCAGGGTAAGGTCAGAATAGATGTCCAGCATACCGTTATAGTAATGGCCTAATACACCGAGACGGTTGTTCCGCATGCCGGCGGCTACTGCGGCAGCTTCTTTCCAGTCGGCTATTTCCTGCCATGCTTCCACATCGTTCAGCGTGCCGGTTACCTGGTAAAAAGGAATGCCGGCACGGTTAAATACGTTGGCGATTTCCGGAACGGCGCATGCCTGGCAGTTGGCGAGCCATTCCCCGGTCATGAGGCCCCTGTCGCCCAATCCGTTGAACCACTCGTAATCGATGGCCGCCACTGGCTGCAGGTTGAGGATCACTACCGGTACTTTGGCTTTTTGCACTACCGGCAATACGGTGGCCGATAGTGCATAAGTAGATACATACAAAAAGATGATGCTGACATCGTTGGTTTTAAAAAGGGTAGCTGCTGCTCTGGCACTTTCTACCGAATCTACCAGGCCCGCATCCAGTACTACAACGGCATCACTCTCCAGTTGCCTCGCTATTTGGAGCTGATAGGATTCCAGTCTTTCCTTTAATCCTTCAAACTGCGACCAATAGGTGGCCAGTCCAATTCCAAATAGTCCCACTTTAATAGCTGTCATATCCTTCCTTTATTTAGTGCCGGGCACGTTGTTCAATGTCAAAATCAGTCATCATACCGTAGTCATAGGTGTCATAGGCATTTCCGCGGGGATGCTGTTTTACGTTTCCGAAATGCCAGGGCGACACTATTCCTGGTTGAGGTTTATTGTGATGGGGTCCGAGCGTGTTTTTTAAACTACCGGTGATGATCACTTCCACGGTATTGTCACCCTCCCGCATATACGAAGAGATGTCGGCGGTATAAGGAGGAATATCTATAACCCCTGCGGCTTTACCATTTACTTTTATAGCAGCGGCAGTACCTTTCCATTCTTTTAGTCTTACCTGGTAGTTGGTGCCGGCTGAGCTGTGGAAATGTTTCGTATAGGCTACACTGTGACCATACAAAGGCATGCCCATGTTCCGCCAGCTGCCCGGTGAAAGCGGGGCAGCTTTGGCAATTTCCCAGCCTTTAGCCACGGGTGTGAGGTTGAAATTTCCGATGATATATACTGGTTCTATCTCTGCAAAAACACGCATGGGAGCAGCGATTATTTCCAGTTGGTTTTCTCCGGCTTTACTATTGCTGATGTCGTACACGGCAAAGTCTTTATCCAGCCACCAGCCGCCTTTTACAGGTGTCAGCAGTTTCCCGTTTAATTTTACTTTCCATATATCCGGTCTTTCTACTACTGCCTGCATGTGACTCCTGTCTGCGCCATTGATGGTGAAATGATATACGGCGTTCACCTTGCTACCGGGAGGGAAAGTATC
This sequence comes from Chitinophaga sp. RAB17, assembly GCF_052114225.1. NCBI lineage: Bacteria > Pseudomonadati > Bacteroidota > Chitinophagia > Chitinophagales > Chitinophagaceae > Chitinophaga > Chitinophaga sp. RAB17. The sequence goes on along the minus strand of NZ_JBFREI010000003.1, from coordinate 770,231 downwards.
CCGCTGTATAATGTTTCGTTTGTATTGTACGGAGGTATTCCAGGGATTGCCGTTACGGAATCCGTAATGTTTGAACGCAAGGTCTGCTGCTTTCAGCACATGTATATCATTGTAGGTGCTGTCGCCGATGTGGAGGTCGCAGAAATCGATGTTGAGTACATTGGGCGAAAGGCGCTGAATACTCAGAGGGGTGGCTTTTACAGGCGTGCCGGACCAGGGCGCCGTGTAGGCGGTGCCGTTATGCATGGGTTGATCACCTGCAAATAACAGTATACTGCCGGCTGGTGGCAGGTCATAGTGAATAGTAAGATAGCCGTTATCTGCGGTAGCCGGATAATCCAGGATGCGGCCGGTGTGCAGGTCCATCAGTACAACATCTTTGCCTTTTATCCGTACCTGTCCGGTGGCATTTTCATGTACACTGGCATTAGAGAGGAATAACAGTTGTCCGTCATCTATGCGGCGGCGGTGATGATAGAGATCGCCCTGTGTGGTATCTATCTCCGGAAAACTGATCACGGGAGAAGGAATATATTGTTGTATCACCGATTGGGTCAGTTCCCGTATATGCGTAACTGTTGGTTGCAGCAACCATTTGTCAAGGGCGGCATTGGATGTGCCATCAATATATTGCAGCTTTTCAAATACCAGTACTTTTCCACCGCTGGAGGTGTATTGTTGCAGTAGCTGAAAGGTGCTGCTGTCGAGGTTTTCCATGCCTGGTGGAATGATGACGGTATGATAGGCGCGTTCTCCTATTATGAATTGATCCTGCAATATTTTACCATGATCCCGGATAATATTTTCAGCGCCCAGATCATATTCGGTCTGGGCTTTTTCCATGCGCGTAATGAATGCCTGGAACTGGTTGCCAATTGCTGTGATCCGCGGATTGGATCTGTCGTAATTAAAATACATCCAGGCGCTGGTGGTAGGCTCCAGTATGAGTACATCGTTTTGTTGTTGTCCCCTGGAGAGGGCAAGCGATAAGCGGGCGAAGTACTGGTTTTGCTGCGTATAGTAAGGCCACATCGGGTTCTGATAAGAGAATGATTGTGGATAATCATATTTGCGCGCGCCGGTGAGTGTCATGGTCGCGAGGTGTTGATTCAGGGTGTTGATGCCAAGTGCATATTCCCAGTCGCCCAGTCGCTTCATGTCCATCAGGGTGAGTTCCCATCCGCCACCACCATAGGTTTCACAGAGCGTTCTTTTTTTGCCGAGTTGATTGGCTACACTGGCCAGCTCTTTTACGGAGCGGATATTCCCGAATTGTGCATTCGGGCTTTGCTCATTAAACTGGTTAAAGAGCATGTCAATGGCTGGGCGCTGATGCCATGCGTACATGGCCATATTGTCGGGACCACTATTGGGGTTGGGCCATCCATGCTCCCAGTAGTGGCCGGTCCACTGCAATCCTTTTTGCTCCGTATAGGCGTGCATAGGTTTTGACCAGCGATCAATAAAGAGCTGTAGTAATGTTTGAAAATAGTGGTGTCTTGTTTTTCTCCATTCACCGGTTTCTTCGAATAGTTCAGGTAAATGTGGCGCCAGGTCATAGCCCCATGTTGCCCGGAAGTGGGAGAAGAGATCTGGTGTCCAGCGGATATTGCCGCCGCCTTGTACTTCTATATTAGGTTCATCTGAAAAAATGCCGGGTACTGTTTTACCAAAGTCGGCGCCTACACTTTTTTCATAACCTTTCATGGTGACTTCAATAAATTTCTCAGTAACCCCAGGCGCCATCAGGTCTACATAGGAGTAGCCTCCATACCAGTCGGACTTATGGTAATAAGCTTTGCTGAAGCCATAGTAGTTACCTTTCTTACCTTTTTCTGCGGCTTGTTTGCCGGTGATGTCTTCAAATTGTCCACCTGCTTCTTTCAGGCAGATAAAATATCGTGTGTCCGTTTCCGGTAGTTGGTTTATTTTTTCCAGATGCAACATCTGTCCCTGGTTATACGAAGAGGGCATTTCAGCGGGAACATGCCCACCTGCAAAACCGCTGGGGTAAGAGTTTTCATCATATATCCATACATCCAGTCCCAGTTGTTTTCCTTTTTTTACAGCATAGCTCCACATATCAAACCAATCGTTCGAGAGGTACTCCGTTACGAGGCCGGGCCGTGGATGTACAAACACGCCGCCAAAGCCGTGACTTTTAAATCCGGCCATCATGGAGTCGATAACGGGACGTGTTACTTTGGTGTTCCATACCCACAGCGGGGCGCTGCCGAATTGTTTATCGGGTGATACAAACTGTTGTTGCAGAAAACGAAAACTATGTTCTCCGGGAGGCGGTGACTTTATACCAGTTGTCCAGGAAAGCAGGAGGAAGAAACTGGCGGCTATAACGGGTAACCAAAGACTACGAAGTAATTTCAGGTACATAAGTATACGTTTAAACCAGGGAGCGTTTCTCTGGTAATAAGCTGATGATTTTTCTACAACGTGTATTGCGGCAGTGATGGAGCAGCAACGGTACAAATCTATTCAGAAAGTAAGCGAATGGGGTGCTGGATCTGGCTTAAAAAGTACGTTTTTTGACACAATCGGCAGAGTAGGTACTTTAGGTAGCTGTTTTTGGTTGTATTCTCCCGTATGGCTGTACAATAAAGGGAAAAGAATGCCTGTACTCCGGAGGAAGGGAAATTTACACAGATGGAATTACCCCGATTATCATTATTTTTGATTCAGTTGTATCCACTGCTTATTCCATCGCATGAAACGCTGTTTGTACCATGAAAAAATACCAGGATTCACCTATTAAGTATTTGACGGTTAATGAAGATGATATCAACTGGGGACTTACTGTTACTACAGTTGGCTACCAGTCGGTATTGCCTGACAGCAGGTATCCGTCGAAAGATCATCCTTCCCGTTATTGGTTCAATCCTGATACCGGTCGTATTTTACAGGAATACCAGTTGATCTATATTACCCGTGGGGCCGGTCAGTTCAGCTCCCGGCAGCTGAAAAATGAAGTCGTTGAAGAAGGCACTATGCTGCTGCTTTTTCCGGGTGAATGGCATAGCTACCGGCCTAAAACAGACAGTGGCTGGGACACGTACTGGATAGGCTTCAAGGGGGCGGTGGCAGATCAGATTATCCGGCATAATTTCTTTGACAGGGAGGCGCCGTTGCATCATATTGGATTTAATGAGCAGTTACTGGATCTTTTTAAGCAGGTGATAGCGTTGGCCACGGAAGAGCGTGCGGGTTTTCAACAGGCTATATCCGGTATTGCCATGCACATGCTGGGGACGGTATACTTCACCACAAAAAATAATCAGTTCCAGGATAGAGAGATTGTTACAAAAATTGAGAAAGCGAGACTGCTGATGCGGGAGCATCCGGATGGCAGTATTTCGCCGGAAGAGCTGGCGCGAAGGCTGAATATGGGTTACTCCTGGTTCCGGCGTATGTTTAAGCAATACACAGGTTTGTCGCCTACCCAATACCAGCAGCAGATCAGGTTACAACAGGCAAAGGACCTGCTGGTGAGTTCCGGGAAAACGATCAAAGCAATTGCCTATGAGTTGAACTTTGATTCGGCCAATTATTTCACGGCTTTCTTTAAACAAAAGGCTGGTTTTACACCAGCCGTATTTCGTAAAAAAAGTCGTAAACCGGTATCGTGAGGCAGTCCGATTTATATACCGGTGTTTAAATTATTTACCGGGTTCTTCTGCGCAATCATCTTTGCGCCTGGTATCAATCACGTACTGTATTTTCCATACGCCATCCAATTGTACCATTTGAAAGGAGTTTACGCCGCAATGGTTAAACTGTTGTTTAAAATAAAAGCGATAAGGAGTCCATACGGATGCCAGTGTGCCATCTATATGAATCTGATCAAACACAATCCGTTCGTCTGCCGCATTCGGGGGAAGTTGACCAATGTGGCCTGCAAATTCATCGATGGCTATTGTTTGCAGGGGTTTGTCTTTGGATACAGATTGCAGCCGGGCACCTGGTGCAAAACAAGCTTTGATAGCCACGCTGTCTGCGTTCCGCATGGCGGTAAAGAGTTGATTGATGGACGCTTTGATCGCATCTGTGGGTGTTTGTGCATGCACAAATGCAGGAATCATGATAAACAGGGTGAGGTAGAATAGCCGATGCATTTTTTTTTGTACTAAGATAATGCTTTTGTGATGCACGGCACTTATCATGCGCTCCTGCTGCAGTAGAAAAATCAGTGATCCAGTACCACTACATTAGCGGCTGCCTTTTGTTTGGTCGACGCAATGAAGAGCAAGGGCAATGCTGCGAGGAATATGATGCCTACCAATAGAAATGCGTCACTGAAACTTAAGATGGTGGTTTGGCGGATAACGGTGTTATCGAGTAGTTTTAATGCCTTGTCATGTGCATCAGTAACGGTGGCGCCTTTATTTAAGAAGAAATGTGTGTATCCGGTTAGCCGGGTGGTTAAAGCAGGATTATCTGTCTGCAAATTGCTGACCAGGTCGGAGCGGTGCTGGGCGTTGCGGTTAGCGAGATAGGTATTGACCATGGCGATGCCGAAGGAGCCGCCCAGCTGCCGCATCATGTTATTGAGTGCAGCGCCCTGGGGGATATCTGCTGCTGATAAAGAAGATACGGCCAGTGTAGTTAACGGCACGGTTACGAGCGCCAGTCCAACGCCGCGCCAGATGAGAGATACCGTAATATCAGCGGCGCTGGCGTTTTGATTAAGCTGTGACATTTGCCAGCTGAACAGCACAAATAAGCCCATGCCAGCCACAATCAGGAATACCGGTGATACGCCGCGTTGCAGCAGCCGCGCGGAGATGATAAGTCCACCTATCGCCAGACAGGCGCCGGGTAGCAGCAACATACCTGTTTGCAGGGGTGTGAAATTGAGAAGTCGCTGCGCAAATACGGGTGTCAGGAATACAGAGCTGAAAATGCCCATGCCGGATACGAACGTAAGGATGGCAGCGATGCTGAGATTCCTGCTTTTTAGTACCCGCAGATTCACAACCGGGTATTTGATCCGGAGTTCCCACCAGATGAAGAGTATAATAGAGAAAGTAGCTATTACTGCGAGCCAGGTGATATAGGGCGCTTCAAACCAGTCGTCTGTTTCGCCGCGTTCCAGTACGGTTTGCAAAGCGCTCACACCTACTGCCAGCAGGAGGATACCTGTCCAGTCGATTTTACGATCGGGCCCTGCTTCGCCGGGTTCGCGTAACAGTACATAGCAGATAGATGCGACTACTATACCAATGGGAATATTGATGTAAAATATCCAGGGCCAGGAATAGAACTCTGTGATGTAACCGCCAAGGGTAGGTCCTATGGTAGGACCAATAAACACGCCCACTCCAAAGAGCGCGCTGGCCACATTACGTTTTTCTTTAGGGAACTGTTCAAATATAATTACCTGGGATACGGATAGGAGTGCGCCGCCGCCTATGCCCTGCAGGAAGCGGAAGATCACCAGTACCCATATGTTGCTGGCTTGTCCGCACATCATCGAAAAGAAGGTGAAGGCGATAATGGAGCCAATGTAATAATTGCGTCTGCCCAGTTTGCCCGCCAGAAAGCCCGTGATAGGGATGATAATAACGTTGGCGATGGCGTAGGCAGTAATGACCCAGGAGGTATCTTCCAGGGTGGAGCCCAGGTTACCGCTCATATGCGATAATGCCACATTTACAATAGAAGTGTCTATCAGCTCCATGATGGCCGCTGTAATAACCGCCAGGATCAATACTGTCCGTTTCATTATTGTATTTTAATATACCAATTGGTATATTTTAAAGGAAATTTTTTTAAGCTGTTACGCCGCCGCCATTCATCGCCGCAAAAGCAGCATCAGGAGAAGTCAACATCAGCTGATAGATATCTTCTGTATTGCCTACATGAATTTCATATTGATTTTTGCCGAGTGCTGTAAAGAATTCTTCCGCTACCTGTTGTGGAGGAATGCCATTAGCACCGCCGATTCCCTCTGAGAATTCAGTATTTACCAGTGGTGGCATCAGGTCAAACACATGCAGTGGTGCTATACTGTGGCGCAGCGACTGTGTGTAGGAATGTAATGCCGCTTTAGTGGCGGAGTAAGTAGAAATGCGTGCGGATGGTGCAAATACTACAATAGAGGTCACGTTTACAATGGCAGCTTCCTGTTGACGGAGGAGTAAAGGCAGCAGCTGTTCTGTGAGCCGGATCACTGCCAAATAATTTGTCACCATTTCTTCCGTTGCTTTATCCGCGGCATTGGCGGTGGCGGACAATTCGTAAGCATGCGCTTTGCCGGCGTTATTGATCACCATATTCAGTTCAGGGAAATCCTGTTCCAGGGTCTTTACCAGTTTCGCTACGTCCTGTCCGTTGCTGACATCGCTGACGATGGTGGTCACACCAGGTATCTGCCGGGCCGCTTCTGCCAGTCTTTCCGGGGTTCTGCCGGTAATAATTACTTTATTGTTTTGCTGAGATAATAATCTCGCTATCGCCAGGCCTATGCCTGCACTGCCGCCGGTGATCAGCACCGTATTTCCGGATGTTTTCATTTTATTAGTTTTTGTTTTATACCAATTGGTATATTTATAGAGAAAAAATTTTGATTATAACTCGTTGATGATTTTTTCCACGGACTGCATAATGGCTTTCCGGTAATTCATTTTGCCTGTTAACTTGGTGATCATAATACAGCCTTCAATCATAGCGATCATGGTGAGGGCCGTTTGTTCCACATTTGTATGTTTACTGAATTCTCCCTGCTGCATACCTTTTTCAATCAGGTCGGTGATAATACCTTTCCAGTTATATACGGCATCGACTGCTTTCTGTTTTAATAAAGGATGGGTATCATCTGCTTCGATGGCGGTGTTAAGAATAGGACAGCCACCTACAGGAAACGGATGTTTCAGGAAGTTTTCATACACATGCACATATACCATTAACTTATCCTTGCAGGTAGTCTTTTTGTCCATTTCCTGCCGGATGATCACGCCTACTTTCCTGATGTTGTGATCAAAGGCGGCCAGGGCCACTTCATCCTTATTGGCGAAGTTGCCATAGATACTACCTTTGGTTAAGCCGGTAGCATTCGTCATGTCATTCAAAGAAGTGCCGGTATAGCCCTTTTCATTGAACACAGGCGCCGTCATCTCCACAATAAACTGTTTTGTTTTCTCTGCTTTGTTCATATCCTATGATCTTTGCCGGTACAAAAATATACCATTTGGTATTAAACTGGCAAATTTATTTTTGGTGAAAAGGCTGAGTGCCTTACAGCATTGTATCTGGTAAGGATTTCGTTGACTCAGGGTTTCACCACCGACATCATCAGGAAAATAGGGCGGCGTGTTTCGTCCCGCATTTCGGGGTATTGCTCTATTATTTCGGGGGAGGGCTGGGGTTCTGAGATATGACGGATACTGAAACCCACTGCCAGCAGCGTATTTAGCAGGGTTGCTACCGTGCGGTGGTATTTGATCACATCGGTATCCAGGAACCTTGTCTTCCTTAATCCTTCCGCCTGATAACGATCTACCGGCCAGTGCAGCCGTGTGCCTTGTGCATCGTAGTACCAGTCCTGCGCGGCATTGGCAGTGAAAACAGGGTGTTCCACAGAAAGCGCAAAGGTGCCGCCGGATTTCAGGCAGTCATATACTTTGTGGCAAACCACCTCATATGCGGCCACATAATGTAATGCCAGGGAACTAATGACTACATCAAAGGAGTCTGCTGTAAAATCAATATCCTCTATGGCTTGTTGTATATAAGTGATTGCCGGATCATGGGTCGTATTCCTGGCGCGTTCCAGCATTTTTTCGGAAATATCTACACCCACCACAGCAGCCGCCTGTTGTTCGCGCGCATACCGGCAATGCCATCCGAAGCCACAACCCAGGTCCAGTACTTTTTATTGCGCAGGTCCGGTAGCATGGCACGAAAAGTTTGCCATTCACCCGCGGCATTCAATCCATCTACGGAGCGGGGCATCTGGCTATAACTTTCGAAGAAGGCCGGATCATCGTATTTGTTCTCTTTCATATCACCATCATTTAAAGTGGGGAACTTATCAGGATCACCTGGAAAATTAAAATTAATGAAATATGCAATAGAAAGTGGATGATGTCAACTTGCTACCGCCTGCGGCAGCTTTTTAGGTCCGTTAAAGTATTCATCTCCGGAATTCTAAAAAAAAAATTGAAATTATAAATTACATTTAAGCACAAGAGCATCGCAAATGTCTTACATGAAAAGTTGATCATCGTGATAAGCCCTATGCAGTGCTGTTTGCCTCGAATTTTTGAATCTATGTAAAATATTTAGATGCGCAAAGTATCTTCCCTGTTTCCCTGTTTTATCTCTTTTTCTATGACCGGATTTTCCCAGGTGAGGACCGCAGACAGGTCACCTGTATACAATGATACTTTAACCCGCTACTTTACCACACAGCATCGTAAACGCAATCCTGTGATTACTCAGCTAACACCCAACGACAATTTATAGGATAATGAAACGACTGTTACTACTGTTTATTTTAATATGCACTGCTGCTGTTGTCTTCTCACAAAAAAAAGATAGTACCTGGAAAGCTGCTGCCAATGGGATGGTACGGGATTCCGTTCATAACTACGCTTTACCAGCAGCTACGCTGGCGGTGTACCTGGTGAAAGATTCAAGTCTGATCAGTTACCAGTTGTCCGACAACTTCGGGGAGTTTCATTTTAAAGATTTGCCGGTAAACCAGTCGTTAAGAATTGTAGTCAGCTATATGGGCTATCAGAGTTTGGCGAAGAAATTTACGATCAGTGGTAATGAGATCGACTTGAAGCAACTCAACCTGGAACGTGGAGAAAACAGCTTGAAAGGCATTGAGGTAATAGCAGTACCACCGGTGCAAATGAATGGTGACACCCTGGAATTTAATGCTGATGCTTTCCGGTTGGATCCCATTGCGCAAACAGAAGATCTGCTGCGGGTACTACCCGGCGTAACCTTTTGGGGCGATGGTACCATTACTGTCAACGGCAAGGAAGTACGCAGTGTATTGGTGGATGGCAAACCTTTTTTCGGCGGTGATAAGCGCGTGGCGACACAGAATATTCCCAAAGATGCGGTAGATAAAATTCAGGTGTATCAGCAAAACAAGAACCGGGACAATCCGCTGGATTCCGTTACGGAAGTGAATATCAAGCTGAAAGCGAATAAGCGGATGGGGCACTTTGGAAAAGTGTCTGCAGGCTATGGTTCCCGGGAACGTTATGAGGCAGATGCCAGCATTAACTTTTTTTCACCAAAGACCCAGATCGGATTTGTGGCTGCCAGCAATAACATTAACAAAGACGCCGCAGACGCCAACGAGCTGCTGCGTAACAGCACTTTTAAAGGAGTAGGGGCCGGGACGGAGTACCAGTCAGATTTCTCGATGCAGGGCATTAGCCGGCCCCAATCGGGTGGATTTGTGTTTCAGCATGACTTTATACCAGATCGGGATTATAATAAAGAGAATCGCCTGAATGCGAGTTATTTTCTGAAGAATAATATCAATGACCAGGTGCGTAACACCCAAACAGTTACCTCGCTCGGCGGTGACAGCAGCCTGATACGGGATGATCGGAGCAATATCCGGATTAACAACACCGCTCAGCACTTCCAGTCGAGGTATGACAAGCGTCAGGATAATAACCGCTTTTACGTCGGTGCCGCCTTCAACAGTAACACTACCCAAAGTAACAGCCGTAATGAAAGTAGCGTGTTTAACACTGCCCGGGTGCTGCAGAGTACTAATCAGTCCGTGAATGATAATAACAGTGACGGGAAAAATTTGACCCTGGAAATTGGTACATCACACCAGTCCAGGATGTATGAAAGCCGGCGGCCGCGCGATTATGAAATTAATTATTCCTTTATTGCCGCCAACAGCAACAACGACCGGTGGCAACAAACAACATTTAATTCCATCGCCAATCCTGCACAAAATAAATTGTTTGACCGGCGTTATAATACCAGTAGCAATGATACCAAACAACACCTGTCGCTGAAATGGGGTGATTTATCCCCCTGGATGTTTACTGGTAACTTATCCCGGTTGAGTATTCAGCTGCAAAATAACCTGGATGTAAATACACATGGGGAAAAGAATGAAGTCAGGGATAAGGATCCTGCAAAGGATAATTATGTACTAAACCAGTATTTAACCAACGATAGCAGGTATACTACGATAAACGAAAAACCGGCATTGAATTTCAGCCGGACCTTCAATAAAGGGCTGGAGAATCGTTATAACAAAACGGTTACCATAGATGCCAGTGCGCAGGCACAATTTTACCAGCTGCAAAACTATTCTGATCATGCTTTTCAAAACCTCAGTCGTAGTTATCTGAAGTTTGTACCGAATGCCGGCATCAGGTATCAAAACAATCAATATGGTGATTTCTATGACACCTATAGTCTGAATTTTGCTGCTACCAATGATTATCCGGCTGTTTTTCAGCTGGCGCCACTGGTGGATAGCTCCAATCTGTATTACATACGAAATGGGAATGCTACCCTGAAGCCTGCTGAAAAAAGAGTATTGACGTTCAGCATGAGCCATTATACGGTGAGAACAAACAGAGATTTCAACTACAACGGGAGTGTGTCTGCCGGCATCGTTAATAATAGTTTTGCAGATAGCAGTATGACAGATAAAGAAGGGCGCAGCAGTTATTATGTGGTGAATGCAGATGGCCATCAGTTTTTGAGTATATCCGGTAACCTGAACAAAGCATTTAAGTTAAGGAAGCATCAGCTGCAACTCAGTGTGAATATTTTTGACAATTTTAGCCGTACCCCTAATAGTATTGGCGGTGTGTGGAACAAATCAGATAATATTAACAGCAATAATAATCTCCGCGTTTATTATTCCTATAAGGATATTTTTAATGCCAGCTTCAACCAGGGTTTTAACTGGTATAAATCCAGGCGACACGGAATTGAAGGCAATGATCTCAGCAACCGTACCTATGTGACAGCATTCAGCGCCAGCGTTAATTGTACCCGGCGGCTCTCCGTTAGCAGTAACGTGAATTTTAACCGCAATACCTCCACGGGTTCAGGTGGTATTAATTATGCCATCTGGAATGCCAATGCTGCCTATCGCTTTATGAAAGGAAATAATTTTGAGTTGAAATTATCTGCCATGGATTTGTTGCACCAGAATACCAGCATTATCAATTACGGATATAACAACACACTGACCTATGGTACGGCAAATGTGCTGCAACAGTATTTTATGGCGACAGTGTCGTGGTTTCCCCGGAAGTTTGGAAAGAGTGAGCAGGCAAAAGAAACAGTGGAAGAAGAGTAGTACGCAACTCCTGATGTCTATACAACTTACTCAATAGTGATGTACAGGATATAAGAGCAGATGCAGAAAAGGAAAATTTAATACAGATGGTGTATTTTCGCCTGGTATTATCAACGTAAACTACATCATGGATATAACCCGCATATACCAACGTAAAAGTTGGAATTCGCTCGCGGAAATGGAAGCGAAAGCAATTTTATCTTTTTTGATAGCAACACAATTGCCTGGATTTACGATCAAATATTTTGAACAATTCAATAAGTTTAATCAAAGCACATTTACCGCAGTATTGGAGTATATGGGGCGCGAATTTGTTTTTGTTCCGGGTGACACGGTCACCCTTGGTCTGGATCATTACACAACGGCAGCTGAAAACAAAAAAAACATCGCCGCATTAACAGGAATAGAGGTAACCGAAGTGGATGCCTATATACGGGAACGCCTGTCGCCTGTACGAACAGTTACTATAGGCCCGATGATCGTAGAGCGCCATGTGCAGGAAACAGGTTACTTTCCGGTGGCCATGGATGATGAACGATTACTGGCGGATGATTATTTTGAAAAAGCCCTGGTGGACTTGCGTAGCACTCCAAAAGAAAAATATAAGTATACCGTAAATGACAGTTTTCGCCTTGAGAAAAATGGAGAAGAGATCAAAGCATTCCTGTATGAATCTTCTTCTTATGATGCGCTGGTAAAGAATATCGTTGATACCGGCTTCCGTTTGCCCACTGAGGATGAGTGGGAGTATTTATGTGGTGGTGGTTCCCGCACCATGTACCCCTGGGGAGATGATCTGGATCGCACGAAAAAATATCATCATTTTGCAGCAGAGCATGATAGTAATGCGCCCTATTTTTTAGATACCTATAATCATTTCGGCATAGTGATCGCTAATAATCCCTATCACTATGAGATCATGATGGATAGCAAATGGTTTTTAAAAGCCGGGGATGGTGGTTGCAACATTTGTGGTGGTGGCGGATTGGAGATCGGTTACCTGAGCACAGCTACCTATTACAGAGATGTGAATATCCTTGATGAAGAAATGAATTTTGAAGATGAGATTACCGGTGATTATACTTTTATAAGAAGAATAAAAAGATTACTGTAAATTATAGTAACTCCTCCTTTATTTGTTACAGGTAACAGCATTCTTTGCCGCCTGTGGTATCCGGTTTTTCTGAACATAAATAGAATAGCCTACAGGAGATGGCGCCATATCAACGTCATCTCCTGTAAAAATATCACCTACTCCGCTGAAATATACAGGGAGTCTTTTGGGTTATATAATATCGAATATTTTATGCCGGTTGGAAGATTCTTTGAAACTATTTCCATCAAATTTTTAATAGCTGCCTGTATTTCTTCATTATTTGAATCAGCCCGCTGCATGACTATCATACTGACACCAGGTTGATCACCTCTTATATGGGTAAAGTTTCCATGAGTATAAGGACCCAATTCCATTTTCGCCGCCAGGTCCTTTAACCGCAATACAGTATCGGCATTCTTACGAATCTTCATATCCCGGTAAGGAACAGGTTGATGATGTTCACTTTTGCATTTAATGATATAATCAAAAGGCTGTTTGCCATCCTTGAATAATACCCCTGTTACTGCTTCCAGTTGCTTTGCAGGAATAGCGGCTAATACTTCCTGCAACGTTAAATTAAAAGTGCTCATCTGTTGTTTGTTTAGGCAGATACGCATCAGTGAGTCTTTATGGTGGTCAGCAGTAAGCAGTTGACTGACGCCGGGAGTCCGTTGCAGATCAGGAATAATATTCATAGCGGCATATTTAGCCAGGAAGGTATCGTCGTAAGGTCCATCTTTTTCCGAGTACAGATCAATCGCCATCACTATGGGGCCCTCTTGCCTGGAGACGATGATGCCAGAACCGGTCATCTGTGCAGGCAATTGGCCGGTTAGTACAGCAGCGAGATTTGAGATTTTCAGTGCCGCCGGGTCCGGATTTGTACCAGGTTTAAAGTAAACGGTCATCACCAATGAACCATCACTACTGGCCGTATAGTTCATATGATCCATGTTTTCAACATGCTGAAAGATGGACTCTTTCAATGGAATAGCAACTGAATTTAATACAGTATTCACATCGGCTCCGGAATAAAGCGCCCTTAGCTCTATAGAAGGCGGTAACTGCTGCGTGGGTTGTTTGGTAGATGCGAGTCCGCCACAACTAATCAGCATCGCATAAATAAGGGTGACTACTACAAGCCATTTCGAATGGTTTCTGAACATTTTTTTGCAATTAGCGCAATGGGTGAAAAAACAAGTAGCCGGAAGATAGGAATAAAACACGAATTGTAAGGTGGCTGCTTAAAGCTTCTTCCATTCTGCATCTTTCCCCCTGTTATTGTAGGTGACCAGTTTATATATTCCTGTCGCTTCGTCTTTCACGAACTCAAACCTGAGAGGGGCTTCCTTCATATAGAATTTATTCTCCTTCTCCGCATACAATGCTACTTTAGGTAGCCTGTCGTTGGGATTGAGGGCCTCCGCAAACAGTGTAATTCCCTCCAGGGTTATCCGGATCTGGTGATTCACTGTTCCTGCAAAAACTTCATAAGTACCGGTAAAAGGTTTGAGCTGTTCTACTGTCAGTTGTACCACAGCAGTAATGCTTTTCCCCATCGCCAGCCTGGACAGGTCATTGGTGAGTACCTGCCAATCCATATCTGATTCATAACAATTGAACAGGGTGACCACATAAATATCCTGCGTGGGGAGGTAAACTATATCCGTTTGATATCCGTCAGTAGAGCCACTGTGTTCCAAAGTGGGGGCTCCATCCAGTTTTTTGATAAACCAGCCCAGGCCATATTCTGAGTCGCTGCCGTCTGCCAGCTTATAAGCGGTAACTGCCAGCTTCAAAGTTTCCGGCTTGATTAGTTTGCCACTGTATAATGCCTGATGCCAATTTAGCAGATCATCTGCAGTTGATTCCAGCGCACCTGCACCATAAGTAAGGTTGACCGGTTGAAGTTCAGCATCTTCCAGTTTCCCGTTGAACCTGGAGTAGGGGGTAGGCCGCCTGGAATCTGGTCGTTCGGGATCAATGTAAAACGTGGATTTTAATCCGGCCTTCGTGATCAACTGTTCAAGCAGGTAGTCTTTATAGGGAAGCCCGCTGACTTTTTCTATCATGTATCCCAGCAGGAAATAATTGGAGTTACTATACTGGAACGTAGTTCCTGGTACAAACAGCAGCGGCTCTTTCTTGAAAACATCTATGACCTGTTTCGGGCTATAATGGTTGATGTCTTCGGGTTTTGCATCCGTTTCCAGTTCCAGGTAATTCCTGATCCCAGAGGTCTGACTGAGCAGATGAGCGATCGTGATGGTATGTCCTTTCCAGGGATAATCCGGCACGAAACGTTGTATACTGTCATTCAGTCCAAGCTTTCCCTGTTCTATCAGCTGGAGGATTGCCACGGCCGTAAACTGTTTCCCAACAGAACCGATCCTGAAGATGTCCGTTGTTTTCATCGCTTTCCCGCTTTTGATATCTGACTGACCGAAAGCCTTTTTATAAATTACCTTGTCTTTCTCAGCTACCAACACAACGGCACCCGGCGCAATATCCGGCAGTCTGAGAGAGATCAGGGAATCGGCGCTTTTAATAAATTGCCGCCGTTGGATCTGCGCAAAAATTGAATCGGAAAAGCATAGCGTCGTGAACAAAAGGAACACCGTAAATTTCATCAGGATGATTTTTTTCATGGATGTCAATTTAGGGTAAAATTGGCTTCGTGGCCTGTTACAGCCTGCTCAAATCCGGATTTGAGTACAATTGAAGGGAATGGTAATACCATGCTGAAAAAGTAAACCACACATTTTCCCAAAAATGAGAATGGACAAACCGAAATCAATTTCGATTTGTCCATTTTAAATGCCCTAAATGTATTTCCCCTGATCGTATGTCCTGATTTACTATCGTGGCTGCTGCTGGGTAACACAATGAACCATTCCTCCATTGGCAAACAGGTTACGACAGTCAATTCCAACGACTTTTTTACCCGGATACAGCTGTTGAATAATATTCATGGCCACTGCATCATTAGGGTCATTGTAATTGGGTACCAGCACACTGTTATTGGCGATGTAATAATTGATATAGGAAGCTTTGCCCAGGTTTTTTCCGTAGGTGGTTACTACTTCATTTTGGGTAAGCGGTACTTTTACAAATTTGTAGTTAAGAGACTGACTATTGGTGGCGGCATATAATGTATTGATATCATCCTGGGGGACCTGCCAATAATCCAAATCATCGTTGTTCATTGTTATGATCGTTGAGGCATTGGCAAATCTGGCAAATCCATCAATGTGCATATCCGTTATTTCCAGCCCGGCCTTTCCCTCCAGCCAGATGACCTTCCTGATACCCAGATATTTGGTGAATATTTCTTCTGCCTGCTGTTGTGTCATGCCTGGGTTCCGGTTTTCATTTAAAACGGAACTTTTGCAAGCCATTAAAACGCCTTTCCCATCAATTTCAACGCTGCCTCCTTCATTTACCATGACGCTATTGAGATTGATTTTTTGTATGTGCCGATCAGCGGCAATCTTTGCAGGTATGGCATTGCAGTTATCATAAGCTGCTTTCCGTCCCCAGCCATTAAATCCCCAATCTTCAATAAAAAGTTGTCCGTGTTTATCTTTTACATAGATAGGGCCGTTGTCCCTAACCCATACATCATCTGTGGGGTAGATGCTGAAGTCGATATTCGATAATGGCACGTTTTCCTGTTCCAGCAGCGCCGTGATTCGTTCCTGTTCCGTTTGATCGTAGGCGATGATATGAACTTTTTCACCTTGTCTTAATTCCTTCGTCATAGCTATCCAGGTGGCATCCAGCCGGTTGCGGAATGTTTTGCCATACTGATATTCGTGTGGCCATTGAAGCCAGGTACCTTCATGAGGAGCGGATTCTTCCGGCATGGTATATACAATGCCGGTATCACCCGGAACCGGAGTAGCTATTTCTTTCGTACATGAAAATAACAGTGTAGGTAGAAGCAAGAGCAGATTTCCCATTTTGCACATGATTTAATAATTATGCTGTGTTAAATAATACAGCAAAACTAGGTTACAGTGAAAGAGCAATGTTGTCCAAAATTGACAATCTCATTTAAGAGGTAGCAATATGCTTGTCAGCTGATCTTCTTTAGTATCGCTATTGTCAACGTGTTTTAAGTACCTTTCAATAATGGGTGTAGGGGCAAACTCCAGATCTGATTCCAGCATCCAGCCTGAATAAATATTTTTGTATGTTTCTTCTATCGTTTCATATGTGCCCGTATGAATAAATTGGGCGTACCGGCCACCCATTATCACTTTTGAGGGGAGCTGTTTATTTATCGCCTGTTCCGACGTACATACATCGTATCTGCAATTCAGTTCTTCCGTTATTAAAGGATCATCCGCTATCACACCAAAATAGGCAGTTCCTGCATCAGGAAACTCATTTTTCATAAATCGCTCCCATAGCAATTCAATCTCTGAATTTTCATAGGATATAAAGGCACTTTCATAATATACCTTCAATGGAGGAAGATAAATGATTTCAGGTTGTAATACAACGCCGGATTCAACGGGGGCTATGCCAGCTTCGCTGAATAACAGTGTTTTGTTCAGTTTTGCTTCTTTGGGAGAGCAGTGGAAGTGTTGTTTAAAAGCTTTGGAGAATGAGGCCAGGTTGGCAAACCCAACCTGAAGGGCGATAGACGTGATGTTTTCTTTCGTGTAAAGCATCAGCTTATATGCATTTTCTACCCGGAGTCTTTTCTGATAAGCGCCGATGGTTTCCCCACAGGTGTATTTGAAAATCCGTTGAATATTCCGGTAGGAGTAATGGGAAACTTCTTCCAGCTGCTTTATTGAAACCTCCTGGTCGTAGTTCTTCTCAATAAAGTGGAGCATGTTATAAACGCAATACAGATTCGATGAGCTGTTTCCGTTCATTCCAACTGGTTTTAGCTGGATTTAAGTTAGCTGAAATAATGACAATTGTCAAAAAAAGATGGTTGGTGGATGTTTGAATGATAATGACGGGAAGTCATTATCATTCAGGTTTAAAGGGTATAAATCGGGTAATCTGTTTGATAATTTGCCGATTATAAATCAATTCAGAGAAACCGGAAGACCTGCTTCCTGTATGCTTCAAAATCCTGTTCATTGGAAAATGTCTCAAATTTTTCCTGTCTGCCGTTACGCTCTTCTCTCACCAGTATTACATTCTGGCCTCCAACGATGGTTCGTTTGGCTTTTTCAAATATCTGTTCCAATTTCTGGCGGTCCTGAATTGATTGTAGTTCTTCGATATGATTCACAACGATTACGTAATCTTCCATTTCATCTGTTTATGGCAAATTTATAAAAATTTGACAGGTTTTTCCAGAAGCGTACAGATATAAAACCATAGCAATTTTGCAGTGGCCAACTTCAACATTGAATCCTGGCCGGGGTTGGGGGAATTGAACATTAAACAGTGACCGTCTTTCATTGAAATGATGAGTGCTATACATTAAACTGCCGCAGGTGATGGTCGAAATGTTTATACACAAAGATGCCAATTTCGTCCACCTTCATCTTACCAAAGAAGTCGTGAATAAAATCCGGATTTGAGTAGTGTCCGTATTGCGCAATCTGTTCCACCCAGGTCTTTTTTTCCTGTTCAAAATCGCCGTTTTTTGCTTTTATAGCGAATATGCCGGCCGGCATATTTTTTTTCATGGGCGCATCGCTTTTTACCATACCTTTCAACGCCATTTTTCCGAAGATCTTTCCCAGGAATTCCTGTTTATAAACATACCGGCTATTTCCCAGGATCCAGTTGTTCCATGTTGTACAATGTTTGGTCATCTGGTAAACATTCATTTTGCCCCATTGGGCTGTATTGTTCTTTGTAAGGGAATTGATCCTGCCAATCAATTCTTCTCTTGTTGCATTGTCAAATATCGTTTTCATATCCTTGTTGTTTTCTGATGTAAAGGTATCGCGGTGCTAAAACAGGGTCACTACTCAAAAATGACATTAAGGGGTGGATTTTGTGCCATTTTTTTCCTATATTTTGAATGCACCATATTTAGATAGGATGAAACATATTTCAGTTATAATATATGAAGATGTCCTGTTATCGGCGGCTTCTACCACTGTAGCGTTATTAACGAGTGCCAATGAAGTGGCTGTAAGAAAAGGCATGCCTGTTCCTTTTCAGATAGAGCTGGTAGGGGTACATCTCAGGAATGTACAGCTAAGTCTTCCCATACAGTTTCAGTGCAGCAAGACCATATCTGACGACTTTGATACAGATATTATTGTGATCCCTCCAATGAGCTCGGAACCGCAGGACATCGACTCAATGTTTTCCAGGAACAACATCCTGATTGATTGGATAAAAGAGAAATATCAGGTGAAAGCGCGGATTATCAGTCTTTGTACCGGCGCCTATTTTGTGGCTGAATGCGGCCTGTTGGATGGCATGCCTGCTACATCCCACTGGGGTGCTATCGAAGACCTGCAGAAAAGATACCCGTTAATAGATTTTAAACCCGATCATGTTGTTACCCATTCTAAAGCTATTATTACTGGTGGCGGGGGCTTTTCGGCATTAAATGCCCTGTTGTATTTCATAGAAAAAGAGTGTGGGAAAGAGATAGCGGTAGAATTAAGCAAATACTACGCCCTGGACTATGGGCGGACGTCACAAAGCATCTTCACTGTTTTTTCAGGACAGCGCATGCACAATGACGATGAAATACATATTGCGCAGAGCTTTATTGAGAAGAAATTTAATTTTGATATCTCCGTAGATCAGATTGCCAGGCAGGTAAATATGAGCAAACGGAACTTTATCCGCCGGTTTAAAAGTGCCACCTCGCTGAATCCGATAGAATTTATTCACAGGGTAAAAGTAGAAGCTGCCAAGAAAGCATTTGAAGCCGGCGAAATGAATATTGCTGCCGTTACGTATAGTGTTGGTTATAATGACCTGAAAACATTCAGGATGGTATTTAAAAAGATTACCGGGTCAACACCTGTTGAATACAGGAATAAGTATAAAACGAGAACGGTAGCTTAGGCCATGATATACTTACCAGCCGTGGGTTTTTCCGAAAATAAAGATGGACAAACCGAAGGGATTTTCGATTTGTCCATTTTAGTGGAGGCCGGATCATTCAGCATAACTACTCCATGATTGTGTAGCTATTACCAATGGTAAACCTGGATCTGACATCTCCCATCAGGAGGAGATTTACCCTGATGGTGCCATCACCCCCATCGGTATATCCTGCAGCGGTTGGTTGAAATACCTGGATAAATGATTTATCGTCGGCTACAATCAAGCAGGGGAAATTGGGTGGCCGGTTTCCGATCAGTTTGAATTGCCAAACAGTATTACTTCCGGCTAACCCTAAATTCTGTACGCCGCTAACCTCAAAAAGTCTCCGTACTCTATATGCAGAGTAGCTGGCAGAAAGATAGCAGCCCTTTAAACTTTCGGGAAAAGAAAGAAAATCAATCAGTGGTCCGCCGGTAGGGTCCAATAGCGACAGTAGAGGACGCAGGGCTGTTCCATTGGCAGTGATTGTAGCTTCCTGAAGGTTCAGACGTACTCTGGTAAAAACGCCATCTGTTGATTTGGATTTCCAGTTTATGAGGCTGGAGGTAGCTGTGGTTGAGGATACAGTGATGATGGTGTTGGCCGCTATCAGCAATCCTGCATCCGGAGTATCTACGGTACTGGCTCCCCATCCATCGGAAGTGGCAATAAAATCGCTAACTGTTATCCTGCTATTGTATAGCCGGATTCCCCCGTATATACCTTTGGTGTTTAGAATCATATGTTGTGCATTACCTGTCACAATACAATTTCTTACTTCTGCATTTACTGCAATGGAGGTTTTAAGAATGCCAAACACGGATGATTCTCTATACTCCTGTCTGATACCCGAGGGTTGTAGTCTGTCGCTTGTAATATCGATATTACAATTTTGGAAGGTGAAATTAACTGGCCCGTTAGATTCTATTCCGGTTAATACTGCTGACAATCCGATTTTGGTCGCTGTGATACCATCTACGATAGCGGTAGCACCGTTTGCGGTTGAGGAAAACAGGTAAAGTATGGTGGCACAGTCAAAGACAGCGCTATCATGTACAAATATGGAGGCCGACCCGCAGGAAAAGGCATTTCCCAGGAAAAGGGCACCGCCATTGGCCCACATATTGGCATAATATCCACCGTTTACATAGGCGGAAACATCTTTGTCTTCAATTACCACTCCACCTTTCGCGCAATAGGTAGGGGAGCCTGTTCCCAGGTTTTCTGCGTATGCAGTACAGTTATTAAAGTAGGCCTTGAAATCGGGGAAGCCCGCCACAGCAGCACTTCCACACCAGGCATCTGCCGCATATGCAGCGTATCCATATGAAGCGGGGTTGGAATGGCAGTTTGACAAATTCACTTCACTGGATGAACTTATGTATAATGATCCAGTGCTGCCAGCAAGGTAACAACGGCAGTTATTTACATAAATTTGTGATGATCTTATTATTACCAATGCATGACCACCATTTTGCGCCAGGAAATTTCTCCTTAACTCTGCACCTAAAGAAGCGGAGGCGTCGGCATCTCCATAACTTTGCCCCTTAGCATAGAAAGATAGATTTTCTAAGTTTATATTTGAGCAGCCATCAATCGCAAAAGTAGAGGGGAATCGGTATTTAGTACCGGAAGTGCCGGGAGTGGCCGCGTAAAGTCGTCCGTTTTTAAGTGTGATGTTTGTTTTTCCACTTAATCTGACTGTTTTATTCAGGGGAATTGCATCACCCGATGTTACGCCTGTCACAGTGTTGTATAACGCGATTTCCTTATGCTGGAAATCCAGTACAGATCCATTAGGAACCCATTTGAGCAGATCTGATAGGAGGCTTGTTTCATCGGTGCCGTTACCGGTAATGCCAAACCAGGCAATGCTTATTTCGCCGCTGTACAGGCGTTTCCATCTGCCGGTGGTACTACTGCCTTTTATAATTGTACCACTGTTATCATTTTCTGTGGAGCTTGCATCCCAGTAAAAATAACCACCTCCACCATCACCGGGGGCATAATATCCGAGGAGTATACAGGTTTCATTGGTCAATGGGGGACCATAGGCTCGCAGTGCCGCGAGCGATTCAAAGGTTGTCATAGAAAATATTTAAGGTTATTGCAACAATGCTCATTAAATGTAGTGTCACCCAACGCAATGGAAGTACGTAACGACAGGCGAAAAATATCATGACAATTTCCTGCTTTCCAGGGTTCATTAAACACTGGAAGTCGTTTTGTTAATCTATATCTTGCTGTATGAAAATATTACTGATAGTGCTCGCATTAGTTACTTTTTCCGGTTGCTACAATAATCCCAAAAGCTATGATGAAAGCAGGGAACTGGTACCCAACCCGGAGGGGTATAAGAAAGATACATTTATTCAGGTACCCCAGGACACATTACAATATTTGGATACGCTCCGTAAAACAAGCGGTCTTGAATCCGATACAGCTGTATTAAATTCATATAAGATTTAGTCAATCTATTAAGGAATAATGCTGCAGATCTAAGCCTGCCAGTTGCCCGAAGGCCATCATCACGGATGTTTTAGAAGGAATTTTATCTTCGTTGTCTCTACATACGCTTTTAAGATATAGTGCATTAAGCTCCCCATCATTATAGTCAGCATTACCTTTCCATTATGTAGACGATATCGATCCTATACTTAACACCCGCTATGTGCGTATAGAAACAGCGCAGCAGAGGTGGACTTGATGCGGGGGTGAGGTCCGGATGTATAACCCCGGTGAAATTGAATCAGCAAATGGATGGAGGTCAGCACCGGCCATAGAACGGCTGCTTCAGTGCCAGGCTGTAGCTACGGAAAGAAATATACTATTTGAAAGGATGCAGGTATAAAGGGATTATCATCAAAATATCTCCGGGGGCAAGACCGTTTTATTCCAGTTGAATGATAGCTGGATATGCGTGTGTATAGGTAAGATTAGGAAGCAATCTTGTCCGCTTTGGATAAGTACGTTTTTTAGCATATTTGGGTTCCTGTGGCGCTGCCACCGCAATAATATCGGCAGCCATATATTGTCTGTTGCCGGATGGGCCGTCTCTGTACATCGCTCTTACCTGGAAAACCACTACCAGTGAGCCCTGCCCGGGTACATCCAGTGAAACATTTGTTTCCTGGAAAGTGGTATCGGGATCTATCATGAGTGTAACCGTTTCGCTACCCACTATCTGACGTGATGTAAAATCAATACGCGTTGCGATCACTTTTACTTCCAGTGCAGCCATACCTTTATGTCCGGCAATGGTTTGTGCGGGAATATTTAATATCCCGTTAGGGAAGAGCCGGGGCGCAACTGTAAAGAAACGATCTACACCGGTATGCTGATTGAAGCGGAAGCCTTTGATGGCGGCGTGATGATCACCGGCAGCAATGAGTAGCCTGTTGAGCCGATTGATGTGGCCACCATCACAATGGATATCCAGGTGGGTGTAGAAAGCATGCCGGATAAAAGCCCCTTTCCTGCTGGCGATGCCAAAGCGCCTGGATGCGCGGCGGGTAGCAGCCGTTTGCTGCACGCTTTGCGGCATGGAGCGCAGGAAGTAGTTGCCATTGCGCTTATACCCAATGAGAGGGCCGAGTTTTCCCGTAAAGGGAATGACAGACATTTGTTTTGCCATGGGAGATTATTTTGATTACTATAAATATAGCACAATTCGGGGAACCTGTTTTCGGGATAGATGGCCGATTAACTAAAGGGAGTGTAATGGGTATTGTTTAATATTCAACGATAGTTCGGGAGGTATTTTTCTATAAAAAGTCCACTCCGAAAAGCTTTACCAGGTCTTTCCATTTCTTCATCTCTTCAGGAGTCTGTTGCTGTGGAGCTAATGTTTTTTCTGTACCACATGGAGTAGAGAGATACCAGAAATATTGATCAAATGCACCAGGTGTCATCACGATCAGGTTTTTCACGTAGTCGCTTTTTACCACAAAATGATGTGGCACCTTCCTGGGGGCAAATACTATATCGCCGGCTTTAGCGTGTATAACCTGGTCGCCAATGTAAAAATCGATTTCTCCTTCTTTGATAATAAATGTTTCATCTTCATGTTCGTGCACATGCCTGGGAGGTTCGCTGCCTTTCATGGCAGTACCATCCATAATGGAGAGGGCATTATTGGTTTCCTTTGAAGTCAGCAGGAAGTTAACAACGGCAGTACTGCCGCGGTATACTCTGCGCCTGTCTGTAGGGGCAAGGATGTCTGGCATTGGGTCGTTAGCCAGAAGTGCTTTTAATTCTTCTGTGATCATTGCTGTATTAATAATTATTATGGCATAGTTACCTGTATCGACTCCCGAAAGCAATTGTAGTTATGCAGTTGTATTTCGAGTAGCAAAGCAATTATATTTTAATAAGAATTAAAAGCCGCAGAACAGATTTCTTACAAGAATCAGTATAAATACGTATCTACGAGTAGAAGCACGTATGGCAATAGTATTGTTAACAAGTACCTGCCGGTACTAAAAAAATTTATCTACTCCATAGCCGCCTTTTACTATTTTATGCTGACTTTTTTTTCAATAAATACTGACATCTTTATAAATACTGTCAAAATCACAGCTACTTATTTCCTTCAATAAAGCACTTCTTATTTGTTTTTTTAGTGATTCTCGCAGTGGCTCTTGCTGATCGAATATCAGCAATTAGGGGTGTCATTAGAAGTGTCAATTATGTGTCAACAATAGTGGGAGAAAGCGGTAAAAAGCTTGATTTTTCGACACTCGCGGAATTAAAGGCATGCTGCACACAGTTCTGCTATTGGTCGTGGCGATTTATCATTCTTTTTTCACTGGCCTTAAAAAGATCATCTAAATTTTAACAGCTGATGAAAAGAAAGTGTTATTGACAGGCTATTGCCGGGTTGCCAGCTATGTTTTGATAAAACCAAAACTATCGGGTTCTCCATGCTATCGCATTTAAAGTGTATTTTTTTGCATAAATCAGGACACATTAAAGCCTGATCATCAATCCTTCTTCATTGAAAACTTGATATTCTATTAACCCATATATCCATAATCCCGGTTACTCTTCGATAACCGTGTAAAATCACAGCATACCCCCAACAAGAATGTACGCTACATCATGATTATTCATTGCCTGAATAAATTCTCTGAAATCATCATTGAAAATAGTTCCCATTTACTTATTGAGTTTTCTATAGGTAAAATATTCCCTGTCTAATCTGGGCTGATTTGCCATTGAAAATCCGTATGCCTGAGATATCAGGTAATATGCCTGCCGCAAACGTTCAATATATGGCTATATGTAGAAAATAATTCAAAAATGGTCTGTTGCTGAATTAGTGAAAAGATTATCGGCTGCCAGCATCCATGCAATCCGCCATTGGACGGAAATAAAATAAGCCTGTAAGCGGTACTTACAGGCTTTCTTAAGAACCTGGATTTTCTGTTGGCGATACCCTCGGTATTAAAATATCGCCCAAACAAAAACAGTAAAAACGCAGACTACCAATCGTATGCTGCGATTTTACTCATATCTTCTAAAAAGCTAATCAGATTAATAAAACCTATTAGTATCTCGGTCTGAAGCCTCCACCGCCCGGCCTTGGCCCGGATCTGGAGAAACGGTCATTCTCCGGTCTTTCAGGTCTTGGACGAGCCTCGTACACTACGATGGTCTTGCCGTCAACTACTGAGTTATTCAGTTCCTGAATTGCCTGCGCTGCATTGGAATCATCCGGCATTTCAACGAATGCAAAACCTTTGGGGCGACCGCTGTACTTGTCTACAGCCAGGTTAATACTATATACCACTCCGAATGGATCGAAGAGTGACCAAATCTCAACTTCAGTTGTTCTGTCACTCACATTGCCTACAAAAATGTTCAAAATATACAATTTTAATTTAACTCATACACCACTGAAAAAAAATGATGAATGATGAAAAAAGCATCCAAACCAAATCAGAAAAGTAAAATGCTGACTTACTGGAGGTAGAGCAATAGTATGGATAATACAGGATTATTTACAAGAAATTATTTTCGGGTTCAAAAATCCCTTTAAAATTTATTACCGGCCACCAGCTAAACTCCAAGCTGGAACAGCGGCAAGAGACTTCACAACCCCACTTGTCGCCAAACCCTCTATACCAAAGGTAACCATTGTAGTAACGATTGGCTCAATGTAATTAATACAAAATTGAATGATTTCCCATAGGCACCAATAGCATCACATAACTTTGGACAAACCAAGAGTAATCTCGATTTGTCCACTTTCGTGCCCAGAACTGGATTCGAACCAGCACACCCTTGCGAGCGCTGCGACCTGAACACAGTGCGTCTACCAATTTCGCCATCTGGGCAACTGATATCGTGTCAGGGGTTGCAAAGATAAGCAGACAAAGCATTTCACCAAATTTTTTCCAGACTTTTTTGAAAAAAATTTCAGCACATAAATAATAGTCATGTGCCGGRACCCCTTGTCCGGGCTTGTTTAAGCCTCAACCGCCTTGCTCACTTTACGATACACAAACTCATGATAGATATGCCTGCGGCAGAATCTACCTGGTGTATCAGAGTTAATCAGCTTCACGTATAATGCCTTTGGAACATCCAGGTATTCATAGCTGCTGCCATCCTGGAAATGAAGTTGCAATGTTTGTTTGGTATAACTGAAATCTACCATTGTAGAGGCAGATATCGTTTCTGTATATTGTGGAAGTGCAGCCTCAATTGTTTCAGGCGCAATACTCACCAGGAAATGATATGCTTCAATCAATTCTTTACTCTTCGTTTCGGCTTCCAGCTTTTTCTCTTCCTCTACTCCTTCAAACTTATCCGGATGCCACTCCTTCATTAAATTCCTGTAAATCGTTTTTAATTCTTTTAACTCAGTAGTTTTGGTAACGCCCAGCAACTTCCTGTAATCAACTATTTTACTCATAATGTATTTATTCAAAAAATAAACAGGCTGATCACTATGAGCAGGCTACCATTTATCTTACCCGAAAAACCGGCAAAGCTACGCTTTTTTAAGCTACCGCCAAGCTTTTATTTACCCTTGTCCAGCGCCATTTTGATGGCCAATCCGCCGAAAACACCGCCCATTACCCACTTCTGCAGGCGTACCCACTTCGGATTAGCAGAAAACCAACGCGTTACCTTTGCTGCTGAAAATATGATGAAAAAATTAACTGTGAAACTGACCGTTATCTGCGTAAGGCCCAACAGGAAGCTCTGTGCCAGCACAGACCCGTACGCAGGCTTGATAAACTGCGGAAAAAAAGACAGGTAAAACACCGCTACCTTGGGATTCAACAGATTGGTGAAAAGACCCATACTGAATAATTTAAGCGGCTTATCTGCCTGTAGCTGTTTATCGGTGTCAAACATGCCTTTTCCGCCGGGTTTAAGCGTTTGCCAGGCAAGGTATAGCAAATAGAGGCTCCCGGTCATTTTTAGCACCGTATAGGCGTAAGGAACGGCCATTAAAACTGCGGTTAACCCAAAAGATACCAGGGTGATGTGAAACAGGAATCCACAGGCCACCCCGCAAAGCGAAATAAATCCCGCCCTTTTCCCCTGCGTAACAGACCGGGAAATCAGGTAAATCATGTTCGGCCCCGGTACTAATACCATGAGCAATGCAGTAAATGCAAAAAGCAATAGTTGGCTGATCGGTATCATCGTTATTGGATTAAAGGAGAAAGATGGCACAAGATAAAACATTCTGAAAAATAAAAAGTGAGGAAGGCTTGTCTTACCATGATATTTATTTTCGTATGTTCTTATCAGTTAGTATGGTAGAAAAACACATGAGTAAAGCTATCCGTTTACTTAAACATGATTTGCTCACCAACTGCGAACTGTTGCTGGTCATTGTAGCGGTAAATAAATTGTTGTAATCGGGAAATTGCACTACTTTAATAGTAGAAACACCTGTTTACTTTTTTCAACCTGATCTTATATGAAAATACCCGTGTTGTTAACCATGCTGCTGTTTTGCGCATTAACGGGCTACGCACAGCAACTGGACTCTATCAGATATCCCAATGGCTATCTTTATTATCATACTTACGGCAGTGGAACACCCATAATTGTTTTATCCGGCGGCCCGGGAAATTCCTGTTTGCAGCAGGAAGAAGCAGCCATTGCACTCAGCAAGCAATACCGCAGTATTTTGCTGGAACAACGGGGGACAGGATTGTCTGTTCCGGTTCCATTCGATTCTACTACCATCAATCTCAAGGCGGCCATGGATGATTTAAACCGGCTGTTGCAACACCTGCATGTAAAGCGGGCTGTTTTTTATGGTCATTCCTGGGGAGCCATGCTGGCAATGAGTTTTGCGGCCAATTACCCGGATAAAGTAAGTGCCCTGGTACTCGTCGATCCGGGATACTACAAGTTTTCCACCGACCTGCTGACAACACATGTCAATAACCTGCGTGCCCGCCTGGGCGCATCAGATGTGGTGTTAATGGATTCACTCGATAAAAAACTGGAAGCGGGTCATGGAAATAAGGCCGATTCTGCATTGTATACCAGGACCGTACGACTGGCTTATATCTATAACAAATCGCTGATCGATAGCATGATGGTGAAGATGAATGGAGCGAAAACAAATTTGCTGATGCAACAACTGATGGTGAGTGATCTGCGGCGGGTACACTATGACCTGAGCAAAAATTTATTTCATTATAAAGGTCCCATCACCATCATCTCCGGCAACCAGGATCCATTGGCATTTTACACCTATGAGCTGAAAATCATCCGCCCGGATATAAAATTATACTGGATACAAGGCGCCGGCCATTTTCCGATGTTTGAACAACAGTCCGCATTTAATCAGCAGCTATTGTCTGTTATGAGTACGGCAGTTAAATATCCATAAATTCCCAGGCGCTCTGGTAGGCATTTTTATTTTCTGCATAGGTGATAAAGTTCGCATAGAATCCTAGCTGGGAAAGCGTTCCGCTGTCACCTATTACCACCAGTTTTTTACGGGCCCTCGTCATGGCCACATTCATACGCCGGATATCGGATAAGAATCCAATCTTGTTTTCGGTATTGCTGCGCGTCATGCTGATGTATACAATATCGCGCTCCTGTCCCTGGAAACTATCTATGGTATTCACGGAAATTTTGTCTGCATAAGGCTGTAGTGCCGGTGAATGCAGCAGCTGTTCTTTTAGCAGTTGTATTTGTTGTTTATAGGGAGATATAACCGCCACTGTGGGGAAATCTTTCGGCTGGTAATGTGCACTCAGGTCAGCTACCAGCAAGGTAAGATGTTTAAATAAAAAGACAGCCTCCTCCGGATTGGTGGTGCTGGTGCCTTCTGATTTTTCATCAAACCCGCAGCCGGCAGTATCTACAAAGGAAAGCGGATTATCTGCTGAAAACAGCAGGTGGTGGGCAACAGATGCATGTGCTTTCAGTTTATCTTCATAAAAGATGCTGGAAGAATATCCCATAATCGTTTCGTGCATGCGGTATTGTTCTTCCAGCAGCGTCACACTTTCCGGATGCAGGGCCGTACATTTTTCCAGAAGGGTAGTGCTCAAACCTTTTCTGGCTGCTTCTTCTGATTTAACGGTGGGTGACAACTGGCAATGATCACCTGCCAGCACCACCTTTTGTGCTTTCAGAACGGGAATCCAGCAGGCAGGCTCCAGTGCCTGTCCGGCTTCATCTATCACCACTGTATGGTACTGCAGATTTTTGACGGTATAATGATTGGCGCCTACCAGCGTGGCGGTAATCACCTGCGCTTTGGTAATCAGGTCGTCAATGATATATTGTTCGGTGTTGCCTACTTCTTTCATGATCTTGCGGGCTTCATCAAACAGCGCTTTTCGTTGTTCTCTTTCGGCTTTGCCGAAATTACGTTTGTACTTATGCGCCATATCCCGGAATTCATTGGCCTGTTTCTTCAGTCGTTTGATTTCCCTGATGCTGCTGTGTTCAGACACTTTACTATCGAGTGTGAGTGACATGAGTCTTTCGGAAACACGGGCAGGATTACCTACACGAAGCACATTCAAACCTTCATCAGATAGTTTTTCACTGAGCAGATCAACTGCGGTATTACTGGGGGCCACTACCAGTATTTGTTTACGATCCTGTTGAATCAATGCTTTGATGGCCTGTACCAGCGTGGTTGTTTTGCCGGTGCCGGGAGGTCCATGTACAATCGCCAGGTCATTGGCAGATAATATTTTGGTAACAGCTGATTGCTGGGATGCATTTAATTTTGGATTCACATAAGGCGGCTGGTCCGGGTGAAAGGAGGGCTTCTTTTCTCCGGTCAGTATTTTTATCAGTCTGCCTTCCGGTTCTTTATCCTGTAATGCGTCTGCCTGTTTGAGGGCATTCTGCATTTCGTCGTAGCTGTTGTCATCGAATAACACATCAATTCCCAGCTTGCCATCACTGGCCCATTCCGGCAGTTCATCGGTGCGCAGGGTTATTTTCAGGCGGTTGCCGCCCTGGTAGGAGATGGTGCCTTCCAGGTGATCCTGTTTCCGGTCGTGGTTGGAAAATAGCATCGCGGAAGCGCCAAAACGCAGTTGATGAGGAATATCCTGGTGGGTGGTACGCTCTACCTCCACGGTCAGGTAGTCGCCCCGGCTCATTTCAGACCCCCGGATAGCAATGGGGTACCAGGTAAGGCCATTCGCCCTGCGATCTGCTACGGACGAGGTTTCTGTCATTTGCTGATAAGACTGTTGGTCCGTTTCCCGTTCTATTTTGAGTAAATCAAGCTGCTTTTTGAAATAATCCATGGCGCAAAGGTAAGATGTTCTGCTTTTGTCGCAATCGACCATTAAGAATGTCGTATTCGCCCACGGCAAAAAATGATGAATCGGTATAAGTTTGTATCGTTAAACAAACAACCAAAAAAAACTAAAGTATATGGAAACGCAAACAATCTATATGAAACCAGTAGCCCCTTCTAAAAGCACCCGTATTACCGGTTGGGTGATCACTATTGTCGTACTGCTTTTTCTCCTGGTAGATGCAGGTATGAAAGTCGCCAATGCCGCAGTATCCGTTAAAGGTAGTGTAGATCTGGGATGGCCGGAACAACAGGTACAGGGCCTGGGCGTAGTTCTGCTGCTCTGCACTATTTTATATGCGATACCTCGCACAGCGATACTGGGAGCTATTTTCCTGAGCTGTTATCTTGGTGGAGCAGTAGCGGTAATGTCCCGGGTAAATATATCCTATTGGTTCCCTGTTATTTTCGGTGTCCTGGTATGGGCAGGTGTATACTTACGCTTTCCCGCGCTGCGAGCTGTTTTTCCACTGAACAAATAAGATAAACAAAATAGAAATGCGGGTGTATTGCGTGGCGATACACCCGCATTTTTATTTTGACAGCACAGCGGAGATTTATTATTTTGCGTGCGTATTAACCTATACACCCGGAATAAGCCTATGCGGAAAAACCACCGGGAGTATGTCATTGCCAGAATTTAAATCATGCTTTAATCAACAATCCTATGAACCATTACGTAGCCGGAAACGGCGATCAGCAGCTCAAGCTGGCTGTTGATATTACTACCAATGGATTTGCGTGGACGAGAATATTTACGATGCTGGACGACGGTAGCAAATTTCCTGTTCCTGACGGCGTATCCGATGCATCCGGAGATATCCGGCAAATGGCGCTGGGACGGGCTTCTGGTTTGCAGCGCAGGAGTATTCACATCGTTACCAAAATAGAATTATTCTGGGAAGACCTGGCCACCCGAAAAATTGAATTTGGGAAGATAGGGGCCCGTTATGTGTTTGATGCCGGCACGGAAGGTCATAAGGAATTCACTGCACCTGACCAGGTAATCAACGCCAGTGGCGATTTCAGTACTATTTATTTATTGATGACCGTAAAACTGGACTAATGATGAAGCAACTTATATGTTGGCTGTCGTTGCTATTATTGCTGTTGTCCCGTCAGCAGCTTTATGCACAGGAAGCACCTGCAGAAAAACTCAGCGTACCGCAATCCAGTGCTTTTAAGCTGGTAGATATTTCGCCCACCCTAATTGAATCACCTGCTACGCCCAAAGCTTTTGGGTTAAGTGTACTGCAAAACTTTAACGGAGATGGCTGGCCGCAGAATTATGCCGCTCAGTTTACGCCCTACTGGTGGGCACTCCCGAAAAACCGCGACGTGTTTAGGTTCATCGGCATTAAACGCTATAAAACAGGCACTGCGCCGGAAGTATGGAAAACACAGCCTTTTTCCGCCCTTAAATTCACCACTATTTCTATCGCTTTCATCAGGAAAGATATGATCCCGGATAGTGCCGGCACCAACCAGAAGGTTTTCTCTGCCGGTTTCCGGAGTACACTGCTCCGGGCCTACCGCAAAGGGTATGCGGAACGTTTACACGCCACCGTGGACACACTCACCCAAAAGCAACAAGCGGATATACTGGACGCAGTGAACTCAGATCCTGCATATGGCACCGCTGTCCAAAACGGTGATACCGCCACTATTGCCAGGATCTTCAGACAATACACCGCCCGTAAAAACGAAGCCCTGTCGGCTTTAATGGCCCGGGTAAAAAATCAGCTGACAGAGAAACCTCTTTTTCAATGGGACGTGGCCGGCGCCTACGCTACCTATGGTATTGCTGATACTGCCTGGAAGGCGGGCAGGGCAGGCATATGGAGTACATTTGCCCTGAATACCCCACTCAATTCCAATCACCCCGGCGCCACCAATACCAATTACCTCAGTATTGCTGCTTACGCCAGATATATGTATGATGCCTATGCCCTGGAAAACGGCACCATCACCCCGGCCAACAGTGTGGACGTAGGCGGGCGCCTGTCGTTTGAATTCGACCCCGTGAGCTTTGGCATGGAAGCGGTGTACCGGAACTATACGGTGCAGGATAACTTGAAATCCCAGCGGATAGTTGGATTTGTTAATTACCGGATAGCGAAAGATATGTACATCAACGGCGCCTTTGGCAACGATTTTGGACTGGATAAATCGCGGATACTGGCCATGTTTGGTGTAACGTTTGGATTTGGGAATGAGAAAATTGACATGAGTAAACTGCCTGCGGTGCCGTAAGTATGGAATAAGGCCGGCCAGCCGGAAATAAAGTGAAATACTCCTGACATAACGCTGTCAGTATACCGCATTAAATTTGGTCATTATTATCTCACAAAGACTAACTTTATACATATGCAGGCGGATATACAAACACTTTATGACTCACCTATTTGTACGGTACATAATTTTTTGTGCCAGTGCAGGGAGTGCGCCGTTTCTGAAAAAGAATACCAGGCCACTTTTTCCATGGCCTATATCCGCAAAGGCAATTTCCGGTTTAAAGTTTTCAGAAATGATTTAGATGCTTACAGTGGTTTATTCCTGCTATGTAAACCTGGCTATGAACACCAGGTAGCCCATGTGCACGATATTCCGGATCAATGTACCATTTTTTCCTTTCCGGGGGAAAGCACAGCCGGCTTAATGGCACATGCTGCTGCCTTTGCCTGGTTTTTTGATAACCCGGATATACAGTCGATACTGGTGAAAGCTACTCCGGAGATGGAGTTTCTGCATCAACGTATATTCACTTTGCTGCAACAATCACGCTACTCCAGGCTATGGGCGGAACAACTGATGACCGAGCTTTT
The DNA here is from genome assembly GCF_052114225.1 of Chitinophaga sp. RAB17. Lineage (NCBI taxonomy): Bacteria > Pseudomonadati > Bacteroidota > Chitinophagia > Chitinophagales > Chitinophagaceae > Chitinophaga > Chitinophaga sp. RAB17. The sequence goes on along the minus strand of NZ_JBFREI010000003.1, from coordinate 737,145 downwards.
TTTGCTGGTACTGGCCGCTGGTAACCCGCAGCAGCCCTTGCCGGCGTTGAATGACAAACAAAAAAGAAATTATCTTCCCGTCATTGAACAGGTAAAGGAATTTATCAATGAAAATTATGCAGATGATGTTACCCTGCCACAATTAGCTGCACTGGGTAATATGAGCCCGTTTCACTTTAACCGCCTGTTCAAGCAGATTACAGCAGCAGCGCCATACAACTATATGTTGCAGGTAAGACTCAAACAGGCACACCTGCAGCTTTGTAATACACAGCTGCCCGTTACAGATATTGCCTTCTCTTCCGGCTTTAACAGTCTCGAACATTTTTCCGCAGCTTACAAAAAACAGTTTGGGAAATCCCCTTCCGCCACACGCTTATAAAAACAGCAATTTTCCTTAAACAGATGCTATCCGGGCAGGTTAATTTTGGCTTATCAAATTGAATATTATGAAAGCACAATTATTAACAACGCTCGGGAATGCAAAGGATTACACGTTGAATGTGGCCGCTGCCATGCCCGCAGAAAACTTCGATTTTAAACCTACCGCAGCAGTGTGGACATTTGGAGAACTCCTGCATCACATAGGTTACGGAATTGGTTGGTGGGAAGAAAATTTTATAAGACAACAGCCTGCTGACTGGGATCCTCCTGCGGCCACCACCGGCAAAGATGCTACCATCGCCTACCTGAATCATGCTTTTTCTGCCCTGAAAAAGAGCATGGAACATATTCAACTGTCCGATCAGGCGGTAGCCGGCTTTTATGCTACAATTGATCACGTCACGCATCACCGCGGACAGGCAACCGTGTACCTCCGCATGAATGGTGTCGTACCACCGGAATATATTTACTAATGATTAAAGCACCACTTATGCCAGTATATTATATCAATAGCTACGATATCACCAACATGGAAGAATACCGCAAATATGGTCCGCCGGTAATGGAGTTACTGCATAGATATGGTGCGGAAGTATTGGCATCCGACCTGGAAGCCATCGGGGTAGAAGGCGCAGTAAAGAAAATGAATGCAGTGATTAAATTTCCGTCCGAAGCAGCGGCATTGCAATGTTATAATGATCCGGCGTATCAGCCGTTAAAGGCCATACGGTGGGCTTCTACAGATAATTGTACCATGACGTTGGTGCATGGGCTGGGGGAGTAAATACTATCTGCTCCGGTTGTTGCATTTTTTGCAACAACCGGGTATTTCGCTTTACTTCCGGATCACCGGTTTAATATCCACAACCGGTGTTTGATCCAATGCTTCCAGGCCAGACACGCAAATGACACCATCAGGTGAAACCGCTAATACTTTCACTTCATGCATACCAATAGGATTAGGCCGGTCAGGTGATCTGGTGGAAAATACACCGGTAAGCGGAGCTGCCGGATTATTCCTTGGCTGGCATGTTAATACTGTTCTGTTGGCCTGGTGCAACCAGGTAAATAAAAGCAGATCTGTTCCCTCGGTAATGTGCCGGATACCTGTTATAAATTCCGGGTAGATGGTGATCATTGCAGCCGGTGCATTTTCACTTTCCTGTAATGGACATTCTTCGAGCGCCGTTAGAATGGAATCTATTTTACCGATAAATTTTATATTGGCTTCCATGTGTATATCAGTATTTATAAGCCGATGTTCTCCATCTTCTCTTTAATTCCCTGCCGTTCCGCCTGTGTTTTAGCCAGGTCATACGCTTTCTGAAGATGCATCAACGCTTTTTTGTTATCAATATCTTTATATAATTCGCCCAGCAACAAAAAATAAAAATGATTATTCTCCAGTTTTAATTTTTCTGCTTCTACCAGCGCCGCTTTTTTCCCATTGGCTTTATATAATGCAAATGTCCTGTTAAGGGCTACGCTGGGGGAGTAGTTGATCATCAGCAGATCATTGTATAACTGCAGGATATCCTCCCATTTTTCAGGAGTATCTTCCTTTATGCAATGCCAGTAGGCAATCCTGGCTTCGAGATGATAAGAGCTAACCTCATCGCCTTGTGCAGACAATGCCAGGAAATGTTGTCCCTGGTTGATTAACGCCTGATCCCATAATGCTTCGTTTTGTTCTTCATAAAGCACCACCGTGTTGTCGTTGGATTGTCGTGCATTAAACCTGGAAGCGTGAAAACACATGAGCGCAATTAAGGCATTTGTTTTAGGCAGATTGGTGAGGTCATATTCCGTCAGCATTAAGCCCAGGCGTAACGCTTCTATGCAGAGGTCTTTCTGAAGGATCTGGTTCTGCGTTTGTGAGTAATAACCTTCGCTGAAAAGAAGGTAAATAATGTGTAGCACGTTATCGAGCCGGTTCACGATTTCATGTTCCGGTGGCAGTTCCATCTTTATATTTTCGGTCCGCAGTTTTTCTTTGGCCCTGAATAATCTTTTGTTGATGGTTTCTTTATTGGATAAAAAGGCTTCCGCAATTTCATCGATACCAAAGCCGCAAAGAATACGCAAAGCCAGTCCGATCTGGGCTTCGCTGGCGATAGCAGGTGTGCACACCGCAAAAAGCATTTGTAGCTGGCTATCTTTAATTTGCTGTGGAGAGAAACTAAAGTCTTCCGTTTCTACGCTGCGTTCTTCTCTGGCAGTTAGTTCCGGCATCACCTTCTTTTCATATATTTTATTTCTCCTGAAATGATACAATGTTTTTTGTTTGGCAACGGTATATAACCAGGCAGTGGGATTTGGCGGAATACCTTTTGCTTCCCAGGTTTCCGTTGCCAGCAAAAATGTTTCGCTGACAATATCTTCTGCTATTTCAATATGCTGTAAGCCATAAAGGTGGCTGATGACAGCTACCATTTTGGAAAATTCCTGCTGGAATAAATGCTTTAAAGCCGTGTGTCCCTTTTCCATATACAAATAACAAAACCACCCTCGTGAAAGAGTGGCTTTGTTTGATGATATTGATAAATTATAAGATAGCCCTGATTTCAACGCTGCCGTTGGCGTCCAGCGCAGGACAGCCGTGAGCCAGGGTGGTGGCTTCTTCTATGCTGTCTGCTTTCACAATGAGAAAACTACCCAGGCGTTCCCTGATTTCAACAAAAGGACCATCGGTAATTACACCTCCTGCTTTTAATACTTTACCTGTGGTGTCCAGCCGGCGGCCGGGAGCAACTACTTTTCCCTGTGCAGCAATACCACCTGCCCAGTCTCCCCATTTCTTGGAAAGGGCCTGCATTTCTTCCGGTGTAGCATTGCTGTAATCATAACTAGGTTGACGAAATATTAACATGAACTCTTTCATGGCGTATTATATTTTAATAGATAAATGAATGTACGAATTTGATAGATGTGACAAAATAATCAGGCATTAATTTGCTTTCGCAGTAAACATGCCAGGCTTGTAACCGCCTGCTACAGGCAAAAATGCAGCATTCAAACGATTATAACTGTTGATGGCAAGAGTGGCCATGGTCAGGTCTATCAGCTCTTCTTCAGAAAATACCTCCCGGCTGGCGGCATACACATCATCCGGTACATGTGCATTGGTAACGGCTTCTACCCAGGCAAAGGCGGCACGTTCCCGCTCCGTATAAACCGGAGCATCGCGCCATGCATTCAGCATGTAAAGACGCTGCTCTGTTTCCCCGATGGCACGAAGATCTTTGGAATGCATATCCAGGCAATAAGCACAGCCATTGATTTGTGATACCCGGAAATAAATCAGGTGCAAAAGTGGTTGCTCGATAATAGATTTTGCCAGATAGGCGCCAATACCATTTAATGCTTTGAATGCGCCCTGACCTTTTTCGTAATAGTTAATTCTCTGTTCCATGATGTGTTTATTTTATCGTTGAATATTTGTGTTTATACTTCAATAAGGACCGACTTAAATCAAATTGGACATCTCCGGAGAAAAAAATTTAAAAAAGGTAGAAAGCCGAAAGGGAAAAGCAAAAAGCTATTGTAATGGAGAACATAATATATATGTTTATCTCCCATACAATAGCTTTTTGCTTTTCCCTTTCGGCTTTTCACTAATAGCTCACTACTACTTCATTCACCAGCATCCGGTTACCCACGTTACTCACTTTTCCGCCCGCAGGCGTAAACACCAGCACGGCAGGGCTACGGCCCGGCATGACCAGGTCATATTGTTGTTTCACCTGTCGTGCTATAAAACGTCTGCTAACAGTATCATAAATATCTACCGGTGCATCTCCTACGTTTACCCTCACTGTTTTTTCTTCCGCATAGGGGTTATAATAGAGATAGGAAGGATAAGCCTTATCTCTGAAAAAATCAGTGGCCAGTAAATTCAGCTGCAATATACCAGAAACGCTGGTGGTGCGGATGATGCTGCCAAATATTCCCACATGCCCGCTGCCGTATACGCTGAACTGTGAAACATCGGGATTTCCTTTTGCCCATTGTGGTCCATCCCCTTGTGCCACGGGGGCTTTCAGGTGGGCGTATTCGGGGTAAGAAGAGGTATGGATAATCCCTTCATAGCCAATCACGCCTTTGGTAATGGCTGCTTTTTCGGGAATGGTTTCATGATCATCGGGCATATACTGCGTATAGAAAAACCTGGCGGCATTGGCGGCATTCAGCATCCATTTGCCAATGGCAGCCGCATAGGAGGGATCATAGCGCACCAGTGGCACCAGCGGCCAGGCCGCATCATAGGTGTTCATCAGGAAGCCGTAGCCCCCTCTGTCGGTGGTGCTGCCCACAATGCCGGATATATCAATACCATTCCAGTTGCCGGCCAGCACGCCCCAGCCAAGGCGGCAGTCAGGGTTACCATTAAAACTCCATTCCAGGAATTTTTGTACGTTGAATTGTTTGCCTTGTTCGGCATTCAGTCTTGCTGCCATATAAGCCCCGAAAGGCATCAGCACTTCATAGTTGGTATTATGTGGTTGTTTTTCCAGTGTTTGCAGCGCCTGTACCGCATGTTGCAGGTATCGGGGATCGCCGAACTTCCGGTAGGCAGCGTATAATACATAAGCATGACCTGCCGCAGCATCCTGCTGTTTACAGATCCAGTTATCTTTTGATTGCAGGTGTGCATAGTCAAAAAACGAATGATCATAATTGCCGTTGAGTACCGAGTCTGCTGCACAGAACTTTTCCGCGATGCGATGTGCCAGCGTATCAAAACCTGCGGTGGCCGGATAGTGATCATAGATGCCATAAAAGAGTACATTAGGATATACATCATACCACCAGTCGCGCCCATAGCCTCCGCCCAGCTGTGCTACCTCCGGACAGGTGTTATTCATCATAATATCCCATCCCGTTTCCCGGTTAAAATAGTTTTTTAGCATGGCCACATAGTTGAGGCCCTGTTGCTGACTTTTATCTACGCCCACCAGGGTAGCTCCCAAAGTAGCCCCCATGGTGGCCAGTGCTTCGTGAAAGATACCTTTATTATGTGCAGGTCCCTGCCGCTGATCATCCATCGCGGTATACAATCCTACTACCGGCTGATCAAAATTATGACGGCTGCTATCCCACCATACCAGTGGCCAGTGAGGTCCCGGCGTGTTAAAGTTGTAGGCCGTACTATCAAATTGCCGGGCCAGGGCATACCAGTCTATGATTTGTAACGGCTGCGGCACATCTGCCATTGAATCCAGGCGGGCCAGGTGTTGCTGCACCACCGGCTGTGGCGCCGGCGTTTTACAGGCCATCCATATCAGGCAGAGTGCTATTCCCGTTGTTGTAAATTTTACCATGCTTATACAATTTATATCACTACAGATGTTTTTTCTTTAGTTTCTTTAATCAGTACTTTTCCTTCTTTAATAATACTTTTCCCCACCACAATGGAAAGGAGCTGCAGCACCGCAATAATGATGATGGCATAACGCAAGGCCACCTCGTTGGAAAAATAATACGCCAGGAAAATGAAGGTGCCTGCACCCAGGAAACGGCCGGCATACAGCCCTACTTCATGATTCAGAATATATGCGTATTCATTGCGCTTTTCTTTTTTAGAAAGAATATCAATCACACTAAACTGAATAGGGAAATAGGCCATGTCGAGCAGTGGCTTTGCCAGTAACAGGAATAACATAAAGATGACTACCCCCGTGGCATTGTAGAAGGTGCCATTGAAAATAGCCGCCAGCGCAAAGCATACCAGGCCACCCGCAAAAATAGACAAACGGTGTTCCGGCTTTGCCGCCCTGCCAATAATATACATCAGCACCGCAGCAATGATGGCACCTACCGATTGCGCGGTGCCTAATGCGCCTTCTTTTCCCAGCAACAACATTATCAGCATGGCAGGAGCGGTAACAAGATATCCCTGTGCCAATCCTTTCAGTGAGGCCAGCATCAACAGCTTCCGCCAGTAACGATGAAAGCGCAGGTAGATAAATGTTTTCTGATCCGGATTGCGGAAATGCCCGCGGAAACAAACTACGGAAGCAAAAATAGTAATCACAAAAACCAGCCCGGTGATGATGCGATAGGCATTGTTCACATTCATTTCACCACCGGATTCAATAAACCAGCCAATACAAATCGGTATGACAACGGCAATGATGGTGTAGAAAAATGTTTCCAGGCCATAGTAATAATTACGGTTTTCGTCATTGGTGATGGACAATGCGAGGTAGTCGCGGTTGGCCCAGTAGAAGCCGAAAGACATGCCCATAATAATCCCTGCAATCCCAATGCCGGTGAGATCCAGCGTTTTCAACGACATCATCACAATCATGGATACACCACTCAGCAGCATGCCGGCCGAATACAATGTTTTAATACTAAACCGACTCAACAAAAATCCATTGATCAAAAACGTGAGCGGTATACCTGTGTAAATGGTCAGTTGATAGATCACCACTTTCGTAGGGTCGTTAGAGTTACGCATCACATACGCTGCCACAAAAATGTCGATCACCGGTAATACCAGTGCGTAAATCATATTGGTGAGCACAAGTATGCGAAAATCATGGGGCTGTCGGTTGAAATGTTTTATTTCTGCAGAAAGCTTGCTGAACATAAGTTTTACCGTTTTAAGGATGAAAGTATTTCCCCGATGGAAAACCGGGCAGCGCACACTACTTCATCAGCTGCGCCGTAGTAGATAGTGAGTTCATTACCTCTTACAATATGCCCGTTGGTAAAAACCACATGTCCGAAAAAGCCGGTAAGCTCATAAGGTGCTTCGGGAATCATAATAGGGTCATCGCTACGCGCCAGCACTTTGGATGGGTCCTCCAGATCCAGCAGTAGCGCACCTAATCCGTATTGGTGCTTTTCATTGGCGCCGTGATAAATTTCCAGCCATCCTTCTTTTGTTTTAATAGGTGCGGCGCCTGCGCCCACACGTACGCTGTCCCAGTATCCCGGTCGCGTTTTAACGAGGCACTGATGTTTCCCCCAATGCACCCCATCGGGGGATTGCGCCAGCCAGATGTAGTTACCGCCCAAATCCACGCTACTGGGACGGTGCAGGGCATAGTAGCTACCATTTATTTTTTCATCGAAGAGTGCGCAATCCTTGTTGTGTGGTGGAATGATCATGCTCTGGTCCGAAAAGGTTTTCCAGTTGCGGGTGGTACGCATGCCCACGCCTACACCATTCGGAGATACGGCGGTGAAGGTGAGATAATAGAGGTCGGCTATTTTTGTTACGCGACAATCTTCTACGCCAAATGATTCCAGCGGACCTTCTCCATGTAGTTCCGGATAGCCTTCCGGTTCATGGAAATGAATACCGTCGTCACTACAAAAAAGACGTAGGTGCGACAACGTAGTCAGGTAGTCATCCCCTTTGTAACGCAGTACTCGTGGGTCGGTGGCATCCAGGTGTGGATCATTTTTTGAAATCTCCAGGATTTCAATACCGCCATTTTGCAGGATGGGGAAAGAAATGATATCATGCTGTTGCTGTGGCCTTTCCGCTACACGGATAATAAGCCATATTTTATTGTCAAATTCGAAAACACCGGGGTTCAGCAAACAGGCCACTTCCAGGCCGGGTCGGCTTGGCCGCACATCTGCGGGCCTTAGCAATGGATTTTCGGCAAAACGGTTGGCAGTTACTAGTCTCATATTGAATGGCTTGATAATGTTACTGACTGCCCCGTAAGGTGCTTACTGCGCCTTACGGGACAACAGGCAGGTTTCCGTATATTCCTTTACAGGCAGGCATTTGATGTTTGCCTGCAGTATGTTAGTATCCTGTATTCTGTGGTAGTTTCAACAGATCTGCTTCGCGCTGCGGAATAGGCAACAACTTATTTAATGGCTTCCAGCCATTACCATAATCTTTATAGCCTTTCAGTGGATCTGCATCTGCTGCTTTGACCAGCACGGTCTGCGCCAGGTTCCATCTTACCAGGTCATAATAGCGATGACCTTCCATGGCCAGTTCTACCCGTCTTTCATGCTGAATGGCGGAAAGAAGCGCGTCTTTATTGGTGGCCGTTACAGGAGGTAGAGCAGTGGCAGGATTAACTGCGTACTTGCGTGCCCGTGCCCGGATCCTTTCGAGGTCGGTGCGTGCTTCGGGCAATGCGCCGAGGTTAGCATGGCATTCTGCTTTCCACAGTATTACATCACCGAGACGGATGTACGCAAAGTCAATACCGCCATCATCTATGGGGTTGACATTACTCATAAACTTGCGCACATTAAAACCGGTAATTGGTGACCACGCAGGATCATAATTGGTACCATCCACATATTTATCACCTGCCTGGAAGAGGGTGGCTGCCCTGCGTGGATCGCCGGTTTCAAAGGCATCTACGAGGTCTTTGGTCGGAATTTCAAAACCCCAGCCTTTACCTTGTGGCGCGAATACAGCATTCAGTACAGCTCCCTGCGAAGGCGTTTTGCCGGCATCATGACGCGCCGCAAAAATGATTTCACCTGCTTTCTCTCCAATGCCGTTGAAATTATCTTCAAATTTATCCAGCAACGCGTAGTTGCCTTTCTCTACTTCTGCTACCTGGTTCAGGCAATCCTGCCAGCGCTGCCTGTACAGGTAAGTCTTTGCGAGCAGTGCATGTGCGGCGCCTGTGGTAGCGCGCTGGTAATTATCTGCATCATAGCTGGCAGGCAGCATACTGATAGCTTGTGTAAGATCACTTTCTATCTGTTCATATACCTGTGCCGCTGGTGTACGCACGGTATTGTCTATCAGCTTCTTTTCGGGTATGAGCAAAGGAATATCACCGAAATTCACCACCAGCCGGAAGTAATAGAATGCACGAAGGAAATACACTTCGCCTTTCATACGTTTCAGTAAAGCCGGGTCAAGACCAGGAACACCTGCGCCATCCTGTGCCAGCAGCGTATTGCAGGCATCCACCCCTTTGTAGTTAAAGCGCCAGATTCCCAGCACGTTATTGTTCTCCGGGAAAATGCTGAATGTTTGCATCCGGCGCATATCTTCCTGGTCACCCAAACTACCGCCGCCCTTCACGGCATCATCACTCATCAGGTCACCTACTACCCAGTCACGCGGTATACTGCTGCCGTCATCCCAGCCCCAGTCACCGCGGAAACGATTGGTAATTGGCAGATACGCCGCATCAGTAGCCATCACAAAATCATTGGCTTCCGTAAATACATTGCCTGCAGTTAGCTTTCCCTGCGGGAACTTTTCCAGTCGCTTGGAGCAACTCAACATGCTAACGGCAACAGCTATTATAACAACTAGTTTTTTCATGGTGTGTTGTTTTAAATAATTGGCAGTCCTAGAAACCGAATTGTAAACCAAATGTATAGGTGCGTGAAGGCGGATAAGTACCCATATCTATGCCCACGGCCATATCGCCATAGTTGGCGAGGTTTTCATTGGTATATAGTTCCGGATCCATGCCACCGTATTTGGTAATGGTAAACAGGTTTTGTGCGCTGACGTAGATGCGGGCATTGCTGAAGCCAATGCGTTGTAACAATGAAGGCGACAATGTATAACCCAGCATCAGGTTTTTTAATCGCACATAACTGCCGTTTTCTACGTACCTGTCGGAGGTGCGGCGGTTATTGTTGGGATCGAGGAAAGTGGCCCTGGGTGTCTTGTTGCTCGTACCTTCCCCATGCCAGCGGTTAGTGTAGAAATCTTCTTTATTATTAAATCCGCGCCCATCAAAACTGTTAATGATATTGTCTACTTCATTATAAATCTGGTTGCCCTGTACACCATTGAAGAACAGAGTAAGATCAAACTGTTTGTAGTTGACACCTGCATTCAGGCTATACAGTAATTTCGGATTGGGATTACCGATAATAGTGCGATCAGCATCATCAATTTTTCCATCGTTGTTAACGTCTACAAAGCGGATATCACCAGGCCTGGCATTGGGCTGATAAACTTCTCCTTTACTGTTTTTATACTGCGCTATGTCCTGGTCATTCTGGAATAATCCATTGGTTTTATAGCCATAGAAAGAGCTGATAGGCTCGCCTTCCCGCAATATAACACGACCGGATCCTGCGGAGAAAATCTGCTCACGACCCTTATAAAGAGATACCACTTTATTACGCAGCGTGGTAACGTTAGCGGTTATATTAAAAGAGAGATCCTTCTGAATAGATTGCCGGTAAGCAGCGGTAATTTCCAGCCCTTTATTACTCATTTTGGCGCCGTTTACATACGGTGGTGTAGCATCTCCGTTGGTATAGGAAGAAGGAAGCTGTATGAGAATGTCGGAAGACTGCTTATTGAAATAATCTACGCTGAGTGTCAGGGCACCTTTCAGGAAACCTGCGTCTACACCAATGTTCGACTGGGTAGTGGTTTCCCATTTTACATCGGGATTACCACGACTAATCACCTGTAAAATATTATTGGTGGTTGAGTAGATGGTTGCAAAAGGATAGAGGCCAATGTCCTGGTTACCCAGCTGTCCCCATCCACCGCGGATTTTCAGATCGTTGAGCCAGGTCACATCTTTCATAAAATTTTCATGGGCTACATTCCAGCCGGCAGAGAAGGAAGGGAAATAACCCCAGCGGTTGGAGGCCCCAAAACGGGTAGAAGCATCTGCCCGCATGTTGGCGTTCACCATGTATTTGTTGTTGTACGCATAGGTAACCCTGCCGAAGTAAGACATCAGTCCCCATTCTTCCATAGTACCGCTATTGAACTGCTGACCGGAACCGTAGTCGAGGTATTGCAAACTGGGAGAACCATCCGCGCGATTGTCGTAGCCGTTGCGGGAAGCAGCCAGGTAGTCTACTTTAGAGGAAATATATTCTGAACCGAGGGTTACACCTACTGCATGTTTCTCATTAAACGTATGATTATAATTGAGCACATTGGTCCAATTGTAGGTAGTATAACGGTTACGGTATTTATCCAGCCCTTTGTCTTTATCCTGCATCAGGGTACGATCACCGGGTATCTGTCCGCTGTATTGCTGTTGTTCTGCAATATAGAAATCGGTACCCAGATCCGTGCGCAACTTGAAATCTTTCAGGAAGTGAGCTTCTGCGAACACATTACCTAAGATGCGATACTTGCTGGCAGTACGGGTACGGTAATCGGCAATGGCCAATGGATTTTTACCATCACCATATAGCAACGCATTTTTATAGAGATTGGCAGGTGGCAGGTCGGTATAAAAACCGGTTTTATCATCGTAGAGCGGTAACGCATTAGGTCTGATGAGTGCATAGCGTACTACGCCGGGTAAGCTACCAGGTCTGGCGCCATCGCCGGAGGCGCCTATTTCCTGGGTTCTGTCGTAAGTGATATTCATGTTCTCACCCACCTTTAACCAGCTTTTTACATCGCTGCTCACATTCGAGCGCAAACCATATCTCTTGAAATTGGAGTTCACAATAGTACCATCCTGGTTTACCACGTTGCCCGCCAGGTAGTAGCGTGTTTTATCAGACCCCCCTGAGAAGTTGAGGCTATAACGCTGGGTAAGCGCCTGACGGAATACGGCGTCCAGCCAGTTGGTATTAGGCAGTTTGGACGGATCGTCCTGGTTGCGGGCGGTAGCGCCATCACTGGCAAAAGCTTCGTTCTGCAGTTCTATAAACTGGCTGGTGCTAAGCATATTGGGCAAACCGCTGGCTTTGGCCAAACCATAGGCAATGTCCAGCCCTATTTCATTTTTGCCCGCCTGCCCGGATTTGGTGGTTACCAGTATCACCCCATTGGCGCCACGGGAGCCATAGATGGCGGCAGCGGCAGCATCTTTCAATACTTCGATGGAGGCGATATCGTTAGGCGAAATAGTGTTCAGTCCTGTAGTCATCGGCACACCATCTATAATATAGAGCGGGTTACTGCTTTGGCTAAGCGAACCAATACCTCTTATACGTACCACTGCTTCCATTCCGGGCGCGCCGGTAGGAGAGGTGACAGATACACCGGCCGCCTGTCCCTGTAAAGCGGTGCTGAGATCTACTGCCTGTGTTTTAGCCAGACTTTTTCCATCTATAGAAGAGATAGCGCCTGTTACCTGGCTTCTGCGCTGTGTACCATAACCAATTACGATGACGTCTTTCAACGCCACTTCATCTCTTTGCAGCGCAATATTCAATGCACCGCTGCCGGAATAGCGGATCGTTTTGGTGAGATAACCCATAAAGGAGAATTGCAGCGTGGGTGTTTCGCTCGCAGTTAGCGTAATGGTATAGCTGCCATCAACAGTGGAAACAGCACCATTCCGGGTGTTGGGCTGTATCACAGTAACGCCCGGGAGCGCGCCACCCTGTTCATCGCTTATACGGCCACTTACTTTAACCTGGGCATAGGTAGCCCCGCCAAGCAGCAGCAATAACACCGCTGACATTAGTTGTGTCCAGTTTTTCATTCGTAAGAATTTAATGGCTCCGTCCCCCTGGAGGAACCTGTTTTAAAAAAGTAATTAATGTTGGATTTGAATGGAACTACAGCAGTACATATCCCTGCTTCTTCATACGTGAATTCTTTTTGGATTGATTTGGATGGTCTAAAGATAGGTGGAAGCAGTACGAAGATGCTGTACTATAGTTACAAAGCACTGTACAATCGTAAAAATAAATGATTGGTATTTGTTGTAAATCAATGCGTTGAATTTTTACTTGTCTTCTGCGCTACACAGCGGTTTGTTGTTCCCGGTATTCATTTGGGGAACAGCGGTACATCTTTTTAAATTCCCTGAAGAAGTACGACTGGTTATTAAAACCTGTTTTGTAAAAGATTTCGGCTACTGTTAACTGGGTTTTTACTAAGAGCTGTGCCGCATGTTTTAACCGGATATAACGGATAAACTCTGCCGGTGTCATATTGGAAATCGTTTTCAGTTTACGATACAACTGCATTTTGCTAAGGAGCAGATGCTTCTCCAGTATTTCTGCATTGAGACCTTCCTCATCTATACGTTCTTCTATTACGCGCACCAGTTCCTGCAGGAATTGTTTATCCTCATCTGCCATATCTGTTTCCTCCAGTTGTCCCAGGCCGTGATCTCTCCTGAAAACTTCGTGCAGTCGTTCGCGGTATTCCAGCAGTTTACGCACGCGTACCTGTAAATGTGCAGCATAAAAGGGTTTGGGCAGGTAGGCATCTGCACCAGCTTCATAACCTTCCGTTTGCTGGTCCATGGTACCACGGGCAGATAGAATAATAAAAGGAATATGACAGGTGCTGGCGGCATTCTTTATTTTATTACAAAGCTCCAGGCCATTCATGTCCGGCATCATAATGTCACTGATGATCAGATCGGGGAGGGTTTGCCGGATCAGTTCCAGCGCTTCGCTGCCATTATTGGCTTCATATATAATATACTGACCGGAAAGCTGATCTTTTAATAGTTGCCGGATGGCATATTCATCTTCTACCAGCAGTATACTTTTTTTACCTGCTTCCTGCAGACTTTGTATGCGGGATAGCTTATTAGGATCAATGGCTGGTGCTACGGATGAGGACAGGTTGGCCGTAATAGATTGCAACAGGTAGGAAGGAGCAGGATTAGCCGGTGCTTCCATAGTGCTGGTACCTGCTTCTATCAGCGGCAGTTTTACATAGAAGGCGACTCCCTCATTTTCATTCACGGCACGGATACTGCCATTCAACAGTAACACCATCTGCTGAGTAAAAGCCAACCCGATGCCGGTGCCGAACTTCTCCTGCGTATGGGCGCCGGTGGTAAAAAAGCGGGTAAACAGACTATCCAGCTGCGCTGCCGGAATATGCGAGCCGGAGTTGTACACATAAATTTCCAGACAATCCTTTTCCTGTTGGGCATTGAAAACGATGGACTGGTTCCGGCCGGTATATTTGAAGGCATTGCTCAGTAAATTAAACAGGATCTTTTCGAGCTTGTCCTTGTCCATTGCCGCCATCATGGCGGGAGCAATAGCCGTTTGGAAGTGCAGTGCTTTTTGCTGACACATGGGTTTGAATAGTGCAGCAATATTTTCCAGCAGCGCAGAAATATTCAGCGGAGAATAATAATTTTTCAGAAAACCGGCTTCTGCCCGGCGGAATTCGAGTAGCTGTTGTACAAGATAGGTGAGTCTGGATGCATGCTGATGCACCAATGCCTGATGATAGGTATCACCGGGTTGTTCCCTGCTGCGTTCTGCTGCGCCGACAATCAGCGTAAGTGGTGTTTGCAGTTCATGGGCAATGTTGGTAAAAAAGCGGAGTTGTTCTTCGTGCACTTCTTCCTCTTTTTTACGCAGCAGATGTTCCATTTCCAGCTGGTGTTTCATCTCCAGTTTATTTCTACGATACAACCAGAAGGCGGTGCCAGCACTGATCAGGAGCAATCCGTATAATCCAAATGCTGGCCAGGTAAGCCAGAAATATTGTTGGATGGTGAGTGTGAGTAATACACTGGGAGGTGTCCATACGCCTTCGCCATTACTCCATTTTACTTTCAGCACATACCGGCCGGGAGGCACATTGCTGTAGGCAATTTTACCATTGCCGCCGGTGTATTGCCAGCTTTTGTCGTAGCCCTCCAGGAACCAGGCGTATTCGCATTTTTCGGCATGCAAAAAACTGACAGCCTTGCCTTGCAGTTCAAAAAAGTTATCGCGCCTGGATAACGTATAGGCGGCGGGGTTATACTGCCCCGGCTTAAGTACCTGTAATCCGTTTTCATTTGTTTTGCCGGCCAGCTGCAGCCCGGATATCAGCAGGTTCGGATATACGCGGCGCTCCTGGATATTACCCGGCACAAAATAATTGAAGCCATAAATGCCACCGAAGTAAAGTCTGCCACCGGGATCTTTCCATACAGCTCCATCGCTGAATTCATTGCTTTGCAGTCCGTCTGCCTCCTGGAAATGTGATATCTCCGATGTAGCCGGATTGATACGTGCGAGTCCTTTGTTGGTACTTACCCAGATCAGGCCATCGTTATCCTGTGTGATGGCATGAATGGTATTATTCGGCAGTCCGTTGCCTGTATTATACCTGATAAATTCCGGGTGTACTTGTTTGACATCTGCTTCCGCAATACAGTTCAGTCCATAGCTGGTGCCTATCCATAGCCGTTGCCGTGTATCGCGGTAAAGTGCCAGTACATCATTGTGGGATAGTCCGCCTTCATAGCTGAAGGCTTTAAAGGCCAGGAATTTCTTTTGCGTTTTGTTGAACAGGTTAAGCCCGCCATAGCGGCAGCCCACCCAGAGGGTATTGCCCGGGCCGGAGGCAAGAGAATAAATAATATCGTTGGCCGGCCCGCTGTCGGTACCGTTAAAAGTATATTGTTCAAATCCGGTAACCACCATGTTCCGCTGCTGTCGCTGAATACGCAGGTGTACGAGTCCATAGCCGCTGGTGCCCAGCCACAGTGAACCATCTGCATCCGGCTGTATGGCATATACAGAGCCGAAAACAGGAAGCTGGCTGCTACCGGTCATATCCTGCCACCGTAAGAAGCGTTTATGTAATTGATCATATACAGCCAGGCCTTTGCCATCGGTGCCAATATAGATCATGCTATCGGATGCGCGGCAAAGTGCAAACACAGAATTATCATCCAGTTCTGCCGTAAACAGTTGTTGCGGTGTAATGGCAGGTTGCCTCGTAAAGCCCGGTAAACAGATAATACCGCTGCCTTTGGTGCCTACCCATAGATCGTTGCCATTATCACAAAAAGCACGAATAGGTTTGTTGAAGGCCGGACCACCGGTATTGCGGGTAACAGTGCCGAAGTATTTTGTCTGCGGATACACTTTGATGATACCATTGCCATCAGTACCACACCATAATATCTGTTCACTGCTGGTGGCCCATGATATGATCTTCATGTCCTGCAACTGCCGTGTTACTTCAGGCAGCAGATGGGCTGGCCGGAATTGTGCATCGTATACACCAAAGCCTTGCGTCGTCCATGCCAGCAAATAATCGGGGCCATAGCGGGTCATGGCAGTCACCGCATGGGGGAGGAGTGCCCGCAGTTGTACCTGGTGTGTACCAGGTGAAACGGTCATCAGTTCATGTGTGGTAGTCGTGAAAAAGATGCTGCCTTCCAGTGAGAATAATGCCTGTACGTTGGTGTAGCGCTGCAACAGTGGCCATTGTGCCTGCCAGTCGGCGTATATTTCCAGGCTACCATCGCCGCGAAGGACCCACAGGTGATTGGCGGCATCAAAAACGGCTTTGCTGATCCGGTTATTGCCAGCAGGCAATGGGCATACCACAAACGAGTCTGCCCTGGCATTATACCGGGTAAGTCCTTCCTGACGGCTCAAACAATATAGCTGTCCTGCCGTATCGGCTATCAGCCTGTATTCCTGTTCGCTGATACGACTGCGCTGCTGCCGGCTGTAAAAATAATTATAGAATTTGCCGCTTTGCTTATCATAACGGGATACGCCTTCGATGGTGCTGAGCCAGATCCGTCGGTCTCCGTCTTCTACTACCTGTAGTACTACATTGTTACCGATACTGTGTAATGGATTATCCTTACTATAGTTGAACACATGAAAGGCCGTACCATCGTACATATTGAGCCCATCCCAGGTAGCGGCCCATAATAACTTATCTGAATCAAGCAGGAGGGAGTTGACGGCACTATTAGAAAGTCCGTTGCGGTTATCAAGCTGTTGTGTATAGTAAGACGCAGTGTCACCTGCAAAAGCAGCTGGCATACCCGTGAAAATATAGATCAGCAAGGAACAGATCAGGGACAATCGCTTCATAACGTGCCGGTTTACGATGGCATTTCCGCTGCCATTACGAAAGGTACTGAATTTCTGCTTGTGGGTGGAGTGCGGCTTTCCGGCAGATAGTGTAAACTTAACCTGTATAGGTATTGATTATCGGCACTAATTTGTATCTTCCTTGTACAATTATCTTTCCAGGATAGACCGGATTTCTTCACCACCTCAGCAATAAGACCATTAACCAACGAAATCATTCTCTCAAAAAAAATTACAAGATGAAAATAGGTATTATTGGCTCCGGCGAAGTAGGACAAACGCTGGGAACCGCTTTCTTATCAGAAGGGTATGAAGTCATGCTGGGCAGCCGGAACCCGGAAAAAGAAGAAGTGCAGAAATGGAAAAGTGAAAATGCAAAGGGACAAACCGGGACCTTTGATGCCACCGCACAGTTTGGCGAACTGCTGGTATTGTCGGTAGCCGGCGCAGCTGCTGTGTCTGCAGTGGAACAGGCAGGCGTGGCGAACTTCTCCGGTAAAACGGTGATTGATACCACCAATCCTATTGCCAGTGCACCTCCGGAAGATGGGGTATTGAAATTTTTTACAGACCAGAATGGATCGCTGCTGGAAAAAATTCAGCAGACCATACCTGATGCCAGTGTGATAAAAGCGTTTAACAGCGTAGGGAGTATGCTGATGTATAAGCCACAGCTTCCTGGTGGAATACCTACCATGTTTATTTGTGGCAATGATGCCGCCGCCAGGAAAACGGTGACGGATATATTAACCGCTTTTGGCTGGGAAACGGAAGACATGGGCAAGGCGATATCAGCACGCGCCATTGAGCCGTTGTGTATCTTGTGGTGTATCCCCGGGTTTTTACAAAACGACTGGAACCATGCGTTTAAGTTGTTGAAGCAGTAAGGAAAGGGCAACGTATATTTGGCGTCAAATATTCGCCTATGACCACTATTAGTCAACGACCCAGTGTAGTAGATTATATCAATCAACTTGATTTTGATTATATAGAAACCTATTCTTTGCAGCGGGGAACCGCCTATGAAGCAGTGGCTAAAGAGCTAACAGAGGAGTATATGCGGCTAAATGAACGGAAACAGAAAAGAGATGATTTGACTCCGGCGGAAGAAACCAGGCTCAGTGAACTAACTCCATTAGTAGCATATACGCAAAACCTGATCGACAAACAAGGAAACTTTCATGCTTCCAGCATAAAGACTCATACTTTCCAGCGGGATGCTCCACAGGTAGATTGGCTAAAGCAGATTTTAAACACCACGGTCACGGACGTACCCCGTATGTTATGTGGACCGGATTATCGCGATGCTATTGTCTTTTATCGTGCGGACGGCACTATTGTGTCCTGCCTGAATATTTGTCTTAGTTGTGCACATATGGAAACAACCCCCGACCACTATCTCAACGGCGATTATGAAACCTATGATTTGCTAAAGAAGTTTTTCATTGATCTTGGGCATGATGTGGAAGATCCGCATCGTTTCATGATGGATGAGATCAATAAAATAAAAGCAAAGCAACATAAATCCCTTTGAGTTATATGACTGTCAACAATCCACTTTTATCCGCAAAGAAATCCCTGCTGGGCTTGTCTATAGGAGATGCTTTCGGCGAAACCTTTTTTGGGAAAGAAGATATCATTGCCGACCGGATCCGCTATAAAGAATTGCAGGCCGGCGATTGGCTTTTTACAGATGATACAGTTATGGGGATTGGTGTGTATAACATCCTGGCCGAGTATGGAGAAATAAAGCAGGACCAACTTGCCAAAGCATTTGCAGCTAATTATTTGCTGGATGATTACCGCGGTTATGGTGGTACTGCACATGCCATACTAAGAGATATAGGTACCGGTAAACACTGGCAGGAAGTCAGCAGCAACGTTTTTGATGGTATGGGTTCTATGGGTAATGGTGGCGCTATGCGCTCCGGTCCCATCGGTGCATATTTTCAGGGCAACGTGGAAAAAGTGATGGAACAGGCTTCGCTGGCTGCTGCCGTAACACATTTTCATCCCGAAGCGATAGCAGGTGCAGTGGCAGTAGCATTGGCCGCCAGTATTTGCGCGGAGTGCGGACCTTTACCTGCTGAACAGTTTTTTAAATTTATTGTGCAGCATACCCCGGAAAGCGATGTGAAGTACAAGATAAAAAAAGCCGCTACGCTGCCGCTGAGTTACGACATTAGAACCATTGTATCAATTTTAGGCAATGGCATGCAACTCACCGCCCAGGATACTGTTCCTTTTGCCCTCTGGTGTGCAGCTCATCATACAGGTGACGTGGAAGCCGCCTTATGGAAAGCTGTGAGCGGTTTGGGTGACCGGGATACGATTGCTGCCATCGTAGGGAGCATCGTGGTGCTATCTGCCGGTGAACATACTATTCCAACGCAATGGATCCGGCAAACTGAACAATTTGACCGCAGTCCTTTTTTCAAAGGATAGGGAACCGTCTTTTCACCACCGGAATATGTCCTGACGTCAAATATCTTTTACCATACCCCTTGCCAGGGATAGGTTTGTATAAAATATATTTTATGCAACCACAATCTCCTCCCAGGCAGGCTTATCTGGATTGGCTACGTATCCTGGCTATCCTTTGCGTATTGTTTTTTCATTCTGCCATGCCTTATGTAGCGGAATGGTCCTGGCACATAAAAAATAAGGAAACCAGCAATATGCTGCTGGAGTTCAATGATTTTACCCATCGTTTTCGTATGCCCCTGCTGTTTTTTATTTCAGGTACGGTGAGTTATTATATGCTGCAACGCAGAACCGGTGGTGGCTTCATTGGCCTCCGCTTCAGGCGGCTGTTTATTCCCCTGCTCCTGGGAATATTGGTAATAGTACCTCCCCAGGTATATATGGAACGGCTGACACAGGGCTTTAAAGGCAATTTCCGGGACTTTTATACGCATATGTTTAGCACGGGCGCCTATCCAAAAGGAAACCTCAGCTGGCATCACCTGTGGTTCATTTGCTATCTCCTGCTTTATGACATCGTTTTTGCGCCGCTGTTTGTTTGGCTCATTTCTGCTAAAGGGAAAGCGTTCCTGCAGAAAGCGGATTGGATGGCGAAAGGAAAATTCATTTACCTGTTGCTGATACCGGGTGTGCTGGTCTATACTTTTATGGTACTGAAATTTCCCGAAACCAATACCCTGGTAAATGACTACGCCTTTTTGTTGTATTGGCTGTTTTATGTACTCGCTGGTTTTATTTGTATTGCCAACCCGGCATTCATGGATAGCCTGGAGCGCAACCGACGCACCTCCCTGACCATTGCCTTTACAGGCACGCTGCTCATCAATTACCTGCGCTGGAATAAGCTGGAGCCCTGGCATGTATATACAGATTTTAAACTTGCCGTCGGGACTTATGTGTTCCTGGCGATATCAGCGGTGGTAGCCTGGATGTGGGTGTTCGCTATTGTGGGATATGGCAAAAAATATCTCAACAGAAAAAGTCCGGTGTTGCCTTACCTGAACGAGGCGGTATATCCTTTTTATATCCTGCACCAAACCGTGATTGTGTTGCTGACCTACTACATCGTGGGGGTATCAGATGATATTGCACTGAAATATTCTTTCACCGTCATCGTTACTTTTGTTATTTCTATGGGTATCTTTCATTTGTTTATCCGGCCATTTGGAGTGATGCGTTTCTTGTTTGGTATGAAGCCCCGTCAGCGCATAGGGAAAAAAGAAGAGACACGGATCGTGTTACCGGTCGAATCTGCCACTGCATAATTAATTGTAACTTCCGCATATTATTATGAAAGGATTCTGGAAATATATTTTCCCCGCTATTTACGGCCTGTTGGTATATTATACCATTCGCCTGCTGGCGGACAGCTCCTCCGGTATGCGATTCTGGCACCGGTCGCTGTTATTAAACACGATAGAGGTGATATGCAGCATCATCATGGGTTATTGTTTTATGTGGGCAATTAACCGGTTGTTCCGTTATTTTGATGAAAAAAGAGCGATCGATTTTTCCTATAAAAGAATAGCGCAGGAACTACTTTATGTTTTTGTGGTAAACCAGGTGCTGCAGAATGTCACGATGCTTCCTATGGCGGCATTTACAGATGATGGTCTGCAATGGATGGATGTGGCAGATATCAACGTCATCCCTTTGTTATACGCCCTGATATATTATGGCGTGCGGCGTAGTCACATCTTTCTGCAGGCATATGTGCAAAACAGGTTACAACTGGAAAAAATAGCCAATGACCAGCTGCAAACGGAGCTGAAATTTTTAAGGGCACAATACCATCCACATTTTCTGTTTAATGCTTTAAATACCATTTATTTTCAGATGGATGAAGACATAACGGCGGCAAAAAAAACAGTGGAAAGCTTTTCTGAACTGCTGCGGTATCAGTTATATGACCAGCAGCAAACCGTGAGCATCTTGCAGGAAATACAATATCTGCAAAACTTTATTGACCTGCAAAAAATAAGGTCTTCTGCAAAACTGCAGCTCAGCGTGTGTTTTGATAAAGAACTGCACGAGGAAAAGGTGTATCCGCTGCTTTTTTTACCGCTGGTAGAAAATGCTTTTAAATATGTGGGCGGTAGCTTTCATATTCGTATGCAAATGACAAAGGAAGCCAATGAAGTCTGTTTTTTTGTGGAAAATTCGATACCCGATAATATTCCTTTTAGGCAGAAAGGAGGTATTGGATTGGATAACCTGAAACGAAGACTGGAATTGTTATATCCCGGCATGCATACATTAACAACGCAAACAAAAGAAGATGGTTTTTTAGCTGAATTAAAACTGACATTAAACTGATGGATCACGTTACTATAAAATGCGTTATCACCGATGATGAACCGCTTGCCGGAAAGGGGCTGCTGGGGTATGCTTCCAAAATTGGTTTCCTACAGGTGGTAGCAGTATGCGAAGATGCCATAGCGCTGAATACTGTTTTGAAACAACAGCATGTAGACCTGTTATTCCTGGATATTGAGATGCCTTATATGACGGGCATCGAATTTCTGAAAAGTTATCCTAATCCCCCCAAGGTGATCTTCACCACTGCTTATGAGCAATATGCGATACAGGGCTTTGAACTGGATGTGCTTGATTACCTGGTAAAACCCGTTTCTTTTGAACGGTTTTTAAAGGCGGCAAATAAAGCCTATGATTATTTTTCTGCCCAGCAAACTGGTGATCAGCAATATATTTTTATTAAGTCAGATACCAAACTGGAAAAGGTATTATTCAACGACATCCTGTTTGCCGAAGCCCTGGGCAACTATGTGGCCTTTTATACAGCAGACAAAAAAATAGTGACCCATGCTACACTGAAGGCCGTACAGAAAAAACTGCACCCGCGACAGTTTTTGCAGCCACATAAATCTTACCTGGTTAACATCAATCATATCAGTGCCATTGAAGGAAATATACTGCATGTGGGTAAGTATGAAGTACCCATCAGCAAATATCAGAAGGAAGAGGTACTGGAAAGAATCATCAACAATAAGTTACTTAAGAAGTAAATAACTGCAGATGAAGAAGGGAACCTATTATACAGGCACCAGCGGATTATTGTTGCCCTATAAAAATCAGCAGTTTTACCCTGCCGCGTTTCAGGGTAAAAGCAGATTGTCCGTTTACGGTGCATTATTTAATAGCATAGAAATCAACAGCACATTTTATAAACTGCCCATGCAAAGCACTATTCAGAAATGGGCAGATAGTGTACCGGCACATTTTAGATTTACTTTTAAGCTATGGAGAGAAATAACCCACCAGAAAGAACTGCATGTTAATGCGGAAGATGTCAGGAAGTTTATGGACATCATTGCAGCTGCCGGATCAAAGAAAGGCTGCTTACTGATGCAGTTTCCGCCAGGATTGCGTTACAACCATATCTCCCACGTTAAAAAATTACTGGCCACCATCATCAAAGCAGATCCACACCGGGAATGGAAGCTGGCAGTAGAATTCCGGCATGCTTCCTGGTACCGGGAAGAAGCCTACCGGCTTTTAAGCAGCTTCGGAGCGGGAATGGTGATTCATGATAAAACAAATTCAGCATCACCATTGGAAGAGATGGAACTGCCATTTGTTTATGTAAGATTTCATGGTCCTGCTGGTGATTATAAAGGTAGTTATGACGATGGTTTTCTCCACGAATATGCCGGGTATATCAGGGAATGGTTGGTCGCCGGAAAAGAAGTGTTTGTTTATTTTAATAATACAATAGGAGCTGCCTTAAATGACCTGGAGTTGCTAAAGTCTTATGTGGAGAATGTCCTTCATAAGTAGTAAGCATTCCTTCCATATTATTGATGAGAGAATATTTGATGGAACTTTTTTTTATCTCAAAAGTTACTTAACTTCACCTTCCCTTTAATTGATTGTTTTGTTACAGAATTGAATGTTACTCAAAATAGCTATCCATGAATGAACTTTATTATTTTTCAATCAAACATATATTTTCTATGTAAAGTAATATCTGTAGCATATTTGCACAGATGTGTAAGGACGATTCCTTAGGCTTTGCTATGTCTTGTAAAGAAGCTTTTATTGCTAATTTTTCTTCACCTCAAATCACCATTTTATGGGAATCATTGCATTTTATGAAGGCAACAATGCCACTCAGAACATTGTTCAAACCGTGGAAGACGTTCCAGGACAGGATTTTAAACCAGTAAAAAATGATGAGATCAGGTCAGCCAAACTCTATGGCGTACGTCCCGGCGCAGAGATCCGGGTGTATGACTCCCCCGATGGAGGGACCAATGATGATTTCTGCATTGTTAATGTAAAGCGGGCATCCCCGGAGTATGTGGTGGATACGTTTGAAAGGACTTATGAGGATGAATACGTGAGAGTAACTTTCATCCGGAATAATGGCCTGGATGGAAAGATATCGCGTATTAGAATTAATTAATTTTTACCAGGAGCCGTATAGACTATGAGGTTTATACGGCTTCTCCTATAATTAGTGATGTCCCCGTTACCATGGAATAGCTTCTGCCACCTTAATAGAAAAGTTGTCCTGATCTACTTTCTCTAATATTTTTTTTCTCCCAGTCACCCTTTTTCATTTCTCGCCTGTCGTATAACAGTAATTTCATTTGAAACCAAATGTAATAAGACAAAATCGGCTAAAATCAGACAGTGGGCCCACTGTAACAACGAAAGACTAAACCTGACTCGCTCCTGACCACCAGGTAGGGGATTAAATAATTTTATAACAGTATGAATATGGACTTTTACAGAGCGTTCCGTATAGGGAACCTGTGCGTGTCAACCAAATCATTTGTCGGGCCAGTCTTCATGATCAAACAGTTATCACTGATCATCGCCACTGGTCTTATATTAGTTGTAACGGGCACCGGGGATGCCGCAGCGCAGCAAAATCCGGTAAAGGGGGTATCAGCATCAAGGTCTGGTGATTCATCCATTATTGTTTCCGGCAAAGTAGCAGACGAAAAAGGAAATGCATTGCCAGGCGTAGTGGTGAGAGCTGCTAACAGTAAAAAGGCAGCCGTGACCGGTAACCTGGGTGAATTCAGCATCGCCGCTACTCCGGACGATAAACTGGCTTTTACCTTTTTAGGATATGCCGCTGTTGTGAAAAATGTTAATGGCAGCAAACACCTGGATGTTACCATGAAGCAGGGGGCAAAAGGCTTGAATGAAGTCATTGTAACCGGTTTTCAGGAAATTGACAAGCGAAAATTTGCGGGTGCCTCTACCAGGCTTAAAGCAGAGGATATCCGGATGGATGGAACCACCGATATCAGCCGTGCCCTGGAAGGAAAAGCAGCCGGAGTAAGTATTCAAAGTGTATCCGCCACTTTTGGATCAGCCCCCAAGGTCCGTATCAGGGGTGTTACTTCCCTTACTGGTGAGAACAAACCTTTATGGGTAGTAGATGGTATTGCATTGGAAGATGTAATTGATGTTTCCAATGATCAGTTGTCCAGTGGAGACCCTTCTACGCTACTTGCATCCTCTGTTGCAGGATTGAATATGAATGATGTGGAAGATATTTATATCCTGAAAGATGCCGCTGCTACTTCTTTGTATGGAGCCAGGGCTATGAACGGTGTAGTGGTCATCAATACAAAGAAAGGCCGTTCCGGCAAAATGACCACTAACTATACAGGTAACTTCAGCACACAGTTAAGACCCAGCTATAACAACTTCAATATCATGAACTCGGCAGAACAGATGTCTGTAGATGCAGAGATAGCCAGGAAAGGGCTGATGAATCTGTCTGATATTGGCAACCGTGCCGACAAGGGCGTATACGGTAAAATGTATGACGAGTTACAAACCTATAACCCTGCCACGGGGAAGTTCCTGCTTGAAAATACACAGGAAGGCAGAAAAGCTTTTTTAGAACGTTACGCACTGGCGAATACCAACTGGTTTAATATCTTATTCCGCAACTCCCTGATACAGGAACATACGATCAGTCTTTCCGGCGGTTCAGAAAAAATGCAGTCTTATTTTTCTGCCGGATTTTATAATGACAACGGTTGGACAGTAGCCGATAAAGTCAAACGTTTCACCTTTAACTCCCAGAATAATTATACTTTTTCCGATAAATTATCTGCCGGATTAATTGCTACCGGATCTGTCAGACAGCAGGAAGCTCCGGGTACTGTGGCACGAAGCACTGATGCTTTCTATGGGAAGATGAGCAGGGATTTTGACATTAACCCATATAACTACGCATTAAATACCAGCCGCGCATTGACAGCATATGGTGAGAATGGTGACCTGGAGTATTTTACAAGGAACTATGCGCCGTTTAATATCCTCAATGAGCTGCAGAATAATAAGTTAAAACTCTCCGTCATAGACATCAAATTACAGGGTAATCTGTCTTACAAAATTACCAAACATCTCAGGTACGATTTCCTGGGAGCCATCAGGTATGCTAAAACCAGCCAGGAAGACCTGGTGAATGAGAGCTCCAATAAAGCACAGGCATACCGGGCAGCCACTAATTCTGTTATCGCCAATGCTAACCGCTTCCTGTATAAGGATCCGGATAATCCAAATGCGTTCCCACAGATTGTACTGCCAGTAGGGGGCTTTTACAACAGGAACGAAAATTCCCTGACCAATTATAACTTCAGAAATAGTCTGAATTATACAGAGACGTTTGGTAAACATGATCTGAATGTTTTGGTAGGACAGGAAGTCAAATACGCCAACAGGCAAAACGCGTTGAATACAGGTTATGGTTACCAATACGGTTATGGCGGTAGTGTAATTCCTTACTACCTCGCATTTAAACAGGCCAGTGAAGCCAACCTTCCGTATTTTGGTATGCAGGAAACCTATGATCGTTATGCTGCCTTTTATGCCACTGCTGGATACACTTACAACAATCGCTATAACTTTACAGGAGCAGTACGCACAGATGGTTCCAATCGTATGGGGAAATCACCATCTGCCCGCTGGTTACCTACCTGGAGTTTGAGTGGTGCCTGGAACCTGGATCAGGAAAATTTCCTGAAAGATGTTGGACAAATAAACATGCTGAAGTTGCGTGCCAGTTACGGACTGACGGCAGACTTAGGTGCTGCTACCAATTCAGCTGCAGTACTGAAAGCACAGAATACTTACCGCCAGTATGCACGGGTAATTGAATCAGGTATTCAGATCATTGACCTGGAGAATGCTGATCTTACCTGGGAAAAGCAATACTCATTGAACGTTGGGGTAGATGCTGCACTTTTTAACAACAGACTCACCACCAGCATTGATCTCTATAGAAAAAGAGGATTCGATCTCATTGCCGGGATTAAAACTTCCGGCATAGGCGGGCAGGATGTGAGAGTTGCCAATTATGCCAACCTGAATTCACATGGAATAGAAGTAACCATTGGTGCTGACATCATTCGTAGTACAGATATAGGATGGAAAACGAACGTGACTTTTGGTTACAACAAAAACGAAATTACCAACGCAAAAAACACCCCAATTATATTTGACCAGGTAAAACCGGAAGGAGGAAATAAAGATGGTTACCCGGTAAGCAGTCTTTTCTCACTTGACTACAAGGGATTAGAAAGTAATACAGGGATTCCGTTGTTTGTAAATGAAAAGGGAGAGGTGTCCCGTAAAGTGAATTTACAGGATATAGAAACTAAGTACCTGGTCTACGAAGGACCTGTGGATCCACCTGTTACCGGAGGTTTTTCTAACACATTCCGCTACAAAAGTTTATCGCTGAATGTATTACTTACTTACCAGGCAGGAAATAAAATAAGACTCAATCCTGTATTTAAATCCACCTACTCCGACCTCGACGCATTTCCAAGGGAATTCCTGGATCGTTGGTCATTGACGGGCGATCAAAAGGTAACCAATGTACCGTCTATTCTTGATGCCCTCACCAATTACAGAATGACAGATGCCTATCCTTACAACAACTATAATTATTCATCTGCAAGGGTGGCAGATGGAGGATTTATACGGGTTAAATATATAGCGCTCAGCTATGTATTGCCTCCCCGTATGGTTAAGAATATAGGGTTAAATAATCTGTCGCTGACTGCTTCAGCCAGCAATCTCTGGTTGTTGTATTCCGATAGCAAACTGAGAGGACAGGACCCCGAATTCTTTAATGCCGGTGGTGTTGCTCAACCGCTGCAACGTCAGTTGGTGATGTCATTAAAAGTTGGTTTGTAAGGATTTCTTAAAAGAACTATCATGATGAAAAATATTATAAAAGTAAGTGTATTGATATGTACCGGTACGTTGTTACTAAGTGCATGTAACAAATACCTGGAAGTAGAGCCGGATAACAGAACTACCCTGGATACGCCTGATAAGGTAGCGCAAATGCTTACATCGGCCTACCCGGACAGGGACTATATCTGTTTTAGCGAGTCGATGTCTGATAATGCAGGTGACAGAGGGCATTCGGGTGATCAATACAGTGGTGATCTCCGTGTAAACATTAATGCGTATAAGTTTATAGATTATGCGAGTACGGAACAAGGCTCTCCGGATGTTTACTGGCAAAGTTGTTATCAGGCAATCGCTGCAGCCAACCAGGCATTGGATGCTATTAATAAAGCCACTAACCAAACGGCCTATAGTCCTTATAAAGGAGAAGCGTTGCTGGCAAGGGCTTATGCACATTTTATGCTGGTGACTTTTTTCTCGAAGGCTTATGATGCTGCCACAGCGGCCACTGATCCCGGTATTCCTTATGTGTTGGCGCCTGAAAAAACCATCAATCCAAAATATGAAAGGAAAACAGTGAAGTATGTGTATGAAATGATTGAAAAGGATTTAACGGAAGGATTACCGTTAATCAACAACAGCGCTTATAAAGTACCTTCCTTTCATTTTAACAAAGCTGCTGCCAATGCATTTGCGGCCCGCTTCTACCTGTTTAAGAAAGACTACACCAAGGTATTAACCTACACCAGCCAGGTTTTTCCGGGCAATAATTTCGGAGATTACCTGCGCCCGCTTAATACCACTTTTAATACTGCTACCCGTGCAGAAAGACATGCGGCATTTACAAGTCCTGATACGAAATCCAACCTGTTGCTGGCCACCACCAACTCCATTTGGGCAAGGGCCTGGTTAGGATACCAGTATGGATTAAACGCAGCAATTGCAGGTAATGTTTTTTATTCCGGGAACATTGTGAGAGGATCATTGGCGTATAACGTGTTTTATTACGGATCCAATAACAATGACCAGGGCATCGAAAAATGGCTGGAGAATTTTGTGTATACCGGCGCGGATATTGGCAACCCTTATATATATGTTTCATTGTTTACCGCAGAAGAAGTATTGTTTAATCATGCAGAAGCAAGTGCACAAACCGGAAACTTTAATGCGGCGATAGCAGATTTGAATACCTACTATAGTACAAGGGTGATTAACTATAATCCCGTTACCAACAACATCACCTTAGATAAGGTAACTGCTTATTATAACAAGGCGGCAGATCCCCTGGGTGCAACTATACAGGCAATTCTGGATGCCCGCAGATGTGAGTTTATGCAGGAAGGGATGCGATGGATGGATATCCTGAGAAATAAACTTCCTGTTACACATAAAGATGATAAAGGTGTTATTATCAATATTACTGCTGATGATCCAAGGAAAGTGTTACAAATACCACAGGTAGCTCAAGCTAGTGGATTGGCTGCCAATCCCAGGTAGCGGCGATATTGATCCATGTTTGCATGGTACATCATGCGTGTTGAAATAATATATACAACTGATTTAAATCTTTAAGAATGAAATATTTAAAATCATTCCTGTTACTGGTAATAACTGCCGCTGCTGTTATTTCCTGTAACAAGAAAGAAACGCTGAATGCGGATATTACCGGATTGGGTGGTGACGCTTGGGTAAAGAGCCCTATTGATAAATGGCTATATGATTCTATGATAAAGCCCTATAATATAGAAATGAAATACAAATGGGATCAGTCGGAGTTTGATAAGAGCCTGATACTGGTACCTCCAATCGAGAATAGAGTAATACCGGTAACACAGGATATTATCAGCATATGGATTGCACCTTATAATCAGACCGCAGGCGATTCTACTTTTATGAAACTAAATACGCCGAAGCAAATTATGCTCTCCGGAAGTATTGCATTGCAAAGTAACGGTAATGCTGTGGCGGGATTGGCAGAAGGTGGCCTTAAGATACTGTTGTTCGGTATTAACTCATATAGCAGGCAGGATAGTGGAAGAGTGGCCGATATGGCGCATCTGATCCATCATGAATACACACATATCTTAAACCAAAAGAAAAATTATCCGATCGCATTTAACAAAGTGACGCCGGATGGTTATACTGGCAACTGGACTGTTGCGGAAGAGAATCCATGGACACTGGGATTTGTTACCAACTATGCCCGGAAAGAACCAGGTGAGGATATTGCCGAACTGGTATCAACCATGTTGGTAATGGGGCGCGCCCGTTATGATTATACACTTTATCATCCCTTCCCAGACTATCCGGACAGTCTTAATAATCCCCAGGGCATCATGTTGCTGAGAGCAAAAGAGAAAATTGTGGTGGATTATTTTAGAGATGCCTATAACCTTGATTTCTATAGTTTACAAACCTCCGTTCAACAACAGATCCATAATGTGTTGCATCGATAGGTGCAGGCAGTTATTTCACTATAAATTTTACAGAAATGATTAAATATCTGGTATATATTTTACTATTGGCTGCGGTGGTTTTTGTTTCCTGTAAAAAGGATCTTCATTCATCGGTTTTTGACAAATCCGCAGACCAACGGCTGAATGCTGTGCTGGCGAATTATCAGTCTATCCTGGTGGCAGCTCCTTACGGCTGGGTAGCAACGGTGGTCCCCAATCCGGAAGAAAACGACAACGTATATGCGTTCTGGTTTAAGTTCAACGATAGCAATCGGGTGGCTTCGCGATGGAAAGACCAGCCATCATTAAACAGCAGTTATCGCCTTAAAGCATTACAGCAGCCTGAATTAATATTTGATACTTATACCTACCTGCATTTACTGGCGGATGCAGAAGCTAAAGTACCCGGTGCACAGCCAGGTACAGGACTGAAGTCTGATTTCGAGCTGGAAATTATTTCGGGCACAGCAGACAGCTTTGTTTTAAAAGGCAAGTACAACGGATCTGACGTTACTATGTCAAGAGCCACTGTGAAAGATACTTCCGGCAGCGTTGTTATCCCGGGATATCCATTGGCAGGTAATTACCTGGATACTTCTGTACGTATCCTGTATAAGACAACACTGGCAAATGGAACAATTGCAAATACTGCGAAGATTTCCGGAATTAAGACAGCGAATCCAATTAAATATGCAGGCACCGTGAGTGTAGACTACAGTGATCTGGGGGCGTCTGGCTGGCAGTACAACATCTTCGCGAAAAGCGCCACGGACAGGGACATAACAGTTACTATTAATACGGCAATGCAAAAGGGAATTAAAGAAGGTTCCTTTAAAGTACTGGATAAGTCTTATGATCCGGTGAGCGGGCGCATATACTTAAAAACATTTTATACTAATTCCGCTGGTGCGGATCGGGTTACAGAAGAAATATTGATCCGGCAGTAATGTCAGGAGATCTAAGTCCTCGTAATAGCGACTTTGGTTGATAACAGAGGCGGCAGTATTATTACTGCTGCAATTTAAATTTTGTAATGAAGATGCAATTGTTAACCATTCACTGAGGTATCCTGGTGTTAAGACCAAGTGGTCTCAATGCAGGGTTAACCTGTAAGGCTTTGGCTGGTATCTCCAGTGTATAACCCGGATCGTTTTTCCGGAGTACAAATTGCTGTGGCGCATGGACCTGCTGGTTTATCACCGGTGTGAAATAGTGAATAATAGCCGGGCTGTTTGTGCGTCTGAGATCAAACCAGTTATGCAATTGAAACGCCAGTTCTTTTCTCCGCTCTGTCAGTATTTCGGGTAACGGGTTTTGTTGATTCATCGGGGGGGCGTATGCAGCACCCTTTACGCGATTGTTTTTTAACAGGTAAATATCCGCCAGTGCCTTACCGGTTTCTCCCAGATGAGCATTCGCTTCCGCCCGGTTAAGATAGGCTTCTGCCGTACGAAAGGAAAAGCAATAAATGTTGCCATAAGTGTTAAATGTTTTTGGAATAATCGTTGCATCATTGTCATAAAAATAACCACCTAACCGTTGATCAGTTCCGGCGTATAGCTGCAGGAGTTCCCTGGAAACACTAAAGCCATAACTATTTCCATCTCCGAAAATATTAAAGACATTTGGATTTAAATCATTATAGAAGGTATATATCACCTCTGGGTTATCCACTCCCAAAAGACTGGAATAAAGATCAGACCTGACATTGTTTTGGGTAGTGATATCATTTAAGACAGATTTGATTTCAAGGCATTTCCCTGCAAATGTGGCCGCCAGTTCCCAGTGTTGAAGATAGAGGTGTATCCTTGATAGTAGCAGGTAAACAGCAGCTGGAGAATAGTGGTAAATACCTCCCGTTTTCCCGGACGCCTGTACATAACCAAGCGCATTGTTGAGATCTTCCAGTATTTGATTATAAACGGCATGTACCGAACTTCTCGGGAGATAAGTATTTACTAAAGTACCACTTGTTTGTAGTGGTACTCCCATGGAGTCGGCAGTATTTGCCGGATCATAAGGTGTCCCCCAGATATTTACAAGATAATAGTAAGCTAACGCTCTGGAAAAATGTGCTTCCCCCAGTAAAAATTGTCTGGAAGAAATATCTCCCTGGATGTTTTCTCCCTTATCGGTAATAATGTTACAAACCTTTATAATTCTATATAGTCCCAGCCAGGTGTTATTCAGGATAGCAGAGGGAGACCGTCTTTCATCATATTGAGCATCGTATATATTTTGCCAGGTGTAAAACGCGGAGTAGGCACCTCTCTCATCTACCGGAGGAGTGGGGCCTGTACTTTCTGTTACATCCGCTGTCATCATATCCAGAAAGTAAAGAGACAAGTCGTTGTTGGCCGACAGGTTCCTGCTCCATCCTTCGCCATTCAGCATTTCGGTATATTCTGCCACTGTTTTTGGGGTACGCAGATTATCGGCCGGGGTATCCAGGTACTTTTTACATCCACAGCAGATACATATGGAAGTAAGCAGGAAGATGATATATTTTAAGTAGTTAATTTTCATCATTGCTAAAAATTTACATCCATACCAAGTGTCAGAGAAGGCCGCCGGGGCATTGTTCCTGCAGGCAGTTCCGGGTCCTGACCATTCAATTTTTTACTCGCCAGTAACAATACATCGTGTACCTGCGTGTAACAGGAAATATCCTTAAACAGTTGCTTGCCGGCTTTGCGGGGATGAATAGTGTACTGCAGGGAAAGTGTAGAGAGGCTCACATGGCTGGCATTGACCGTCCGGATATCACTATTGTTATACATTTCAGATGGGAATGTAGACATCAGGTAAAGTGGGAGTGTTCCATTAAAGTATTGCATGGTGGCAGCATCAAAGCGATAATATTGTACAGGAGACATCGTAATGGGATCAACGAGATAAAGTCCGGATTGGTTAGTCATGCGGGGGATATCAGTTGTTTTTTCATCGCCGGGTTGCTTCCAGCGTTTCTCTATGGCGGTAGAAGTATTTTCAGCCGGGTTGGGTATAAATCCTCCGCTTCCGTAAAGGTTGATCAGTCGTTGTTTATAACCCAGCTTTATCCGGAAAACGGCGCTGAGATTCCAGTTACGGTACCTGACATTCGTGGAGAAACTACCGTCTATTAAAGGGATACGACTACCTACAGGAACAAAAACATTGGCGTAGTATTCTGCCACCGTTGGTTGAACCGCGTAGTCTTTATCATAAATTCCCCGGAAAGTTGGAATACCCTTGTTGTTGAGTCCTGTGAATGCGTAGGCATACATCGTATTGGGATCTGTCCCCGATTTGATAATATTTCCATCCAGGTATTGTTGCTGATTACCTATGATTCCGGGGTCCGTGAAGTTGGTTTGCAGTATGCGGGTTTTGTTAAATGAAAGATTGGTGCCTACATTCCATTTCCAGTTGCGTTGCCGGATGATCTGCCATTGCATACCGGCTTCTATACCGCTGTTGTCCACACCCGCACTGTTATACATGCCTGAATTAAGGCCGTTTTCTTCGGCCAGGTCTATATTGGCCAGCAAGTTAGTGCTTCGTTTATTGTAGGCTTCCAGCGTTCCGTAAAACCGGTTGTTAAAAAAAGAAAAGTCTATGCCGACGTTGAATACATATGTTTTTTCCCAACGCAATCCGGGGTTGGAGAAATTGGTCACGGTAGCCTGACCATCCCCGGAAATAACATTCCGCGACGAATTGGAAATGGATAGATTCGGTGATTTTATTTCAGGTAACCCGATATTGTATCCATAAGATATCCGGAGCGCGAGCAGGTTGTCCGCATGCATCGTTTTTTTTATCCGGGGTTCATCAAGGATGCTCCATTTGATGGCGGCAGACCAGGTCCGCTGCCAGGTTTCGTTGCCATATTGGGCAAAATAATTGGCTCCATCCTGCCGGATGTTAAAATTGAGTGTATACCTGTCTTTATAGGAGTATACCAGCATGCCGTACCAGCTCATCTGCCGGTATTTATTGATGATTTTTTCCGTAGGATGAATGCCGGAATAGGGAAAAAAATTGTTGTACAAGGGATAGTCCTTTGCTGATGGGGAATGGGCTACCTTTCCACTATCAGGATAATATCCAAGTATAAACAGCTTGTCGATATCGTATTTTGATTGTCTTAATTCATTGCCGGCCAGCAATTGTACATAGTGCGAAGGGGCAGTGAAATTATATTCTATGGAATGACGGATGGTATAGTCACGTTGCCGGGTATTTGCTTCCTGGTATTCGCCGCCCGCCGGAAGAATGATATTTTGTTTTGCAGCATCACTGTATGCCATACCCGCGCCCAATCCCAGCCGGTATTTAGAGGCGATGTAACCGGTTGTCTCTCCTGCATAACTATTGTTTTGTGACCCGGACATTCCCAGGCCATATAATCCGTGAAGTTTAAATGAACGAAGAAATGTCCAGTCTGCATGAATGACAGCCTTGTAAGTGTTCACCAACGTTTTGGTATGGCTGTTCTCCATGTCAGAAACAATGTTGGACAATGCCACCTGGGAAGTGTCCATTACATAATTAGGCAGCGACCAGTTAGGAGTAAAAGGAGAGGAACTGTAATACATTCGCTGCTGCCCTATGGTATAGGGTAGGCTCCTGGATGTATTATAGGCATACTGGTAAGGATTTGTCTGGTAAGGATAGGTACCTGCGTGCTGAGAGCCGGATAACTTGATCCCTGCCTGCAACCCGGGGATAGGATGATAAGTAACCCCGATCATTCCGGAATATTGCCTGGCTTGTGTGAAGATGGCAGGTCCTTTCTGACTGGCATAGCCCATAGACAAATAATACGCAGTTTTACTCCCACCTCCGTTTACGGATAAATGATAGTTTTGCGCAACACCGTTGTTGAACAGAATATCGAACCAGTCTGTATTCATGGATTCATAGCCTTTTTCCAGTTCTTCCAATTTTTCTTTGCTCATATTCCCGTTAAGAAAGGCAGTATAGTCCCGCTCAAATCCCTGGGGAAGGATGCCATTTGAAAAGGGCAATTTGTTATCTATAATTTCTTTCGACAACGCCATCCTTTGTGAGGCGTTCATCCGGTTTAATTGACGATAGCCGGGTCGGAAGGTAATATTGGTCATTTGCGAAAATGTAATGGCGGGTGCTTTATGCAACATGCCGTTACGGGTAGTAATCAGGATCACGCCGTTACCACTATTGACTCCGTATAATGCGGTTGCTGCTGCGTCTTTCAATACATCTATTTGTTTGATGTCTTTGGGATTCAGGCCTGTGATCGGACTGGTCATCAGGTTTACATCATCCAGTGAATTTACACTTGCAGCATCCAGTTTCATTGGCGGATTACTGATAATACCATCAATCACCCAAACAGGCTCCCGGTTTCCCAGTAGTGTGGCTGTTCCGCGTAGCCTTATTTTAGGAGCTGCTCCGGGATTAGTACTGTTCAAATTGATAGACAGCCCAGGTACCTGGCCTTGCAGCATATTGTCTATAGAAAGCTGATCATTGCGATCCAGGCTGCCAGCGACAATATTGGTCACCGAGGCGGCAGAATATTTTTGTTTAATATTGGAATATCCGTTTATCACCACTTCGTTTATAGCAGTTAATACGGGTTGCAGAGAAATTGACAGGAATGCAGGGCTTTTAATGGGCACCTGTTTCGTTTGCATACCAATGTAGGTTACCTGTAATATTGCATAGGGTTTTACACTAAGATGGAATATGCCGGCGGTGTCACTTTTTGTACAATTGTTACTTCCTTTTTCAATGATCGTAGCCTGTGGTAAAGGATTTCCATTGATGTCTGATATACGGCCCGTCACTTCATTTACTGATAAGATGTTGTCTTCACTATGGGCGGGTATGATGGCAATGATTCCATTTGTATGAACAATATGCAGCGCCTGATCTTTTAACAGGAGCTGTAATATGTTGTCAACCGTTTCGTTATCAACCTGCAGACTTACAGGAGGGAGCTTTTTAATTTCCTCCGTATTGTAAAAAAAAGCGGTGCCTGTTTTTTCTGTAATCAGTCCTAAAACGTGTGTGATAGGTCGGTGCCTTACGTGAATTGAAATGCGCGGAGATTGGGCATTGGCAGTCCATGTGAGTAAACAAATGACAAAGCAAAATGAACATTTCAGGTATGATGGCAAGGACAGATGTAACCAGCCCTTCAAAAGACAATTGGATTGGTTCATCAAATTTATGCGATAATGATGGATAACAAAAGAATGATATCAACTTTGGCCTGTCATTGTACTACTCTAAGCAAAAACTCCTCTCGATCCTGAAAGATAAATAATTATTATTTTATTTCAATGGTGCGGTTTAACGTATCAATATTAAAATCAATGGGAGAAGCAGTGGTAGCTTTTATCAACTCCAATAATGGGAGAATGTTTTCAGGCCTGGGCATCAACGGAACATTATAGTGAAGGCGGTTGAATTGCTCAGTTGTAAAAATAATCCTGTAATCATAACGTAATCCTAATTGTTTCATCAAATCATCAAAGGCAACATCCGTAAATGCAATTTGTCCTGATTTCCAGGCAAGGGCAGTTGCTGTACTGCCGGCACTTACATGCAGTACACCCGTGAGGGTATCATACGCTGCCTGTTGCCCAGGCAGGAGGTATTGTGTAGTGGCCGGCTGATCTGCCGTTCCTACAGCGATTTTACCTTGTGTCAGGGTCGTGATGATCTGTCTTCCATAGGCATTGATGTTAAAGGAAGTCCCCAACACCTGTACTACCTGGCTATTCACTTTAACCATGAAAGGTTGCAGTGTATTGGCGGCGATCTCGAAATAGGCTTCACCACTCATTTCCACTATTCTTTGTTTGCCGGTAAAAGCCGGTAAATAATGTAGCCGGGAACCGGCATTCAGCCATACTTTACTGCCATCAGGCAAGATGACTGGTTGTGTATTGTTTTTCGGTGTTTCCTGGGTGATATACTTAAGTCCATCGGCCGCAGGAAGGCTTCTTTGCTTAAAAAGCAACCATGCCGAAGCGGCTATGGCAAGTGGTATGAAAATAACGGCGGCATATCGTATTACCCTGCGCCATATGGGGACGACAACAGTAGCAGGCAGTGATAACCGGGCTTTGAGCTTCGCAAGATCTTCTGCGGTATTTACGCCTTCCCAACCCTTCAGTTCACCAGCCTGTGTACGGATAGCAATTATTTCCTTTAAAAGTTCAAGTTCTTCCTCACTCATTTGCCCGGTAGATACAGGTAATCCACTTTGCTCATCGAGCAAATGGTGGATCTTTTCCCAATCTACTTCCGTGTTTTTTTTATGCTTACCCATTATATTGTATTAAGACAGTTGAAAAGGAAAAAAGGGTGACTCCCCATATAGGAGGTTGCCAAAATCAGGATGGACAAAATTTCACGGTTTTGTCTCAGGAATAGGTAGGCTTTCCGGATTTGTGTTTTTACCGTATTGATGGAAATATTCATTTGTGCAGCTATCTCCAGGTACTTTAATCCTTCCATAGCGCTCATCGTAAAAATCTTGCGCCGTTGTTCCGGTAATTGGTTAATGGCTTTTAAAAGCCTTATACTGTAATTTTCATTTTCCTTGTTGCCCGGTTGCAGATCATCGTCACTATAGAGCAATCTTTCAATTCCTTGTTGATGACGTAACTTTACCTGCTCACTTTCAAGATAGTTTAGGCTCCTGTTTTTAACCGAAATATAAGCATAAGATTCAAAGTTATCAGGCTGCTCCTGAAGTATATATTTTTCCCAGTATTTTACAAAAAAATCCTGCACGATATCCTTTGCTGCATCATTGTTTTTCACAATACTATAAGAAAACTGACACAGTACTTCGTAATACTTATTGAATAAATATTCCAACCGGATCTGGCTAAGGCTTGAATTGCTCATATTATTGCTAACACTAAAATGGCGTCGGAATTACGGTGTTTATTGTAACCTTTTCATGAGTAAATATAAGTGATATAAACATATGATACCCATGAAATCAGGGGTGAGCTGCCAGCTCTGTTCCTCCCATTTATACTACAGGATGCCACCTATTCAATCGTTTTTCATGCCGCTCCCCAAATAATTCCGCCCTGAAAATTTATTTTTTCTATATTGATCGGTGCTTTTGATAAAGCATTTAATAATCCTACATATTAATACAGCGAACAAAAATGATGAAATTTTCAATTGGCCTGATTTATTCTCTTGCAGTATTTATTGGCGCAAAACAATTCGTTGGAGACACTTTAACCAGTTCTCCCAATCCACCTGAATTAACGATTACCAGGTTTGCCGGTCCTGATGTAACGCCCAGCCCCGCCTGCCTTGCAGTTGCGCCTACCGGCGAAGTATTTGTAGGCGTGGATATGATCGGCTCATTGGGGAAAGATCCGGGTAAAGGCCGGATTCTTAAGTTGATTGATAAGGATAACGATGGTAAAATGGACCAGCACATTGAATTTGCAACAGTGGATAACCCACGTGGCATCATTGTGCAGGGCAACCGGGTTTTTGTATTGCACACCACCTTTTCCAGTGAAACTGGCAAAGCTAGCGGAATGGCCCTGGTTGTTTTTGAAGACAAGGACGGAGATGGTAAGGCAGACGGACCTCCCCAACCACTTGTCGAAAATCTTAGCAATACCAAATACATACAGGAGCGTGGAACAGATCATGCTACCAATGGTATCAGAATGGGTATTGATGGCTGGATCTATATAGCGGTAGGTGATTTTGGGTTTCATAACGCAACAGATCGTTCCGGTAAGAAACTGACCATGCTGGGTGGTGGTATTGTCCGGGTACGCCCTGATGGTACGGAAATGGAGATATTTACCCACGGTACACGCAATGTATATGATGTGGCTATTGATCCATATATGAATATTTTTACGAGAGAAAATACGAATGACGGTGGTGGATGGAACGTACGGTTTTCCCACCATATCCAATCCGGGGAATATGGATACCCGGTATTGTTTCAGCATTTTACAGATGAAATAATGCCTGCCCTGGCGGACCTGGGCGGTGGCTCGGGCACAGGCGCCTTATATATGGCGGAACCCAATTGGCCCGAGAAAT
The DNA here is from genome assembly GCF_052114225.1 of Chitinophaga sp. RAB17. Lineage (NCBI taxonomy): Bacteria > Pseudomonadati > Bacteroidota > Chitinophagia > Chitinophagales > Chitinophagaceae > Chitinophaga > Chitinophaga sp. RAB17. The sequence goes on along the minus strand of NZ_JBFREI010000003.1, from coordinate 697,849 downwards.
TCAATAATGTTCCAATGATGGCGGATTGGGGACGCAGCATGCTTTACATTCACAGGGTAACACCTGATGGCGCTACATTCACCCAAAAAGAAGAAGAGTTTATAGGTCTTCCTCAGATCACCGATCTGGATGTTGACGGATCCGGCAGACTTTACCTTTCAGCATGGGATGGCGCAGGCTATTCCGGCAGTCCGGATAAAGGCTATGTGATTCGGGCAGTACCGAACAACTGGACTTACCAGCCATTTCCTGACGTGGCCAAAGCCCCGATTGAGGAATTAGCACGATTGCTTAAATCGGCCAGTGCGGTAGCCCGTTTGAACGCCTCTCAGGAATTAATTGCACGTGGGGATAAACAAGCCACTGCTGCTGCATTGGAGATCGCTTCGGATACGCAATTGCCATTATATGCCCGCGTAGCCGGCATCTATACTTATGCACAGGCGGCCGGTGCAGCTGGCATCCCGGCTTTAACAGCATTAACTAAAGATGCTTCCATGAGGGAACATGCATTGCGGGCTTTGGCAGACCGAAAAGGGATCATTAAAGATGTTGCTACGGAACCTTTCCTGGAAGGACTTAAAGATCCGTCTCCGCGCGTGCAGGCTGCTGCCATAATCGGACTGGGACGCTTAGGCCATATTGAAACAGCCAGTGCTTTGTTGGAAACAAAAGTTCCTGCATCATTTGTTGCACCAGTTAAAGATGTGGAAGGACCACACGCTACGCCCAATTCAGCTATTGTACTACCTCATCTGGCTGTTCAGGCCCTTGTAAATCTTCATGCAGTAGATGCTGCCGTAGCGGGAATCAACAGTGAAAACGCCACCCTCGCATTGTGGGCCTTACGCTATATGCATGATCAGAAAGCGGTGAGTGGCTTAATGAATGCTTACCAGCTGTCGAAAGATGCGAAGTTAAAACAGCAGATCATTATCACGTTGGCACGTCTCTATAGAAAAGAGGATACCTATGACGCATCCTGGTGGTGGGGTACCAGACCGGATTCGCATGGCCCCTATTACAAAGGCGTAACCTGGGAAGCATCACCAGCTATCGAAAAATTCCTCAAACAGGAGTCGCTGAAGAAAGGCCCTGCCGGCATAGCGTTTTTCAGAGATCTTGACGCACGCGACAGGATGGATATTCCAGCATTCGCAGCACCGAAAAAAGTGGAAGCAGTGGCAGCTAAAGAACCCAAAATAGATCTGGAAAAAATTAAAAGTAAAAAAGGTCAGGTAGGTAAATCATCTATCGAAGATGTTTTGTTGGCCGTTAATAAATTAAAAGGAGATCCTGTCAGAGGAAAAGTGTTGTTTACCAACCAGGGCTGCGTGGCCTGCCACAGTATTAACAAGGGAGAGATCATGAAAGGTCCTTTTATGGGACAAATCGGATCTATCATGAACCGGGAGCAGATCGCAGAATCCATTCTCAAGCCTAGTGCATCTATTTCACAGGGATTTGCCACAGTGATGATCACGGCGAAAGGGAACAAGTCTTATATGGGATTTGTTACAGAAGAAACGGCTGCTAAAGTAGTTATGAGAGATATCAGTGGTACCGTATTCACTGTTAAAACAGCAGACATCCTGACCCGTAAGGAAATGAAAACGTCTATGATGCCGACTGGTCTTGCTAACGCATTATCATACGATGAATTTGCATCGCTCGTTACTTTTCTGTCTCAGCAAAAGAAGTAAAGCAACCGCTAGAAGTTGATGCCCGATAATTGGGTTAAGCATAATATAAACTAAAAGCCCGCTCATTTGAGCGGGCTTTTAGTTTATATTATGCAGGTTTAAATACCTGGTGCCGGAAGTTTATCTTTTTATCTGGCAAATGCTGTTGCATCGTGCCGGGAGAAGAGTTTTTTTAGGATCAGGTTGAAAAACCGGGGTTAGACATCCGGAGCTCACCCCCACCTCAAGTCCACCTCAAGTCCACCTCACCCCCGCATCAAGTCCACCTCATCCCCGTATCAAGTCCACCTCTGCTACAGTACCTCTATATGCACTTAGCGGGTGCTAAGCATAGCATAGACGGAATCAACATAATGAGAAGGTAATGCTGACTATAATGATGGGTGTTCTTATCCAAAATAAAAAAGGACAAACCTAAGTTTGTCCTTTTTGTGCCCAGAACTGGATTCGAACCAGCACATCCTTGCGAACGCTGCGACCTGAACACAGTGCGTCTACCAATTTCGCCATCTGGGCATCGCATGTCCCCGTTAAGGGATTGCAAAAGTAAGCGTTTTTTTAAATTCACCAAATTTTTTTTCGCAACCCCAAAAAAAATCGCGCAGGGCATTTTATGGCCCTGCGCGATCCACGAAGAAGGTGATATTTATACTGCTACATTAAATTCACGCAGCGTATCATTTAAACTTGTTTTCAGATCAGTGGAAGCTTTACGCTGACCAATAATCAGTGCACAGGAAACCTGGTATTCGCCGGCAGGGAATTTCTTGGTATAGGTACCAGGAATTACCACGCTGCGGGCAGGTACACGGCCCTTATATTCAATCGGCTCGCTGCCGCTTACGTCAATGATTTTGGTAGACTGTGTCAGTACTACGTTAGCACCTAATACCGCTTCCTTTTCTACTCTTACACCCTCTACTACGATACAACGGGAGCCTACGAAAACACCGTCTTCAATGATCACCGGACTAGCCTGTAATGGCTCCAGTACACCGCCAATACCCACACCACCACTCAGGTGTACGTGTTTGCCGATCTGTGCGCAGGATCCTACGGTGGCCCAGGTATCAACCATGGTGCCTTCGTCAACAAATGCACCGATGTTTACATAAGATGGCATCAGGATGCAACCTTTGGCGATAAAAGCGCCATAACGTGCTATCGCATGAGGAACAACTCTTACACCCAGTTCTTTATAGTTGGACTTTAATCTCATTTTATCATAGAACTCAAACGGAGGTACTTCCATTGTTTCCATAGGTTGTATGGTGAAATACAGTAAGATGGCCTGTTTTACCCACTCATTCACCTGCCAGCCGTTTTCTGTTGGTGCTGCAACTCTCAGATGTCCTTTATCTACTGCCTCTATTACTGCTTTAACGGCATCCGTGTACTGTGTCTCCTGTAAGAGGCTGCGATCAGCCCAGGCAGCCAGTATTTGTTGTTGTAAATCCATTGTCGTTTTTTTTGCAAACATAATACCTAGAATGGGAAATTACGAATGGGAAATTACGAATTACGGATTTGTATAAGATAATAACGGGTATTCTCCCTACAAATCCGTAATTCATAATTCGTAATTCGTAATTTTGACCCCATGAAAATAGGATTCGATGCCAAGCGCGCGTTCCAGAATGACACAGGTTTAGGGAACTATAGCCGTACCCTTATATCATCTCTCGTAAAGGATTTTCCGGAAGATGAGTACTACTTGTTTGCCCCTAAGCAAACGCCCATGTACGACCTGAGTGCTATGCCGGAACTACAGGTAGTGTTGCCTGGAAAGCAGCTGCATCGCTGGCTTAAATCGGCCTGGCGCAGCCGTTTTGTGGTGAAGGACCTGTTGCGTTATCAGATCTATCTTTACCATGGCCTCAGCCACGAGTTACCTTTTGGCATCCATAAAAGCGGTATCCGTTCTGTGGTGACCATGCATGACCTTATTTTTGAAAGATACCCTGAGCAATACAACTGGATAGATGTGCTTACCTATCGCCGCAAGGCCCGTTATGCTTGTAAGTATGCAGATAGGGTGGTGGCCATCAGCGAGCAAACAAAGCAGGACCTGATCAATTATTACCAGACGCCTGCCGATAAAATAGCGGTGGTATACCAAAGCTGTGATCCCGCTTTTGGCGTTACCTGGGCGGATGATGAAATTGCGGCTATAGGCGCTAAATACCAGCTACCTTCCCAATATTTTCTGTATGTAGGCTCGCTGATTGAGCGTAAAAACCTGTTGGGCATCGTAACGGCCATGAATACACTAAAAGGATCGATGGACCTGCCATTGGTAGTGCTGGGCAATGGCAGTGGTTATAAAAAGAAAGTAAAGGATTACCTGGCGGCCAATGGTCTCACACAACAGGTGATCTTTCTGAATGAGCATGTGCGCCTGGAAAACAGGGAGCTGCCCGGACTATACCAGGGCGCGATGGCACTGATCTATCCATCCATTTTCGAAGGCTTTGGTATTCCTATCCTGGAGGCATTGTGGAGCCGTACCCCGGTTATTACCTCCCATGGCTCCTGTTTTGCAGAAACAGCAGGAGATGCAGCCCTGTACGTAGATCCCCTGGATCCCCGCACCATTGCCCATGCGATGAAACAGGTGGTGGATAACCCCTCGCTGGTAAAACAGATGCAGGAAAAGGGCTGGCAGCATGCACAACATTTTACACCGGAAAAATGCGCAGCGGCCATGATGAAAGTATACAAACAACTAAATAACTAAATAACAACATACCGAAATGTTTGAAGATGATATCAGTGCGGCGATGCCGGTGCTGCGCAATGGTGGGCTGATCCTTTATCCAACAGATACAATCTGGGGCATTGGCTGCGATGCTACCAATGAAGCAGCAGTGCAGAAAGTTTTTGACCTGAAAAAGCGGAGTGAAAGCAAAAGCCTGGTAATATTATTGGCAGATGTGAAGGACCTGTTGCATTTTATCGCCAATCCCCGGCCTGATATCGCGGATATTATTGCCGGGTTCACCCGTCCTACAACCGTGATTTATGAAGGCGCGCTGGGCCTGGCCCCCAATGTCATCAGCGAAGACGGCAGCATCGCCATCCGTATTGTAAAAGATCCTTTTTGCCGCCATCTGATAAAAAGGCTGCGTAAACCATTGGTGTCTACCTCTGCCAATATCAGCGGAGCAGCTTCTCCCGCCCGCTTCTCCGATGTAACGGACGATATCCGGAATGGTGTGGATTATATCGTGAAACACAGGCAGGAAGAAGCTGCCAACAGCATCGCATCCAGGATCATCCGGATAAACAAAGACGGATCAATAGCGATAATCCGGGATTAAAAACGTTTATTTATTACATTTGCGCCCTGGTTTCAGCGAAAGGAATAAATTTAACAGGAATATTTTAATATGATCAGCAGCAAGCCGTTGGACATACCCTGCTCCCTGCAGGAAAGAAAAGTGCTGGAAAAGATAGCATTAGCAGCCCACGAATTGGGGGTGCCTGCCTATCTGATCGGTGGCTTTGTGCGGGATAAACTGTTGGGAAGGAAAACAAAAGACATGGACATTGTGTGTGTAGGTGATGGTATTGCCCTCGCACATAAAGTCGCAGAAAGCTTAGGCAACAACATTCCCGTTAGTTTCTTTAAAACTTATGGTACTGCTCAGGTAAAATGGAATGAGCTGGAAATGGAATTTGTGGGCGCGCGCAAAGAAAGCTACCGCCAGGAATCACGTAATCCGGAAGTATCTGCAGGTTCCCTGCAGGACGACCAGAACCGCCGTGATTTTACCATCAATGCCATGGCTATCAGCCTGAAAGATGCAGATTATGGCTCCCTGCTCGATCCATTCGACGGACTGGCCGATCTTGATAAGAAAATTATCCGTACCCCACTGGCGCCGGCACAAACTTTCAGTGATGATCCACTGCGCATGATGCGCGCTATCCGCTTCGCATCACAGCTGCAATTCACCATCGAAGCCTCCGCCTTTGCGGCCATTCAGGAAAATGCAGAACGCATCCGTATCATTTCCCAGGAAAGAATTACCGATGAGTTTAATAAAATTATGCTCTCGCCAAAACCCTCTGTAGGACTGGATCTTTTATACAAGGCCGGCCTGCTCAAAATCATTTTTCCCCAAATGATTGATATGGTGGGCGTAGAGATGAACGAAGGGAAGGGGCACAAAGATAATTTTTATCATACCTTGCAGGTAGTAGATAATATCTCGGCAAATACCCGGGATCTGTGGCTCCGCTGGTCCGCTTTATTACACGATATTGGCAAACCAGCAACCAAAAAATTTGAACCGGGTCATGGCTGGACTTTTCATGGCCACGATGCGGTAGGAGGTAAAATGGTGCAACGTATTTTTACCCGGATGAAATTACCATTGAGTGATAAAATGAAATTGGTAAAGAAACTGGTAGAACTACACCTGCGACCCATTAGTCTCACTAAAGAGAACATAACAGACTCGGCTATCCGCAGATTACTCTTCGATGCCGGAGATGATATAGAAGGACTCATGATGCTTTGTGAAGCGGATATTACCTCAAAAAACAAAGCCAAGGTAAAACGTTACCTGGAAAATTTTGAACTGGTACGCAGGCGGTTGAAAGAAGTAGAGGAGAGCGACCGGATCCGCAACTGGCAGCCACCCGTAACCGGCGAAATGATCATGGAAACATTTGGGCTGAAACCCGGCAGGATCGTAGGTGACCTGAAAAGCGCCATCAGAGAAGCCATCCTGGATGGCGAAATCCCAAATACTTACGATGCAGCTTATGCTTTTTTATTGGAAAAAGCCGGCGCATTGAATCTAAGCCCGGTTAAATAAAATTGGTAATTTTACATAACCATAATAAGTATTCACTAGCATTTAGAACCTACCGCTAACTGCGGCCTGTTTAAACATTACATAACTTATAACCTTTTTGTCATGCCGGTTTTGAAATTCAGAGTTTACTGGGAAGAAGATGAAAGTGTCTACAGAGACATTGCCATTAAGCCGAATCAGACGTTTTTAGTATTTCACCAAGCAATTTTGCAAGCATTCGAATTTGATTCAAAACATAAGGCTACCTTTTTCCGTAGCAACGATAACTGGCAACGCGGCCGGGAAATTATCCTGGAAGCCGATAACCAGCCACGTAAAGCAGAACCCCTGCTCATGGCCGATACGGTGATAGCTGCTGCTGTAAAAGATCCTAATCAGAAATTTATCTACCTCTACGACTTCGCCAAAAACTGGTCTTTCCTGGTAGAACTGATCGGCGTGTCAAAAGACGAAAACAGTAAAATAGTATATCCTGCCTGCGTACGTAAAGAAGGTCTCGCACCCAGTCAATATGGCACCAAAGGCCTCGTTGGCGACAAGCTCGTGGAAATGGAGGAAAAATATGACCTCAACAAAGAAGGTATGGATGCAGACGGATTTGGAGAAGAAGGAGAAGAAAGTGATGCGCTGGGCGGCGATGGCGCTGAAGAATTCGGCACCGAAGAAGATAATAGCTTTTAAAATAAATACGAATTTCAAATTTCAAATTACGGATTTGCGGATAGATAACAGCGGATGATCTTCGCTTTACCATCTAGCCACAAATCCGTAATTCGTAATTTGAAATTCGTAATTCTACAACTCGTTTATGCAAAAAACTGTCATCATTATCGCAGGGCCTACAGCGTCAGGTAAAACAGCGTTGTCCGTTCAACTCGCACAACTGTTCCATACAGCTGTTATCTCTGCGGATTCCAGGCAATGCTACCGCGAAATCAGTATCGGTACCGCAAAGCCTTCCCCGGAAGAACTGGCGGCGGTACCACACTATTTTATTGACTCACACAGTATCCAGGAAGAAGTAAATGCCGGCGTCTACGAAAAACTTGCCCTGGGATATACAGCCGATATATTTAAAAACAATGACATCGCCGTGATGTGCGGAGGTACCGGCCTCTATATCAGGGCTTTTGCGGATGGTATCGATGATATGCCCGCTATCGCCCCAGGTATCCGTACACACCTCAATGAACAATTTGCCCTTCACGGCCTGCCCTGGCTACAACAACAGCTACAGGAACGCGACCCCGGATTTTATGCTACCGCCGAAACCCAGAACCCTCAACGACTGATCCGTGCCCTGGAAGTATTGGATGCCACCGGACAGTCAATCACCACTTTTCGCAGTGCTACCCGCTCGCAGCGCGATTTCAATATCATTAAAATAGGAATTACCCCTCCAAAAGAAATACTACATCAACGCATCCACCAACGGGTAGACCATATGGTACATGCCGGCCTGGTAGAAGAAGTCAGATCCGTTATCCGTTACCGCGAACACAACGCATTGCGCACCGTTGGCTACCAGGAAATTTTCAGCTTCCTGGATGGATACATCTCTCTGGATCAGGCCATAGATGATATTAAAACACATACCCGCCAATACGCAAAAAGACAATTGACCTGGTTCCGGAAAGATCCCGCTTTTCAATGGTTCGATCCTCGTGATGATGAAGAGATCATCAGTTATGTACAGCAACAGCTGCTGTAAAGGGCATGCCCCGTGAGATGTTTTCAATATCAGAAAATTTACTGCTGTACCCCTCTCTCCAAAATATAAATACGGACAGTTGCTGTGCTGAAACCGGACATTTATATTTAACCTGCTATATATAAATAATTTATTTTTATAGAGATGCTATCATGGCATTTTGTTCGCTGCTGGAATCTTTTTACAGCAGCTTCGCCCATGCAAACTTCCGCTTATGTTGAAAAATTACCTGAAAATCGCCTGGCGCCACCTCATAAAAAACAGGCGCTTTACTATCCTGAATCTCATAGGTCTATCTACCGGTCTCGCCTGTACGTTGCTCATCTATCTATGGGTACATGACGAATGGTCATTTGATCATTTTCACAAAAATGATTACCGGCTCTTTCAGGTAATGGAAAACAAACCACATGAAAAAGGGATCACTACCTCCGCCGAAACCCCGGCATTACTGGGAGAAACCCTTGCCACAACGATGCCGGAAGTGGAATACGCGGTGGTAAGTACACCACCTTCCTGGTTCCCTAAAGTAGCCGTGTCGGCAGGAGATAAAAACGGCAAGGCAGCCGGCATCTTTGCAGGGAAAGACTATCTCCGCGTTTTTTCATATCCGTTGATCGCTGGAAATCCGCAACAGGTACTGCAGGATAAAAATGGTATCGTGATTTCTGCCAGGCTGGCAAAGGAGCTTTTTCGCGATGGAGACAATGCAGTCGGCAAAACCATTAGCTGGCAGTTCGATCTCGTCAAAAAAAGCAGTATTGTCACCGGCGTTTTTAAAGAAACACCCGCTAATTCTTCCATACAATTCGATTTTATATTGCCATTTGATGCCTTTAAAGATATTATGGGAATAACGGGAATGGATCCACAGGGGCCCTTCCTGACCTATCTCGTGATGAAAGAAGGCACCCATATTCCTGCCTTCAATGCGAAGTTGAGCAGTTTCATGACCAACATCACCAAAGGGGCTACCACTCCACGAAATATGTTCCTGCAGCATTACAGCGATAACTACCTGTATGGTAATTATGAAAATGGAGTAGCTGTTGGTGGTCGCATCAGTTACGTAAAATTATTTTCTCTGATCGCACTCTTTATTATCCTGATTGCAGCCATCAACTTCGTAAATCTCTCCACGGCCAAAGCCGCCGGCAGAATGAAGGAAATGGGCATCCGCAAAGCGGTGGGCGCCAATCGTATTTCACTGATCGGGCAATATCTCAGTGAGTCAATGTTGCTCGCCTTTTTGTCACTGATCATTGCTTTGATAATGGTAATGGTGCTGTTACCGCATTTCAACCAGCTTACCGGTAAAACGCTGACATTGGATATGAGTCCTGCATTGCTTCTCGGCATATTGGCTATCACATTGATCACAGGCCTGCTGGCAGGCAGCTATCCGGCATTATATCTTTCAGGCTTTAGTCCGTTAACTGTGCTGAAAGGGAAGATGCAGCAGGCCACGGGCCAGCTGCTGGCACGCAAAGGGTTGGTGATATTTCAGTTTACATTATCGGTTATATTTATGGTAGCCGTGATAACCGTATACCGTCAAATAGCTTATGTGCAATCACAAAAAACCGGTTACGATAAGGATAACGTGGTATACTTTGACGCAGAAGGAAAAGTACCGGAAAGCATGCCCGCCTTTTTAGCTGCCGTGAAGAGAATACCCGGCGTAGTAAATGCCTCCGGCATGGTAGGAAATGTGCTGGGCGCGCCTTCTATGGGCTATAACTGGAAGGGGAGAGGTACGGTGGAAACTATCCTGTGCCGCCCTTTGATGGTAAACTATGACATGATCGAAACACTGGGCATTGAAATGGCCGCTGGCCGCCCGTTTTCCCGCGATTTTGGTACAGACAATACAAAAATAATTTTCAATGAAGCCGCTATTAAAGCCCTGGGGATTGCAGATCCTGTAGGGAAAGTGATTGAGTTTAATGGTGTAAAGACGGAGATAGCCGGCGTGGTGAAGAATTTCCATTTTCAGTCGCTGCATGAAAACATTAAACCATTGTTTTTTATGCTGGATTTTCGCAACACTACGGTAATGGTAAAAATAAAAGCAGGTCAAACGAAGGCTGTGCTGGCGCAGTTGGCGGCTTTTTATAATACTTATAACCCTGGCTTTACATTCGACTATAAATTTCTGGATGATGATTACCAGGCCCAATACACGGCAGAGAAAAGGGTAGCGGCGCTATCTGAATATTTCACCGCACTGGCAGTGCTGATCTCCTGCCTTGGACTGTTCGGACTAGCCGCCTTTACCGCCGAAAGCAAGCGTAAAGAAATCAGTATCCGTAAAGTATTAGGTGCTACCGCTGCTAATGTAGTAATGATGCTTTCACGACAATTCCTGCGCGCAGTGTTGATCGCCGTATTGATAGGGTTGCCGCTGGCCTGGTATTGCATGGATCGCTGGCTGAGTAGCTTCGCTTATCATATTCGTTTAGGCGCTGACGTATTTTTAGTGGTGGGTGCTGCAATGCTGTTGATCACCTTGGCAACAGTGAGTTTTCAGGCAGTACGTGCGGCATTGGAAAACCCGGTAAAGAGTTTGAAGATGGAGTAGCAATCCGATAAGTCCATATAAAAAAAACGTCCGGATGTAATTACATCCGGACGTTTTTTTTATATGGATGAGCGTTTAGAATTTGAATCCTAAAGTCAGTACAATATTACTTCTGGTATAATCCAGTGTAGCCGCTTTAGGCGTCATTGCTGCGCTGGTTACAACCGTGTAAGGCTGGTATCTGTCGTTACCCTGTGTATAGCTATAGGTAGCATCCGCATAAAAACCTTTATTACGGAAACCAACACCACCGCTATAAACTTTACGGGAAGCATCTACACCTGCGTTATAGCCATCATTGCTGTAAGGATTGCCATATGCTGCAAAACCTAATCTTACTGCATACATGGCCTGGAATTTAACTTCGGCGCCTGCATGAATATTGGAAGTAGACTTATAAATGGAGCTGATATTACCATTCAGGCTATTTTGTGTTTTTCTGTCATCGCTCATTTTAAACTTACCGGAAGCCTGGTTTACAAATTCGTAATCAGCCGTAATAAAACCTTGTGTGGTTTTAGGTGCTGACAGATCACCAAAGAAGTAGGAGGCGCCGGCAGCAGCACGCAAAGGTGCAGTATAGCTATAATCGTATTCTACCGGATATCCTTTCGTTTGATCCAGAGAGTATGCCGGTTGTTCGCCTTTATCATTTTCTACATCTGAGAAAAGTTCTGAGGTGTAGCTATCATGAATAGAATACCAGGTAGGTGTAACGAAAGTACCACCTAATCTGAAGTGATCAGATATTTTGTACAGAATACCCAGTTTAGCGCCAAATCCGAGACCGGTGCGTTTCAGGTATTTGTTGTAATCCATGTATTTAAAATTGTTGTTGGTAATGCCGGTAGCATCATCTTCTGACCAGTTGAGCGTTTCTTTATAGTTAATGCTGGGCAGGTTAAGACTACCACCGATATAAAGACGATTACCATAGTTACCACCCACCGCAAAAGTATATTCATTCAGTCCACCTTCTGTTTTCAGCGTGCCTCTCTGTTGTATGCCGGCAAGGTTACCTATTTGTCTGGATGGAGAAGCAAGTGTCATCAGTTCCTTATTACCGGTGGTTGGCTGATAATCAGCAAACAGTCCGGTAACATTGGCCAGGTCACTACCCAGTGCGAGGGTAGAGCCGCCGGCATCAAAAAAGTCATCCACCCATACATCGCTCAGCGAGGATTTATTATTGCGTCCTGCGATGRTGATTTCGTTGTTATAATTGGCGAGGCGCTCCATTCCCAATGAAAAGGTGATGTTATTCCAGGTGCTGGCTCCATCGTTTTTATTAGTCGCCATCACTACACCAATAGAAGGCATCTGGAAATTAGAGCGGGAGCCTTTATTATCAAGCTGATTATTACCAAGGTAATTGGACGTGAATTGAGAGATGCCTACACCACCTGAGATGTGAAACTCACCGGTTTTAAAGATGGCAATACCTGCCGGGTTAATATGTGCCGATGAATAATCTCCTCCAAGGCCCACACCTGTACCACCCAGTGCCTGGGTTCTTGCAGTACCATGAGGTTGCATGGGGGAGTAAAGTAGAGCGTCGTTGGAACTTTGGGCCATGGCTGTTACAGATATAAACAAGCCGCCTAAAAGAGGATAAAGTCTTTTAATCATGATCTGTATACTTAAAAATGAGATTTGCTTGCAGGCTATTCTAGTGATGCTAACGTGTTCTGCAATATGTTGTATAACGGTTATGTGGGCAAAACCTTGTATGAAGATAAAAAATAAGCGTAGGTTTTTAGGCTACGCTTATCTTGTCAATGTTTTTATTAACGGCCACCTCTGGAAGGACGACTGTATCCGCCGCCACCGCCACCACTTCCACCGCTGCTGCGACCACCACCAGAACTGGGGCTGGGGGTATAGCTAGGTGCAGGAGAAGGAGCTGGTCTGCTGTATTCTACACGTTGCGGACGGGAATAACCACCGTTATTACTTCCGCTGTTGCTGTTGTCTTGATAGGTAGGTCTGGTCACTGGTCTTTCAGAGCTGGACTGCTGGAATACCCGGCGTGGTCTGTCTCCGGATCCGCTGCCTGGGTTTACGGTACCACCATTACCACCATTTGCCGGCTGGAAAGTACCGGTCCTGTTAGGACGGCTATATCCACCACCACCGCTGGCGCCACCGCCGCTGTTGGTATAATTGGCTCTTGGTACTCTTTCTCCATTGCCTCTTACAGCACCATAGGAGTTGGAAGGACGGCTGATGTAATGACCGCCACCATAGTAACCGCCATGTCCATAGTATCCGCCACCGCCATAATAGCCACCACCATAGTATGGATAGTAGTAGGAAGGCCAGTAGCTGCCTATGTAGGGATATCCCCATCCACCACCGTAGAAACCGGAGTTCCATGGGCTATAGAAACCACCCATGCCCCAACCGATACCAAGGCTCAGGGAAGGACCATAGAAACTGCTGTATGGGCTGTAACCCATGCCAAATCCACCGTATCCCATGCCATAGCTATTCATATACAGACTGGATGCTGCATTATATCCATCCCAGTAATCACCGGAATAGTTGCTGCCACCATTGCCAAATCTGTTCAGACGACGTTGATAATCTCCCTGATCTTCATCCTGGTAAGTCACATAGTTGCCACCGTCCGTTTGATCTCCTTCCACATAGTTTGCATCGTTTTCATCCTGCTTGCTATTACCGTTCGAACCATTGTTGGAGGCATAGGTACGCTGCTGCTGACGCGGAGAATAATATACATCATCCGGAGTCTGAGCCGTTTTATAGGTACTGGAACACGCTCCCAGTGCGAGCGATGCGGCCAGTCCAATGTATAATATAGGCTTCATTTGAAATATGTTTTAAGCGTGATTCGTATAGTAAATTTACTCCTTTTTAACGGATTTAACGGGAAGAAAGTTACAATAACATAGTCGAGGTTATATTATTTTATGATAACTGTTTGCACAGTTATGTTTTTCATCTATGTTTGTGACATTTTCTTCTTACATATAGTGACAAAAACTAAGCCAATTCAGCCTTCAGCAGCCGGATGGGGTATTTAATTTTGACACGACAAATTGAAACGAAAGAAACTTAAAACTAACGATATATAAATAAGGTATAATTTTTATGAGTAAAGAGATTACAGCCCGTTCGGAAGACTATTCAAAATGGTATAATGACCTGGTATTGAAAGGCGGCCTGGCAGATTATTCCGCAGTAAAAGGATGTATGGTGATAAAACCATACGGATTTGCATTGTGGGAAGCCATGCGCGATGTATTGGATCGCAAATTCAAAGAAACCGGCCACCAGAATGCGTACTTCCCGCTGTTCATCCCTAAAAGCTTTCTGAGCAAAGAAGCTGCCCACATTGAAGGATTCGCCAAAGAATGCGCCGTAGTAACCCACTATCGCCTGAAAAATGATCCCGATGGCGGCGGCGTGATCGTTGACCCGGAAGCTAAATTAGCTGAGGAACTCATCGTTCGCCCTACTTCCGAAACAATTATCTGGAATACATATAAAGACTGGATACAGTCGTACCGCGACTTACCGCTTCTGATCAACCAGTGGGCAAACGTAGTGCGTTGGGAAATGCGTACCCGCCTGTTTCTCCGCACCACCGAATTCCTCTGGCAGGAAGGACATACCGCACACGCTACTGCTGCTGAAGCCATCGCAGAAACAGAACAGATGCTGAACATCTATGCTGACTTCGCCGAAAACTTCATGGCTGTTCCTGTGGTACGCGGCATCAAATCCGCCAGCGAAAGATTCGCCGGCGCAGTAGAAACCTATTGCGTGGAAGCAATGATGCAGGATGGTAAAGCCTTACAGGCAGGAACCTCTCACTTCCTCGGTCAGAATTTTGCGAAAGCATTTGATGTACAATTCTCCAATAAGGAAAATAAACTGGACTATGTATGGGCTACCTCATGGGGCGTTTCTACCCGCCTTATCGGTGCACTGATCATGGTTCACAGCGATGACGAAGGACTGGTAATGCCACCTAAAATTGCACCTATACAGGTCGTGATCGTGCCTATCTATAAAGGCCCCGATCAGAAAGCTGGTCTCGATGAAAAAGTAAACGTCATCGTAAAAGAATTGAGAAGCGCCGGCATCAGCGTGAAATATGATGATTCCGACAACAACCGCCCAGGCTGGAAATTTGCAGAATACGAAATGAAAGGCGTACCTGTTCGTATAGCCATTGGCGCGAGAGATCTCGAAAACAACGTGGCAGAAGTTACCCGCCGCGATACCAAAGAAAAAATGAGCCTGTCACTGGATGGTTTACCCACCCGCATTCAGGAACTGCTGGAAGAAATACAGCTCAACCTCTTTAACAAGGCGAAAGCTTACCGCGACAGTCACATTACCCGTGTAGACACTTTTGAAGAATTTGAAAAAGTACTGGATGAAAAAGGCGGCTTTATTGCTGCACACTGGGATGGGACTGCCGAAACAGAAGAAAAAATAAAAGACCGTACAAAAGCTACTATACGCTGCATCCCGCTCGATAATCCGCAGGAAGCCGGTACTTGTATTCTGACAGGTAAGCCGTCTAAAGAAAGGGTGTTGTTCGCAAGAGCATACTAGAAAAGAATTACGAATTAAAAATTACGAATTATGGATTGGTGCGGAAGGCAAACGAGCAAGTTTTCCGCTAACATCTGCTCACAAATCCGTAATTCGTAATTTTTAATTCGTAATTTTTTTACGATAAACCATTAAAATGATCCGATGCCCTTGAACCGTTACATAATGTTATGGGGGTTGGTCTTCTTTTGCACTGTTACAACAACCCTGGCCCAGGGGCTGATGATCCGTAACTACAATGTGAAGGACGGACTGGCCAACGCCACTGTTTATGCTGCTGTGCAGGATAAAGACGGTTTCATATGGTTTGCTACTCCTACCGGTGTCAGTAAATTTGACGGAAAACGATTTCGCAACTACGCCAAAAAAGATGGCCTCACCGACAATGACGTCGTAAAACTGGCCGCCGACTCCCAGGGCAGGGTATGGTTTTTTACCCTCAATGGAAAACCTTCTTTCTACGATAAATCAATTATACATAGTGAAGAAAACGATACCTCTCTCATCTTCAACAGTCGTAGCCACTACATGCAATACGCTTTTGAAGGTAAAAAAGGAGTGGTCTGGTTCCTCAATACAAACAACCGCCTTGTTCAATACAACGGCAAAAAAACAATTTACGATAAACTTGGTGCTGCCGGTGCAGACCTGTTTTTCCTGATGCGTAATGATAGTCTCTTTCATCCGCTACAGGCCTCTTTTCACCTCGACAATCTGAAAGATCCCAGTAATCCTGACCAGAAAATATTTCCCGTTTGCCCGTTCCCGTTAGATGACCCTGCCTTGCGCAGCCGTGTGAACGACAATGCCATCGTTATTATCCGCAATACCATCTATTCCTATACTGCTAAAGATGCCGTGTGCTTTTTTAATGGCGCAGAATGGGGGATTCATGACGATATCAATCATATGTGCATTGATAATGACAACCTGTGGGTAGGTACCCAGCGTGCATTGTATTTCCTCAAAGGGTTTTTTAAAGGAGAAAGAAGAACGATCAAACTGCTGGACAACCACTACATTACCTCCCTGCTGAAAGACAGAGATGGTAATATCTGGATTACCACTTTTGGCGATGGCGTATATAATATCCCCTACAAAAATTTTTATTTCAGCTATCTCGATAATACCAACGGGCTGTCCTCACATTCTATTTTTAGCATCAGCAAGGATAAGAAGAACGACCTGTTACTGATCGGACAAAATGCGGGTATCCTCAATATGATGGATAGGAATAACCGCATCAGTACACAGTTTACCCTCGATACTACTTCCGGCCGTAACAGCGTACTGGCTATTTTACCGCATAAAGATGATCACGTACTGATAGGCACCGACAACGGATTGTATGATTTTAATACGCTCACGCATAAATCATCTCTCCTGAAAGCGGTAAAAATGCTGAAGGATGTGGATGTGTCGCCTGCCGGCAAAATCAGGCTGGCCGCCAAAAATCAGGTGATTGCCCTGGATGATTATTTCATCGGGGAGCTGGACGTGCTGGCAACTTCCATCGCCTGCATCAATGATTCTGCCTACTATGTAGGTACTAATGCCGGCCTGTATTTCTGTACAGACGGGAAACGGCAACTATTGCCAGCCGGGGCAGACACCCTGCGCAAAGTAAGCATTAAAGACCTGAAATGGATAGATGGGGCCCTGTGGATTGGCACCAGCGATCAGGGGATTTATGTGATGCAGCATGACGCCATCGTGAAACACCTGTGGACTGCCAATAACCTGGCCAGCGATATTTGCCAGCAGCTCTACTACGATGGGATTGGCCACCTGTATGTGGCTACCAACCGCGGCGTATCGGTGATTGATGTGAAAACACAGTCCATTATCCGTAATATCACTTCGAACGACGGACTCATGTCCGACGATATCCGTGGCGTATATTCAGACAATGACATCCTGTACATCGCCACTTCCAATGGGCTGTGCTATTTCAATGCAGATCATATTCCGGTAGATACTATTCCACCAGTCATCTACCTGAATAATATCCGCTATGGTGACAGTACTTTTCTGCCAGCCAATAGTTTTGTGCACCTGTATAAAAGAAAGGCTTCTTTTGAAGCGGAATTTGGAACCATCGTTTTTGATCTGCCGGAGATGGTAGAGTACCAATATAATTTTTCGGGAGATACCACTAACGGCTGGGTAACCACCATGTCGAACATCATACCGTTCCCTGATTTACAACCAGGTAGTTATAAGTTGCTGGTAAGAGCCCGCAAATATAAGAGCGATTGGTCCAGGGCCCTAAACATGGAGGTGGATATCCTGCCCAGATGGTATCAGCAGTGGTGGGCAAGGGGGATTCTGCTGTTGGCAGCATTATTGATGATACTGGTGGGCCTGCGTTACATTATCAGGCGTATTAAGCAGGCAGAGAAGCGAAAAACGGAATATAACCGGCGCATCGCGGAATTGGAAGCCAAAGCGCTCACCAACCAGATGAATCCGCATTTTATTTTCAATTCGCTGAACTCGGTTCAGCATCTCATCCTGGAAAAAGAGGAGAAACAAGCCCTTAACTTCCTGGCGGATTTTGCTACCCTGATGCGGCAAATGCTCAACAATTCCCGGAAATCATATATTTCACTGGAAGAAGAAATCGCCTTTCTGACCCGATACCTGGAGTTGGAAAAGATCCGGTTTGCCCATTCCTTTACCTATCATTTCATCCTGGAGGATGCTTTGAAAGAGTATACCATCTACATTCCGCCCATGATTATTCAGCCGATCGTAGAAAACGCCATTAAACACGGGCTGGCCCCCAAGAATATCAGCGGTTATTTAGAAATAAGATTGGAAATGGTGGATGATCTCTTATATTGTTCCGTAGATGATGATGGAATAGGCTGGGATAAGTCAAATAGCATTAAAAGTTCAAGGCTCATTAAACACGAGTCTACTGCACTTAGCGTGATTAAAGAGCGCTTGCAGATTATAAAATCTTTTAATGGAAGTGTTGGAAAGTTAGAAATTATTGATAAATTTAAATCTGGTTTCGGCAATAAGGAAGGTACCTTAGTTGAAATACTGATTCCCATTGTTAAGATGTTATGAGTAATATAAAAGCTGCCATTGTAGACGATGAAGTCCGCAACATTCATATTTTACGCAACATACTGGAGAACTACTGCAAAGATGTAACGGTTGTCGGTGAAGCGCAAAATATCAATGAGGCGGCAGAAATGATTAAGAATAACCCCATTGATGTTCTGTTTCTTGATATTGAGATGCCACCACACAATGGGTTTCAGCTATTGGAGATGTTTCCGGTGCTGAATTTCGAAGTCATTTTTATCACCGCGTTTCAGGAGTATGCACTGCAGGCCATTAAATTTGCCGCATTGGACTACCTGTTGAAACCAATCAAGGTGAGTGAGGTAGAAGACGCCCTTGAAAAGGTAAAAAAGAGCAAGAAGGGCCGGCTCAACGAATTGGCATCTATCCTGAAAGATTATGTCAAAAACAACGATAATGCCTTCTCAAAGATCGTTATTCCAGTCAATGACGGGTATAATGTGATTGATCTGAAGGATATTATCTATTGTGAGGCATTTGATAGCTATACCAAAATTCAGCTGATCAGCAACGTTTCTCATCTCATTTCAAAATCACTGAAAGAGTATGAGGAAATGCTCTCGGATAAAGGATTCTATCGGGTACATAAGTCTTTCCTCATTAATATTCATCACATTGTAAAGATCATCAAGGGCCTGGGAACAGCCGTGGTGATGAGTGATCAGAAGAATATTCCTATCTCTTCCCGCAAAAAGGATGAATTCTTCACCCAGCTGAAAGGGGTGATCAATCTGTAAGACAATACGTTCGTAACATATTTAAAACAGGTCAGGCTTCTCTTGGAGTGTCTGGCCTGTTTTTTTTATGGGCAGATAAGCCATAAAACCAGCCCGGCATTAGGTAAAACGAGGGACCAACCGTGGAATAACCACCATTTCTACCTGCACTTAACATGCATTTTTAAGCATTCGCTAACCCATTCCCGGCTTTCACGGATTAGTGGGGAGTAGTATCATATACTTATATTATTTTCATAATAGGTTTTCATAGATAGCTGACTGCATGATACGCCTTTCCAGGCAACGCATGTATGACTTAATGGAAAAGTCCCGTCCCGGGCTTACCTGCCTGGGAACGGGACTTTTTTTTGAAGACCTATAAAACGATCTTGCTGGCAGCAGATCAGAGATTCTCGCTTCCTGTACCAGTGGTAATATTGTAATAATAGACACTGCTACCTTTTTCAGGATAGAAGCCTATCAGTTTGAGTGTCTTTTGTTTTTCCACTGCGCTGCTCAGCGCATCTACTGAGGTTACCGGCGTATTACCGGCTTTCAGGATCACAAAGCCCGGCGCCATAGACGTTTGTTTTTTCAGGATACCGTTGCCGATATCATTCACTACTACGCCTCCGTTAACACCCAGTCTGGCTGCTTCATCCCTGTCCAGTTCAGATAAATCTGCCCCCAGACGATCCAGTGTAGTCACTTTTACCAGGTCAGTATTGCCTTTCAGGTTTTTCAGGATCACATTTTCCGCGGTTACTTCTTTATTGTCGCGCAGATAGGTTAATGAAATCTTGTCACCTGGTTTATAACGGGCTACCTGCTCGCTGAGCTGGGACGTAGTCGGGATTTTCACACCGTTTACAGCAGTGATCACATCACCGGCACGCAGTCCGGCTATAGAGGCAGAGCTGTTAGGCAATACTTCTGTTACCTGCACCCCGTTTACATCTCTTTTGATACCTGCATCTTTCAGCTGCTCATCGCTCATATTGCCAATGAGGGAAGACGGAGCGTATTTAACGCCGAGGTAAGCTCTTTGCACGTTACCATATTTCAGGATATCGTTCACTACCTTTTTGATCAGGTTCACCGGAATTGCGTAAGAATAGCCTGCATAGGAGCCCGTAGGAGACGCAATAGCGGAGTTGATACCCACCAGTTCACCAGCGGTATTTACCAGCGCACCGCCACTGTTACCCTGGTTTACAGCGGCATCGGTTTGGATGAATGATTCGATCGCACTGTTTATTTTGCCACCACTTCTGTTTATACCAATAGAACGGGATTTCGCACTCACAATACCTGCGGTGACCGTGGCGTCCAGGTTCAGTGGATAACCTACTGCCAGCACCCATTGACCTATTTCCACGTTGTCGGAGTTACCGTAAATGAGGTAAGGAAGGCCGGATGCTTCTATTTTAATGACTGCCAGGTCGGTGCTGGGATCCGTACCTACCAGTTTTGCTTTGAAAGTTTTGTTGGAGTTACTGAGGGATACACTGATTTCATCCGCATCGGCAATAACGTGGTTGTTAGTCACAATAAACCCATCGGCAGAAATCAGTACGCCGGAACCGGAAGCCATCTGGCCGGGAACATAATACCTGCGGCCATCACCGCTGCCATTGAATTCATCTCCAAAAAATTCATCTCCAAAAAGGTCCTGCAGGATACTGCGTTTTCTTTGCAGGTTATTGCCATTCGTGACCTGACGGGGGTTAATCTTTGTTTTGATGTGTACTACACCCGGAACGACTGCTTTCGCTGCTGTGGTGAAGTCTGATGGGGGAGTCGCGTTTGCATTGCCCTCTGTGCCTGGCATGTAGCGTGCATAGTTTACGGGAACTTCAGTACCATTCTGGAAAACCATTGGCTGCCCTGGCTGGATATATTTGCCATACACAAATATGGAGGCAGCGGCAGTTACAGCACTGATAACAACAGTTGTAACGATTTGCTTGAATTTCATATTATAGTGTGTTTGCGTGATAATTAATAAGATAATAACGCCGGGATATGATCAATTTACATGCCCTTACTACAAATTTAATTCGCGGGGAGAATGAAACGCAACAGGGCTGATTTACTTTAACACATTTTTATCGTAATCGTTAAACGCGGCTTAATATCCCACTGACAAGCCTGTCAGCTTGTATGTCAATATAACAAGTAAATGCGACAATTTGTTAGTATCGCCTTCGGCGCTTGTCTTTAAGCAGGATTAGATTGATTATACTGACTTTTGCTGTCTGATTTCGGAAGATTAACCTTAGATAATAATCTTGAAAATCAGTATAATCAATCTAATCCTGCTTAAAGACAAAGGCCTTCCGCCTTCCCTTCTGCCCTACAGTTCCAGTAAAAAACGCATGGTATCTATTCCATCTGCATAGTCGCTGAGGGAAGGCTGTTGAGCATAACCGAAAGGGGTAAAGGATTGACCTACCAGGCATTGCACTGCTTCTTCACCGGAAAGTTCCTGTTGCAGTTGGGCCATATCTATATAATTACTGTAGTGTAATACGCTGATAGGGGAAAACAGGGAGGTGTTTTCCTGTAACAGTATACTACCGTTGGTCATATATGGGTTGGCGTTGAGCAGCAACAGGGCGAGGTTATAGTCGTAATTGTTCTTGTATTTATGGTGATCTGCCAGGTAGTTGTATTTCTCCAGTGCTTTGAGGAGAGGTACAAAATCATAGTTTACCGGTACATATACTTTGGTAACGTTTCTGCAGCCTAATCCGAAGTACAGCATAATATCATCTGCCAGTGCAGATAGCTCGGCTGGTGTTTCCTTTCCGGTGAGTATGGCAGCAGAAGTGCGGTTGCGGCGGATAATGTGCGGATATTTGGCAAAGTAGTAATGAAAATACCGGGCAGAGTTGTTGCTGCCGGTGGCAATATAGGCATCACAATGCTTCAGCATATCCTGTATTTCGGTTTGGCGGGCCTGCTCAGGATACCATTCACCGATCTTTTCCAGGATATGTTTCATCAGGATCTCATCTTTACCGGAAAGTTTCATTTTTACCTGATGGCCACTTACAAACCCGCAAAGCCAGTCGTGGAAGCCTACCAGCGGTATATTGCCGGCAGACACAATGCCTACTGTTTTGGGCGTCCGTGTTTCCCCGGCTTTGGGATAATTGGCTAACCACTGCTGAAGAGGGGCAGGAGAGAGGAAATATTGGGAGATATTATCCAGTGCGTTGTCGATAAAAGAGGGAATAAACCATCCATTTGCAATATAAGCACGCTCTTTTACTGCTTCCAATTCCGGACTTTTATCCGCCAGATACTGCCCCAGGCGCACCAAAGCGGCTTCTTTTTCTGCTATGTTCATGAAACTGTATAAATAATTGACTTAATTAAACCGGGAAAATTTTATTTTTGTCACACAAAATTAATGGCTTACTACTTAACCAAAAAGTTTACACTATGGCAATTAAGATAACAGACGAATGTATAAACTGTGGCGCCTGCGAACCAGAATGCCCCAACAATGCGATATATGAAGGCGGTGTAGAGTGGGCCCTGGCCGATGGTACCACTGTAAAAGGCTCCTATACATTGATGGACGGTAGTGTAATGGATGCTGACCAGCGCAATGCACCTGTCAGCGTAGATACCTACTATATTGTTCCCAACAAATGTACAGAATGCCAGGGATTTCATGAAGAACCGCAATGTGCTGCTGTTTGCCCGGTAGATTGTTGCGTTCCGGACGAAATGTACCAGGAAACAGTGGATGAGCTGATGGGTAAGAAAGCAAAACTGCACGTTTAAAATATTCTAAAGGAAGCTTAAAAAACCGTTCCCGCCTTGGCGGAGACGGTTTTTTTTATGTAATTTGAACGCCGGCAACCGGAAGGACTGCGGCTCTTGTCAATTAACAAATAACCTTTAACTTTACCCGCTTATTGTAAAATATCTTATGAAGAAGAACATAGCTTTAGTAGCCGGTGGATATTCCGGGGAATATGTGATATCAGTGCAGAGTGCCGTAACAATTGAAAATAATCTGGATAGCAGTAAATATAATGTTTACAAGGTTATCATCACCAAAGAGAGCTGGAGCCATACCGGTGCAGATGGGCAAGTGACGGAAGTGGATAAAAATGATTTTACCTTAACCATCAATGGAAATAAAATCACTTTTGACGCGGTATTTATTGGCATCCACGGTACTCCGGGTGAAGATGGCCGTTTACAGGGATATTTTGAAATGCTTGGTATTCCTTTCACCAGCTGTGGCATGGTAACTTCTGCATTGACTTTCAATAAAAGTTATTGTAACAAGGTAGTAGCGGCCCTGCAAATCGTGAATGTATCCAAATCAGTGCATATTTTCCGTAATCAGCCATATAATACAGCAGAAATACTGCAGCAGCTGCGTTTACCCGTATTCGTGAAACCGGCAGAAGGCGGCAGTAGTATTGGTATGTCAAAGGTAAAGACCGCGGAAGAGTTGCAGCCAGCCATAGATAAGGCTTTCAACGAAGATACCCAGATACTGATAGAAGAATTTATAAAAGGCAGGGAACTGACCATGGGCCTGTACCGTTCCAATGGCGCCATTACCACATTGCCTATCACAGAAGTGGTGAGCAGCAAGGAATTTTTCGATTACGAAGCGAAATATACCCCAGGTGTATCCAATGAGATAACTCCGGCACCCATCACCACCGATGTTGCCAGGCAGGTACAGGAAGCATCTGTTGCGTTATATAATAAGTTGAACTGTAAAGGAATAGTACGTGCCGACTTTATATATGAAGAAGAGAGCGGAAAATTATATTTCCTGGAGATAAATACAATGCCCGGACAATCTGAAAACAGCCTGGTACCACAGCAGGTGAGGGCTGCAGGTAAAACCCTGCAGGAATTTTATGGCCTGCTTTTGGAAGAGAGCATGAAATAAGGATTATCACACTTAATATAATTATCGTGTTCGACTTTATTACCAAACGTTCATTTGGATTTAATCTGTTAGTTGTTATCGCTTTGTTTTTTGCGCTGGCCCTGCTTTTCTTTTCGATGCTGGGCTTTATCACCAAACACGGACAACAGCTGACTGTACCGGATGTACACGGAAAAAATGTAAAGGAAGCTATTGCCCTGCTGGAAAAAGCCGGTTTTGAAGCAGATGTAAGGGATTCCATTTATGTGGATTCCATCCCGGCCCTGGCTGTATATGCGCAAACGCCAGATAAAGGTGCACAGGTGAAGGTGGGCAGAACGATTTATCTCACTGTCAATAAAATGGTGGCGCCTATGGTGAAGATGCCGGATCTGGAAGGATTGACTTTCCGTAGCGCTGAAATGATGCTGAAAAGCATGCGCCTCAATGTGGGGGATACGATTTACAGACCTGATATTGCCACCAATGCCGTATTACAGCAGCTATTAAACGGTAAAAAGATAAAAGCAGGTACCCTGGTAGCAGAAGGTAGCAATATTACCCTGATACTTGGCAGTGGTACCGGTAATGTAGAGAATCCGGTGCCTAGCTTCATAGGATTGACTTATGCTGAAGCCCGTGAAATACTGAGCGCCAGCAGCCTCAATGCAGGTACAGTCATCATTGACCCGAGCGTAAAAGACACCGCAAATGCTTATATTATTAAGCAGGTGCCTACCCGCAGGAATGAGATTGGCGACTTTAATATGGTGAGAGCAGGGGAAAGCGTAGACTTCTGGCTATCTGCTACCAAACCGGTAACAGACAGCACAGCTGCTGCTCCCAAGCCTGTTGAACAGGAATAACTGAAAATGATGTAATTTGATTTTAAATTCTTTATAACTATGCAAAACATTACAGCAGAAGAGCTGAAACAGCGTATAGACAACGGCGAAGAGCTTTATATATTAGATGTGAGAGAGCCGCATGAGCGTGCAGAGTTCAACATTGGCGGTACACATATTCCATTGGGTTTTGTACAGCAGATGCAGGTAGATGAAATCGAAGAGTGGAAAGAAAAAGAAATCATCGTTTATTGCCGCAGTGGTAACCGCAGTGGTCAGGCTTGTATGTTGCTGGACTCTATGGGCTTCAGCAATACCAAAAACCTGGTAGGTGGTATGCTGAAATGGACAGAACTGTATAAATAAGCGCAAAGCATAAAGCTAAAAGCATAAAGCTATTGAAGCGAATGATCACAACAACGTACTATCCGCTGTGATCATTCGCTTCAATAGCTTTATGCTTTTAGCCTTACGCCTTCTGCTCTATAATAGCGGTCGCTTCTATTTCCACCAGGTAGCGCGGATCGATTAGTTTACTTACTTCTACCATAGTGGTGGCGGGTTTAATGCTTTTGAAAAATTCTCCATGTGCCCGGCCATATTCCTCCCATCTTGATATATCCGTTACAAACATGCGGGTGCGTACCACATCATGCAAGGTAGCACCGGCATTGATGAGTGCAGATTCTATTTTGGCCAGCGCAAACCTGGTTTGTTCGTAGGCATCGCCTTCTGCTACTACTTTGTCGTTGTCTGTTGCCACGGTGCCGGATACTTCAATGATATTGCCCACTCTCACTGCCCGGGAATAGCCTACTTTACTTTCCCACATGGCCCCGGAGGAATAATTGGTGCGTTTCATACGTATTTTTTAAAGAGATGAGGAGATGTACAAATCTACAACAATTGCGTTAGTGCGTGGTGGTGCTGTCATTTGGCGGTGCCGCTGTTCGGAACTTCACCAGTTTGCCCAGCAAATCAAACCAGAAAGGTGCGCCGAGTGATATGGCGAGGGCTGTAATACACCAGCCGGCAAAGATGAGTCCACCGTTTTGCTGGAAAGGGTGGGTATAACCACAGCGCATTATTTTATGTCCACTGCTGCTGTCGGTGATGCATGCCCTGCTGATGCCCAGCACATTCCTGGCATCGCCGGCATCGTTGCGCAGCATAGCGTATACACCTATCAGCGAGGTATCGTTCACGAATACACGAAGTGAAGTATCTGTGCGATAAAAGGCACTGTCTTTATGTAATACATTTTTGCGTATAAGCGTATCCGTTATAGCTGTATAGGCAGGCGCACGGCTGGTGGCCAGTTGCACCATCTCTGTTCTTACATTTTTGTCTTTCATCAGGATACGTGCAATGGCAATGGAATCCACATTGAATAAAGCCGCGATGCCGATGCCTATGCATAAAAGCCAGGTTTGGGTTTGTTTACGGTACCAGCCACTGGCGCGGGTCATGGTTTCATTGAACCAGCTTTCCATGTTGATGCGGAATGCTTTGACATCGTGCCGGGCATCTTCAAAGAGCTGTAGCAGGTGCTCCTGTACTGTAGGGGCCAGGTGTAGGTAGTTGTGCGTCAGTGCAGCTTTGATAGCTTGTGCATCCGTGAGTTTGGGAGCTTGTTCTGTCTGCTGGTCCCCCGTCTCCTGGTAGGGTAATGTTTGTTTTGCACCTGCCTGTTCTTTGGGCAATGCCTGCCGGGTCCTGGAACTGTTCCGTAACAGGTGCACCATCGTTTGTGAAAAAATCTGCGGACTGATATACGCCGGCCTTGCAGCAGCGCTGTTCTCCCCCAGGTTACGGATGGAAGGGGCGGTATAGAATTTTTTAAGAAAAGGGCTTCTGCGGAAAGGCTCAAAAAAATAGACAACACTCCAGCCCAGCTCATAGAACCAGTTAAAGAAGGTAAACTTTCCGAACCAGCCGAGGTCTTCACTGTGATCATCATCTTCCAGCATCCGGCGTAAACCTTTGGTGAGCAAACGTGCCCGGGAATTGAATATCCGGGCCACCAGTTCCTGTACTACAGAGGCCAGCAAACTATACAGCAGGTAAATAAAAATAAGGCCAAGGGCCACATCTATGGCCAGGTTACTAAACATAAGGATAGGTATTAAGTTGACATATATACATAAAAATATGTTATTATTACTAAGTTAGGGAGTCACTACGCAATGTATTTGTGAACTCACCGTTATGTTTTATTATATCTGCAGATCGCTGCAGAAAAGAGAAAAACATTTAATACATTATATATTTGCGCATATTTTGATCATATGAAATTGAAACATTTATCCCTGTGTTTCGCGATGGCAGCCGCTTGCAGCGCCTCGGCACAGATAAAGTACAGGGACACAGAGAAGAAGCCAACTTTAATAGCTTACGACAGCAGTATTGCTTTTCAGCACCTTTCGGCGGATATTGCCCAGCTCACACTGGTAGGTCAGGAGATCACCTTTTTAAAACTGAACCCTAAACGTTTGGTGAGAAATAAGGAAGATAGTCTGCTGGATAATATAAAAGTGAAAGCGGTAGTGGAGGTGCCTTATAAAAGTGTACTTAAAGGCGGCCATTTTTATACCCCTTATAAAGCGGTAGAAAATAAAACGTTCCGGATTGTTGACTACGACCGTAAAACACTGGATGGTGGTACGCCCACGCTGATATTTACGCTGCGTGATGAGGAACGTAAACTCCTGCTTTTCCAGGTGCCTGCGGAAAACCTGGCTAATACACCGGTTATTATCAATGGCAACTATGAGTGGCTGAAGCGGCAGTATGTAGGCAAACAATTACATCTCCGGAAAGATAATCGTAAAACAGAAAATGTACTGGATGACAACAAAGAAATTACGCTGCATAAAGCAGACGTTTTTTCCTGTACGGATATCGCAGTTATTTTTGCGGGTAAACAAAAGTACGGGCAACCTTTCCTGATCGTAAAAAATAGCGAGAACGTAGAACTGGCTATTGGCGTGGGAAGTAAGAGTGAATACGCACACGGACCATTGGTCGATGAGTTCGAGCTGCAATAGAGCGTAAGGCAGAAAGCTAAAAGCAAAAAGCTATTGAGGCGAATGAAGAGAGCGGGCAATTATTCGCTGAGATCATTCGCTTCAATAGCTTTTTGCTTTTAGCTTTCTGCCTTCTGCTCTTCAAAGAAGCAGCAGCTACCACCCACCCAGGTATCTTTGCCATTAAATCCTACACCGATCATCTTTCCTTTACTGATCCGGGCAAGATTATGTACCAGCATAGGGCGCGCAGCGCCATCCAACCAGATATAAATCATTCTTATTTCGCAGATAGCAGGGCCGGTAGGGGTTTCTATGGCAGGTGCATATTTTACTTTATGCTGCAGGATCCAGTTTTCGGGATCTTTGATGTTATCAATATCTGCAGCTGTAACATCTATCAGTACACCCTGTCCTGCAAAGGAGAAGAGCGGCTTTAATACATAATTTTCCAGGTCGGCAGGTACAACCGGTAATTCATGCAGGAACCAGCTTTTAGGCACATATTCACTGTGAATAAAAGGCATCATGTATTTGCTGATACGGTAAAACCAGTTGGGATGTGTGATCCACTCTACATCAAGATCCTGGAACAGGTTTACATGTTCACCGAGCGTGTCCGACTGCCGTTGCAAATCATCGAAAATGATGCGGTTATAAATGCGTTGAATGGGCGTTTTAACGCCATCTTTCAGGTAAAATAATTTTTTACCTTCCTGTATCAAAGCGGTTAAACAAACGGTACTAATGCCGAGATTTTTTTCTGTACTGTAGAAATCAATCCGCGTTTTCTGCTCATCAGGCTTCACTTCCAGCAGCACAACTTCTTCCGGTGGATAAGGACCGATAATCATTTCGCGCAACAACTGATAGTAGGAATTTTCATCCAGTCCGTTGAAAAAGTTGCTGAAAGAAGCGGGTATATTAAAATGCGTTTTAAACCGGCGGGCCATTACTTCCTGGAAAGCCAGCATGGTGGGAAAGCCCTGTAGTTCAATAAGCTGAGGGATCAGGGAATCATCTTCTGCTTTACAAACGGCAAAATCAATGACAATGAAATGCGGATGGTCATTTTCATGCGGTACTTTCAGCGCCTGCGGAATGGCGTCCTGGGTAATGGTTTTGAAGTCAGGACGCAGCAATACATTCACTATTTCTTCGCAGGCCTGTACCAGTTTGTTGCCAAGTGCTGCCGGCACAAAAACGGGCGTTTCGGCAATGCGGAAAGCCGGTACCACGCCGGTATCTGTGGCAATGCCATCTAAAAAAGCCTGGTATTGGGCAGGCGTAAATTGCTGATTATAAGATGTTCTGATAGCAGGGATCATGGTGTCTTTTAATTAAAAGAACGAGTGCTCATTATCTGTATGTGCGGCTACCTGTACCAGGCGTTCAATAGCGGCCAGTCGCTCGGACAATCCGCCATAAATGGCATAATCCAGGAAAGCGGTAATGAACCGATCGTGTGTGAGCATAATCTTATCCGGATCAGTGAGCTGGCTGATCATGCTGTTATATTTTTCTATGCCGTGGTTATTCACCACCTGTTTTTTCTTTTCTTCCTGTTGCAGGTACATATGCATACCGGCAGCATCAGCTTCAGGGTGGAACTGGGTCCCAATGAAATGTTCATTAAACCGGATGGCCATGGTGGCACGTTCCAGTGGTACATGTGGTCTTTCTTTTTCCAAAGCCAGTACGTGTCCACCCATTGCCTGCAGGTTTTCGTAATCCAGTTCTATCACCTGCCAGTCGCGGCTATCCACTATATAAAAAGGATCGGGGAGGGCACTGAATACTTTCTCCTGCATGCCTGCGGCGGTTTTATGTACAGGAAAAACACCGAAAGCAGGTGATTTGCGTTTGCATACATTGCCCAGTTTATAATACCTGCACATGATCTGGTAGGAGTGGCAGATAAAGAATACCGGTTTTTTTACTTCCTGTATCCTGTTCCATTCGAGTAATTCATCTATGAGGGAAAAATAAGCAGCTTCCCAGGAGCTGCCTTCACTGTCTACCGGGCTGCCAGGGCCGCCGGTGGAGATATAAATATCATAGGAAGTATCGGGAACCTGTATCTGTTGCCGTACTTCAAATTCATCAAATTGCAGGTCCAGTGCGTGCATACTGGCATATTTCGCCAATATTTCGCGAATACAGCGCATCCCTTCATTGGGAACACCCTCGTACATATCCAGCACAGCTACCTTCCAGCTCTTTTTTATTGGATGCATAATTGCAAAATTAAAGCTAAAAGCGGAAAGCGGAAAGCAAAAAGCTATTGAAGCGAATCACAAACAGCGAATGGTCGCCAGCTAAAATCACTAGCTCCAATAGCTTTTTGCTTTCTGCTTCAGGCTTTTAGCATCCTAAAAGGAACTGTTCATGTATAAAGTCTGTTACCGCCACGAGATCGTTGGTGTCTGCAAATACCTGTAGTTGCTTATCGGCGCCGGTGCCTGTTTCCATGAGGCGGGTGGTGGCCTCAATCACTTCCCGGCTACCCAGTTCATCCACTACATCATCAATAAAGTCCAGTAGTTCGAAGATAAGGGCGCGGGTATTTACTTCCATTTCTTTCCCAAAATCAATGAGATAGCCGTCAATACCATAGCGGGAGGCTCTCCATTTGTTTTCATTGATTAATGCGCGGTTATAGATAATGAAATTGAGATTCTGCATGCGCAGCTTGTAAATTTTGGCGCATACTGCCTGAAAAAGACCCGCCAGCATAATGGTATCGTCAATTGTCAGCGGCACATCACATACCCGGAATTCTACCGTATTAAAAAACGGATGCACCCTTAAATCCCACCATACTTTTTTGGCGTTGTCAATACAGTTTGTTTTTACCAGCAGTTTGATATAGTTATCATACTCTTCAATGCTGGCAAAATAATCAGGAATACCAGTACGGGGAAATTTATCGAATACCTTGGTACGAAAGGATTTGAAGCCGGTATTACGGCCTTCCCAGAAAGGTGAATTGGTGCTGAGTGCAAAAATATGCGGCAGGAAATATCTAACGGAGTTGGCTATATGAATCGCCATCTCCCTGTTTTCCATGCCTACGTGTACGTGTAACCCGAAGATCAGGTTAGAACGGGCAGCATCCTGCATTTCGTTGACTATCTCAAAGTAGCGGGGATGGTCAGTGATGAGTTGTTTTTCCCATTTGCTGAAGGGATGCGTACCGGAAGCACCTATATTGAATCCAAGGTCGCCGGCTATTTGTGCAATGGTACGGCGGAGTAATGCTACATCTGCCCTGGCTTCGTGTACATTGGCACAGATGCGGGTACCTACTTCTACTACCGCCTGATGAAACTCGGCTTTTACCTGGTCGCTGATGACTTTATGCGCCTGCTCTACTATTTTTTGTTCATGTGACCTGAGTTCCCGGGTAACGGGATCTATTACCATGTACTCTTCTTCGATCCCAAGCGTAAACGCCTTAAACATATGGTGATTTTTAGCTTTTAGCTATTAGCAGTTAGCCATTAGCTTGGCGCGTAGACAATATTTGTTTAGCTAACACCCTATGGCTAACAGCAGGTTTAATACAGCGAAGATAATCAAATGTTGGTCTCCGCTGCGTTTACTAACAGCTAATAGCTGTTAGCCATTAGCCATTAGCTTAGCGCGTAGATAATATTTGTTTAGCTAACACCCTATGGCTAACAGCCGGTTTAATACAGCGAAGATAATCAAATGTTGGTCTCCGCTGCATTTACTAAAAGCTAATAGCTAAAGGCTAATAGCTGGTTCGGTTTCACTTTTCTTTTTGTTGTTTTTTAGCAGTGCTTTTTTTAGCAGGTGCTYTCTTCTCCTTTGCTGGTGTGGATTTCTTTGTTTTCTCGCCGGTTGCTTTCTTTTTTTCGTCGGCAGCAGCGGGTTTCGCTTTTGCTTTTGCCGGACTGCGTTGCACAAATTTGCCCCAGGTAAGATTATCTTTTCCGGGTTTCTGTGCAATGGCCCTTTCAATGGCATAACGGGCGCTGGTTTCCACCACCCATTCGAAATGTTCCGCGCCTATGGAATGAAGGTCCGCATCCGGAGCGGGATTACAGAAATCAATGGCATAGGGGACTTCACTGCGTACCGCCATTTCCACGGTATTAAAATCGTAGCCAAGATGTTGATTGAGTGCAAGCACCTGTTCGGTGATTTGTGCCAGCAGAGCAGGACTGGCCTCATAATTAGCCTCGTAACGCAGGTGAGCCGGTTGTTTGGGGTTATAAGGCATAATGCGTACTTCTCTGCCGCCAATGCAGAAGCAGCGGTAATACTGGCTGAAATCAATTTCTTCCTGCAGCATCATGACCAGCTGCCCGGTTTCGCTGTGTTTATGGAAAAAGTCGTCTTTATCCTCCACCCGGTATACATGTTTCCAGCCACCACCAGCATAAGGTTTCATGTAAGCGGGAAAGCTCACATAATCGAAAATGCTGTTCCAGTCGAACGGATAAATCAGGTTACGGAATGATTTGTCGGTGGTTTCGTCCGGTAACTTATAAGAGGGGAGCAGTACGGTGTTAGGCACATGAATGCCTATTTTATCTGCCAGTGCATTATTAAAAAATTTGTCATCTGCACTCCACCAGAAAGGGTTGTTGATCACGGCGGTACCGGCAGCAGCCGCATTTTTTAAGAAAGACCGGTAAAAGGGAACATCCTGGGAGATACGATCTACAATCACTGCATAACCGGAGTCTGCGCCCTGCATTACTTTATCGATGGTCACAAATTCGGCGAAGATGCCGGGAGGATTGATCCGGTTTACGCGATCTACAAATGCCTGCGGAAAAGTGTTTTCCTGTCCAAAGAGAATACCTATTTTTTTCATACAGTACTTACTTAATAAGTGATAGATAATGCGGCAGCATTTCCCGCCATACCGGCCAGTCATGCGTCGTTTGAGGCCGTATATCCAACCAGTGAGATATTTTTTTAGCTGCCAGTAATACCGACAGCTGTTCGTTTTGCGGTCTTGTTACATCCCGGTCGGCTACACCCAGCACAATGCCCATGCGCCACAGATCAGCATGCTGATTATCCGGCACATAGTCGGACGGATTGTTAAAGTATACATTGTCATCATAATACCCGTCTACACGGGCTTTGATGTCAAATACCCCACTCAGGCTAAACAGATAAGATACCTTTTCAGGATGACGGAAGGCAAAGTTCGCGGCATGATATCCACCAAAGCTGCAACCGGCGGCAACTATCCGTTGCCGGCCGGTTTCGGCTTCCATACGGGGAAGTATTTCTTCCATCAGCAATTTGTCATAACAGGTATGATTATACGCTCTTTGTTCGGGAGTAATCTGTTTGTTATACCAGCTGAGGGCGTCAATACYGTCGGGGCAATATACCTTGATCCTGCCTTCATCAATAAACCAGCGGATCGCCTCAATAAGGCCAAAGTCTTTGCTTTCATAGTAGCGTCCCATGGAGGTGGGAAAGAGGAGTAACGGATATCCGCTGTCGCCGAATACCAACATCTCAAATTCCTTTCCCAGGTTGGGAGAATGCCATTTCAAATAGTTTTCGGTCACGGGAAGCATTTAGATAAATTTAAAAAAGATTATTGGTTTATTGGTAAATTGTTAGGGTGCAAACACGTCAACATTATATCAATTCTTCGTATCTGCAGCGGGAAGTGGTGCTGGATACTTATTTCCGGGGAGAGTCTCCTTCTGTGCTGTTGCTGGTAAATGACGGGCAGGAACTTTCCGGGTTATTACCAGAGCTGCCGCCGGCCTTACTGGTAGCGGGTATTCATGCCGGTGTGCATCGCAGGTCAGAATATGGTACAGCAGGAGTGCTGGATCACCAGGGGCAGGGCGGGCAAGCGGAAAGCTATACCCGCTTTATTATCAGGGAGCTGCTACCGTTCCTGGAACAGCAGTATCCGGGGATGCAGATCAAACAACGTGCTTTTGCGGGATTCTCCCTGGGGGGATTGTCTGCCCTGGACATTGCCTGGCATTATCCGGATCTTTTCCAGCTGGCCGGCGTTTTTTCCGGCGCATTGTGGTGGCGTAGCAAGCCTCTCGGTGATGGGTACCTGGATGATAAGGACCGTATTATGCATCAGCTGATCCGTAAAGGAAGTTATCATCGGGGACAGCAGTTTTTTTTTGAATGTGGTACTGCCGATGAAACGGCCGACAGGAATCATAATGGCGTAATCGACAGTATTGATGATACCCGGGATCTGATAAAAGAGTTGCTGCTGAAGGGGTATAAGCCGGATAAGGACATCTTTTACCTGGAGATTCCAGGTGGCCGGCATGATGTGGCCACCTGGAAAACTGCCATGAATATATTTTTACAATTGCCTTTCTTCTACTAATAATTAACGACAACGCCTATATTAAAAGCGGCGCCTCTTCCTTTGGCATACTGATTCGGAATCATGAACCACTGTGCACGTGCAGGGAAGTAATCTTCGTTGAAAAGGTTTTCGATACCTAATGTCAGCATGGTACGTGGGGTGACCTTGTAATTGGCATTGAAGTTCACCAGGTTATATGCTTTTACCCGGCCTTCGTTGCCATTGTACAGGCCATTAGCTTTCTTTTCAAAGCGGTTCCGGCCATTAACGCCCATGTACTGTAATCTTACTTCCAGGTTTTTCAGCGGGCGGTAATTGACGCTGGCTGTCATTTTAGGTGGTGCAATCCTTCTGCCATTCAGGTATACATTATAGCTGCCCCCCGTTTTGGCGGTATCTGATTTTCCTTCTACGTAGCTGTAGCTGGCGCTGACATCAAGATTGTGTAATACCTGGTAAGTAATGGCAGCTTCAACGCCGTATATGCGTTCCGGCGTTCTGCTCACATTAAATAAACCAGTGTTGGCGTCAAAGATCATATCTGCGCCCAGCCTGGAGGTGCTGATAAAACCACTGAGTTCAAAACGGAATTTTTTGTGTTCACTCACAAAGCCCAGTTCGTAGTTATTCACCAACACTGCTTCTGTATTGATCTTTTTCAGGTCATTTACCTTTGAATCACGTAGTGCCAGGCCTACATCAGACACAGAAAATCCCTGTGAAAAGCTGAAGTAAGGCATGAAAGCCGGCAGGCGGTTATAACGGATCCCGGCGTTAAATAAGGTAGCGGTATAGTCGAGATCTCCACCTTTTACACGGATACTGGGAGGAAGTGTACCATCGGCATTTGTGAGCGGCAGGGTGTTGTAATCATCAACACTTACATGCACTTTTTCTACTCTCACACCTGCTTTCAGGATCAGGTTTTGCCAGAGATACCACTGCGTTTCTGCAAAAGGCGCGTAGTTCAGCATATTCATCTCCGGTACCCATACACGGCCGTCTACCAGTGGCTGGGAGGTCACATCATTCAGCAGATCGGCGCCGTAGGAAAGTGTTMCGTTAAAATTATATTGGTTGGATACTGGCGAATTCAGCATCAGGCGTAATCCCTTTTTCCTGTCCAGTGTATGTGATTGTCCGTCGCTGCCTGCAAAGCGGCCAAAGGATACATAAAAGATATCATCCCGGGATTCGTAGTAGGCATCGGCATTGAGAGAAGTACCACCAATGAGACTATCTGCCTGGTACTCGAGGTGCAGGTTGTGATTGCCCCTGGAGCCGGTAGATACACCGGCAGGTTTTCCCAATACACCGGAAGAAGGAATGCCTTTGAGAATATCTCCGTTCACTACGTTGTAGTTGGAGTTCTGCTGGCTGCGGTAGTAGTTGTACATCAGCTGTAAGCGCTGACGGGTATTTACCTGGTACCCGATTTTGGCAAAAGCGTTGTAGCTGTCTGTTTCACCCAAACTGTAGTTGGGCCCTACCAGTTTGCCTTTGGCATCTTTATATTCTCCTGTTTCTTCGGCTACACCGCTTACGATGTAATCGAATTTTTTATATTTCCCCTGTAGCATCTGGCTCACACGGCCGCCTACACTGTTTTTCAGGCTGGTGAGGGAACCGGTGGTATTAATCATGGTTCTGCCGGACAGTACTTTATCTTCTTTAGGGGTAGCCGTGATGTAGTTGATCAGACCACCGGTGGCACCGTTGCCATATATGGCAGTAGCGCCTTTCAGCACATCTACTCTTTCCAGTACGCCCGGATCTATGGAACGCATGTCTACCTCACCATTGCGGAGTGGGGTGGATTGAGGGATTCCGTCAATCATGATCAATACAGGGCGTCCGCGGAGTGTTTGGCCTACGTTGCTGTTGGTTTGTGTTCCCGGCGCCAGTCCGGGTACTTCCCGGGCCAGGATATCTGTTACATCTGTATTTATCCGCAGGTCGTTTTCCAGTGTTCTTTTAGTAATAACCGTTACGGAAGATGGAACATTATCCAGTGTCACCGGCTTCCTGCTGGCAGAAACCACTATTTCACCGAGCACTTTTTGATCAGCAGCTTTAGTCGGCAGGGTATCTTTTTTATTTTCGTTGGTTGTTTTGTGTTGCGCCATTAATGGTGCGCTAATACTGCATCCGGAGAAGAGCAGCAGGAATAATCGTTTGTTAAGTGTGTACATAGCCGTGATTGCCGTCGTTTAAATGAGATAATGTGCTCAGATGATGTTGCTGTATGGTGTATCCGTTTGATTTGTGGGGAGCAAAATTAGGCAAAAGCATGCCGTTGCGTTTACGCAATCCGGAAAATTTTGGATAGGAAGGGAAGCGTGGGGCGTGAATAAAATAAAAAATAGGTGCTCTAAAGCAATAAAGATCTAATATATATTGGTAGAGAGGTGCACTTTGAATACTTTTATGCCGTTCACAATATTGTGGTGCGATACCTGGGAGTTAGATCAGAATAAAAACTTTAAGCTTCGCCATAACAGACCTATAACTGATTACTAAAAAAAAAGTATGTTAATTATCAATAATTACCAGGAGTATCAATCGTATTTAGGCCTGCAATTAGGAGTATCCGAATGGCATAAAATAGACCAGCAGCAGATTGATAAGTTTGCTGACGCCACTTTAGATCATCAATGGATTCATGTGGACAAGGAAAAAGCGGAGAATGAAGGTCCGTTTAAAGCCACCATCGCACACGGATATTTAACCTTATCCTTAATTCCATATTTATGGAAGCAGATTGCAGATGTTCGCAATATTAAAATGGAAATCAATTACGGGATAGAATCATTTAAATTCGGACAGGCCGTAGTGGTAGATAGTGAGGTTCAACTGGGGGCTAAACTGAATTCCATCACCAATTTAAGAGGAACAACCAAAGTGGTGATTGAAGCCACGCTGAGGATTAAAGATCAGCCTAAACCAGCCTACACAGGCAATGTGGTGTTCTTATATCATTTTATTTAATCCTCTTCAGCGCTACAATGTGCAAGGCCAGGGTTAGTTTGGACGCTTGCTCATCCACCGCTGCCAGCGGAACGAATAAAGGTGGCGTATGGATTACAGTACCCCATCTTCCTGATTCTTTCCGGTCCAAGCGGACCGGGAAGGTTCATTCCTATTCACCACCTTATCATGATAAGGATAAGGTGTAAGTTGTTTATAGAAATAAGCGACTGTAGCATTATACCGTTTTTCGCAGTTTATTGAGAAGACAGATAGTAGATCACCACTTCTACCCGTCTGTTTTTCCGCCTGCCTGCTACCGTTTTATTGTCAGCTACCGGCATAGACTCTCCCATTCCGTTTACGGCCGTGATGTTACTGCCTGGCTTTTTATTCCGGATATAATCTGACACCGTAAATGCGCGGCGCATGGATAATTCCTGGTTGTAAATGTTGGTGCCGGTATTATCTGTATGCCCTGTAACGGTCAGGGATATATGATCACCTACCGGGATTTTATCGATAAGACTATCCAGTGCGTGGATCATCTTATCTTCCAGTTGATGGCTGTCTACCCGGAAAAGCAGGTCTGGTATCAGTAAGGTATCTGTTCGTGTAACCGCTACGGTTACTTCTTCCGAAGGTTGACAATTAATCACTTCTACTCTTTCGCTGGAGTCACCGTCTGCAGTGAATTTTCCTACGCCGGTAACGATGAAGTCATCGAAGCTAAACCCTTTTTTATACACCATGTAGCTGGCCACTGCCTGCGCGCGGTCCTGTGCCATTACCTGGTTATATTTTTCGCTGGCATTTTTAAACACATAGCCGGTGAGTTTAATTTTATGACGTAATACGCTGCCGGAGGGC
Organism: Chitinophaga sp. RAB17; assembly: GCF_052114225.1. Lineage (NCBI taxonomy): Bacteria > Pseudomonadati > Bacteroidota > Chitinophagia > Chitinophagales > Chitinophagaceae > Chitinophaga > Chitinophaga sp. RAB17. The sequence goes on along the minus strand of NZ_JBFREI010000003.1, from coordinate 659,654 downwards.
TTTAGTGCGCTTTCCAGCTGACCGGCATAGGAGGGGTTGATATTTTTACTTTTGGGTAAGAAGAAATCAGATTTCAACAGCAGGGTATCACAGGAGCCAGGCTTATAAAAAACGGTTTGAAGTTTTGGTGTCTTCACGGGCTCCAGGTCCTGCAGGTCTTTGTCTGGCGAAATAAAATGATGCCGGTCGTGTAACGTGTACAACTTCGCAGCAGTTTCTCTAGTGTTTGCACAAACATTACCGGATAATGGAACCAGCGACACACTGTCTATATCCAGATAAAATGTTTCATTTCTCGGATAATGTCCGAGAGCGGAATCAAAGTTGCCGATGATCATGTATTTCGCATTGGCTTCGGCTACAAATGTTTTTTCCAGCACGGTCCATTTTTTTTCCGGATGCTTATCGGAATCTTTGTTGAAGTACAGGGTGGCGGGTTGCTCCAGTGGTCTGGGTGTCCAACGGTATACAGGTACCGAGTCGAATAATACACCTGGCAGGGGATAGGGACGGCCTTCGTCCATGAGGGTGTACAACTTCAATTGATAACGTTGGCCTTTGTGCAAGGGGCAAAGTAATTGTGTTTCGCTATAGGAACGGAAGTTTGGATCAATGCTGCTATAAAGGGTGATGGTGATGTAGCGGTTTCCCCTGACCTGCGTATACATGATTTTACTGGTATTGGGTGCTACGGATTCCCAGGCGCTGGGCGCACAGGGGTAATTATATTCTGTACAGATGTTAACGTCTGAAAAACCGGGATTGGCCACTATATTCTGTGCCTGAATACTATGCAGGGGAAGCAGGAGAAGGAGGAACAGGACAAGATGGCGCAAGGGTAAAGGATTTGGGGTATAACGGGAATGGATATTGGTTTATTGTAAAAAGGAAAGGCCTCCGTGACACACGGAGGCCTTTCCTTTTATAAAGATGTATTGCTTCTAGAAGCTGTAGCGAAGACCAAGTTGTCCTCTCCAACGAGCGGTGAAGTTGTTGATGAAGTATGGTTTTTCATCACCAAAACCATTGACTTCTCTTCTTCTGTCATATTGGAAAACTGCGTTACCGGAAACGGTATCGAATTTCCTGAATGTGAGTGGTGTAGAGGCGTTGTTGGCAATGAAGTATGTTCTGCCCCAATCTTTGTTCAGCAGGTTACCTACGTTCAGGATGTCGAAAGTGATTTCCACTTTATGATTTTTATAAATAGGCAGTACCTGCGCTATTTTAAAGTCAAAGATATTTTCGAACGGAGTGCGGCTTGCATTCTTTTTAGCATTTTCACCACGGTGCTTGCTGAGGTAGCCGTCGCTGTTGATCAGGCGTTCCAGGTCAGCTCTTTGTTCATCCGGAGTGCGGGAGTAGATCAAGTTACCTTTGGAATCTTTCTGAGAGATCAGATCGAAGGTCATAGCAGCTACTTCTGTTGCCTTAGGAATGTAGATCAGGTCGTTGTTACCGCTGGCGTTTAAGTCATCGCCGGTAGGATCAACGGTGTTAAAGTATACCCATGAGTAAGGAATACCGGATTGACCATTATAGAACAGGGTTACAGTGGTACGGAATTTATCTTCTTTACCATATTTGAAGGTTTTGGAAACTACCGCCAGTACGCGGCTACCCATGCTATAGTTGGAACGGGCCAATTCCAGGTTGTTTAAACCGTTGATGTTTGGTCCGAAGCGCCAGTTGGAACCAGCTGTAGAAGAGGTACCATCATTAATAGCATAAGAGTCACCGTAAGAATAACCAACTTTCATGAACAGGCCGTTGCTTGTTTGTTTGGTCAATTCAGCAGAGATGTTATAAGTATAACCTTCGTTGGTATTTTTCAACAGGAGGATCTGGTTGCCCCAGTTTTTGTTTTTCTTAACCCATGTTGGTCTTTTAATACCACCGCCTAAAGAAACACTGTCGTTGGATTGAACTACGTTCAGGTTTTCCCAGATAGCGTTGTTGAGCGTTTTGGTGAAGTTACCTTCTAAGGTAGCGCTCATTCCCCACGGCAGTTTTCTTTCTACCGCCAGGTTGGTTTTAAACATCTGCGGGAATTTAAAATCCTTGTCAGTCAGGTTAATGTTGGAAGGGCTGGTTCCTACATTAGCACCCATTGCCGTGAGATTGGCAGCAGAATATTGTCCGTAGAATGGACTATTTGCATCATAGTTGAAACGGAAACTGTTTGGCAGGCCGGCACCGCTCAAGCTTACGTTGGTATAGACGTTACCGGTATTTGCATACTGGTTGGAGATCCATACAAATGGTACGCGGCCGGTAAAAATACCAACACCACCACGGATGATAGTCATTCCATCGTTAGTAACATCCCAGTTAAAACCAACACGCGGAGCGATCAGTGGTTTGGATTTTGGAATGGTAGTAGTGGAATAACCTGCAAAGCTGGGATCTTTGGAGAATGCAACGTTATCCGGAGGTGTGGTTGGGAAGATAGGAATATCTATTCTCACACCATAGGTCAGGGTGAAGTTTTTCCTGACATTCCATTCATCCTGTGCATAAATACCGATCTGGGCTGCTTTGAAACCGATACCATCCCGGAGGGTAGAATCAGCTGTGTTATAGTTTATCTGGTATTGTCTTGGTTTCAGGTTGTTAATGAATCCGTTGATGGAATCATAAGTGTAAGAACCGAAAGCTCCCTGGATAAAGGTGTTTTTGATCTTGTAGATTTCAGCATTGGCACCTACAGTGATCGTATGTTTGCCTTTATACATGGTCAGGTTGTCTGTGATTGTCCAGATACTCTGATCCAGTGCGTTTGCTGTTGAGGAAAATTCACTACCCAGGTTGATGGTACGTCCGTTATCGTTGATGGTAACGGTAGGGAAGGGCTGGCCCTGGTAGTTTCTTTTGTCTTTTACATTATTATAACCGATCCTGAGCTCATTACTCAACTTATTAGAGAAGTTGGAGTTCAACTCAATAACGCTGGAATTGCTTTTTGAAGGGAAGGTATAATAGTTGTTTGCAAAAGCGGCAGAGCTGTTAGTTCTGCTGTAGATCAGATCGCTCGCATTCAGGTAATTGTGACGTACCGTCAGTTTGTGAATGGCATTGATATTCCAGTCAATACGGCCGAAGAGGGTAGTAGCTGGTTTATCGCGTTCCTGGTCAGTGTAGCTTCCCAGATCTACCTTGTATTTATTTGCAACAAAATCGTAGATACTTTTCAGTTCATCGGTAGTTACATTGGAAGATCCTGTTGCAGGGTTGAAATCAACCGGGTTATTTCTGACAGATCTTTCTGCGTTTACAAAGAAGAACAGTTTGTTTTTTATGATTGGGCCACCCAGGGAGGCACCGAATATTTTATTGGTGAAATCGCCGTAACCTGCACGGGTTGAATCCGGAGCTTTACCTACGAGGGATTGTCCCTGGTAGAAGAAATAGGCAGCACCGTGAAAATCGTTTGTTCCGCTTTTGGTAATGGCATTGATACCACCACCTGTAAAGCCGCTCTGTTTAACGTCGTAAGGATTCAGTACAATCTGTAACTGATCAATGGTTTCTATGGAAATAGGGTTGGCTCCTGCCTGGCCACCGTTGGTACCAGAGGCAGATAAGCCGAAGACGTCGTTGGTTACAGCGCCATCAACTGCAAATTGGTTGTACTTATTGCTCTGGCCTCCAAAGGAAATACCCATAGGAGAACCATCTTTACCATTGGTAGAAACAGATGCCTGTGGACTCAGTCTGGCAAAGTCCTGTACGTTTCTGTTCACCGTAGGGAGGTTATTGAGCTGGGTACGGGAAATGTTCAGTGCAGTACCACCATTGCCTTTGGTGGTGTTTTTAGTAGCAGTGATGCTGATTTCTTTCAGGTTGGTAGAACCTTCAGCCAGTTTCACATTGATTTTCAACGGCTCACCCAGTTTCAGGAAGATGTCGTTGTAGGTTTCGGTACCGAAGCTGATGAAAGAAACTTCTACTTTGTAAGGTCCGCCAACACGCATGTTGGGAATGGTGAACTCACCACCATTACGGGTGGTTGTTCCATAAATTGTTCCAGTAGGTGTGTGGGTGGCTTTTACAGTAGCCCCGATGAGGCCCTGGCCTTTTGAGTCAGTTACTACGCCGGAGATGCTGCTGGTGGTAACCTGCGCATAGGTAACAAAAACCGTGAGTAACAATGAAAGTGTAAAGAGTAATTTTTTAAACCCCATAAAGCAAAGATGTTGTTGTTTCAGCGGCAAAGTTGCTTAATTTTCCTGGCATAATTTTAACTTCAAATTAACAAATTGTTAAGTAGACTGTGGATAACTTGGAGGGTCAGGGAAAAATTGGATGACATCTAGCTGAACGCCTATAAACAATAGGATTTTTCAAGATTTTCCCTAAAAATTATAATTTCTCAAATAGGTGATATTAATAATGGGTCAAACCTATGACCACAGTGAACTTTATGGGTTTTAAAATGTATAAACATAACAAATAGTATTTTAAGTTGTTATATGTTAAAACTGATCTGTGTAATTAACATATCTACAACGTTTTTTTAACTAAAATTCAACCCCCTTCCCCCTCATCTTTTCACATGTATATGTCGTAACTTTGCGCAATTCAACATTACTGACCCGGAGGGAATAAAATATGTTAGATAAAATAGAAGCAGCAATAGAAGATATAAAAAACGGTAAACTGGTGATCGTAGTCGATGACGAGGACCGTGAAAATGAAGGTGATTTTATAACGGCAGCACGCAACGTAACACCTGAAATCATCAACTTTATGAGTACCCATGGTCGCGGGTTGATCTGCGCACCACTGGTAGAAGAACGTTGCGAAGAGCTGGGACTGGAACTCATGGTCCGCGACAATACCGCTTTGCATCAAACCCCCTTTACTGTTTCGGTTGACTTGCTGGGACATGGCTGTACAACAGGCATCTCCGCGCATGACAGGGCTAAAACAATACAGGCGCTGATTGATCCTACCACCAAACCGGAACACCTGGGTAAACCCGGCCACATATTTCCGCTGAAAGCGAAAACCGGCGGCGTTTTACGCCGCTCCGGACATACAGAAGCCACTATCGACCTGGCCAGACTGGCCGGATTTGAACCTGCTGGCGTGCTGGTGGAAATAATGAATGAAGATGGTTCCATGGCCCGTTTACCGCAACTGCGTGAAATAGCCACCAGGTTCGATCTCAAACTCATCTCCATCAAAGACCTCATTGCCTATCTGCTCAGCACTGAAACGCTGATAGAAGAAGGAGTGAAAGTCCAAATGCCTACCAAATACGGCAATTTTGAGCTGATTGCCTTTAAACAGATCAATTCCGGTGAAATTCACATGGCATTGAAGAAAGGTGATTGGAAAAAAGATGAGCCGGTACTGGTACGTGTGCACTCTTCTTGTGTAACTGGAGATATACTTCACTCTTTACGCTGTGATTGTGGTGAACAATTACATGCCGCCATGCAAATGGTAGAGAAAGAAGGGAAAGGACTCATATTATATATGAACCAGGAAGGCAGAGGAATAGGCCTCATGAATAAACTGAAAGCCTATAAACTGCAGGAAGAAGGAATGGATACAGTGGAAGCTAACCTGGAACTGGGCTTTAAAATGGACGAACGCGACTATGGCGTAGGCGCACAAATCCTCCGTCAGCTGGGTATCAGCAAATTACGCCTGATCACCAACAACCCGCGTAAACGCGCTGGTTTAAGTGGATATGGTCTGGAAGTAGTGGAAAATGTGGCGATTGAAATCAATCCCAACCCGCATAACGAGACTTATCTGAAAACAAAAAGAGATAAATTAGGGCATGAAATCCTGAAAGGATAAATGTGACGGTTCATTAGGGAGCCGCGTGTAAGTTCGCAGGAGTTCGAAAGATATCTGCAGCTCAATCAAACCACACAGAGGAGCAACGCTTGTTTTACAGGTTTTGCTCCTTTGCTGTTTGTTCTCGTCTTTATTTTGTAGTAGTGGTATCTGCCTTTACTTTCGCAGCATCTTCCTGCTCCTGTTTCAGGGCTGCCGCTTTACGCAGGGAATCCATGAGTGGTGTACGGGACCGGCGGCTACCACCAAACAACTCACTGAACCGGTTGTATTCCCTGATATAGGAAATGCCCACACCGGATTTCGTACGGTTGCTGAGGTTATATACATCGTAATCCGTTTTGCTGAATGCATTGATACGGAAACGACCATCTGGCGTCAACAGGTATTCAATGCGGAAGTCGCCCGCAAAACGATTGGTATTGGCGGAAGTAGCGGTTTTGCCCCAATCATAATCGCCACCGGCATACAACCGGAAACGGTTATTAAACAGGTTGCTCGTAATACCCGCACTCACCTGGTTGCGGTCTACTGAAGAATTGTCCAATGGTCCGCCTACATTATAGGCCCGGTAGTTTACATTCACCCCTATTCCACTTCCTTTGAGCAGCGCCCCGGTAATATTATTAAGGATGGCCTGTGCCTGTGCAGACAGGGCCTGGCCCACACTGTTCTTACCGGTAATGCCCACGTTGGCTGCTGCCGTGGAGGTAGCATCATCCGGAAGGAATTGGTTAGAGAACAGGAGACCCCATACCTGGAATAATGCTTTATTCTGATCGTTGTTAATTTCTTTCAGGTGAGCCGCCACACCACTTTCATACGCCAGACTACCTACTTCCGGTAATTCAATGGAATAGGTAATGTCTGGTTTAAGCAGGGCCCCCCGCAGGTTAATGAGTACATCTACTTTTTCTGTGCGGGTGGCCAGTTTATCGTTGGCGGCACTGGTGCCCTGGCCTACGAGGTTGTACAGACTTACCTTAGGCAGGGAATATTTGGCCATAATATTTACCCTGGCCTCCGATGGATCTCCATTCCAGGTTATGGTACTGTTTTTTTCTATATCAAATTTCCAGCTGGTCAAACGCTGGAAGTTAAAGTTGTAGGAACCATTATTGATTTCGTAGTTACCAAACATGGTAAAATCACCCTCCGTGTTTACCGTAATCTGGAGGTTACCAGTACCATTGGCAGAAATAATGTCACCGGTGGTGGCATCGAGGATCACATCTATCTGTGCATCCGGGTTGGCGGCAATGTCCAGTTTTACTGTTAGTTTAGTATTGTCTTTCTTCTTTTTCTTTTCTACTATTTCTGTACCATACGTCTTGAAGGTGATATAGTCGTACTTTCCTATGTCCTTACTGTCGGACATAGGCAGGTAAAAGTGTGTGCCCTTGATAGGACGGGCCAGGATATGCATTTGCATATCATTCAGCGGACCGGAAAAATACACTTTACCATCAGCGATCACATCTCCATAAAACAGGTCATTATCGGCAGCACTGGTGTTGAGAAACAGAAATCCTCTTCCGGTTACATCAAAATCGAAATTAAGCTTATCAAAGTGGTCATGGCTGATATAGCCGCTGGCCGTGCCTTTGGTGTTGTACTTATCTATGAGCACGAAGTTGCCGAATTCAATCAGGTTATCATCCACATTTACATTCAGCTTTGGAATCCTGTAATGGGTGCCTAAATAATCTACCGTAACACCCACGGTATCCAGTGTGAGCGTACCTTTCACAGAAGGGATGCTGGTAGTACCGCTGACATTCAGGTTGCCCGCAACGGTCCCCGTGAGTTGGGAAACATACCCTGCGAGGTATTTATTTAATAAACTGATGGAGGTACCATTGAGCTTGATGTTAGCATCTATGTCTTGGTTACTGGCCGATAGCCCTACCTTACCCTGCGCCAGGAAAGCTTTGCCTTCATTATCTGACTGGATATTAAAAGTAGCGGTGCCGGTTTGATGATGATAGGTGCCATCTACATTTAAAATACCGATAGAATCGTTGTCAATACGCAGTTCCCGTGTTCTCAATGCGGTATTGATATCCAGGTTTTGTGTAGGATCTGCAATATTAATTGTGCCATCTGTAATACCTTCTATACGGGTAGTAATGAGCTGGGACGGAATCACATCGGCCAGGTTCAGGTTTTTGAGTGTAACAATAAACTTGGACTCATCCGGATTATACTCATTGGTTTCTATGGTAATACTCTGATCGTTGCGGGTGATACGGAGGTTTTTTACGGTTAGAAAATGTTTGCTCCAGTAGATTTCATTACCGGGGGTAACATTCCATTGCCGCTCGTTTACTGTGAATGCACTGTTGAGGAAATTTATCTTCAGACCTTCCGGTACCGTAATGATGCGCGCATAAAAGCCATCCAGGGAAGAAGTATCTTCCGCTGCCAGATCCACTTTTACAAAAGACGTATCATGCCCGGAGCTGGCCATTATCAATGGATTTTCGAGCATCACATTTTTACCTGACAGCACTTTGCCAATACTGGTGCTGATATTGACTTTATTAAAATTACCTTCTCCCTTTACCTGTAAATCCTGTACATGATAACCAAGATAGCCGGCTTCGGGTATGTTGATGTTTAATACCAGGTTGCCGCCATTCATGGTATTCAGGGCACCGTTTACTTTACTTTCATTAAAGCCGGAAAATTGATTGGTAAAGCCTTTCAGCAGCTTATCCACTTCTCCGAGGTTAAAAGCAAAAGTGAAGTCCTGGTTGATGCTGATATTTTGCGGTGGACTGAAATAACTGGGATAATATTTATATAGTAACAGGTGAAATGCGTCCGGCAATTGCAGGAAGCTATATTGTCCTTTTACAAAACCGCTGATTTCACTACCTGCAAATTCCAATACTTTCTGATTATCCACCAGGTGAGACGATACATTCAGGGAGTCGAACTCAAGGCGGCGGTTATCTTTGAATGCAGATACTTCATACATCCTGGCAACACCATCGAAGTTATCAATGTTGCTGCCGGCGAAATTAAGATCTACTTTGGCCTGCAGGGTAACAGAATCTTCGGTGATATGTAATGCCTTCAGATCACTTTTGCGAACGTCCGCATTGAAATTGAATACCGGCAATGCTTCATTGAAATCAATGGTGCCTGCAAAATCCAAATCCAGGTTGGGATCATTGGCGGTGAGGGAGCCGTTAAAAAACTTACGGCTCATTTCACCTTTTGTTTTGATGTTCTGATAGTTATATCCGAATAGGGCAATCTCCTGCACATTGGCGTCTACGCTGGCTTTCAGCGTTTTAAAGTTGAAGCCGGCACCATCTACTTTAGCATCCAGGGAAATCGTAGAGAGGTTGGTGTTATCAAAAAGGCTTCCAATATCAAACTTAACAGCTGTTAAGCTTCCGGAGTATACGGGGACATCCCGACTGGTTTTAAAGTTCAGATCGGAGTTCAGTTTACCCAGATTAGTCTGGAACTGGCCATAGGCAACAAAGTCATTGATGAAACCGGTATAGCTACCCTGGAAGCGGATGGCAGAGAGGCGATCTATCCGAACAGTATTGACAACATCTTTTACAATGGGCATGATCTGCATCACATCTTTCCCGGTGGTCACCAGTTCATCGGCATGGAAGTCGATGAATGTTTCATAGATATCCGGCAATCCGCGCATTTCGAGACTTCCTTTCAGGCGGGTGGTGTTGCCTGCTTCCAGTTCAATTTCAGATGCTTTCAGGTTGCTGACAGGGCCACGGGCCTTCCCGTTGAGGGTGATCTCTTTTTTCCAGGAGGCGAGTGGTGGTGCAAAAAAAGCGATATCGTCTGATGACAGTTTACAGTTTTTAAAGCTGGCCTGCATAAATACATCATTGATATAATCGCTCATATCGCTGATATCGCTGTATTGCATGGTGAAATAGTCTCCGATATGGCTGCGGTTTGTTTCCAGGTCCAGTTGAGAAAATTCCATTTCCACCGGCGACATCTTAAACCGGCTGCTGAGTTTTTTCACTTCGAAGCCGCTGCGCTCTTTGGTGCTCATCGTAAGATCACCGATCACGCTGTCTTTCACCAGGCTGGTATTGGTGAGCGACAGGTTGATGTCATTGAACCGGATATGATGTGGTGCAAAATATCCTGGTTCTATTTCCGTACTGTCGTCAGGGTTATCTACGCCGAAAGTGCCGTTTTTTATATTAATTTCTTTTACAATAAGTTTCCAGTTGGCATTATTCCATCGCAGCTGCTGCAGTTTGCCGGTATCGGGTACAGGGTTGCCGGAGGAAGCGGAATGCCTTCTGTGGCGGAGCGGTGAGGAGGCATAACTACTGATAATGAAGTTGGGATTTGTAAGGGTCAGCTCCTGGATATCAATATTATGTTTCTGGAGGTCCAGGTTTTTAGCATCCAGGTAGATACGTTTGGCAGATGCCCGCATATCTTCACCAACCCAGGCATCTACCTGGTTTAGCTGAATGTTTTTAAGATCAATTTTTTTCAGGTCCAGTGAAATGCCCTGGGAAGGGGTTTGGCTGGTATCGGGTGTGGAAGAACTGAAGGCTTCTTCGATGAAATGATAGTTCCAGACGGAATCCTTGCGGGACCGCAGCAGGTTCACCTGTGCATTTTCAAGCCCTATAAATTTGAGGATAGGTTTATCCTGAAAGAAGAACCAGTCGGTAATGCGTACCTGTAATTTGCCTGCATATAACAGTGTGTCGCGGTGTTGGTCCTCTATCAGGGCGCCTTCCATCTGCATACTGTTAAACAGCTGAAAGCTTACACGGTCTATCTGCACCCGTGTTTTCAGCCGATCCGACAGCCGGCTGGTCACCTCACCCACAAGGAAGTTCTGCACTACAGGGATGTTTACCAGTATTCCAATCAGAATGACAAGGCCTAACAAACATAGTAACACGACAGATAATATTTTCCGTACTTTTTTCAGGCTGCAAAGTTTATCCGGCAAAAATAATTAATAGTTGGCAATCAAGGCCAGAATTAAGAATTGGTAATGTTGAATGATGAATATTCAGGCAGATGTAGCGTGAGTGACGAGGTCATTTGCTCACTGCATGGATAATTTCGTATATAGGTAACAGTGAGTACAGTACTGAACCAGACAATCATTTACCGGAAAATGAGTAATAAGTAATTGTCATTAACTTGTCTTGAGGGTAAAAAATAATTGGTACTAAATTGCTATTTTATAATAGTATTTTAATTTAAATGAGCCGAAAAATAACTTGTTTTTGGCGTTAATATATACTTATCAAGTGTTTGGGCGGAAAGAACGCCATTTTTAGCAGTATTTAAAGATGTGTCATCATATTGTCAGTTGTTTTTATTATTGTATTGGGAAAACTTTAACAATTATAAATTTCGGACAAGAACAATGAAAGTAGTGAACAAGTATCGAAGTAAGGAGCATTGCAGTCAACAATTAATTTATTCAACCAGTAACGAATCGGTGCAAATTTTCAGTCAAGAACAATTCAGTTAGTCAACAGTGAGTGAACAAAAATTTTTAGTCAACCAGTAATTCAATTTAACGAATCGGAAGTCAGCACAAAAATCAGTCAATCAAATTCCAACAGCAACAATTATTAATTCATCAGTGAACAGTTATCGTCAGCATTCGGATATGTCAATCTGATTATTCCAGAGTAATTTATTAAACCAGAATCTATGCACAAAAAGTTGCTATTATTAGCACTCATGGGATTGCTATGCCTGCAGGTATTGGCCCAGGAGCGGAGAATTTCAGGGACCGTTACAGATGAAAAAGGAGGGGCATTACCCGGTGTATCTGTGAAAGAAGTAGGCACCAACAATGGGGCGGCCACCGACCCTGACGGAAAATTCACCTTTACCTTAAAAGGTAGCTCCAATAAACTATCCGTTTCATTTATTGGCTTTGAAACACAAACCGTTTCGGTAGGAGGTAAAAGCACTTTTCACATAATGCTGAAGCCTGATGCCAGAAGTCTGAAAGATGTAGTGGTGATCGGTTACCAGGAAGTGAAGCGTAAAACTGTAACAGCGGCTGTTTCCAGCGTAAAAGGTAAAGAGATTGAAAACTTACCTTCCCCAAGTTTTGACCAGTTATTACAAGGTCGTGCTGCTGGTTTGAACGTACAGAATTTTACAGGTGAGCCAGGTGTACGCGGATCTTTTGTGATCAGGGGTACTACTGCTATCAGCAGAAGTGCCGATGCAGCGCGCACCCTGAGTTCCCCGTTATTTGTGGTAGATGGTATTCCCATTTCCATGGATGATGCGGCGGCATTTGATAACACCGGTACCAACTATATTGCCGGTTTGAATCCTAATGACATTGAATCTATCGATATCCTGAAAGATGCTTCTGCGGCCGCTATCTATGGTTCCCGTGGTGCTAACGGTGTAGTGATTGTGAAAACAAAACGTGGTAAACCCGGCAAACCACAGGTGAATTTCTCCACTTATGGTGGATTAACGCAGCAGCCTAAGTTTGAAAATGTTATCGGAGGCGCAGAGGAAAGACAGTTTAAACTGGCTTATATGTCTAAATACATGGACGCGGACAGAATGGCCCTGGAAACACCTATGCTGTTAACAGATAGTCTGAACCCGGCGTTTAAGGGAGCTACCGACTGGCAGGACCTGTTTTACAGAAAAGGAATAATACAGAATTACGATCTTTCTGTTTCCGGCGCCAATGATATGATGAACTACCGTATCAGTGGTAACTATTACGATGAAGATGGTACGATCAAAGGAACCGGATTTAAACGCTACACCGTTTCAACTGCCCTGGGTGTAAAAATGAGTTCTAAACTCAGTGTGGATGCACTTTTCCGTCTTAGTCGCGGAGATAGATCACGTGGTCGCGGACAATTCCCCGGAGAAAATGTTATTCCATTATTGGATGGACAGTACCTCTCATCTCTCTTTAATTTATCTGATGTTGATAAAAGAAACTACGTAGGTGATCTTTCCTCTGGTCGTGATAAAAATATCAATGATGATATTACTGCCAGTATTTCCCTGAACTACGATATTACGCCCAAGTTGCGTTTTTCTTCTATGGGCTCCCTGCAATCCAGCGTAAATTCCCGTGATATATTCAGGCCTGGTGAGTTGAACGCCGCAGGGTTGTCGTATGCACAAAGCAATAAATCACGGTATGAAAATGTGAACCTGGATAATACCCTGAACTTTAATACCAACGTGGTAAACAAGGAGCATCATCTGAACATATTGCTGGGTAACACGATCAATAATGTGAGGAATGAATATACAGGTATCGGCAGCGGGTCGCTGGGTAATGATAATATCAAGGTGGTGCAGGGATTTGATGTCAACTATCTGGCATATACAGACCCTTACGGTAACATTATTTCCGGCTCCAATTATGAATCTGCCGGTATGTTATCTTTCTTCTCCCGTATAAACTATGATTATAAAGAAAAATACCTGTTGTCATTTGCCTATAGGGCAGATGCTTCTTCCCGTTTTGGTCGTAATAGCCGCTGGGGTTACTTCCCATCTGTATCCGCAGGTTGGAATGTAACAGATGAGCCTTTTATGGAGCCGGTGAAGAAATGGATGGACATGTTTAAGATCCGTGGTAGTTTCGGTGTTACCGGTAGCTTGCCCACAGGTTTTTATCTGCCTTACAATACTTACAGCATTAACCAGGGAACCTATGGTGGTGCTACAGGAGGTACCTATAATGGCGTGAACGCCGTAACGCCTAATTTCGAGGGTGGTGTGGCGCAGGATGGATTAACCTGGCAACAGGCGTTGCAAACCAATATTGGTTTTGATGCAAGCTTCTTTAACGGACGTATCAATGTAACCGCGGATGCGTTTAACAGAGGAACCTCTAAAATGTTGTTCGATCTGCTGCTGCCTTCTACTACGGGTTACAATAAAGTAAATACCAATGCAGTAGATGTACGTAACATCGGTGCGGAGTTTAATATCCAGGCGCGTATACTCCCTGCCAGCAGTGCATTCCAGTGGAACTCCCGTTTCCTGTTGTCTTTTGTAAAAAACCAGATCGTCAAGCTGCCTAATGGTAATCGTGACCTGATGGTGACAGACAATAATACAGGTATGACCTATGTGCTTACCAAAGGTCGGGCTATCAACGAGTTCTACATGATTAAGAGCAACGGTGTTTACAAATCTGCAAAGGACATTCCGTTTAATCCTTATACCGGTGAAAAAATGACCTATTGGAACGGTAACCATACTGTTCAGGCAGGGGACTTCATCTGGCAGGATCAGAATGGTGACTATGATGTATGGGACTGGAATGACAAAGTTCGGGGAGGCAACCCGAATCCGGCTGCTACCGGCGGTTTCAGCAATAGTTTTTCTTATAAAGGCTTTAACCTGGAAGTATATGTTACTTTCCTGCTGGGTCGTGATATCTATAACAAATATATGTCTGACAGGTTGATAGGGTTAACAACCAACTATGCGCAGATTGCTGCCATAGATCCAAATAATATTAACAGCTGGCATAAAGAAGGTGACAATGCTCAATTTGCAGAGGTGATACCTTACAGCAAAAATTATTATTATCAGTTTCTGCCATTCTCCACTGCTTTTGTGGAAAACGGCAGTTACGCACGTATCAAATACGTGAACCTCTCTTACACTTTCAACCGCAAATTCCTGGATCGGATCAAACTTCGCAATCTCCAGATCTATAGTGTTGTGGATAATCTGAAGATGTTCCAGAAGGCCAGTGTACCTGATGCTGAAGCAGTGGATGAAAAAGGTACTTATACCGGTGGTGGCTACCCGATCCCGAGGAAATTTACGCTGGGTGTAAATGTTGGTTTTTAATTTTAAAAAGAAGTTGTTATGAATTGTCTTAAACATATTTTTGTGGTAATAGCAGCGGGACTGGTATTATCTCCATTTACCTCCTGTAAAAAGCTATTGGACCAGGACCCGATCAATTCACCCTATGGGCCCGTATTCTGGACAAACCAGCGCGATGCGGAGCAAGGCATAGCAGGTAATTATGCGTTACTACGTAAGGCTTTAACATCCAATACGGCTTATGACCAGAACATGTCGCATTTCGCCTATGGCTCGCTGCCGGCATTTGAATTTATGGATTACAACCAGTATGATTTGGGATTTCTCGTGAAAGGCGGCGATGGATTTAACAATGCAGACTTTCTCGGTAGTTATCTCGAGGGATATCATGATTGGACGCCGTACTATAAAGTAATTACACAGGCCAATCTGGTGTTGCATCATTTACCACTAATTCCAGATGCAAAATTCACCGACCAGCCAACAAAAACCCGTAACCGTTTGATGGGAGAGGCTTATTTCCTTCGTGCCTTTACCTATTTTTACATGGCTCGTATCTGGGGGGATGTGCCACAGGTACTAACTTATGATGCGAATCCGGGACAAGCAACCAATATAGCACGCACGAATGAAAAAATTATTCTCGACAGTTGTGTGAGAGATCTTAAAAACGCGATTAGCCTGTTGCCGATGGTGTATACCAATGGTTCAGAAAGAGCGGTAAGAGCTAATAAGGGCGCTGCTTTTGGGTTGCTGGCACATGTGTATATGTGGAAGAACTTCCTGAATAAAGGAGGCGTAGCATCTGATCTTACCAACGCGATTGCTGCGGTAGATTCCGTAGCAGCAAGCGGTCAATACCAGTTGCTGCCTGCAGAAAGCTATCCGAAGATATTCCATGGTAAATCCAATGAAGGTGTTTTCGAAATCAACATGCAGGTTGGAAATGGAGAACAGCAGGTGGAAAAAGGCTTTTATTACTCCATCCTGAAAGAGCCTTTCATTCAGACCAAGACCGCCAAACCTGATGCTCCTAACCTGGAACTGATCGGCGCCCTTTACGGAGATAATACACCTGATGTGCGTTTACAGTACTTTTTCTCCACACTGGATGCGGATAAACCTTACAACTCGGTGATCTGCAAATTTGCAGGACCTAACCGGGAAAATATCTACTATAAAAATCCGGCAACCTTTTCACAGGCGGCTGTTGATGCCAACATCATCCTGATACGCTATGCAGACCTGCTCCTGTTACGTGCGGAAGCCTATGCCGATCAGGGCAATTTTGGCGCTGCACTGGCAGATATTAATACCGTAAGAGCCAGGGCTCATGCAGATTTGCTGACAGCTGATGATATAGATGACATTAAATGGGAAGTAATGCGTGAGCGCTCCCGTGAATTATATGCCGAAGGCCAGCGCTGGTTCGACCTGGTACGTACCGGTTTACTGACTAACGCTGAAATAGCTGGCGGTAATTTCCCACAGAGCCGTTTTGATGCGGGTGGCTGGAAATGGCCGGTAGGACGTGTATTGTTCCTGAACAACAATGTTATTACACAAAATCCATTCTGGTTAGGAAGAGTGAAATAGTGCGCGCAAATTATTATGACCGTTTAAAAGAACTGACATGAAAAAATTGAAAATATTTATATCTAAAGGTGGATGGGGGTTGTTGATGGCCGTGATGTTGTTTACTGCCTGTAAAAAAGATGACCACTTTATGGGTGGAAGTCCTACAAATGACCACACTGAACTAAGCACCTACGATTACCTCAAGGCCAACCCGCTGTTTGATACGCTGATCCTGCTGATAGACAAAGCCGGGTTAAAGGAAACGATCAACAGTAATATCACTTTTATGGCGCCTACAGACTATTCTATCAAGCAGTTTCTGAAAACCCGTACCAAAGAGTTACAGGAGGAATTGAATGATGAAAACGTCCTGTATACACTTGACAGTCTCAAAGCACCTGAGCTGCGCGATTCCCTGATGGCTTATATGTATGATGGCAAGATCCAGCGTTCAGATCTTTCGCTGGAACAACAGGTATATAAGAATAAAGTGGGGGAAGACTTCTCCATCAGGTTAAAGAAAACGGACCAGTATGGTGGTATCCTGTCTGCCGGTGTGCGGTACATATACGTGGCGAAAGTTATTAACGGACTTGATCCCGATCCGCTGCCAGATGACTTTCCGCAGGATGACAGAGACAAAGAAGACATATTACAAACTACCGGTATCATCACCAAAACAGGCATACTGCATGTATTGGCCAATACACACGCCTTCTATTGGAAGTAGTCTTACCACAATAAACTTAACATTATGCCTGAAAAATATAGCCTGAAAAAAATACTGAGTGCTGCGATCCTGCTGGGTATCCTGACTGGCGGTTGCAAGAAAATAACAGAAGGATTTTTAAGTGATGGGTTGTATGTGCCGGATGCACCGCTCACCATCCAGCGCGGAAATCCATTCCAGAAAACCAGTGCCATCCTGGCCGATGGTACTACCCAGCCGATGATCGTTAAACTGGTGGATGTACGGCGGGCGGATACGCATAAGCATGCCGATGAATTTTATAAAGAGTACCCGGTATATGTATACACTGCTTCTGTAGATCCTGCCGTGGATACTACTATTGAGCAGGTGAATAAAAAGCGTACCCTTAAACAGTTAAAACCATATGAGTTCCTGAATAGCGGGCAATTTGTATTTAACGGTGCTACCGATAGTTTGCCGCTTGGCGTTACTTATGAATACGACATAGAAGTATCCAATGTAGCAGGTTCCAAACTGTATAAGAATATAGCAACAATGACCACCGTTGATCCGCCATTGATCACGGAAACAACCGCTAACTGCAACCTGTTTCCGGATGATGGTTCCGCTACGATCCCCATGGGGCAGCCTACTATGACCATCACCAGGGTGAGCGAAAGCGGTGCTTCTGTAATCCTGAAGATCACAGATAAGAACGGTAATCCATTCAATCCTAAAAAAGGAGAGATCATCAAGCGTGGCGACCGTCCTATTTTCGAGAACTATGCAAGGTTCCATCCGATCGAATATACAGATACCGCTATGATCTGTAATTTTGAAATTGCGCCGTTCCCGTTAAGTAAGTATTCAAACGGGGGGACCAACTGGAACTACCTGATGTATTATCGCATTCCTTCTGCATTTGTGTCAATAGATAAAACGCTGACGACCAAAATCGGTAGCGTGAACCCGCTGTTTGCATTCCGTTTGATGAAGGCTGGGGTGTATGTAGTGGAGATCAGATTGCCGAAAACGACAAGAAAGTAGGTAAATACGAAGTTGTAATAAACAGCAGTGGAGAACATACTTACTATGTTCTCCACTGCTGTTTTACTATAAGGAGAAAGCCGATAGAAAATGATGCAAGGTGGTCATATCTTCCTGGAGATGAAGTGCCGATACCACCGCCCTGTTTACCACCGGGCTATTAGGTTGCGGATAAGAGAAGCTGGAAATAATCACATCTTTATCCTCCAGGTAATGCACGATCGTATCACCGGTGGGTAATATAAACATGGGTAGGGCATGTGGATTATACACGGCCGAACCAGCCGTCAGATGCAGCAGGTAGGCAATATTTTGCTGTAGTGATCTGCGCATCTTTTGAATCAGCTCTCCTGCATGTAGCCATGCGTAAGCGTTGGCGGGCATCATGGGTGTGCTGCCGGCATAAAGAGGGATTCTTTTCAGCGCCATGATATCTGCTGCATGACCGGTTACTACACCGCCCTGCACGCTGTAAGCCTTTGCCAGCGAGGCGGTGAGCAGGTAGCGAATATTGGTGGCTTGTGGTAAAAAATGTATACATCCTTCTCCCATTGGTCCCAGCACGCCAATACCATGAGAGTCGTCTGCGATGACGAGTACTTTGCGCTGCAGTTCCTGCAGCCAGTGAAAAGAATGAATGGTACCGGTCAACGGGTTGACAGTATCAGAAACAATTACGAAGCTATTATCCGGATGCGTATTGATTTTCTCTATCGATTGGGTGATCCATTCTTCCCGGTTCATCTGTGGAAGCACGGGCTGCTGATGCCATAACGCCGGATGTGTTCCAGGGGCGTACAACAGCTGACCGCAGGTGGCGCCATAATGCACGGCGGCTTGTGACGCCAGGTAGCCGGAGGAAAACACTGTGGCTGCCTGTTGATGTAACAGTGTACACAGTGCATGCTCTATCTCTTCGTATATAGATAAACGTAAGTTACCTGCCCGCGAAGAAGGGAAAACAGTACCATACTGTTCAATGCCCTGTATCAGCAGGCTCTTAAACGCCGGATGCTGATGCAAACCCAGGTAAGCAAACCCCGAAAAAAACAGGCAGCTCCTGCCTTCCAGCATCACTGTTCTCCCGGGTGTAAGATCTGTATACAGCATGGCGTTTATTCTTTTTTAGTACATAAGATAAACTGGAAATCCGTGGAAGTGACCAGCATGTCAAAGTAATTTTCTGAAAGCTTAGTTACGGTGACGAGATTTTCTACTTTACGGTCACCATTTTTAGCGGTAACAGAAATCATGGCGCCATTGCTGAGAATAAAATATTTTCCGGTGTCTGATCTGCCGGCAATGGTGGCTACAAAAACGTTGTCATCCAGGAACTGGTAATAGGCATCACGGTAGTAGCCTTTCTTCAGGTCCTGCGCCTGTATGTACTGCGTATTGCTGATAGGTGATTCCGGCGGAATCCTCACATCATATACCCGCCACTTTTTGTTCATCAGCAGGTCATTGGTTTTTTTACTTTGACAGGCAGTTATCACGAACATAGTTGCAATAACGGCTAAGGCTATACGTATTTTCATGAATTATTTATTCCCTGTTTTTTCTCTGTTGTAGGCGGCAGATCCTCCTTTAGGGATGGACAAGCTTTGCCACTGATCTTTCAGGATTGCTTTACCAATATAAACGATTTGTCCTACATGATAGGGCACATGTGCCAGTTGACGGTTGATGGCATCTATCACAATATGTGGTTCATTGCGGATGAAAACAGTTCTGTCGAGGTCTGTTTCCTGTAAGCTGCGGATGGCATTCAGCATGCAGTCCCAGCCTGTATTCCACAATTCCAGTAGTTCTGCTGCTGTATTATTGCTTTCTTCAAATTCGCGGTCTCTGTCACGGTTGGGCTTTTCGCCATCTGTGGTCAGGAAGTCTGTCCAGCGGGATAACATATTGCCATGCAGGTGCTTAATGATCATGGCAATGCTGTTGGGTTCTCCATCCGGCTGCCAGTGCAGTTGTTCGGAGGTGAGTCTTTCTATGGTTTTAAGTCCCAGTTGGCGGTGGGTTTCCAGTCGTTGTAACGCGCTTTGTAAATAAATAGATTGGATGGACATGATAAATATTTTGTTGTTCCCGGATGAATTTAAAAGGTAACATTCATCCATTATATAAATTTAAATGAACTAGTATCCTGCAGCACTGTCGTCGCCGCGTTTGTCGCCGGAAGCTTCCAGGAAGCGGCTTTCAGGTGCTCGTTTAATAATTTCTGTACGGCCAATGGGGCTACGTTTCACCACTTTATACCCCATTCCCTGCAGGGCCACAATGGTACTATCCGGGAAGCTGGGTTCCACGGTAATTTCATCCGGCAGCCATTGGTGATGAAATTTAGGTTTGTTGATGGCATCTGAAGGGGAGAGACCAAACTCCAGTGTGTTCATTAACGTTTGAAACACGGAAGTGATGATGGTAGCGCCGCCGGGTGTTCCCAATGAGTACAGCACCTGGTTTTGTTGCAATACGAGCGTAGGTGTCATAGAGCTGAGCATACGTTTGGCGGGTGCAATGGAGTTGGCTTCTGTGCCTACCAGTCCGTACATATTTGGTACACCGGGTTTTACGCTGAAGTCGTCCATTTCGTTATTGAGGATGAAGCCGGATTTGCCTACTACTGTTCTGCTGCCGAAGTGGCCATTAAGGGTGGTGGTGACTGCAATGGCATTACCTTCTTCGTCAATGATACTCAGGTGAGTGGTTTCCTCGCTTTCCGGGAAAACGCCGGCTTTGGTTTTATCGCTGGAACCGGCCTTACCAGGGATGAAGTCCTGCATGCGGGCAGCCAGGTATTTCCTGTCGGTTAATTTCGCGTAGGGTACTTTTACGAAGTCAGGGTCTCCGAGGAACTGCGCTCTGTCTGCATAAGCCCTTCTTTCCGCTTCTACCATCAGTTGTACGGATTGAGGGGAAAGGAAGCCCCACTGCGACAGCGGATAGTTTTCTACCATCCCCATGAGCTGCTGTAAACAAATACCACCGCTGGAAGGCAGGGGCATAGTTACAATCGTATAGCCTTTATAGTTAAAAGCTACCGCGGTGCGTTCTTTCGCTTTATAGTTCTTCAGGTCCTGCAGGGAGATGATACCATTGCCACGTTTCATTTCCGCTACGATGTTAGCAGCGGTTTCGCCCTGGTAAAATCCTGCGGCTCCTTTATTTCGTATAAGCGTGAGTGTATGTGCGAGCTCTTTTTGTACCAGTGTATCGCCGGCTTTCCAGGGTTGGTCTCTGACGAATGCCGTTTTGGAGGTATTCAGTCTTTCAAAATCTCCTCTTGCAGCATTCATGCCGTTAGCTTCTGAAGAGGTAATCACAAACCCTTTCTCCGCAAGGCGGATGGCGGGATCAATCAGCTTGGTAAACGGCAGTTTGGCGTATTTCATCGAGGCAAACAAGCCGGCCACGGTGCCGGGGATGCCCGCTGCCAGCTGTCCATCCAGGCTTAACTGGGTAATTGGGTTACCGAGTGAATCGAGATACATATCGCGATGCGCCTTTGCCGGGGCTGTTTCCCGGTAATCGATGGCGATATTATGACCGTTTTTCAGGTGTCCTACCAGGAAACCGCCGCCACCAAGATTGCCAGCGCCGGGATATACTACTGCCAGCGCCAGTTGGGTAGCAATAGCCGCGTCTACGGCATTACCACCCTGCTGCAATATGATTGCACCCACTCTGCTGGCGAGTGGATGGGCAGATACTACTGCACCATGTAATACCCTGATATCTTTCTCTATGGTATAATCGTAAGGATGTAAATCATCTATCTTTTGTTGGGCACAGGCAGTATGCAGGGTACATACCGTCATTCCTAGCAGGATCAGGTAACGCATGAGTATCGTGTTTGGGTCTAAATTAAGACATGCACATAAATCCAGAAAATTAAATAATTCAGGGACCCCATTAGAACGTGGTTATAAGGGAAATATTTTAACAGATAACAGCGTATTGTAATAAGCGGAAAACAATTCCTAACTTACAGGGTCTAATTGCAGGCTTTCTATGCGCAGATATGTATTATTGGCTTTTGCTATGCTGGGCTTTCTTTTTGCTTCCGCCCAGGTGCCAACTCCTGATCAGTTCCTCGGTTATCCCCTGGGGACGCAGTTTACCCCACATTACAAAGTGGTGGATTATTTTAAACAGGTAGCCGCAACGGCTAAAAATGTGAAGCTGGAACAGTATGGCGTAACCTATGAGGGCAGGCCCCTTATGATGGCTATAGTGGCTTCTCCTGAAAACTTTTCCCAGCTGGATAATATCCGTCAGCATAGTCTGGATATGTCTAATGCCCGTGACAATGCAGGTAATAACCAGCCGGTGATTGTGTGGCTGAGTTATAATGTGCATGGTAATGAGGCGGTATCCACAGAAGCGGCAATGAAAACGCTGTATGAGCTGGTGAATAACGGTAATGCGCAAACGCAGCAGTGGCTGAAAAATACGGTAGTGATCATTGATCCCTGTCTGAACCCTGATGGCCGTGAAAGATATGTGAACTTTTATAACAACACCCGCAGCGTAAAACCCAATGTGAGTCGTTATTCCAGGGAGCATAACGAACCGTGGCCCGGAGGAAGATCCAATCACTATTATTTTGATCTGAACCGCGACTGGGCCTGGCAAACGCAGAAGGAATCACAACAGCGGGTAGCGAAATATAATGAGTGGATGCCACAGCTGCATGTTGATTTCCATGAACAGGAAATAGAAGCACCCTATTATTTTGCGCCGGCGGCTGAACCTTTTCATGATGCCATTACGCCCTGGCAGCGGCAACTGCAGGTCATGATCGGAAAAAATAATGCAAAATATTTTGACCAGCAGGGCTGGTTGTATTTTACAAAAGAACGTTTCGATCTCTTCTATCCCAGTTACGGAGATACTTATCCAATGTACAATGGCTCACTGGGTATGACCTTCGAGCAAGGTGGTAGCGGCAGGGCAGGAGTTGCCGTGCTGAAAAGAGACGGAGATACCCTTACGCTGTCTGATCGTATTGCGCATCACTTCACCACCGGTTTATCGACCATTGAGGTGGCGTCACAAAATGCCGCAAAAATTATCAGTGAATACAGCAACTATTTTGTAGCTGCTCAAAAAACACCACAAGGTGGGTATAAGTCTTATGTAGTAAAGGCAGGTGGTAATATAGAAAAGCTGAATACACTGGCAGAACTATTGCGTAAAAACAATATCGCTTTTGGCTTTGGCGCCAATGCCGGCAGTGCCAGTGGATTTAATTATTTCACTGGTAAAACGGAAACGTTTACAATTGATAAAGAAGACCTGGTCATCAGTGCCTATCAGCCTCATTCCAATATGCTGCGGGTATTGTTTGAGCCGGTATCTCACTTAACAGATTCGGTTACTTACGATATTACTGCATGGGCATTACCTTATGCGTACGGGTTAACTTCTTACGCCGTAAAGCAACCACTTACACCTGCAGCCGGAGCACCGGTGGCACGAAATAATACGCCGTTGTCTGCACAAAAGCCATATGCTTACCTGGCACAATGGAATAGTTTGCGGGACGTGAAATTTTTATCTGCATTACTGCAAAATGATATTAAAGTACGTTTTACCGAAACGCCGTTCAGCGTGGGTGGCAAAGACTTTTCTGCCGGTACGCTGATCATTACACGCTCAGGTAATACCAGCAAAGGTGATCAGTTTGATCAGTACATTACTACGCAGGCCAATCATTTTAAAATCACACTGGATGCGGTGGGCAGTGGATTTGTGGATAAAGGAACGGATTTCGGTTCCGACAAAATCAGGTTTATCAAAAAGCCAAATGTTACGTTGCTGGCAGGTGATGGCATATCATCGCTGGGCATGGGGGAGGTATGGCACTTCTTTGAGCAGCAACTGGATTTTCCTATAACGGTGGTGAATGAACGAAATTTTGGGGACATTGACTGGGGACAAACAGATGTGCTGATATTAACGGATGGGGATTACAAAGTATTTGCGGACAAGGCTGCTGCGGATCATTTGAAAGACTGGATCAGCAACGGTGGTAAGTTGATTGCACTGGAAAGTGCAGCTGCACAGGTGGCGGGTGCTGACTGGGGTATTAAGCTGAAGAAAGAGGAAGAAAAGGATAAAGATAAAGAAGCGAAAGATAAAGCAGCAGCGGCGCGTACATATGAGGCACTGAAACCTTATGCCAACAGAGAGCGGGAGAGTATTAAACAATTTATTCCCGGTGCTATTTACAAAGTGCAAATGGATACTACACATCCACTGGCTTTTGGTTATTCAGAATATTATTATACGCTGAAACTGGATTCACATTTATATGAGTTTATAGAAAATGGTGGCTGGAATGTAGGTGTGTTAAAGAAAGACAGCTATCTGAGTGGTTTTGTGGGAGCAGATACCCGGCAGCAGTTGAAAGATGGATTGCTGTTTGGTGTAAAAGATATTGGTAGTGGTCAGGTGGTGTTAATGGCTGATAATCCGTTGTTCAGAAGTTTCTGGGAAAATGGGAAGCTGTTGTTTAGCAACGCTGTATTTCTTGTAGGACAATAGGTATACGTTTTTTTAAGCAGGTAGTTTGTTGAGGTATTCATCTCTCCGAAACCTACTACCTGCTTAAAATATTATATAAGTGGATTACAGATTTCTTTTGATTGTACATCCCAGGCTACTGGCTGTATTAACGGTTACTGATTTCCCCGCCAGCAATTCGTTGATAGCATTTTGAAGCAGCGGCACCTTCACTGTTGCCGGGTTTCCCGGGCTGTCATCAATTCCTCCTTTATAAGCCAGCCGGCTGTTTTTATCAAACAGGAAACATTCCGGTATATGATTGGCATCGAAAGCATTGGCCAGCACGGCATTAATATCAACAACATAGTACCAGGCAAAGTTTTGTCTGGCGCCATATTGTTGCATAGCGGTATAGGATTCCCTGTCCCCGCGTTCGGCTTCATTGGAATTGACTATCACTACGCCGATATTGTTTTTGCGGGCATGTTGACAAATGTTCTGTAGCCGTGCTTCGTTACGCTGCATATAAGGGCATATGTTGCTACCAAAAATTACCAGTAGTCCATTATTGCCTTTGGCGCCTGCCAGCGTGATTTTTTTACCGGAGATATCCGTCAGACTAACATCTGATTTTGGGAGCAATGCGCCAGGTTCCAGCGGTGTTTCCCTGGTCGGTTGAAATGAGGAAAGTAAGATGGTAAAACAGGATAAATAAAAGGTGGCCTTCATCATAGTGAATGGTTTTCAGGTCCTGACTAAATATAGTAAAATGCGACAGTATATTTTTGCTTTTTTAGGAGCAAATAATCAAGTAAAATATAATAAAAAATTATAAAATAAAAATATTTGCCAAGTATAGCGGCGTGGGGAGTTATTTATGCCTGATTAGCAGCTAATTGTTGTTTTTTCTCTTCTTGTCTTGCATCGCTGATGGTTCTGATACTGGCATTGAGTTCAAATCCAATCAGGAGAATGAGGGAGTTCAGGAAGATCCAGAGCATGAGTACGAGGATGGTACCAATAGAACCATAGATCTTATTATAATTACCGAAGTTGTTGACAAACCAGGAGAAGCCAACAGTGACCAGTATCATACAAACGGTGGCTACGGTGGCACCGGCGGTAATGAATTTCCATCTGCGGGTGGTAGCCGCGCCGATGCGGTATAAAAATCCGTTTACGGAGTAAAAAAGCATAATGATCACCACCCAGCGGCCTATGTCGATCACATTCTTCAGCAGGGTACTTTTGATGCCAATCAACTTGAATATCCAGGAGAGGGTAGCTCCCTGTGCAACGATCAGTGCTACAGTAATCAGCAGCAGAATAACCAGTATAGCAGTTAATTGCAGGGCAATCAGCCGGTTTTGCCACCATTTTCTTTTGCGGAAGCCTACTCCCTGAATTTTGCTGAAGGAGCGGAGTATGCCCATAACGCCATTCGAGGAATAGAAAAATCCCATCAGGAAGGCGATAGAGAGCAATCCATTACGATGGGTATAGAGGAAGTCATGGATCATTCCTCTCACAATCATGTAGGTGTTATAGTTAGGTGTGAGGTCTTCCGCCAGGTCATAGAGGGTAGGCTCTATGTTTTTTACCGGCACATAAGGTACCAGGGTAAACAGGAAGATGAAAAAAGGTGGAATGGCCAGCAGGAAGTTGAAGGAAATGGCCCTGGCACGGTCTCCCAGGCCCCTGTTCTTGGTTTCCTGTCCGAAATGTTTTAATACATCATACAAAGGTAGCCCTTCAAATCCAGGCAGGATCAGGGTTTTGGTCCTGTCCACCAAACGGCGGTAAGGGCGTGAACGGAAGATGATGTTTTCGGGTCTGAAGGCCAATGTTGTTTTTTTTAGAATTACGAATTACAAATTACGAATTACGGATTTGTGCGGAGATAGTAAACGCAATGATCATCTGCTATGATCTCGCCACAAATCCGTAATTCGTAATTTATAATTCGTAATTCTCAATATTAGAATCCTCGTTTATTCAGTTCTGCCTGGTATTTTCTGGCATTTACCAGGTGCTCTGCATAGGTGGCTGCAAAAGCATGATATCCTGAGAAGTCGGATCTGGCACAGAAATAAAGATAATCTGTTTCCGGTGTATTTAAAACGGCGTTCAATGTCTTCTCTGATGGGGTACAGATAGGTCCGGGAGGGAAGCCTTCATAACGGTAAGTGTTATACGGAGAGTCGAACAGGGTATGATTCTCCCGTATCCGTTTCAGACCGAAATCCTGCAATGCAAACTTCACGGTAGGATCTGCCTGCAGGCGCATGCCTTTACGGAAGCGGTTCAGGTATACGCTGGCAATCAGTGGCTTTTCGTCATTTTTATTACTTTCTTCCTCCACAATAGAAGCCAGGATGGTGACCTGGTTTTCTGATAATTTCAGTTTATCTGCCTTTTCTTTTCTTTCCGGTGTCCAGAATTCTTCTCTTTCTTTTTCCAGCTTCTTGAATACCGCTTCTGCACCGGTGTTCCAGTAGAATTCGTAGGTATTGGGTACTACCACACACATCACGGTGTTAGTATCCAGGCCAAACTGGCGGAGATATACTGCATCGTGCATCAGGGAGCGGAGCACGCCGGAATCTGCTTCCAGGTTGTTACTCACTTTGCGGACGAAATCGTCTTTGGTGCGTAATTTATTGATGACCAGTACAACGGGGGCTTGTTTGCCGGAGCGCAGCAGCCGGGCAATGTCAAAGTTGCTCATTCCTCTGCTGATCTTATAGCGACCGGCTTTTACGCGGGCAGGATAGTCCAGCTTCTGCGCCACCCAGTTGAAACTGTTGCGGTTGCGTATGATGCCTTGTTCTTCCAGGCCATCGAGCACGTTGTCATAGGTGCTGTTGGTGCGGATGTAAAAATATTTATTATCGCCAAAAGCTTTGGTATTCGGACCAAATACGCGGTAAGAGGTATATACCAGCGCACCGGCAACCAAACAGCCGGCAATGACCAGTGTCCGTCTTATCCAGACAGCTTTTGTGCTGGAAGGTTTGCTTTTTTTAGCCATAGATAGTATTGGACGTTACAATTAAGCGAAAGCGGTGATAAAGTCAGGTTTTTCAATATACTCCGTCAGTCGCCATGAAAAAAAACCTCGCTTTTAACGGCGAGGTTTCAAATATTATTATTCCGATAAGATGCTTATTTGCCGGGAGTCGCTGGAGCAGGAGCCGGGGTAGTGCCTGGTAACTGCTGAGCAGGAGGAGCTTGTACCGGTGCACCAGCACCTGCTCTTTCAACCGCACTAGGAGCCAGGGTTTGAGTTGCTTTACCGCCTTTTCCAATGAAGAAAGGAGCAGTGAGGCATAATACAGCGATCAGTATCGCCAGGATCCAGGTACCTTTTTCCAACACGTCAGTTGTCTGACGCACCCCAATCACCTGATTTCCAACACCACCAAGAGCGCCGGAAAGTCCGCCACCTTTAGGGTTCTGGATCAGCACGAAGAAGCCCAACAACACACAGGCTAATATGATCAGGATACCAAAAATTATCAACATAGAAATTACTATTTATTTTTTGTCTGTTAGTGACTTTAATTCTAATATCTTTTGCGCAAAATAAGCGTTTTTGTCGGGATTAAGCAAACTTAATTTTTGATATATCTTAATCGCGTTGGTGTATTGGTGCTGACGAACCCAGATCTCCGCCAGTGTTTCAGATACGATATCATTGTTAAATACAATAGAGTCCATGGCCATTTTCTCTACTGTTTCAGAAACTTCCGGTTCGTCTTCTTCTTCGTAAATGCGGTGTAATTGCTGGTGATACCAGTCTTTGCTGGTTTTTCCAACAAAATTATCTTTCATTTGCCGCAGCCAGGAAGTAAAGCTTTTCATTTCAGCAGCACCCTGTTCATTCAGGTCGTCTGCCTCCTCCGGATTTTTCAGTCTTTTGTAGGCAAAATAATCATCTGTATACAGGGGTTGAAAGATCAGTTCTGTTTCTTCCACTCTTTCTGACAAGGGGAATATTTTAATCGGCCCCATGGCAGCTTCCACTTCTTCATCGGCGCCAGTAGGGCTGTTTTCCGCTGCAGCAGCGATGACAGGCGGTGCCGGCATGTTGGGCGAAATGGTAGGTTCGATGCCTGCCGGTTCAAAATCTGCTATAGCAAGAGGCATTTCTTTTTCCATAATAGTACTGCCAGGCAATTCTGTTGGGATTGTTACCTCAGTATCAGCAGTGGGAGCTGCTTCCGGCAGATCTGTTGTTACTTCCGCAGCTGAAGCAGCTTCCACTTCAGGCACATCTTCCGAAACAACAGCAAAATGATTTTCTGTGGTGGGGTGTACAGCCGCCGCTGCTATGGTGGCTACTTCCTCCTCAATAACGGGTGGTGTGGCAATCGTTGCTTCCCCTGGCAGTTGATCTTCCGGAATAACATCCCGGAGCCGGTCTTCCACTACAGGCAATGCTTCTTCCTCTGCTATTTCATCCGCGATAGATCCGGTTGTATCCGGTTGTGCAGCCATCATCTCCCGGGGTTCGAATCCCTGACTCTCCGCAGAAAGCGATTCTACGGTTTCGCCGGGCAGTGTATCTTCCGGAATAACCGATGCAACACGGTTTTCCACTTCCTGTAATAATTGTTCTTCTGAAATCACCTGATAAGCGTAGTGGTGCTGGTTGGTATAAAGCAGCGCCTTTTTAACGGCGGAACTTTGCAGGTCGCCGGTTTTTTGGTATACCTTTCTGGCCAGCAGCAGGCGGGCAGCAGAAAAATACGGGTGATCCGCCACCAATTGTTCTATCGCCGCTTCATTTACCAAATGAAGAGAGGGTTGTAGAAACACATGCGCTATAATCCTGTTTGCCGTCATAGGTTGCTAATGTAATAAAAAAAACGACTTACACATTACCAGTTGGCAAATGCCCTGTTAAAGATATCATCTGTGATACCCGGAATAATATTGTTTTCGAGCAAGCCATTTTCTACGGTGCTGGGCAACTGGGTGGCCGGGAACTCTGCAGAGCGGGAAAATGATTGGGTAAATCCTTTTTTATCGCCTACCCGCTTGACGAAAGTAACATTTACGGTGACGTTCAAACGGGAGGTAGCTGCCTGGTCAACATTCGTTACAGCCGCATTGGAGAAGGAGTAACCGGTGATAGTAGATTTAAACTCGTAGTCTGCTCTTGGCTCATTTTCATTCACCTGTGTCAGACTGGTTTGAGAAGTGATTTTATCACGCAGTTTCTGCGTCAGCTTCTGGCTTAAGGTAGGGTTGTTAATAGGAGCCCTGTTCTCAATGAAGCGCACATTCACGGTTTTTGCCTCCAGGTCTATACTGGCGCCGGTGGTAGAGTATTTTACACTGCAACCGCTTAATACTGACAGTATGGCTATTGATATAAATGCTTTGATATTGGTAATCATTGTTGTGCTGATATTAAAATTCGTTTATTCGGCGATGTTATATTCTTTGAGTTTGCGGTAAAGCGTTCTTTCAGAAATACCCAGGTCCAGAGCGGCATCCTTACGTTTGCCTTTATGTTTTTTCAGCGCTTTCACAATGAGTTCTTTCTCTTTGTCGGCAATAGACAGTGTTTCTTCTACTTCTTCGTGATGATCAATTTTATTATCTGCTAAGATAATGGGTTGTGCATTACCAAGACTGCTGCTGGGAGGAGTGCTCATTTCTGCGGCAGAAGGATAGCTGTGCAATACATGATTATCTACCGGATACTCTGCGGCATGCGGCATATTGGGATTCTGGAGAATATCGAAAAACATTTTCTTTACTTCTGTTACATCTTTTTTCATGTCGAAGAAAAGTTTGTACAGAATATCCCTTTCGCTATTAAAATCGGCGTTTTGCTGTGGCGCTGCCAGCATAGGCAAGCGGTTTATTTCCGGTTGTTCCGGCAGGAAGCGTTTCAGGTCATTGGCGGTGACCAGCTTATCGGATGATAATACAGAAATTTGTTCCGCAATATTTTTCAGCTCACGGATATTACCTCTCCATGGATAGTTCACGAGTATATTGCGTGCTTCTTCATCCAGTTGTATTGAGGGTGTTTTATATTTTTCAGAGAAGTCTACCGAGAATTTCCTGAACAACAACGGGATATCTTCTTTGCGATCGCGCAGTGCGGGTACGCGGATAGGTACGGTGTTGAGGCGGTAGTAAAGATCTTCGCGGAACTTGCCCTGCTGGGTACGTTCCAGTAAATCCCTGTTGGTAGCGGCTACTACGCGTACATCTGTTTTTTGAACTTTGGAAGAACCTACGCGGATATACTCGCCGGTTTCCAGTACGCGCAGCAGGCGGGCCTGGGTGCCCATTGGCATTTCGCCAATTTCGTCCAGGAAGATGGTGCCGCCGTTAACGGTTTCGAAATAGCCTTTGCGGCTGTCTACCGCGCCGGTAAAAGATCCTTTCTCATGGCCGAAAAGCTCAGAGTCGATCGTTCCTTCCGGAATGGCGCCGCAGTTTACGGCTATGAAAGGATTATGTTTACGCGCGCTGAGGGCGTGGATAATCTGTGAAAAAACCTCTTTACCAACCCCGCTCTCTCCGTTAATTAATACCGTGAGATCTGTATTGGCTACCTGAACAGCCACTTGCAATGCGTAGTTGAGAGCAGGACTACTACCAATAATGCCAAACCTGTTTTTTATAGCCTGAATGTCCATAAGCGGTTATTCATATGTTTGATGGTTAAAAATATAGCCCCGTTATCAGCGGGCTGCTATTGTACGGCTTTTCCTATCAAAGTGCCGGATGTGCAGCTTTCCACCTTCACCATAACATAATCACCCTTTTTAAAGTTTTCTTTTGGAAAGACGATTACCTTATTCTGATCATTACGGCCAAAAAGCTGTTCATCGGAACGTTTGGAAGTGCCTTCTGCCAGTACACGGAAGGTTTTTCCTACTTCTTTTTCCATGGTGGCCTGTGAATGGCCACGGTATAATTCCACTACTTCTGCCAGTCTCCTTTTCTTTACGTCTTCCGGAATATCGTCCTGGTAGCGGCGTTCCGCGAGGGTGCCGGGCCGTTCAGAATAGAAGTACATATAAGCCAGGTCATAGTGTGCAAACTCCATGAGACTAAGGGTATCCTGGTGATCTTCTTCTGTTTCTGTACAGAAACCGGTAATAATATCGGTAGAAAGACCACAATCAGGAATCAGTTCACGTATACGGGTTACTTTTTTCATGTACCATTCACGGGTGTACGTGCGGTTCATAAGTTGCAGGATACGTGAGCTGCCGCTTTGCACCGGCAGGTGAATATAGTTGCAGATGTTATCGTACTTCAGCATGGTGAAAAGTACTTCATCTGTAATGTCTTTAGGATGTGAGGTGCTGAAACGCACTCTCAGTAAAGGATTGATCAGTGCTACTCTTTCCAGCAACATGGCGAAGGTCACTGTTTCGGAGCCATCATCACTGTTCCAGTAGTAGGAGTCTACGTTTTGGCCCAGCAGGGTTACTTCGCGGTAGCCGTTTTCAAACAGTTCTGTTGCTTCCTTTACGATGGAGTAAGCGTCGCGGCTGCGTTCCCGGCCGCGGGTAAAAGGTACCACGCAGAAAGTACACATATTATTGCAACCCCGCATGATGGATACAAAAGAGGTGACGCCGTTGTTATCAAGTCTTACCGGGCTGATATCACCATACGTTTCTTCCCGGCTTAATAAAACATTCACTGATTTCTGACCTGATTCTGCTTCTGCGATCAGGGTGGGGAGACTGCGATAGGCATCGGGGCCTACTACCAGGTCCACCAGTTTTTCTTCTTCCAGCAATTTGCCTTTAATACGTTCGGCCATGCAGCCTAAAACGCCTACCAGCATACCTGGCGTTTGCTGTTTTATTTTCTTGAATTCGGTTAAACGTTTACGTACGGTTTGTTCTGCCTTTTCGCGGATAGAACAGGTATTCAGCAGGATCAGGCTGGCTTCTTCCGCGTTGCGGGTAGGGCCATATCCTTCTGCTCCAAGTATGGAAGCAACAATTTCGCTATCGTTGAAATTCATTGCACAACCATAGCTTTCAATGTAGAATTTTTTAGTATATGTTTGGGTGCCAGTCGTTGCCGGAGAAAAGGCTTCTCCCTGGCGACTTTCATCATGCACTTTGGTATCCAGATCAAGCATCCTGACAAAAATTTTGGAAGGCAAAAATAGGTAATAAAAACAACAAAATGACATAATGGCAGAAAATAAGAATTACGAATCAGGAATTACGAATTACGGATCTGTAGGGAGATAGTAAAAGCGCAAACGCTTTTAACTCCACACAGATCCGTAATTCGTAATTCCTGATTCGTAATTCTTATTTTTTATGCCTTTACACCCAGCTTTTTGGCAATCCAGCTGTCTTTCAACGGCTGCAGCCAATGGGTATCCAGTTCCTGCCTGGTCAATACCGTATTATTCAGGTAGATGGTATTTTCGTCTATATAGCCTTTTTCCAGGGCATAGGCTACCTGGGCCATCGGCAACAGCTGTACTTTATCTTTCACGATGAAGCCGAGCAGGAGACGATCAAACATATTTACCTCGTACTGTTTTTCTATACTTTTAATGATTCGAACTGAACTATCTGTGCTGCAACCACTTACGGTTGTCTGTGACTCATCCGCGATCAGCACGATCAGTTGGTTCAGTACTACCTGTCCCCAGCCTTTTACAGGCGCTCCATGTGCGTTCCACTGCGCTGTAAACTGTTGCAGCTGCTCATTGATTTCAAGTGTCTCCTGTTCATTGAACGGTCTGTTGCTCTGGTATATCCACACCCTGGAGGCCGGAGAGAAGCCTGAAGGGAAGATGTTGTTAGTATTCATAATGCAAATTTAAAGAATTACGAATTAGGAATTACGAATTACGGATTTGTGGGGAACATCCACTTATATCTCCCCACAAATCCGTAATTCCTAATTCGTAATTCCATTATTTCATGCTTTGGGCGATTAATTCCGCGATGTCCAGCACTTTTACTTCGTCTTCTTTACCTACTTCTTTTACTCCATCTGTCAGCATAGTCATACAAAACGGACAATTGGAAGCAATCACGGAGGCGCCGGTAGCTACAGCTTCATGTCCGCGTTCAAAATTAATGCGGGTAGTACCTTTTTCCTCTTCTTTAAACATTTGTGCTCCACCGGCACCGCAGCATAGGCCTTTACTGCGGCAACGCTTCATTTCTACCAGTTCTGCATCCAGTGTTTCCAGTACTTTGCGGGGTGCTTCATATATATTATTGGCGCGTCCGAGGTAGCAGGAGTCGTGGTAGGTAATTTTTTTCCCTTTGAAAGTACCGCCTTCCTGCATCTTTATTTTTCCTTCATCAATCAGCGACTGGAGGAAAGTGGTATGGTGAATAACTTCGTAATTACCTCCCAGTGCAGGGTATTCGTTTTTCAGCGTATTAAAACAATGGGGGCAGGCGGTTACTATTTTTTTAACACCGTACATATTCAGCAGCTG
This sequence comes from Chitinophaga sp. RAB17, assembly GCF_052114225.1. Taxonomy (NCBI): domain Bacteria; kingdom Pseudomonadati; phylum Bacteroidota; class Chitinophagia; order Chitinophagales; family Chitinophagaceae; genus Chitinophaga; species Chitinophaga sp. RAB17. The sequence continues at coordinate 625,713 of NZ_JBFREI010000003.1, read as the reverse complement.
TATATTATTCTGCGCCATCATCTGGAAAATGAATTCATTACCTGCTCTTCTTGCAGGATCTCCTGTACAGCTTTCTTCTTTTCCTAAAATGGCAAACTGGATCCCCACCTTATCGAGGATGGTGGTAAATGCTTTGGTGATTTTTTGGGCACGCTGATCAAAACTACCTGCACAACCCACCCAGAAAAGGACTTCAGGGGTTTCTCCGTTTGCGGCATATTCTGCCATTGTTTTAATATGCATTCTGATTTTTTTAAAGTAATACCGAAAATGATGGCGATCGATTAAATAAGGCCGGTGTTATTCGGTGGCCCATTTGTCCCGGTCGTCCATACTGAATTTCCAGGGGGCCATATTATTTTCAATGTTGCTGAACATCCCGGTCCATTCTGCCGGCGCGCTGGATTCTTCCATTACGAGGTGGCGGCGCAGCTGAAGGATGATATCCAATGGGTTAATGCTTACCGGGCATTCCTGTACACAAGCGTTACAGGTAGTGCAGGCACGCAGTTCTTCTTCAGAAATATAATCGCGTAACAATGCTTTCTTATCATCTGTAAAGGTGCCATTTGCTTTAATGTTGCGACCTACTTCTTCCAGGCGGTCGCGGGTATCCATCATAATCTTCCTGGGCGACAACAGTTTACCGGTGATATTTGCCGGACAAGCAGCACTGCAACGGCCGCATTCTGTACAACTATAGGCATCCAGTAAGTTTTTCCAGGTAAGATCCATTACATCTTTGGCGCCAAACTTAGGCATGGTGTCGGATGCAGGTGTGTTGGCAGCCAACTCCGGCTGCAACATCAGCTGTACCTCATGTTGTACTGCCGGCATATTTTCCATTTCACCTTTGGGTTCCAGGCTGGCAAAGTAAGCATTCGGAAATGCCAGTATAATATGCAGGTGTTTGGAGTAGGGAAGATAGTTCAGGAAGGCCAGCACACCAGCGATATGCAGCCACCAGCAACCACGTTCTATGGCTTCCAGCGAGCCATCAGAGAGTCCGTTAAACAGCGGGGTAAACATCCCTGAAATCCAGAATTGTCCCGTTGGAATATAATGAGCAGCGCCCCTGGTCTGTAACGCCTGGTCTGCCGTATCCATGGTCAGAAACAGGAACATCAGCACAATTTCTGTGATCAGGATATAGTTGGCATCCGAACGCGGCCATCCATCCAGATCCTTACTGATAAAGCGTTTCAGCTTTAAAATATTCCTGCGTATCAAAAAGATGGCACAGCCGCTGAGTACCAGTACTGCCAGCACTTCAAATAAGCTGATTAATACAGGATATAAACTGCCTAATACGGGAACGAATAAACGATGTGTGCCCAAAATGCCATCAAGGATGATCTCCAGGATTTCCAGGTTGATGATCAGAAAGCCGGCGTACACAAAAAAGTGGAGCACCGCCACCAGTGGATTACGGAACATCTTTTTTTGTCCAAATGCCAGCAGCAGGAGATTTTTCCATCTAAGATCAGGATGGTCACTCAGGTCTTTATCTCTTCCCAGCAGTATGTTTTTCCTTATCTGTCCTGCTTTACGGGCAAAAAGATATACCGCTGCCCCAAAGAGGATGACAAATAATAATTCTTGTACAATTCGCATTATCTCAGATTTGACTCCCTAATTTATGTCTTTTTTAGCTGTCAGCCATTAGCTGTTAGCATTTAGTGTATTTGATTTTTTTATCAATGGCTAACTGCTAATGACGAATTGCTTATTTTTGCCACCATGGAAAACAGGAATATCATTCTAACGCAGGATATCATTCAAAAGAAAATTGAACGTATCGCTTACGAAATTTATGAACTGAACAGCGATGGTACGGATATCATTTTAGCAGGTATCTGGGATCGTGGTGTAATCATCGCCCATAAGATCGCGGCTATACTGGAACAGATATCTCCCCTGAAAACCCATATTATAGAACTGCACCTGGATAAACAAAATCCGGGTGAAGTAGTGGTGTCTGAAGAAATTGACTTCAACAATAAAGTAATTGTAGTGGTGGATGATGTGGCCAACTCCGGTCGCACCATGTTGTATGCACTGAAACCACTGCTGAAATTTCTCCCCAGAAAAATCCAGACCGCTGTGCTGGTAGACCGCAAGCATAAATCCTTCCCACTGTCCGTTGACTTTGTAGGTTATTCACTGGCAACTACTTTACAGGATATGGTGTTGGTGGAGATGAACGGTGAGGAGATTATTTCCGCCTATTTCGAATAAGCCATCTTAAAAATAGATAGCGTGTGCTTTCATATGCCCCTGCGAATTGATTTCTAAAGTAGGCGCTGGAAACTTGATCATATTTAATACCTGGAACAGGACTTTGATGCCTTTCTTCCGGGTAGGGATTTTGGTAAAGTCTACATCCGGAGATAAATAGAACTGCCGTACACGCTGTAGTTCACTGTAGTCCCGGTAGATGCCATGGGAATCCGTCCAGGTGTTATCCCTTCCACCGATCATGCCCTGTGCGCCATAGCCCACTGCAATATTCAGCCATTTGGGTATCCGGCTGTCTTTATGAAAAGAGTAAAGGTTTACAGACAGCCAATAGGTTTGACCATTATAGTTTTTCAGTGTTCTTTCCCAGTAGGTGGTGCCGAAAAGCTGGTCGGCTTTCTCCTGCAGCACCGGGTCATCGTAACGCTGTGGATGTGCGGAAAATTTTAATTGAATGCGTTGTTCATCCCAGGCTAGTTCCTGGCTGATCAACAGGGCGGAACCTATAGCATTGGCCCCCATATCTCCCCAGGAAAATCCCCATTCGGAAGAATAGCCATCCAGTACTTCAACAACCGATTGATAAGCGAAACCGCTGAGGCCACCTATCCAGATTTGTTTTTTACGGGGAAGTCCCGACCAGCGCCACATTTCACGGCTATATTTTCCAATGAAATAAGCGCTGAAAATATGCCCTGCCTTGTCCATCTGGTTCCATTCCCCCATATCATTGAAATAATGGAACCCTGACCTGGGATAACCTTTGTACCAGGCCGTATTGAGGGCAGCGAGACTTGCACCGTATAACGCCACGGTAGTGCCGCTCAGCAGCCATACATGGGAGTTAACAGTGGTATCCGGAATAGAGAAAAAAGGCACTTTTTTTTGTGCCTTGCTGCACAGGAAGGGCAGCATCAGGATCAGGATAAGCAGTGGTCTTTTCATGCGGGTTAGTGAGAATTACAAATTGGGAATTACGAATTACGGATTTGCGGGTAGATATACGTGAAGATCTTCTGCATTTATCTACTTACAAATCCGTAATTCGTAATTCCCAATTCGTAATTCTATTATTTCAGGTCCATGTCCTGAATAATGCCATTTATTTTCTGATCCAGTTCCGCGGTTACTTTATCATAGTCTGCAGCACTGTTTAGTGGTGCATTTACGCTGAAGTAGAATTTAATCTTAGGTTCTGTACCGGAAGGGCGGGCAGAAATTTTGCTGCCGTCTGCCAGTAAAAACTGCAGTACGTTGGATTTAGGGAGGTCCAGTGCTTTAATATCACCGGTTTTGATGTCCCTGATCTGTTGTAGCTGGTAGTCATAGAGCGTTACTACCGGAGAACCATTGATGGTTACCGGTGGATTTTCGCGGTATCCGCGCATCATTTCGGCGATTTCCTCAGCCCCTCTCATTCCTTTTTTGGTAATAGAGATCAGGCTTTCTTTGTAATAACCGTAGCGTACGTAGATGTCGATCAGCTCTTCAAACAGGGTTTTGCCATGGCTGCGTGCATAGGCTGCCATTTCGCAAATCATGGCTACAGAGGAGATGGCATCTTTATCACGGATATTGTTGCCAATCATATAACCATATGATTCTTCCCCGCCACAGATGAAGTTTTCCTGTGGTTCTTTTCGGCGGATCAGGTCAGCGATCCATTTAAAGCCGGTCAGTACATTGTAGCAGGTGATATTGTTTTTGGCAGCAAATACATCGATCAGATCGGAGGTAACCACCGTTTTGGCGATGTAATCGTTTGGTTTAGCGAGGCCTTTGCGTTTGCGGGCTTCCACGATGTAGTTAAATAACAGTACACCCGTTTGGTTGCCGTTTAACAGGATCCATTCGCCTTTCAGGTCTTTCACGGCAATGCCTACACGATCTGCATCCGGATCGGTACCCAGGAGGATATCGGCATCCAGTTCCTTCGCCTTTTTGAGGCCAAGGCTCATGGCTTCGGACTCTTCGGGGTTAGGATATACTACGGTAGGGAAGTTRCCATCCGGGGTAGCCTGCTCCTGTACGATGTTTATGTTGGTAAAACCATACTGTTGCAGTACCGCAGGCACCTGGGTGATACCGGTACCATGAATGGGGGTATATACTATTTTAAGATCGTGTTGCTGGCGGATAATGTCCGGGTTGATAGAGAGGCTGACCAGTTCTTTCTGGTAGGCTTCATCCACTTCTTTGCCGATGAGGGTGATATTGGTTCCACCGCCGGTCCACTTCACTTCATCGGGGGAGGCGATATTTTCTACTTCACGGATCACATTACCATCGTGGGGAGGCACCAGTTGGGCGCCATCGTTCCAGTAGGCTTTGTAACCATTATATTCCTTCGGGTTATGAGACGCTGTGAGTACCACACCGCCATGACATTGCAGGTGACGGATGGTGAAAGACAGTTCCGGCGTAGGACGCAGGCTTTCAAAAAGAAACACTTTGATGTCATTGGCAGCAAAAACGTTGGCAACGGTTTCCGCAAAGAAGCGGGCATTATTGCGGCTATCATGTGCTATAGCCACCTTAATTTCACCGGTAAAGGTTTTTTTAAGGTAATTGGCAAAACCCTGAGTCGCCATGCCAAGGGTATATTTATTCATGCGGTTGGTACCTACACCCATGATCCCCCGGAGGCCACCGGTGCCAAATTCGAGGTTGCGGTAAAAGGCGTCGTTGAGTTCATCGGGGTTGCCTTCCTGCATTTTCTTCAGTGTGGCAACGGTTTCCGCGTCATAATTCCCGTTGAGCCATTGTGATACTTTGTTTTCAATATTTATATCCATGGTTCTTTTTTTGTAAGCCGTAAATGCTAAAATGGATTGTAAAGTAAAAATAAAAAAACGAATGTTGGAAATTACAGATTCCAAAATACATTGAAAATCGCCCGTAATGGTTAATTTTGCGGCCATGAGGCGGTATGAAGATACTTATAAACAAAAAGGATTACGCAAACAGTTAGTTGATAGTATCCGTCAGAAAGGTATTACAGATGAAAATGTACTGGCGGCTATTGGCAATATTCCCCGGCATTTTTTCCTTGATACGGCTTTTGAGAGTATAGCCTACGACGACAGGGCCTTTCCTATCGGGGAAGGACAAACTATTTCACAACCTTATACGGTGGCCTATCAGAGCCAGTTACTGGAAATCAAGCCCTATGAGAAAGTGCTGGAAATAGGCACAGGCAGTGGTTACCAGGCCTGTGTGCTGGCGGAGCTGAAAGCCAGTGTTTTTAGCATAGAACGGCAACGTAAGCTGTTTGACCAGGTAAAACTGTTTCCCTTTAAGTCCCAGTACCCCAATCTCCGTTTATTTTATGGAGATGGTTACGAGGGCTTGTCTACCTATGCCCCTTTTGACAAGGTGCTGGTAACCGCGGCGGCGCCGCATATTCCGGAAAAACTGCTGCAACAGATGAAAGTAGGAGGTAAGATGGTGATTCCGGTGGGCGGACAGGATGTACAGCGGATGTTGCGGATTACCAAGGTCAGTGACACAGAGAACGAGCAGGAGCTGTTCGATAATTTTTCTTTTGTGCCTATGCTGGCCGGAAAGAAGTAATGATATAGAACGATAATAGAAGAGGCGGCATAAAAAGTGTAACATCACTTTTATACCGCCTCTTTCTTTTTTTAAGGCATTATTTTTTTAATACCTCTTCCAGCTTTTTTTCCAGGTCCTCTCCACGCAGGTTTTGCGCAATTATTTTCCCGGTACCATCAATGATAAAATTGGTGGGGATGCCGGAAATGCCAAACTCCAATACCGGATTGCTTTTCCATCCTTTCAGATCAGAAACATGTGTCCAGGTAAGGCCATCTTTGCCTACTGCTTTCAGCCATGCTTTTTTATCGGTATCCAGCGATACGCCCAGGATATCGAAGCCCTGGCTGTGGAAGCGCTGATAAGCTTTTACCACATTGGGGTTTTCAGCACGGCAGGGACCACACCAGCTGGCCCAGAAATCTACGAGTACCACTTTGCCTTTATAGTCAGATAACTTTACGAGTTTGCCGGTAGTGTCCGGAAGTGACATAGCCGGCCGGGCGCCTACACTCATTTTGGCGTGCTTGTTGAGCGCTGCTTTAATAGCCAGCCCGTAGTCTGTTTTTTTCGCCGGATCAGCGAGCAGCTGCCAGGCAGCTGCGGCCTTTTCAGGGTAGGAGTACATAATATACCTTTCCAGCACGATAGCTGCGGATACAGGTGAAGTGGGAACTCTTTTTACAAACGCAGTCACGGTGCTATCCAGTTCATTATCCAGATCAGCGAATGCGGTGGTAACTGCTTTCCGCTCTACGCTGTCTTTATTTTTCTCTGCAGCGCTGGCACGGCCGTATAATTTACCGGCTTTCTGGCGGATGGCTTCCCACTGTTCTCCCCATTCTTTATAGAGCAAATCTGTTGAAGAGCCGGTAACTTTTGCGTCCAGGATGGAATCCTTATGAGTAGCAAACGTGATGTTACTGTTTTCAAGGAACAGTGACCAGCCGCCATTCTGGTGCTCCAGCCATATGGCATATAACTGGGGTGAACTCAATTTACCTTTAAAAGTAAACTTGCCATCTTTCAGCATGGTGGAATCCGGCTTATGATCAGGGAGCATAAACGTATTAAGGTATATTTTACCGGTATCCTGGCCATGGATCACGCCTTTAATCGTATAGCCCTTTCCGTTTTGTGCCTGTACAGAAAGCATACCGGTAACGGCAGCCAGCAGGGCGATTGATTTCTTCATATTAATAATGGTTTTTGATGTTATGCAGCTTTATAGGTCATGCTTACAATTTTGCCGAATCCGGTAAATACTTTTACGTCCTGGAAATCACCCAGTGGGCTGATCTTATAGCGGTACAGTTTTCCCTCCGTACCATTCCAGGTGCCTACCATTACATCGTTGCCGGTACACTGCAGGTACGTTACCTGCTCTCCGGCCGGAATGGCTTTGATTACACGGGCTTTACCGGAAGGAATATCATACAGGTGGATGTTATTATTCACCAGGAAATAGATCTGCTGTAATTTCCTGGAGCTGGTCATTTTGGAGAAAGTTGACAGTTCAGGGGCATCACCCGTGATCAGTTTCTTAGCGATAGCAGGATCTGAGCGGTTGGCATCTATCTGGTATAAATAGATGTTGCTGTTATCTTTAAAAATGGCATTATTCAGATAAGGAGCATTGCCCTGATCCATGGCCAACAGGTCCAACCCAATATTACGCATGTCGAAATAACCACCTGCCTGCGGCGCGCTGAAAGCCACCAATGACGGGATCAGGGAAGCGCCAGAGAGATACACAAAGCCTTTACTTTTTGTATCATAGAAGAAAGCAGTATACGGCGTTTTTTCATCCGTATAAGGCTGCGGACCTACACCGGTATAGGAAGAAAAATAATAATCATCGCCTTTACCGCCCGGGAATGGAAGGGTATTCAGATATTTTACATCTCCCGGAAAACCACCGGCAAAACGGGCATGTAAAAGACCATTGTTAATCAGGATATATACACCAGTGTTAATTTGCCTGAACTTTTGCGGATGAAATACAGCCGGTGTTTCCCAGAACCAGCTGGTATAATCCGTGAGCTTTGTCATTTGGGTATACTCCAGTTCTATGGCGTTATCAGCGCCAAACATCCACACTGATTTCTCACCGTAATGGTTGGTGGTAGCTACCTGCAACGGATTATTCAGTACATAGTCTTTATTCAGCTCCGTGAAAATATGATGGAAAGAAGTATCTGTTCCCAGGATAATCGTCATATCCGTTTTACCAGCCAGGTCTTCCATCACCAGCCATCCTTCGCTGAAACGGTTGATGACCTTGAGGTCGAAAAATTTAAAATAAGACACACCGGAAGCCTTTACGGTTACTTTGTAAATAAGCCGGTAGATGCCGGGCTTTACGCGGATCGACTGATGCAGATAGCGGGTGCTGTCCAGGATGTACACCGGGTACGCATCTTCAGAATCGTTCTGGTGAATACTCCATTCATACACCAGTCCTTTGTCACCCACAGGAATAGATTCCTTAATGTCCGGTTTCACTGTTAAGGTATCAAACTGCAGTACAGCCGCTACCGCCGTAGTATCGGAGATCGTAATTTCATTGATGGGTTTAACGTCTTTATTGCTGTTGTCTTTCAGGCAGCCGGACAGTGTGAGCATCAGCAGCAGTAAAGCACCTGACCAATTATATATCGACAATTTCATATTGCAATTTTTAGGATAAAGAAAAAAGATGACCCGTTAAATGGCTGGAAAGGTTACCCGATTGCCATTTTCATCTATCAGCGGACCATTCTCGTTTTCATACTTCACCAGTTCCACGCGCATTTTCTGCAGGATAGACATGATCTCAGAGAACTGTGCGCCGGTGCCCATCGTAATGGCAGTAGTGCCCAGTCTTGATACCATAAACTGGTGTTTGGTCAATGAATAGGCGCCGTAAAAGAAGTCGCTCCAGTCGGCGGGCTTCAGCAGCTTATCCGTTACCCTTACCTGGTAATTCAGGCTGTTGCCGAATCCCGCGGCAAAATCATCGGAGGAGGCTATACGAAAATAAATAGAGAACACCTTGTCTTTCATGTCTGCTGTGCGGAACAGGTATACTGGAAACTTAATAGCATATTGACCGGCCTTTATAACGGTGGGGCCTATATCAAAATGTTTTCCTTTTACAGCAGTGGAGCTGTCTGCGATCACGAGATTAAATTTTCTGTCTGCATTTGCAGCCAGTCCGCTGATCCGGATATTGAGGTACACGGTATCTTTCAATACAGTATCAGGTTTAACCACGAAAGTATAATTGATACTATCGGGCATTACAAAATCCCTTGAGAAATAGATAGCAGGGGCTTCTTTATACATCAGCCGCTCTTCCTTACCACATGCACTTGCCAGTAGATATAATATGGCTGTTGCTATCAGCCTGGAAATATTTTTCATGTTTGATGATTTATGAAGATGCAGGTATGATTATTTTCCAAACTCTATTTCCTGGTTAGGCAATGGCAGCACATACTGCGTGTTATTGATGGTACCATTCAGGGAGCCTTCAATTTTAGCCAGGTTTAATCGTTTGTAATAGAAGAAGAGTTGTCCCAGGCAGATAAAATCTTTGCGATACTCTTTAAATATTTCATTCTGCAAAGTAGCTGCATCAAGGCCGGCCGGCAGTTCTGCAATGTTACGGGCAGACCTGATCTTATTCAGCCATTTGAGCCCTTCTGCAGGAGAAGGTTCACTTTCGGCTGCGATGTAGTACATCTCTGAGAGCGATATTACAGGAATCCTTTTCTTCAGTTCTTCCCTGTTTTCATCTATCTGCCAGAGCTTACCAGGGAAAATAATTCCATTGCTTACGCTCCACAGGCTATTGCTCACAAAGCGGATGTCGGTGCTTCCCCCCGATGTGGTTTCGAACACAGCTTTTCTGCGTTCTTCTGTAACAGTAAATTTCTTGTAGATCTTGTCGCCGGTGGCCATCATGAAATAGCTGGTTACCGGATCCTTTAGTTTGGAAACATAAATCGCAAATATGTGTTCCGGTGTAAAGGTCCTGTCGAGATCTTTCGCATTGGCAGTCAGTTCAGCAGATGTGATGAAACGAAAGTTATTGCTGGCGATGACTTCTTTCGCGTAAGGAAGTGCATGTACTTTATCGTTGTTATAGAGATAGAGCCTTGCCAACAATGCTTTTACTGCCCAGTAGTTCATCCGGTTTTTGCGAAAGGCGAGGAAGTCATCGTTACCGCCTGGATTGGTCATTTGCGGATATACTTTCAATAATGCTTCTGCTTCTTTCAGGTCTTTTTCACAAAGAGCTATCACCTCACTTACTTTCAAACGTGCCTGTGGTGTTACGGTAAAGGCGGTCATGTAAGGAATGGCGGTGGCATTGGCATCTGACTTAGGAGAGGGCGCATATAAGCGCAGCAGGTCGAAATGCAGGAATGCTCTCAACGCCAGTGCTTCCCCTTTAATGATATTATAATTATCGGCAGCAAAGATGGATTTTTTGTCATCAATGTTCTTCAGGATGTAGTTTGTTTGCGCAATGGTGGCATACATACTACCCCAGATATTATTGATGATAGCTGTTATGCCGGCATTGTTATATTGATAGGTAGCCGCGTAAAAAAAGTCGTGGTCTATTTTCGTGGTGTTATCGTATCCCTGCGACAGCACTTCCAGGAAGCTGAAGGTGAGGTTGGCACCGTACAGTTGTCCATCGGCTGCTTTCTGATAGCTGCCATACAATGCATCTTTAAATCCCTGTTCCGTAGAAAATTGTTCTGATTCCTTGATCTCTGTTTTGGGCCTTACATCCAGCCATTTCTTGCAGGAAGTAAAAGTGAGTGTGGCCGAGGAAGCTACCAGGAAAAGTATATTGCGTAGATGTTTCATGTTCAGATCCCTTTAAGATTAAAAAGTAGTTTGTAACTGTAAAGTGAAGCTGCGGCTGAAAGGATAGTCCAAACCTCTTTCCCGCTTAATACCCGACCACCAGAACAGTTGATTGGTAAAGAGTGTCACCTTGGTATCGTGCAGGCGTAACCGTGCATTCTGCGCGTCACTTAAACGATAATACAACGAAGCACTTTCGAGACTCAGCCAATCATCCTTTTGTACAAAGCGTGAGGTGGCGTAGGTAGTAGATGTAATGGTATATCCGTTGTTATCCACAATGCCTTTGTAAAAGGTAACATCCCCCGGCTTTTTCCAGCGTTCTTCAAATACGCGGCGATCCACATTGAGACTCATATCTGCGCTTTCTACTCTGTCGACCAGTGTCTGGTTATAAGTATAGCCACCGAACCTGTAACGGAAGTAAAGGTTTAACCCGAAGCCTCTTTTTTCAAAGTTGGTTCCGAAGGTTCCTTCGAGGGTGGCGCGTGCATCGCCTACAATTACCTGGTCCAGCGGATCGTACACCGTGGTGGTAGTGCCGTTGCGGGTACGGTAAATTTCCCTTCCGGAAGAAGGATCGATGCCAAGTGAGGGTACTGCCCATATAGCGGTGGTACTGCGCCCTTCCGCAAACCTGGCCAATGGCGCAGTGCTGAGTGATTCTGTATTCTTTTTGTTGAGTTGTTCGAGGGTGTTGGAAATTTTCTCAATCTTATTCTGTACATGGAAACCGTTGGCAAACACTGACCAGCTGTCGCGGTTGCGGGGATTCGAGAAAATGGTATAACGCAGGTTTACTTCATATCCTTTACTTACCACATCACCCATATTATCCATATACATAGAGAAGCCGGTGGATGGAGCAGTAGTGATGGATACTACAGATCCTTTTGTTTTCTCCTGGAAATAGTTGGCTGTTATATCCAGTCGTTTGAAGAAAGTTCCATCAATACCAACATTACTTTTTGCGGTTTGCTGCCAGGCAAGGTTGGGATTGCCAAAGCCAAGCAGGGAAGTACCGAGGTGATATAAGTAATCCTGGTCGGTGTAATACTTGCTGGTAGTAAGTCCCAGGTAGCTGGCAAAATTTGATGAGCCGGTGTAGCCATATGAGTAGCGTAATTTCAGGCGGTTGATAGCAGCACTGTTTTTCAGGAAGCTTTCGTTATGAAGATTCCAGCCGCCGCCTACGCTCCAGAAGGAAGCAAAACGCTTGTTGGCGCCAAATTGTGACGAGCCATCCAAACGGTAGGATACATCCAGCAGGTAGCGGTTATCGTACGCATAACTTAAGTTGGCAAAATAACCCAACAGGCGGGTAAGTCCTTCCAGGCCTAATGGTCGGGTACCTGTTTTATAACCATTTCCGAGTGATACCTGGTCCAGTTTATCGTTAGGGAAACCGTTGATGGTATATGATTCTGAAGTCAGTTTATCCTGCCGGATGGTAGTACCCAGTGAAGCAAAGAACATATGAGATCCAAAGGATTTATTCAGGTCTGCCATAAAAGACCCGTCAATGGTGTTCCTCAGGCCATAGCCTTTGGTATAGGATCCTTTTTCATAATAGCGCTCTACGGGAATACTATCGAATGATGTATGCTGGGCCGGAAGGAAGTCGTCTCCGCCGGTGGTAGTGCGCTGGTAAGCAAAACGGGCAGTAAAGCGCAGCCATTCTTTCGCCTGCCATTGTGCAAAAAAGTTGTTGGTAATATTTTGCTGGGTGGCCTGATCTACAGTGTGTAGGGATACGTTGTAAACAGGGTTCAGTCTTGAAGCCAGGCGTGCACCATCGTAAAACCGGATATCTTCCAGGTAGTACTTTGGACGTCCGTCTGCATCATAAGGCGACCAGTAAGGATTTAATTTGGTATAGGTATAAAATGAACCATAGGGTGAGTTAACAGACTTGTTGAAATTAAGGGTGAGATCGTTCCTGAATAGGAAATTTTTATAGCGATAGGACAAATAGGTGTTACCGGAAATATTCTGTCGGCTGGAGCCTTTCATGACACCTTCTGTGGTATTATAGGTACCGTTTAGACCATACAATATTGATTCGGAGCCACCTTCCACATAGAGGTTATGGGTGCTGCCAATGCCATTACGCAGGGGAACATTGAGCCAGTCGGTATTGATGCCTTTGGCCACTTCCGCCAGTCGGTAGTTGTATAGAAAATCTTTTCTTTCCTGCCAAACAGGGTTGGGGTAGCCATTATACAATCCTGCCTCTTTTTCCAGTTGCAGCTTTTCTTTTGAGTTAACCAGGTCATATCCTTTCAGGTCAGGTAGCTCTGCTACAACGCTACCGGTATAGGTTACACGTAAACGGCCTTCACGCGGCCGGATAGTTTCAATCACAATAACGCCGTTGGCTGCACGGGAACCGTAAATGGAAGTGGCGGCGGCATCTTTTAAAATAGTTACTTTGGCGATACGATTCATATCAAAATCGTTTACCCGTTGTAGTGATACCTCGAAGCCATCCATGATGAACAATGGTGTATTGGGGCTGGTGGTGAAGTCGTATACATTGCTCTGATTGGTTCCATTCAGATTTCCCAGGCTGTTGCCGCCTCTTACCACTATATTGGGTAATGTGTTGGGATTGGAGCCGGCATTGATGTTTTGAGGCATCTGGAAAGAGGGGTCGAGGGCACTGAGGGCAGTCAGTACACTATTACCGGATACCCTGGTCAGTTCTTCTTTGGTATAGGAAGTGGCTGCCCCCGTGAAGTTTTCTGCTGGCCTGGAAAACAAACCGGTGACTACTACTGCATTCAGTGATTTGGAACTGGTACTGAGTTTAATGGTGAGATTGGCAGATTTGCGCACTTCCACTTCTTTCGATTCGTAACCTACGTAGGTGATCTGTAGTACGGCCTTACCAGCGGACAGGGTCACCGGTAATCTAAAGGCACCTACTTCGTTGGAAGTGGTGCCATTGAGTATTTTGTTTCCCTTTTCAATAATAGTGGCGCCCACTATCTGGTCGCCACTTTTTTCATCGAGGATACGGCCGGTTATAATAGTTTGTTGTTGTAGCTCTCCCTCCACGTTGTCGGTGATACCCGGATTGGTGGCAGGTTTTACAAACAATACCACGCTGCTGTCTACCTCCCGGTAAGCCAGGTTGGTATTTTCCAGTACTGCATTCAGGGTGGTACTTACAGAGCGACTGGCGGTGGGCAGTGTAATATGTTTGTATTTTGCTACAGCAGTTGGCGGATAAGCAAAAAGAAATCCGCTGGCCTGCTCAATTTTTTTAATGGCACTGTGGAGTGTTTCATCTCTCAGGCCCAGTGTAATTGTTTTCTTTCCCAGTTCCTGTGCTGACAGCGGTGCTGCCGGCAGGAGCTGAATGGATAATGCCAGCAGAAAAAAATACAAGAAAATTATCTTCATAATAAAACCTGTTTTGCCCTTTTTCTTAATGTATGGTTGGTTGATTCGCATAGGGACATAGCGATCCCTCACGGAGATTAGATCCATAATTCTGATGGTTGATTTTAGATAATTACTATTAAAGAAAATGGCAACTATGCGCGGTGCACAACGCGCCGTACCAGGTGAAGATCTTCACCGATGTTATATTCCGTTTGTTGACTAATGACCGTCTATAAGCGTTTATTTATTGGTTGGCACATCCTTCGCCGTTCAGTACTACCTTATCGTTCGGATAAATGGTGTACCCGGCATTTGCCACACTGCAAATAATCGTCAGCACTTTCTCCAAAGGCTGATTATGAAAAAATGATCCTGCGATGCGGCAATGTTTTAATGACTCATTGGCAAATAATATTTTCACATGATATTTATCTCCAATCATAACAGCTGCTTCTTCCATACTCACGTCATCCAGGACAAGGAATTCATCTTTCCATTTCACCACTTCCATACTTTTCACCTGTGCACGTGTCACAGTACTGGTAAGCATATTAACGGATAGCTGTTGATCCGCCACCAATACGCCGTAGCTGTTTTTTTCATCTGCTACTTTCACTTTACCCCTGGTAACTGTTACTACTACCCGTTGTTGGTCAGCCGATGTTTTTACATTAAAGGCTGTTCCCAACACCTGTGTACTGAGTTTGCCCGTTTTCACGATAAAGGGTTTACCTGCCACTTCTTTAATATCAAAATAAGCTTCTCCCCATAGCCTTACTTCTCTTTTATCGCCTTTAAAGTCGCGGTTATATTCCAGGCGGCTGTTGTCGGCCAGTAACACTGTACTTCCATCAGGCAGTCTTACAAATTTCGATTGTACTTCTACCACTTCTTCTTCAGCTGCTACTTTAGCGGCCGGCAAAGCAATAGCTACCGGCGACTTTTTTTCGCGGGTTTGCCACCACCAGCCCGCGAAAGGCAGTACCAGTAAACCCGTTATCACAGCAGCTATCGCGAGCCTGCGTATGCTGCGGCGGCGATTCGGTTTAAGTGGGATGATGCTGGCGATATGTGATTCGGCAGACATAATATTGCCGATCATTTCATGATAACGTTCAAATGAAACATCAGGTTCCATTACACCGCTATCCCATTCCGCATCTATCCGGTTTTTTATTGCGTCATCAAAGCTGCCTTTGTTAATCATTCCCCTCAATTCATCCCACTCTTCCCTGCTGGCTTTTCCGGCAAGGTATTTATCCATTAATTCATTGAATCCAGGGTTGTTCGACATAACGATTACAATAACTTTACAGGAACTTACAGGTATCTTTCCAAAACTTACATAATAATAGACACCTGGTAAATTCCAATGGTGGAGGGTGAAAGGATATATTTTTTATTGTTATTTAATCAGGGACATTAGCAGGAGGATGCTAATGCTACCATTGAGGTAGCGGCGGATAGACTGTAACGCCCTGGCCATATGGGATTTCACGGTAACTGCGGAGATTTGCATGCGGTTGGCGATGTCCTCATGACTCAGCCCTTCTTCTTTGGCGAGCCGGTATACTTCCCGTTGCTGTGGCGACAATTGTTCCAGGGCGGCCCGGACAATTTCCTGGTATTGGTGTTCCTGTACGCGATGGTCGGTATCGTTTACCATTATATCCCTGCGTCCCAGTTCTTCGTGCGCAGCGGCTTCATTGGCCAACTTGCGAAACCGGTTAAGTACCAGGTTCCTTGTTACCACTTTGAGATAGGCATCCAGGTTCTTTACGTCAGAAAGGCTTTCACGTTTCAGCCAGCACTTGAGGAATACATCCTGTACCACTTCTTCGGCGGCAGCCTGCGATCGCAGAAACCGGAATGCTACGGAATACACTTTTGTACGGTAGCGGCTAAAAAGCTCCGTAAAAGCATACTCACTGCCCTGTGCTAACAGCTTCAGCATTGTATTTTCATCGTAATTACCACGGGAGGCCATATCCACCTGTATATATGATTGCCCGACAAAATAGTTTAAAATATTTTAGTAAAAGCAAAAAAGGGTTGAGTTATCCGGGTAAGGGGCAAACAGGAAGGTATAGCAATATGCCTGCAAAAAAAAAGCGCCTCAATATGAGACGCCTCCTTTTTCATTAAAGCCTGCCTGTGCCTTCCTTCGGTTTATCTTCTTCCTTTTTATCTTCTTCTTCGGATGTGTGTTTCTTTTTCTTGAACAGGTTAGGATCCATTTTGCCAAACCGGTACCGCACATTCAGGCGGATAAAGCGGGTGGCCCTTTTGCGGTCGTAGTCCTGTATAAAAGTAGCTGTTTCGTAATGTGAGCTGAACTGTTGCGAATTCAGGATGTCGGAGATATTCAGTGCCACCACCAGCGCTTTTGTTTTCATGAACTCTTTACGGATACCCAGATCCATACCATTCATGGCCTTGAAGGTTCCTTGCGGCTGTATCCTGGGAGAACGGAAATGGCCGCCTAACTCAATACTAAACCTGCCAGGTATACGAAACTGGGTATTGCCGTTTAATCCATAGCTGAAGTTTTCGTTATTGACAGTAATGCTGGTGAGCTTATTATATTCCAGGTTCAGATTGGCCCATACTTTCCACCATTTGGTCAGGTTTAAGCTGTAGGATACATTACCTCCTATATTCTGCTGGGTGGCCAGGTTCATTGGTTTGGTAGTGGTTACACCTGAAATGGTGTCCAGTGTACTGATACGATCAATGTTGTCATTGGTTTGCGCATAGTAGGTACTTGTACTCAGGTAATTATTTGATTTAGGATAATACACCGAGTAGCTGACTTCAAATTTATGGGACAGCGCGGGCTGTAGTTCCGGGTTTCCCGTCCGGATGTTTTGCGGATCGGAGTTATTGATATATGGCAGCAGCTGATCAAAATTGGGGCGGTCTATACGGGTAGAGTAGTTGAATACCAGGCTTTGGTTTTGATTCTTTGGTAAATTGTACTTGAGGAATACGCTGGGGAACAGGTTAAAGAAGCGGTTATTCACCGTGGTGTCTCTGGTTACAGAGTAGCCTTTCAGGTAAGATTGTTCTGCACGTACCCCTACCTGGTAGCCGAGGTTGCCAATGGCGTTTGCAAAGTTGATGTATCCGCCGTAAATATCTTCTTCATAATTATACTGATTAGACAAAGTAGGGCTTACTACGTAATCTTTCTCCGTCCAGTCGTACAGGGAGGCGATATAGTTATTGTCGATATGCCGCATAGTGGCTTTTACGCCGGTTTCCAGCTTACCTTTTTTCCCGATGGGAGAAGTGTAGTCCGACTGCATATTCCAGAAACGGTTACCATTGTTGCTCTTATTGCTTTGCTTATCCGCATTGGGCAGGGTATCTATTCCTTTGTACTGATATTGTGTGTTATAGCTGCTGGTATTGTTGCTTTTATTACCGCTGTAGCTGACATAAGCCGTCAGTTCCTGGTTTTCTTTCGCAAAAGTATGTTTGTAGTTGAGATTGGTGTTATTGTTATTGTTGTGATTATCACTGTTGTTATCCCGGTTTCCGAAATGCAATGTTTCTCTTTTTTCATCCATGTAATTGAGGTAGATGTTATCCTCATTATCGCTTTTGCTGAAATTTAATCCCTGGGAGATCGTAAAGGTATTATGATCGTCCATAAAATAATCGAAGCCAAAGCGTCCGCCATTGTTGCTGTTATTGTTAACGTTTTTACTAGCCTGAGAAAAGAAGGAAGTATTACTGCTGTCAGCAACCAGGTTTTGGCGTGAGCTGAGGCCACTGCCGTTTACGTGTTCATAGCGACCGTTGTAGTTGCCGAAGAAATTAAAACGTCTCATGCGCAGACTAGCATTTACGCTTCCGTTGGCTTCACCGCGGGTGGCACCGCCTGCATTGAACATGACGTTATATCCGAAGGCTTTGTCTTTTTTTAGTACGATGTTGATAATACCGCCGCTGCCGTTCGCTTCGAATTTAGCAGAAGGGTTGTTGATGACTTCCACACGATCAATACTTTCTGCCGGGATCATTTGCAGCGCGGTTTTGGCATCTCCGAAAGGAGAGGGTTTGCCATCTACATAAATGGTCACGCTTTTACCTCTGAGGGTAATGTTATCGTCTATGTCTACATCTACGCTGGGGATATTTTTTAGTATATCCGTTCCCGTGCCTCCTTCTGCATTAATCATGTTGCCGGCATCAAATACCTGCCGGTCTATCTGCATGGAGAATGCTGGTTTTTCTGCTTTGATTTCCACGRCATTCAATACTTTGCCGGCAGACTGCAGGCGCAGGGTTCCGGCGAGTGTATTTTTTCCTTCCACTACACGGATGGCTTTCTCCATTTTTTCGTAGCCCATGAAGGTGATACGTAAAACATATATGCCAGGAACAATATTATTGAGTGTGAAATTGCCGGTGGGCGTAGTATATGCACCGGTCACCATCGTAGAGTCTGCCTGTTTGAGCAATACTACAGATGCGTATTCAATGGGCTTTCCGGTAACAATATCTGCTACTTTGCCGGTAACTTTTAATGCAGCCGGAATTGTCGTTTGTGCGTTGACGTTATATGACATAACAAACAGCACGAACATGAGTGATAGAAAATTTCGCATGCGTGGATTTAGCAACTTTATAAGTGATACAACAACACCGTAAAAGTAATAGGCATAAGCTTAAACGTTAACGAAATATGATGAGTGGTAGCTAAAAAAACATGGCCGGCAGCAGTGCAGTTGCACTACTAACCGGCCTGTGGTTTGCATTCACCTTCTTTAATATGTTTTAGAAGCTCTGCATGGGATCCCCCATCTGCTGGTCACTTCCCTGATCTTTCTTTTTCTTTTTGAATAAGGATGCATCAAACTTACCGAAGCGGTAGCTGAAGTTCAGTTTGAGTACACGTGATTCGCGTTTGCGGATATAATCCTGTGCGAAGCCCGGAGATACCTGGTTTAGCTCATACTGACGGGTATTGAATATGTCGGATAAGCTGAGCGTCAATGAGGCCGCTTTATTTTTCAGGAAGTCTTTTTTCACTGCAACGTCAACGGTACTAAAGCCTTTGATAGTACCTTGTGCGGAAGATGGAATTTGGTTAAATCCACCACCACCTCCTCCGCCACCGCGGCCACCGCCACCACCACCGCCGGAAGAAGGAAGTGCAATAGTAGGCGCCTGGTAAGTGGCATTTACCTGTACGGTAAAGTTAGCAGGTAACTTTGTTTCTGAATTTATTTTGGCGAACCAGCTAAATCCATTGTTATCAAAATTCTGACCGTTGGCATTCACCTTCATATCTGTTTGATACAGGTTCACGTTGCTGGTAAGATCCCATCCTTTTAAGATCTGATTTTTTAAGGTCAGTTCCGCACCGTAGGAGTTACTTCTGTTGGCATTGATGTACTGTGTCAGCAGCGTATCTGCACCAATAGGTGTGCTGATGGTAGAAATCATATTGTTGGTATTCCTGAAGTAGATGCTACCAAGGAAATTACTGTTGGCCCAGTTTTTTACGTAAGAAAATTCGAAGCTGTTGGTATATTCCGGTTTCAGGTTAGGATTTCCTTCGCGTTGATTTTGCGGATCGCTGTAATCGCGGTAAGGAATCAGCTGAAAGAAGTTCGGTCTGTTTACGCGGCGTGAATAGTTCAGCTGCAGCTCCTGATCGTGTTTTAATTTTTCCGACAGGAACAAGCTGGGATAGAACCCGGGTACGGCTTTGGTAGGTTTGTATTTCGTGCCTTCATTTTCTCCTGCATATACATATTGCTCTACGCGTAACCCTGCCTGGTAGCCGAAGTTGCCGATGGTACTGGCAAAATTGGCGTAGCCTGCATATATTTCTTCGTTGTATTTGTAGTTGTTGGATAGCAGTGGGTTATTGATAAATTTACCGGTGAGGGTGTCTTTATCAAATACATCATATAAACTGGTATAGTCACGCAAAGTGGCTTTGGCTCCCAGTTCCAGCTTACCATTTTTTCCGATGGGATTGGTGTAATCCGTTTGGAAAGTCATGAAAGTTGTTTTGCCGGAAGTGGTATTGTTTTGCAGCAGTGCTTGTCCAAGTGGATCTCCCATGGCATTTTTTGCCTGTGTGAGATAGTCGCCGCTACGGCTGTTGGAACTCTTGTTATAGTTAATGTCTGCAGTCCATTCTTTATTTGGTTGCGCAAAAGTATGTTTAAAACTCAGTGTAGTCGTGTAGTTCCGGAAGTTGAAGTTGTTATTGTTTAAACGATCACTGATACCGGTAACCACATGATTTTTATCGGAGAAGGTGCTGGAGAGGTCTTCATTATTTTTGAAATCTCCTGCAACGATATTTTGTGCCACCGAAATGGTGTTACGGTTATCGAGCATATAATCCAATCCAAAACGTCCGAACTGAAACAGTGGTTTACTGGTGCTGTTGCTGTTCTGGAAGAGGTAGTTGGTATCCGTTACTGCACCACTGCGGTAGTTGCTGCGGTTGGTGGTACCATCGGCCCAGTTGTGGTTGGAATTGATATTGTAGTTGGCAAATACGTTGAATTTTCCCTGGCGTATATTGATATTACCGCCGCCATTATATTTGTTACCGGTACCGGCGCCAATGTTTACTGCGCCATTGAAACCGGCTTTGCGGTTTTTCTTCAGCACAATATTTAGTATTCCTGACATTCCTTCTGCGTCATATTTGGCAGATGGATTGGTAACGAGTTCAATACTTTCGATGGCATCAGCCGGAATCTGATCCAGGGTGAGGGTAGAAGGTTTACCATCTACAAAGATATTGGGAGAAGCATTACGTACCGTTACATTACCGTCCAGGTCAACGTTTACGGAGGGTACATTTTTTAGTACATCCTGTGCGGTACCTCCTACACTGGTAAGGTTGCGGTCTACATTAAATACTTTTTTATCTATGCCCATGGCGAAAGCGCTCTTTTGCCCGGTAATTTCCACGCTTTGCAGTGTTTTTACATTCTGGGCCATTTTTATGTTACCCAGGTCCTGTTCCAGTGTTTGAGCGGTGATCATCACCTTCTTCTGCAGGCTGGTATACCCCATGAAATTAACGCGCAGGATCATTGGGCCAAAGGGGAGATTTTCCAGGCTGAAGTCGCCATTTGATTTAGTGAGCATACCGGTTACAAGGGAGGAGTCCCGTTGCTTTAATATGGTAACGGAGCCGTATTCGATTGGTTTTCCGGTTTTGGCATCGACCAGTTTACCGTACAAGTGGCCAATCTGCGGCATGTTGGGTCTTCCCTGTTGTCCTTGTCCCTGCTGGGGGGCTGTTGCTTTAGGTGCCTGTGCAAAGGCGTTTACCTGCCACAAGAGTATACCAGCAATTACTGCATAGCATTTTTTCATCCTTATCGGTTTTTATCCGGACTTTCTTCTCAGATAAGGACAAATGTATCGGGGTATAGGTATGAATGGTTTGAGATTGTGATGAGCGGAATGATTGCCCGCAGGAAATCACAAAAATGACCGCTAAGAGGTCTTAACAGTAGTTAACAGAGTTGTCTTTTATCGCTTGTAATCCGGGTATGTAAAGGTTATAACAGTGAGATGCCCAGGCAAATTAATCCGGTAATTAAACCGCTGATGGCCCCCAGCATTTTGAAGCTTTGCAGTTCTTTTTGCAGCAGATCATGCGTGATGGCTTCCAGTTTATCTGCAGAGATGCCTGCAATTTTTTGGGATACTATTTTTTCCAGGTCCAGGTCCTGTTGTACATTATCGAGGTATTGGCTGATCAATAATGGAAACAGGGTATCGAGTTCTGCTACGAGATGGGTTTTAATCTGGTTCACGATACTGTCGCCAATGAACATGGAAAGTACTGGCATGGCTTTCGGTAGTTTTTCCCGCAGAAAAGTATCGAGGTGTGCTTCTACCAAAGGAATAATATTTCTGATCTTCTCCGGATCGGTGAGTTTGGTTTTGATATCGTCAAAGGAAAATAATTGTTTACCTACCAGTGCACCGAGACTATTAGCCAGCTGGGCTTGTCTTTTAGGGAATAAACCTTGCAGGGTAACGAAGCCTAGTTTAACGGGTTTGTATGGACGAAAAAGGAGGGTTACAGCGAGGCTGTTGAGTAACCAACCAATGAGAGCAGCGATGAGGGGAAGAAAAAATATCATTATGCGTTATTAATTTTCAGGTTTGCACAAATGTAGAAAATCAATAGGCAAAACAAATAATTAAAAAACAAAGTGGGCGCTGATAAATTAATTATTTTTAATGTAATTATTATCTATACCTGTAAACTTATGCTATACCGCTTCACGAAAAGAGTAATTGTTGATAGTTATAATAATGGATTTGTAAATACCGGCAAGCATCAGCTTTTTAGTGTGTATGATGGCGAAACGATGATGGGGGAGTTTTACTATAATGCAAAGATGAGCTTTTTCTACTTTGGAGATACACGGATGAAAATTGCGCCAGTGGGGAAGCGACTTTTCAAGGATATGTCTATTATAGATGACTATACGGGTAAGATTGCCGGGAATTATGAAATTAACCAATGGATAGCAATAGGACATAGGGAATCGATATGGCTAAATGGCATGGAGTATACTTTCCGAAAAATTAAACCAGAGTTGAAATACTCCATGTTTAAGAAGCATACCTGGGGGCAATACAGATATCGGGTCACTAATGGGATAGATGAAATGATCTATTATTTTAAACTGGGTTTCTTTTGGGAGTTAGGGGCCACTACCCTGGACAGACCTTTTGAAGGAACGATTGAAGTAAGCAGTGATAATAAGATGGTATTGTTTGCCAGCTTTTATTTCATTGGCGAATTATTGGAAGAGGATTTTATCAGGGGGGAT
Organism: Chitinophaga sp. RAB17; assembly: GCF_052114225.1. Lineage (NCBI taxonomy): Bacteria > Pseudomonadati > Bacteroidota > Chitinophagia > Chitinophagales > Chitinophagaceae > Chitinophaga > Chitinophaga sp. RAB17. The sequence goes on along the minus strand of NZ_JBFREI010000003.1, from coordinate 602,824 downwards.
TGATAAAAAAATCTGGTAAAGTTTCATTAGGATATCACATGTTTAAAATAAAAAAGGCTTCCTTTTACAGAAGCCTTTTCATTTTTTTGGGTGATTGAAGGGTTTCGAACCCTCGACCCTCAGAACCACAATCTGATGCTCTAACCAACTGAGCTACAACCACCGTTTCCTAACGGTTACCCCGTTTTTCGGAGTGCAAATATAAGAGAATCTTTTTCTACTAAAGAAATTTTTCTCTATATTTTTTCAGAGAATATTTTTCCTACGGAAGAAGTATAATTTTTTGTTTGCATGTTGTGGCAAACATGGGGAGGTTATGGATCAAATTGAAAAATTTGGGAATATCTTTCTTCAATATTCCCAAAAAGTCGTTCGACCCGCGTCTGCCATTCCCAAATTGCCCCTGGATTATCTTTATTGGAGCCACTGTGGCTATTTTGGGCCTCCGTTCGCCATTTCATCCTGGCTATACATCCCCGCATCAAGTCCACCTCACCCCCGCATCAAGTCCACCTCAAGTCCACCTCTGCTGCACTGCTTCTGTATATACATAGCGGGTGTGAAGCATGTGCTCAACGGTGTCAATGTAATGAATAGGTAATGTTGACTATAATAATGGGTGTTTTATGCTTAAAATTTACACGATACTCAAATTTTCAACCTGATCCCCGTTATTATGAGCATTGATTTAGGAGAGGTATAAAAACAAAAAAGGCTTCTTTTTACAGAAGCCTTTTTAACGGTTGGGTGATTGAAGGGTTTCGAACCCTCGACCCTCAGAACCACAATCTGATGCTCTAACCAACTGAGCTACAACCACCGTATTTCGTTGTTGGGAGTGCAAAGATAAGCGAAACTATTTTTAAATTCCAAATACTTTGAATAAAAAATTTTCAAGGAATTACACATGAAGAGAAATTTATAAATGAGTGAAGCTGAAAACAGGAGAAATAAAAGGGGCCTGCAATAGGAGGCAGGGCAGATGAAAATGCCCTTGACAAATCAGCATTTACATTTTTAGGTGAATGAATTGATGTATTGCGCAATCATTTTTCAGGTACCTGAAATCGCTTGTGAAGAGATAAAAAAGTATCTACAAAACTGAACAATATCTGTATGATAGATTCCGGTCTAAAGTGAATGCAGGCACAGCCTTTCGTCTTAATTTTCATAATTTCCACTCTCTTTTGCTCACTTCAGGAAAAGGTGTATCTTTGCGCACTTTCCCATTCCATTCCCATTTTTATAAGTAGTTGATAACCAACTGAATGTTGTTTTTATGGCATCGTTGAAGCCCCTGTTTTCGGGTTTCCTGATGTCGTTAAGCATGGATATGTTAACCAGACAGGAAAATTTTTTAGCATTACTGTGCCACTATTGTTTTGTTTATAGAAGTATTTAATATTTAATTGTATATACATTATGGATCAGCTTAAACTGAAGTTGCAGGAGTACTATCAGCGTTACCAGCAAATGGATCAACGGGTGAAGCCTGGAAAGGAGGAGCCTGGTTTTGAGGACGTGCTGGACATGGAAAATGATATTCTTTCACAATTTGGATTGCCTACATCCCGGCGTTTTGTGCAGATACTGCATGATTTTGTGCATCATGGGCACGTAAGTGACCAATTGGTGGATTATGTGAGCAAGAAACTGCGTGCTGCCGCACGTAAGTACCTTTTGGCGCCAGTTATGTCAGATATTGATCTTTTGGAAAGTGGCCGCGAACAGAAACGCAGCCCTTACGATGTACTGCCTGAACTGGGATACCCGGCCCAGGAGTACGCATTATTTCTTGTAGGAGAAATCTTCTATCGCCGTAACATGGCTGCAGGAGATATTTTGGATGAACTGAAAAAAATGCAGCATTTCGATAGCTGGAGTGATCTGATGCTGTTAAGTAAAATACATAACCATACTACTCATGAAGTCTACGCCAAGCTGAAAAAGCAGGAGCTGCGCTTCATCGATGAGTTCATACAGTTTACCCGCCGGCAGGAGCCTTCCCGCCTGGTAAATAAGCGTGCTACTCCACTGGAAGATGGTTATACTCCCAACTATAAAACGATTACCAAAGTGCAGGTAGAAGATATCATCTTTGATGAACAAACTACCCCCAGCTTATTTGGTAAAATAAAAAGTGGGAGAGGATATGCCCGCATCACCATCAGCCTGGAATTTTCAGAACTGAACCAGATCCTGATGAGCAGCGATGAACTGGGTGTTGAAATCAGCAATCATATTAAAAAACGCCTGGCAAATCCGGCAGCAGAGAAACCAACGGTGATAGATATACGCGCAGAATTCGGCGATGTATTGAAACTGGATAACTGTTACCTGGAAGTATACAAACCCCAGCATAGAGAAGGGAATAAGTGGGTAGAAGATAAAGACAACTTCTACTTCGTTGATAAAATTCTTACTAAAAAGGAATTTGAAAAACGTACCAAAGAAGCAGAAGTGAAACGTAAAATACAAGAGTGTCTCGAACTGATTGGCGGCTCCTACGTATATTATCAACGCCTGCGCCGGTTAGGAATTACAGATGAAGAAGCCAAGCTGCGCGCTGGTTTACAGGACGAACTGTTATTTAAATTATCCTACTTCCTGAACAAGGTAAAAGAATAATATGTTGATGCGTGTGATGATCTGTGAAAGGATCATCACACGTTTTTACAACAGCCCTATCCCTAATGTGAGTACACCTGCACCCAACAGGAATACGCCTGCATATAATATCCCAATCCATTGATTCGGCTGTGTTCTTGCCTTACCTGCAGCCGCTGCAAAAAATCCACCACTAATCAGTATAGTACCAAAAGGAATACTTATTCTTACTGCCCATGTAAGTGCATTATCTAACGTAACTGCATCTGTGAGCAACTGGCAAACCAGGGATAATATGACCAGTACACCGGCATGTGCATGACCGGCCCGGAACATGGATCGTTGAAATGGTGTAAGCGCCAACTGATTCATTTTTCCACTGAGGATCTTTAACAGGAAATATCCGCCGAATTGAATAGTAGGAATAGTGATGAGAATGAGTCCACACATTAGTTTGGCTGAAGGTGTCATAGCTGAAATATTTAGTCGAGGTAAAAGTAAATGCTTAAAAGTGGATGGACCTTAACAAATGTTAGTTTATTCCTTTGCCGGAATTTTTTATGTTTGAGGAAAAAATAATGGAAGAACTCACACTCGGCGTTGGCTCAAGGGTACAGCACGCACATTTTGGCCCCGGAGTAATTGTAGCGGTGAAATACGCCCAATACCGCGTTACCTTCATGGACCATGGTATTAAGATGATCGACAAAACAGATCCACTCTTTGAGGTACTGGTGGCGGAGAACACCACCTCCGAAGTGGAAACTGCTTCAGAGGTGGAAACATCTATATTGAAGATCCTGCGTCTCTGGGGAGGCATTACAGAAGTGGTGCCACTGGGCGATCGCTGGAAGGGCGGCAACCTGGTGCTGCAGCCGGGTGATCCCACCCTGAAAGCAAAGGAGCTGCCTATTGATACCTTCTTTCATAAAATAGTCATGCTGCGCGACCGGCTGCGTGTGCTGGAACAAAACATCAACAGCCATAAAGTGCTCACCGATGAAGAGAAGGTAAATATGCAGCAGTATATTACCCGCATCTACGGCTCCCTGACTACTTTCAATGTATTGTTCAGAGATAAGGAACACTGGTTTACCGGTGAGAAAGGTAGCAATGATTAGTTGGCGTTTATCTTATAAATCTGTTCCAGTTCCCAGCGGTAAGGTTCGAACATATGGTGGATGAAAATGTTTTTTCCATCAAACGGAAACAGTTCATCATAGCCCTTTAACGGGTATAAGATGATGGGCATACCTGCCGGGGTATAATTGTGACTGGTTACAAAATCCGGTTGCTGATACTCCGGCAGTACCTTTCTGACACGCTTGTAGGCGAACTTACCCAATACCCGCTGCATACGCCTGGACGAGCGTTTGGTAGGACGATCCAGGCGACCATACATATAATTGAGTACGGCGCGTATGGCCCATTTCTGATCTTTCAGAGAACCTTTAATATTTGCGAAAGGACTTACCGTATTAAAATCCCTGGTTGTTTGCAGTGAGAACGGTGTTTCAGGCACCCAGTCGCGTGCATTGACTACCCTTAATCCCCAGCCTCCCCGGGTTATGAAATCATAGTCGTATGCATAGTACAGGTTACCAGGCTTAGGCGCAGCACTGGCGTATGTTTTGAATACAATATCCTTTGGAAGTCCATCGGTGTATTCAAAGTAAGAGCGCAGCAGAAAAGAAATGGCCCCACCCTGGCTATGTCCGAAGATGATATATTCGTGTATGCCTTGCTGATAGTATTCGTTTATTTTACGTTTAATTTCAGGTCCCATAGCAGCTACTGCCAGCATCCATCCGGCATGTATGTAAGCTCTTGGATCTTCTGCCACTTTATAAGGCACTGCAGTACTGTCATTTAATTTCACCGTACCCTGCGATGGAATCATACCTGCATAAAAGTTTTCCAGCCAGGACGTACTACTACCAATGGTGCCACGGATCACAATAATACCTACGCCATCTTTTCGCTTCCACAGATCCCAACGGTTCACCAGGCCTGATTCCTTAGCACGATAAATCAGTTCACAATCTCGTGGCGGATTACTCTTTACCTTGGTCCAGGGCGTATCTCCCATCCGTTCTGCCAGTTTTAACAATTCGCCGTACTCCGATGGGTTAAAGTTGGGCTGCAGTTGCTGGGAAAAAGTTTGATTTCTCCCGAAAAATAAAAATAGAAAACAGATCAGTAAAATACGGTGGACCATAGATAATTATGAATTACAAATCATGAATGCCGAATGAAATACTAATAAAAGCACTTCACTTTAAGATAAAATAAAACAATTCGCACTGTTTCATTGTTCTAAATGCGTTTAACTTTCAGGCCTAAATTACTTTAAATATGGCAAAGAGAATTGAGCATGATTTCCTCGGTGAAAAAGAAATACCACTGGACGTATATTACGGTATTCAAACCCTGCGTGCAATTGAGAACTTTCATATTACCGGTATTCCCCTGATGGTGGAACCCGTTTTCGTACAGGCGTTGGGCTATGTGAAAAAAGGCGCCGCTATGGCGAACCGTGACCTGGGTGTACTGGATAAAAATATCGCGGAGTATATTATCAAGGCTTGTGATCGTGTAATTGCGGGTGAGTTTAATAACCAGTTCCTGAGCGACCTGATACAGGGAGGCGCAGGTACTTCGGTGAATATGAATGCTAACGAAGTTATTGCGAACGTGGCCCTGGAAATGATGGGGAAGGAAAAGGGACAATATGAATTCTGTCATCCCAACAACCATGTAAACTGCTCACAGTCTACCAACGATGCTTATCCTACTGCTTTTCGCATAGCCCTGATGAATAAACTCACCGGGTATAAGCTCACCCTGAGTGAGCTGGCAGAAGCTTTTGGCGCTAAAGGAGTGGAGTTCAAAAACGTACTGAAAATGGGCCGCACCCAGTTACAGGATGCGGTGCCTATGAGTATGGGCGATGAGTTCAAAGCCTTTGCTACCAATATCAACGAAGAGCTGTCCCGCGTGGAAGAAAGCAAACGACTCATCTCTGAAATAAATATGGGCGCCACCGCCATTGGTACGGGCGTAAATGCACCTAAGGGATATTCCGAACTGGTTACCAAACACCTGGCGGCTATCACCGGTCTGGATCTTATACTGGCTGGAGATCTGATAGAAGCTACCTATGATACCGGTGCGTATGTGCAATTATCTGGTGTGCTGAAACGCACAGCTGTAAAGATTTCCAAGATATGTAATGATCTGAGGTTATTATCTTCCGGCCCACGGACAGGGTTAAACGAAATTAACCTGCCTCCCATGCAGCCGGGATCTTCTATTATGCCGGGTAAAGTAAACCCGGTAATACCAGAGGTGGTGAACCAAACCGCTTTCTATGTTATTGGCGCTGATCTGATGGTGACCATGGCTGCAGAAGCAGGACAGCTGCAACTCAATGTAATGGAACCTACTATTGCTTTTGCATTGTTTACCGCCATTACTTATATGAATAATGCCTGTCAGACCCTGAAAGATAAGTGCGTAGTGGGGATCACAGCCAACGCAGACCGCACCAAAGAAATGGTGATGCATAGTATTGGTATTGTAACACAACTGAATCCTATTATCGGATATGAAAAATGCTCCGCTATTGCGCGCGAAGCACTGGAAACCGGAAAGTCCGTTCATGATCTGGCGGTGAAAGAAAAGAAGTGGGTAACGCAGGAAAAGTGGGATGAAATTTTCACTTTCGACAACCTGATAAGACCCCAGTTTATTCAATAAAATATGCGGGCAGCCACCGCCTTTCCGGTAGGCTGCCCGTATGTTCCGGCGTTCTCTCTTTGCCGGAGCCCTTCTGCAGTAGATACATCCGATCATTATCATCAGATATACACATTTTATATGATCTGGTTACAATTTGCAATTTTGCTGGGGGCTATCCTCGTAGGCGCCCGAATGAAAGGTATTGGGCTGGGTGTGATGGGGATGGTGGCATTGGCCATTTATATATTCCTCTTCCGCATGCGGCCTGCAGATCCTCCTATTGATGTAATGCTGATTATATTGGCGGTAGTGAGTACTGCGGCTACGTTGCAGGCTGCCGGGGGAATGGACTACCTGGTAAGACTGGCAGAGAAAATTCTGCGCAGCAAGCCTTCGCTGATTGTATTGTTGGGACCACTGGTGACTTATCTGTTTACCTTATTTGCAGGCACCGCACATATTACTTATTCGCTGTTGCCTATTATTGCAGAAGTATCTACCAAAAAAAGAATACGCCCTGAAAGAGCATTGAGTATTTCTGTTATTTCTTCTCACCTGGCTATTACGGCCAGTCCTATTTCCGCAGCCACCGCTGCTATATTAACGATCCTCAGTGGTAAAGTGGAGTTGCTGGAAATCCTTAAAGTATGTATTCCTGCTACGATTGTAGGAACATTGGCAGGTGTGGCGGTATGCTGGAAAATGGGGAAGGACCTCGACAAAGATCCCCTGTTCCTCGAAAAAATGAAAGACCCTGAGTTTGCATCCAGCATAAATTCAGATACAGAAGCTGCCAGGGCGCCGCTGTTACCAGGTGCCAGGACTTCTGTACTGATTTTCGGGCTCGCGGTATTACTGATTGTACTGGTAGGAGCTTTTCCAAATATGTTGCCTTCTTTCGGAGAAGGTACCAGTAACCTGGCCGTAGATGCTGCTGGTAATATCAAAATGTCTGCTGTGATAGAACTGGTGATGCTGGCAGCTGCAGCCGCTATTATGCTGCTCTGCAGAACCACTACGGCTGCCGTGGCGAAAGCAAGTTTATTTAATTCCGGTGCGCAGGCAGTAGTATCTATTTTTGGTGTGGTATGGATGAGCGCTACTTTTATGCAAACGAACACTGATATCATAGAACATGCGTTGGATGATATGGTGCGTGCTGCTCCGTGGACATTTGCCATTGCTCTTTTCCTGCTCAGCATCCTGCTTTTCAGCCAGGCCGCTACTACCAAGGCGCTCATGCCATTGGGCTTATCACTGGGCATTATTCCTCCGCACCTGGTGGCCATGTTTCCGGCAGTAAATGGGGACTTTGTTTTACCCGGCTATCCTACACTGCTGGCGGCCATCAATTTTGACCGTACAGGCAGCACACATATAGGCAAATACCTGGTGAACCACAGCTTTATGTTACCTGGCTTTGTGAGTGTGGGTGTTTCTGTGGCAGTGGGTTTCCTCCTGGCAGGGATACTGTGGTAGCATTTTACAGGCAAATAATGACTCCCGAAATCTAACGATTATGCATATCCGCAAATGGTTAATGGCGTACATGCTATTGTACGCATTTACTACATCTGCACAGCAGCAGGAATCTGCAAATGATACCCTGCATACCCCGCTGATACCGGTAAACAGGCAATCATTGCTGAATAATGTAGACGTTATCGCCAATATGCGTTTCGCCTTTCGCAATGACTTTGAAAACGGTACTTATACAGGTTCCCGCTTTGTGAATGAACAGTTCAGACTGGAGATCAAAGGCAAGGTGGCAGATAAGCTGTACTTCCGCTTCCGTGACCGTTATACCCGTGATCCGGTGACACAGTCTATTGATAACCTCAGCAGATCTACTGACCTGGCTTTTATACGTTTTGATCCCAATGAAAAATGGAAAATATATGCCGGCAAATTATGCGCAGATTGGGGTGGCTACGAGTTTGATGCGAACCCGATCGATATTTACGAATATTCCGACATCATCGAATATTCCGATAACTTCCTGACGGGTGCAGGACTGGGCTTTTTGCCCGATAAGAATAATGAATTCACTTTTCAGATACTAAACAGCAGAACCAAAACATTTAAAGAACTGTATGATTCTATTCCTGGTATCAGCGAAAGTAAATTTCCTTTTGCCGCAGTGATCAACTGGCGGAGTAATATGTTTGAAGGCAAGTTCAGCACCATCTGGTCTTACAGTATCTTTAAAGAAGCTACCCATCAGTACATGAACTACATTGCATTGGGTAACCAGCTTTCTTTAAACCGTTTCCGCCTGCAATATGATTTTAAATTAAGTCTTGAAAACCTGGATCGCAAGGGACTTGTGAGCAGCTTTACCCCCGATAAAAAAGCGGTGCAGGGCGTGAAATATATGAGCCACTGGCTGAGCGCTGACATACAACTGAGCAGGATTGTACACCTGGCCTTAACCGGCATGGTGGATTTTGCCTATTGGGATGGGAACCCCGACCCCAACAAAGATAAAAAACTGCGAACTGCCTGGGGATATATACCTGGTATAGAAGTATACCCGCTTAAACATGTGAACCTGAAAGTATACGCCAATATGATAGGACGAGTATACCGGTATACCAACTACGCACAAACGACATTAGGAATGGTAAACAATGACAACTATCGTTTCTCAGTAGGGATTGTAACGCCGTTGCTGATTTTATAGCTGTTAGCTTTTAGCTTTTAGCAAAAAAATGCAGCGGAGAACATAGTATATGTTTATCTCCGCTGCATTTTTTCTAAAAGCTAAAAGCTAATGGCTAAAAGCTAAAATGGCTAATAGCTACTAAAATTCCTGTTCGAGTCTGCCTACGCTACCATCATCTCCTATACCTTCTACGACTACACGAAAACGTTTGGTGAAATCGTTGTTGTAGAATTGTATCCTGGCAGTGTGTGTGAGGGTATCAACTGCTACGTTTGGATTCCAGTAGAGCGTGAGGCGTTTATCAGGTAAAGCATGTACTTCTTTCTTAACGGAGTAGTCAGGAGAATAGAACTGCTTTACGATAGTATAACCCGCTTTCTTATAAAGTTTAAAGCCTCTGATGCTTGGATCATTTTTAGGAGCGTTGTCGCCACCTTTCTTCGTGTATACCGCAATGGCGCCGTTGGCACCACCAAATCCACCCATAAACGGAGGGCGGAATACTTTGATGAGGGCGATATCCTGTATGGAGAGGGTACCCAGCATGCTTACATCAGATTGCATTTCATTGAGGTATAAGCCTGGTTTGCCACCACGCCATGACAATGAAGGGTTATTCAGATCGCCGGTAATCTGTAGTCCTGCTACTTTAGATTGCAGGTATTGGAATACGTTGAGTGCAATCGGATTTTCCTTGGTCAGGTCAAACGTATAGCCATCGCCACCGGAGAACATACCGGAGGTGTAGCGTTTTTCGGTGGTTTCTTCCGGTTTAACTTTTGTGGCATTGACGTTTACTTCTTTCAGGTATACTGTTTTGTTATTGATAGAGCGGTTTACCTTGTTACCTTCCGCTGCATTGGCCAGGAACTGCTTCAGGGCATTATTGTCTATTGCTGGTGGTATCCGCAATGGATAAGGTATTTTAACCTGGGTAGGGCGTTCGAAGAAGTGGTTATCGAACTTCACATTTACATCTACTCCTTTTTTTACGAGGTCATTACCCTGGTAGTAGATATAGGCTGTATCCGGGAACACCATATTGGCAATTTCGAATTGACCTTTATCGTTGATAGGCGCAGAGGCGAACATGGAGGAGCTGTCTATCGGCAGGCGGATGATCATATCCAGTTTACCGGTAGGCATAGGACGGCCGTTCAGCATGGTCGCTACTCCTTTCATCAGGAGTCCTTGTTCGTAAGGGAACCTGATTTCCGGGAATTCGTTGTTCAGGATCTTTTCCCAGGCGAACCGTCTCCAGCCGTTGGTCATCATCACGAGGTCCAGGCCACGGAGGGTGGAATCGGCATCGTTATGGAAATACCAGGAAGGGTTGTATATATATCCTTTGAGATCGGAAGTCAGCAGGAAAGTAGAAACGATGTTATTTGAATTTTTATCTACCGGTACAGCATCCGCATCTGTAATTGCCATGGATATGCTGGTTTGCAGGGTGTCTGGCAGGCGGATTTCAATCGCATTTTTCGCTCTGGGTTCTTTGTGGGTATCTGCGTCCAGTACATCCATTTGCAGGAGGTCATTTTTGCGGACAAAGGTGAGTCGTTCTGAGAGCGGCATACCCGATTTAGCGAACAGGGTAATTTGTAAGATGCCTGAAGGCAGATGGTCTGCCGGGATAAAACCACTGATCCGGCCTTCGCCTACATCCAGGCTGGCTTTGTACACCAGTTGGGAGCCCATCTGAGCCACAATCACCAGGTCATTAAAGGCGGTATCGCTTACATTACCGGGAACGGCCTGGTAAAAGATACGGGCGCCTTTATTGAATACTTTCAGAGATGCGCCGGTGGTTACCGGTGCTGGCAGTGCAATTGTTTTGGTTTGTCCTTTGGCACTTTTCACCACTGCCTGGAAAATATCCTGCCCGTTGGCAGGGGTAATATCAAAGGTACCCATACCATCGTGAATGGTTTTAAGCGCAACGGAGTTGCCGCCTTTGGCATCTTTAACAGTACCGGAAACTTCAATCGGGTAGCCGTTGTTGTCAATGGCTTTGAAGGCCACTATGTTAGGCTGACCGGCGATAAGGTTACCACCTTCCGGGAAAAACTGTACCGCAAAGTCGGGCGCAACAACGCTATCAGCGGGAGCAGTTGTTTTTTTGGAAGGATCAAATATTTCTATAGTCCTGTTATAGCTGAAAGCGGGATCGAAATTGAGCATCCAGGCGGTATAAGCCCTGAGCTGGTATACGCCCGGTTTCTGTGTTTCAGGAATATCGAAGTTGCCTGGAGCGCCGGCATTACCGGCAGCAAACAGTTTCTTCTGTACAATGTTATTGTTCTTATCCAGCAACTCTACATAGAGATTGGTAGCGGAAGTGGAAGGCATTCCCTGCAGGGTGATATAGGCCTTGAACCAGATGGTTTCACCGGAGGCGTAGTAGTCTTTATCCAGGTGGAGATAAACTTTTTCAGCCGGGTAGCGGGAACCAAATGTTTGTAATGCCTTCACTATGCGGTCGGACCAATCATTGGGCGATGGTAGTATAGCCAGTGCACTCATTACGCCGGTTAACAGAACGGCAGGGATCATCCATTTCAGGTGATGTCGCTTTTTCTTCAGGTGCGGTTGCATGCAATATATTTTGAGCCAGTATAATATATGTAAAAATATAAACTTCGGAAGATTAATCGGTAAGATTACGGCAGGTTTGTTATTATTGCGTGCTCAAGCCATGGTTTTAACAAGATTTTAATGAGTTCAGAACAGAAACGTTTAGTGGTGGCAGGCGGTGGAGCTGCCGGATTTTTTTGTGCGGTAAATGCGGCCCGTCTTTGCCCGCAGCTGGAAGTCGTGCTGCTGGAGAAAACAGGTAAGCTGTTATCCAAAGTGAAGGTAAGTGGTGGTGGCCGCTGCAATGTTACCCACAATGCACCGGATATTACGTATATGGCTAAACGCTATCCAAGGGGGCAAAATTTTGTAAAGAAATCATTTTCCCGGTTTTTTGTCTCCGATACCATCGCCTGGTTTGCCGAAAGAGGGGTGAAACTGAAGGCAGAAGAGGATGGTCGTATGTTCCCCGTAACAGATAATTCCCAGACCATCATCGATTGTTTGCTGCGGGAAGCAGATAAATACCATTTGAATATCCGGACCAATACAGAGGTGACTTCTTTTAAAAAAGGGAAAAATGGCCGCTGGCAGCTGCAATTGCAAAATGGTAGTGAGCTGGCAGCTGATTATTTATGTATTGCCGCCGGAGGATATGCGCAGGCGGGCAAATTTGCGTGGCTGGAACAGAGCGGGCATAGCATTGTGCCACCGGCGCCTTCCCTGTTTACTTTTAATATGCCTGGTAATCCGATCACCAGCCTGATGGGAGTGGCCAATACGGCCCAGGTAAAAGTGGCAGGTACGAAGTTACAGGAAACAGGACCTTTGCTCATCACCCATTGGGGGATGAGTGGCCCGGCTATACTGCGATTGTCGGCCTGGGGAGCCCGGGAGCTGCAGCAACTCCAGTATACCTTTACGGCGATTGTGAACTGGCTGCCGGCCTATAATGAAAACACGCTGCGGGAAGACTGGCAAAGCCTGCGATTTGAATTAGGAAAACAGAAATTATATAATAAGAATCCATTCAGCCTGCCTCAACGGTTATGGCAATTTCTGCTGCAACAGGTAGGAATACCGGAAGAAATGCGTTGGGCTGACCTGCCAGCCAAAGACCAGAATAAGTTAATGAAATTGCTGGTCAGCATGGAGTTCCCGGTAAAAGGTAAAACTACCTTTAAAGAGGAATTTGTAACCTGCGGCGGTATTACGCTGAGTGAAATAGATCCTGCCACCATGGAAAGCCGGTTGGTACCTGATTTATATTTTGCCGGAGAGGTAATGGATGTAGACGGCATCACGGGGGGCTTTAATTTTCAGCATGCATGGACCAGCGGTTTTGTCGCCGCAAATGCTATTGCGCAGAAGGCGTAGCGCGATTTTTTGTTTTTGTCCAGGATTATACTGATTTAGATGATTTTCCGGATTTTATTTTTTCCGGATTAGAAAGATAAAAAGATTAGCGAAGACCGATAGTACAACCCCATCGGTCTTCGCTAATCTTTTTTTAATCTTATAAAATCATAAAAACAAAAATCATCTAAATCAGTATAATCCTGGACAAAGACGAAAAATCGCATTACAGCTTTAAGTAATGCACACCCGGTGCATACTCTTTTTCCAGCGCCAGCAGCAGGTTGTTAAAGTCTTCCGGCTGACGGAGAAAATCTACTTTAGTGGTATCTACCACCAGTGTACGTACCGGATGCTGCTTAATATACTGCATATACATATCATGTACACTCATGAGGTATTCGTCCGGAATATGTTGTTCGTATGTACGGTTACGATGTTTGATATTTTCCTGAAGCTTGGTAACAGGTGCGTTCAGGAAGATAAGTAGTTCGGGTTGTACCAGCTGCGGATTGATGATGTCGAATAATTTCTGATACAGGGCATATTCTTCTTCCGGCAGATTGATTTTGGCAAACAACAGGCTTTTAATAAAGAGGTAATCGGAGATAATGATATCGCTGAAAAGATCCTGCGACTGCAGCATTTCTTTCAGTTGTTTATAACGTTCCGCCATGAAAAACAATTCCAGGGGGAAGGCGTATTGTTGTGGGCGTTCGTAAAAGAGGGGGAGGAAAGGATTATCTGCAAATTCTTCCAGGATCAGTTTCGCAGAAAAATGAGCAGACAACATATTGGCCAGTGTTGTTTTGCCAGCGCCGATATTCCCTTCTACCGTAATAAATTTATAGTGCATGAATGTGTTGTTTAGAATGATGCTAACCCGTTTAGTTGGAGTAGCGGTTAACCGGTAATGTATCCGGGCAGCTGGCTGCCAGTTCTTTAACTGTTTTATGTAACACCGGGTGTACATAATCCGGGACGATTTCCAGCAAAGGCACCAGTACAAATTGCCGCAGCTGCATCCGGGGATGCGGCAATTTTAATTCCGGTAAGGCTATAATGCTGTCGTTAAAGAAGATAAGGTCGATGTCAATGACCCTCGATCCCCATTTCTCCTGGCGGATACGTCCAATCTTTCTTTCTATTTCCAAAAGTGTATGCAGTAACGTTAGTGCATCCATTGTGGTGCGGATTTCTACACCCTGATTAAGATAATCAGGCTGGTCCACGGCTCCCCAGGGAGCGGTCTGGTATAAGGCGGAGATCTGTACGACCTCTCCGGCTGTTTCTGAGATCAGCTGTACCGCCTTTTCAAGGTTCCCGGTACGATCACCCAAATTGCCACCTATAAGTAATATTGCTGTATTCATGTATATTTCAAGCCCCAAAAGTAGCCATATTCCTTATTTTTGAAAAAATGTATCTTTCTATCTCAGTTTCATCTTAACCAAAAAGTATGCGTTTCTTCAAAGTTTTCCTGGCAGCCTTTCTTGCATTTGTTGCATTTGCAGGTATATGCATCATCGTGTTGATGGTCATAATAGGCAAGGCCCTTACCTCCGAAAAGGTAACTATTAACCCCAACGGCGTACTGGTGCTCGAAACGGGCCAGTCGTATAAAGAACAGAAAGTAGTAAACCCGCTTAGTGCCCTGATGCCCGATGATGAAGGAGAGGTGCCTGGTTTGTTTCAGGCAGTACGACTGATCGAAAATGCTGCCAATGATGATAACATTAAAGGTATTTATCTTAAAGTAAATGGCAATCCCAGTGGCTTTGCCAGCACAGAAGAGTTGCGTAATGCGCTGCTTCGTTTCCGTAAATCCGGCAAATTTGTGTATGCATATGGAGAAGTGATGGGACAAGGCGCTTATTACCTGGCTTCCGCTGCAGATAAAATTTACCTGAACCCCAAAGGTGGACTGGATTTCACAGGTTTCTCCACCCAGATACCTTTTTTAAAGGGCGCATTGGATAAGCTGGAAATAAAACCGGAGATTTTCTATTGCGGCAAATTCAAAAGTGCTACCGAGCCATTGCGTGAAACCCAGATGACCGAAGCTAACCGTATTCAAACTACCCAGTTCCTGGGCGAATTGTATGGTACTTTCCTGCAGGGAGTGGGTAAAGCACGTAATATAGATACCGCTGCCTTACATGGATATGCCAACGAAAATTTGATCCAGGAACCTGATGATGCGTTAAAATATAAGCTGGTAGATGGTTTGAAATATGATGATGAAGTAACTGCAGAGTTGAAAAGTAAAACAGCTACCAAGGCGGATGGGGACATCAACTTTGTTACCCTGGGGAAATATAATGTAGGTACGGAACTTTCCAGCGGCACCGGAGAGGGCAAAATTGCACTGATCTATGCACAGGGCGACATTATAGATGGAGAGTCTGATAAGGATAATACCATTGCCAGTGCAAATTATATCAGCGAAATCCGCAAGGTAAGAGAAGATAAGAACGTGAAGGCCATCGTGTTCCGTGTGAACTCCGGTGGAGGCAGTGCACTGGCTTCTGAAGTGATCTGGCGGGAACTGTCGCTGGCGAAGAAAGTAAAACCAGTGGTAGTATCTATGGGCGACTATGCAGCTTCCGGGGGTTATTATATTTCCTGTATGGCCGACAGCATTTTTGCAGAGCCTAATACCTTAACCGGCTCTATCGGTGTATTTGGCGTGATGTTTAATCTGCAGGATTTCTTTAAAAATAAGCTGGGCGTTACTTTCGACGGTGTTAAAACCGCCCAGTATGCCGATCTGGGTTCAGTAGGCCGTCCGTTGACAGAAGGAGAGAAGCGCTTTATCCAGAATGGTGTTGACAGTACCTATGCTTCCTTCAAATCCCGCGTGGTAGCCGGCAGAAAGCTGGATCCTGCCGTGGTGGACAGCATCGCCCAGGGACGTGTATGGAGTGGTGTAGAAGCAAAAAAACTGGGACTGGTAGACCGTATAGGTGGTGTGAATGAGGCCCTGGCTTGTGCGGCGCGACTGGCAAAATTATCTGAGTACCGTTTAAGGGAATATCCTGAAGCTGGAAAGAATAAGATCGCCCGGTTCCTCAAAGGGTTAGGTGCAGAGACCAGTGCGAACATGGTGAAAAAAGAGCTGGGTGCTAATTATGAGCTGTATCAGCAATTGAAAGATGTACAGCAGATGCATGGCCAGATACAGGCAAGAATACCATTTAAATATAGTTTCTAGAAGCAGCGCACTCAAAGTATAAAGCTTAAGGCATAAAGCAAAAAGCTATTGTAGCATAGATATAAGCGGATAACAAACCAACAATATCCCCTTATTGCTCCGCTACAATAGCTTTTTGCTTTATGCCTTAGGCTTTCTCCTTTTTTATAGTAGTTTTGCTTCCGGTTTTTAAAATAGCAGATCAGATGAATGGAGCTAAGTACAATCAGTTGAGGGCCATGCTGGCGATTACGAAAGGAAGTTTAAGGGGTATATTCCGGAGTCCTTCCGCCGTGGTGTTTAGTTTGGGGTTCCCGCTGGTATTTATCCTGGTGTTTGGGTTTATAGGAGGCAGTACTGTTTCCGTAAAAGTGGGAGTAGGCCGCCAAACCGATACTACGAGTGAGTTTTATAAGAACTTGCATTATATAAGTGCCCTGAAGCTGGTAACGGATCAACCGGCCGCCGACATGGAAGAAGACCTGAAGAAAGGGCGACTGGTGGCTATTTTGAATGTGGTGCCAGTGGAAAGTACAGATAAGGTGCCGCACTACGAAATCGATATCCGGACCTCTACCGCTTCAGATGCCAGTAAAAAAATGATCCTGATGGGCGTGTTGAAAAATGTGACCGCCAACATGGATGACTCGTCTTACAAACGTCCTACTGTGGCTGTTTTTAAGCAAACAGAGATCCCAGGACGGGAATTTAAGACCATTGACTTTATTTTACCGGGACAGCTGGGATTTGCGCTGATGAGTGCGGCTGTATTTGGTACCGCTTTCCTGTTTTATAATATGCGTCAAACGCTGGTACTCAAGCGTTTCTTTGCCACACCTATCAAACGTACCTATATTGTACTGGCGGAGGCGCTGAGCCGGATGATCTTCCAGCTGATCAGCTCTGTGGTGATCATTACACTGGGACATTTTGCATTTGGCTTTACGCTGGTGCACGGTTTTGCCACTTTCCTGGAAATGCTGGTATTGTCGGTGTTCGGGTTGCTGGTGTTCATGGGCTTTGGCTTTGTGGTAAGCAGTCTGGCTAAAAACGAAAGCACCATTCCTCCTTTGGCAAATATTGTTACCCTGCCACAGTTCCTGCTGGCAGGCACTTTTTTCCCGATAGATTCCTTCCCGGGCTGGCTGCAGCCTATTTGCAAAATAATGCCGCTGACTTACCTGATTGATGCGTTGCGGAAAGTGGCCTTTGAGGGGCAGCATCTCTGGAATGTGGGCTGGGATATTGCCATTCTTACTTTGTGGGGTGTTGTCGTATATGCGGTAGCCGTGAAAGTATTCAAGTGGGAATAGTGTGATTTTATTAGCTTTGTGCTATCTAAATCCAGTCAGATGCAAGCCTTTTTCATTATTCTGGGTGCATTTATTGTCCTTGTACTGGGGCTTTTCATTTTCAGTTTATTCCTGTCACCCACCGTTAAAGTGGAGCGTTCGCTGTTAGTCCCGGCAGCAGCCGGTGTTATTTTCCCATTGGTGAATGTGGTGCGCAACTGGGAGCTGTGGTCGCCCTGGAAAGAGCAGGACCCGGCGGTGAAAATTACCTATGGAGAAAAGGAAAGCGGGGTAGGCGCGGGATACAGCTGGGAAAGCAGCAACCGCAATGTGGGCAAGGGGCACATGTCTGTCACGGAGTCGCGGGCAGATCAGTACATCGCTACCGATATCGATTTTATGGCCATGGGACTCGCCAAAGGCTATTTTCGCCTGGATACCGTTACCGGAGGCACCCTGGTTACCTGGGGCATGATTTGCAATATGGGGCAGCATCCATTGAGAAAGGTCATGGGGCTGATGATGGACAAGTGGGTGGGGAAAGATTTTGAAAAGGGATTGGAGAATATAAAAAGGGTTGTCGATAAATAGAATTACGAATGATGAATTACGAATTGCGGGGTATGATCTACTCCATGTTCCGTAATTCATCATTCGTCATTCGTAATTTTTTTCTATGCGTCTTATTAAGTTGTTGCTGATCAGTGTGATCATTTTGGGCAGTATGATTTTTCTGCTGTCGTTGTTATTTCCATCTACGGGAGTAGTAGAGCGTACCGGCGTGATACGGGCCCCTATTTCCGTCGTATATGCACAGATCAGTGACCTGAAGGCATGGGAGCCCTGGAATCCGTGGACGAAACCCGACAGTACCGCTACCCTCGTATTTTCCGGGCCGGCAGCCGGCACAGGCGCCTGGTATAGTTGGGAAGGCAGGGAAAGCAGTGGGAAAGTAACGATCCTGGACAGTGATCCGGCCAAGGGGATACATTACCTGCTGGACATCAAAGGCGCCAGACCGGTAAATGGCGGTATTGAACTGAAGCCCACGGCAGATGGAGCATCCACGGCTATATTCTGGCATATGGAAATCAAACTGGGGATGCTGCCCTGGTGGAAATTAAGGGGATTTGTAACAGACCGGATTTATGGACCTGCCATGGAAGCCGGCTTAACTAAGTTGAGTGATATCTGTGAAAAGAAGTAATATGGAGTTATTTTACCATTGATCCCATTGTTTTGCTTACAACGGATTTTATGGTTTAATTTAAATTGTAAAGCTTTCTTGAAAAATTCTTCTTATTTCAGAAAAAACTAAAAAAATGAAACATTTCTTTTTGGCAACCTTATTTCTGGCCGTTACCAGCCTCGTTTTTGCACAGGAAAAGCCACGTAAGAGTCCACACGTTACAACAGAAGCCAACGGTATTAAAGTAGTTTACGGACAACCCTCTAAAAATGGCCGCGTAATTTTTGGCACCCTGGAGCCATTCGGTAAAGTATGGCGTACCGGTGCTGACGAAGCCACTCAAATCACCTTCAGCAAAGATGTTGTATTTGGTGGTAAACCTGTAAAAGCCGGCACTTACACTTTATTTTCTATTCCTGATCCTAAAACCTGGACGGTTATCCTCAATGGTAAACTGGGTCAATGGGGTGCTTATGATTACGACAAAAATAAAGGTGAAGATGTGGTAGCAGTAAAAGTAAAGCGCGAAGCATTGGCTAAGCCGGCTGAAAAGCTCACATTCACATTGCCAGGCAATGCTGTGGTATTTGAATGGGATGATACTAAAATTGCTGTACCGGTAAAATAATTGTACTGGGTGAAGTATTTACAAAGAGGCTGTCTGAAAAGACAGCCTCTTTGCATTTAAGCATTTTTTATTGGTTGTCAAGTGTGGGTATCAGTTCCCGGATGCTCTCATATACCTGGTCCAGTTGTTCGTTGGTAATACAGTATGGTGGCAGTATATAGAGTGTATTGCCCAACGGGCGCAGCATGATCCGTTTTTCCCGGAAGAAGCGGTGCAGGTGGTCCGCTAGTGCATTCGTATACCCGTCTGCGTTAGAGGTTACTATTTCAAATGCGAGGATGGTCCCCAGTAGTCTTGGATTTTTTATAATCGAAAACTGTTGCAGTTCTCCTAAGAAGACAGCATGTTTTTCGTGTATGCGTTCCCGATTCAGTGCACAGGCGGGATCGGTAAAGATATCCAGGCTGGCCAGTGCGGCGGTGCAGGCGAGGGGGTTAGCCGTGAAGGAATGGCCGTGGAATAATGTTTTAAGTTTATCGTTGGATAGGAATGCTTCGTATACGGCCGCGGTGCTGGTGGTTACGCCCAGCGCCATGGTGCCACCGGTAAGCCCTTTGGAGAGGCATATCATATCCGGTTGGGTGTGGAGATACTCCATGGCAAAGTTTTTTCCGGTTCTGCCGAAGCCGGTCATCACTTCATCGGCGATGAGTAAAATATTTTTGGAAGCGCAGTACTGTAACAGTTGCTCAAATGCTTTGGCATCGTACATCACCATCCCGCCGGAGCCCTGGAGCAGCGGCTCAAAAACAAAGGCAGCTATATCTTCCGGCTGTAAGTCTTTTATAGTATTTATTATTTGTGAGATGTTTTCCGCGGTGGGTACCTCCAGGAAATGAACATCAAACAAAAGGTCATCGAACACGCGGGTGAACACACTTCTGCCGCTCACGCTCATGGCGCCGAAAGTATCGCCATGATAGGCATTTTTAAAGGCAAGTATTTTATGTCTGCGGGTACCTTTATTATCCCAGTATTGTATGGCCATTTTCAGCGCTACTTCTATCGCAGTAGATCCGTTGTCGGAGTAAAACACGCGGCGTTGATTATCCGGCAGGATCTGTAGCAGGCGTTCCGCCAGGTTTACAGCCGGAGGATGGGTATACCCGGCAAAGATGCAATGTTCCAGTTGCAGTGCCTGGGCTGCCAGTTGCTGTGCAATATGTGGATGTGCATGTCCGTGTATGTTTACCCACCAACTGGAAGTGGCGTCTATATAGCTGTTGTTTTGTTCATCGAAAAGAAGTGCACCCTGTCCGCGTACAATACCGATAGGCGCAGGAGCGGTTTGCATTTGTGTATACGGGTGCCAGATGATGTCCAGGTCCCGGGCCGACAAAGAAGGTGTTTGCATAATTGTTGGCTTTTTGTGCAGGCGCGAAGGTACTTTTAAAAGCGGAAAGCAGAAAGCGATTGACGTGAATGATCAGCGCAGATAATATCTCCCTACGTCCAGGATCTTCTGCTTTGGTCATTCAGGTCAGTCGCTTTCTGCCTTCTGCTTTCTGCTTTTCGCTTCTTCCAGAATATGGAGGAGATCTTCCGCAGCATATGGTTTGGGCAGCATATCTTTCACCTGCAATTTATGAAGCCGCTCTTTTACCTCGGGCATAATATCCGCGGTGAGTACAATGATGAAAGCGTTGGGCTGCAGGTGTTGTATATGCGGGATGGTTTCATAGCCATTCATTTCCGGCATATGCAGGTCGAGGATGATGCCATCGAAAGACTGTTCCTGCATTTTGGACAGGGCTTGCCGGCCATTACTGGCGGTGACGATGGTGGCGCCTGAATTTTTCAACTGCAATCCAATGATGCGTATGTTGATGGCATTGTCTTCCACTACCAGCAGGGTGATATCGTTAAGGAAGCCGGCGGCTTGCTTCTCTTTTTTACGGAGTTGATTGGCTTCGTTTTCCGGAACGGCGAAAGGGATATCAAAGCGGAAAATGGTGCCTTCATTTTTCTGGCTTTCCAGTGTGATATTGCTGTTATGGAGGTTGACCAGCTTTTTTGTGATGGCCAGGCCTAATCCCGTACCACCATGATGGCGGGTGGTGGCAGAATCTTCCTGTACAAAAGTTTCAAATATTTTATCCTGCATTTCGGGAACTATGCCTATCCCGGTATCTTTTACCATAAAGGAGATATTGCAGGTATCTTCCGTACTGCTTTCCATTTGTACGGCGATGGTAACGCTGCCTTCGTTGGTAAACTTGATAGCGTTGCTGAGGAGGTTGTTGATGATTTGTGAGAGCCTGACCGGATCGCCGGTAATGTTGGCCGGCAGTTTTCTATCGATGTTGGTTACCAGTTCAATTCCCTTGGATTTGGCCATTGGCTGGTAGTTGGTGGTAATACCCTGTATAAGGGCAGCCGGATCAAACGGAATTTTTTCCAGTTCAATCTTACCTGCTTCCATCTTGCTGAAATCAAGAATATCATTAATAAGACCCAGCAAATGGTTGGCAGAGAATTGCAGGCTATGAATCACTTCTGCATGTTCTGTCACCGGATTTTCTTCCAGGATGCCGGCAATGCCTATGATGGCATTTAAAGGAGTACGGATTTCGTGGCTCATAACGGATAAGAATTCACTTCTTGACTGTGCTGCTTTTTGTGCGCTGTCCCTGGCATTGGTAAGTGCCAGTTCTGTATCTTTTTTATCGGTGATATCCATGATGATACCCCGGAAATGTGTCAGGTGGCCGTTGTTGTTTCGTACAGGCCGGCCGACGGATCGTACCCATGTTTTGGTGCCTTTGGCAGAAATATGCCGTAGTTCCAGGTCAAAAGGTACATTCTCGCTGGAGAGGAGATCTCTGGCGGCTTCAAATGCAGGCTGATCATCGGGATGATAGAAACTGGCCGCTGCATGAAATGTAATAGGGAAGTCGGGTGGTACTTCTCTCAAAGCATACACTTCTTTGGTCCAATACATTTCGCCGGTCACCACATTGAATTCCCAGCCCCCCATTTTACCCATCTGCTGGCAAATACCGAGTAACTGATTGCTTCGCTTCAATTCTGATTGTGCCTGTTGGTAGCCGGTATGTTTTCTTTCCCGGGCAGAAATATTCCTGATAAGCAGTAATATCCGTTTGGGGCCTGGTTGCGGGCTATTGATGAGCGTCATTTTCAGTTCGTACCAATGCTCAAGACTATGCCGGATGTCCGGATATAGGTACTCCTGGGGTTCTCCGGTCCGCAGGATCTTGTCTGCCAGGCGGTTAAAGGCAATGGAATGTTCGCCCAATACTTCGGAAATGGTTTTGCCTATTACTTCTTCCCGGGGACGAAACAGTAGGTTTTCCTGGCTGCACCATACTTTGGTAAAGACTTTCTGATCGTTCATTTCAAACACAATATCATCCAGCGTCATCATGAGTGCTTCCCATTCTGATTTTAGTTCGGTATGCGCATTTTTCAATTGCTGGTATTCACGGACCCGGAAGGCATTCCGGTGCTGATAACCCAGCACCTGCATCAGGGGCTGAAGTAGTTGTATGGTAGCGGTAGTATATGGAGTGGTTTGGGTGATCAGCCCTATTACAGCCAGGACTTCCTGTTGAAATACGATCGGAATTCCCAGAAACGACCAGGGAGTGGCAGTTCCATTGTCTACAGTACTGATATGCGGTTGCCCGCTATAGACCACCTTTTGCAGGGACGTAGCAAAGCTTCCTTCACCTTCCGGCATCCGGCTTTTGGCAAGCGGTTGCCACTGAATGGTGCCATTCCGGTATTGGATTACTTCGCTCACAAAACCGTGTTCACTCTTTGTCAGTGAAATCAGATCGGGTAATAAATGTTCATACGCATTATGGATGCGTTCAGGTGTAGCAAAATTATCATGAATACTACCAATGATTTCCAGTAATTTTTGCTGGCGCATTAGTCTTTCATGCAGCTGCATATCATCTTTCATTTCCCCGCCGTCCGGATCACTTTCTAGGGAACCCGTAAAAGTTGTAGCCAGCATGAGTGATGTTGATTTTACTGTTTTGGTTGTTTTCAACAAATAAAAAAACAAGGCATTGCTGTCAATGGCTGACAGTACCGCTATATATTGGACGAATGTTGCTTAAAAGAGGCCAGATTATGCGCACCGGTTGGTAGAAAAATTATTAATATGATACCGGGGAAATAAATTTAGGGAATTATGAGGAAAAACAAACATGAAATTTTAGAAATGCTTTTCGGAAAAATCGTAGAGAAAGAAAGATAGTATTTCATTATTTGTTGACTAATAGAATTCTAATAGGCGGGAGGTATTTCTGTAATATTGAATAAAAGGTAGTAAAATGGAAAGGCTTAGTAAGGTATTCATCCGCCCCGGCCTTTAACATTTCCTCCTTTTCAGTTTCAAATGCATCTCCTGAAATAATAATAACCGGAATATGGCTAAATGCTGTGGTAGACTTTAATTTAGATAGAAATTGTTTGCCATTCATAAACGGCATGTTTGCATCACAAATAATCAGGGCGGGGTTTTCACTATTTAGAAAATCGAAAGCAGCCTCACCGCTGTCTACTACTATAGGTTCGGCTCCAGCCATTTGAGTGGTTACTTTGATGATATGCTGTTGTATCGGATCGTCATCTATGCATAAAATTCTATATCCTTTCAGAGATCCTTTTTTAAATGGTCTATCACTTGCTGCTAAGTCTTTCTCGCAACCGGCTATGAGTGGTATAGATAATTTGAAGATGGTGTTTCCATCAATACATTCTACTGTAATATCTCCGCCCAGCAGTTGAACAATATGCTTGGTAATTGGTAAGCCAAGACCTGTACTCATTAAAGTATCGTTACTGGAAGCAAAAGGCTCAAATATGGTTTTCATGCCTTCAGCGCTGATGCTGCCCGAGTTTTTAGTTTGAAAGAATATAGTTTCTTGGGTTCCGAATATTTTTATCTCAACGTTACTTTGTTCGGGGGCATATTTCACAAGGTTTGAAGAGAGGTTATTTATCACTTTATACAATGCTATTTTATCTGTGATAATATAAGGCGGCAGTTGTTTATCGTAGTCTAAGTTAATTTTTATACCTCTGGTGCTCGCTACATATCGTTGCATGACCATACAGGTTTCTATTGCTTTTTGTAAATCTATTGTTTCTGCTTTTATATCATCAAATTTTCCGGCCTCAATTTTTGACATATCCAGGATGTTGTCTACTATTTTAGTGGCTATAAATGCTGACTCAAACAAGTATTCAATCTCCTTTTTAAGTTCGGGATCAGTTATTGTATTTCTTTTGGAGTGCAGTAGTTGGGCGATCCCAAATATGGATGAAAGAGGGGTTCTTAATTCATGAGAAGTTTCACGGACGTAGACGGATTTAGATTCGTTGGCTTTGCGTAAATCTGTAATTAGTCGTCTGGATTTTTCAGCTACCCATTGTTTAGCAAAATACCAGAAAGTCACAATAGACAATAAGCTACCAGTGAAGACAACTACCCATCTAACAATTATTGCTTTTTGGTATTCAATATCAAGTGGTTTAAACCAAAAATAATAATAGTTGAGTTCCAGAAAGATTAACATCAGTAGCACCAACGTAACTGGAAAGTACATGAGTTTTTTACCCCACAGTAAGCATACCGATGCGCCCACCAGGAAAACAACAAGAAGATGTATTTCAGATAAGGGGCCTAAGATAACGCCATAATATACCAGGGCTGAATTTAGAACAATGAAGAAAATTGAAATATTAAGATCCAAGCCAATCATTTTTGTAAATGATGGCATCATAAGAAAAAATGTTCCGATTGACAACTCAATATAAAGCATAGGGGTATAGTCCAATACTTTATATACATAAAGACCTAACGTTAGCGATAAAGCAGAAATCAGATAACATATTTTCTTAAAGGCAATTTCAATTTGAGAGATTCCAAATACGTTCATGGATCTTTATTTGGGCTATATGAGGCAAAGAAATATTTACAGTACCATGTGTAGGTTCCATGGTACTGTGAATATAAGAAAATTATAGTAAAATAAATTGAGATAATGCGTTAATCAGATGTTATTCATATCTCTTTGACATTAATTTATACCAGTTAAGTTGTCCCTCTAGTAGGATCATCGTATTTTGCCAATAAATTTTTACGATACCGGCATAATCTCCGAATTCCTTAAAGTATTTTTTGAATTTCAGCAGCTCCAGATACTCTATTTGTCTCATTTCTAATGTAATGATCAAGGCTTCGTCAAGGCTTATTTTATGCTCAGCTTGTAGAACGAGGACAATATTCATAGCCTCTCCTTCCTTCATTTCCTTTTTATAGGAGAATAAATCATTATCATAGATCATTAAGCGGGATGCCAGTAATCGTAACTTTTGGATTTTTGGATTTTCGAATAGACCTCTGGGAAAAATAGTTCCTGCGAGTTCCAGCAAGTCCATCACCATAAAACCTCCTATCAGTCTATCTCTGATTTTAAAGTAGTCTGCACTCGATGGATATTTTAAGTTCTTTTTATAGCTATAAGTATCCATTAGCAATCCCTGGAAATAATATACATGTGAAGCTACAAATCTTCTCATCCATTCACTATTCGCAACAATCCCCAGTTCCTGCCTTATTACTGCAAGTTGACTGAAAAGGTCATTCTCATATTTTTCATCTTCTTCTGTACCTCGCAGTATTTTTAAGGCAGTTTTGCAGATAGCCTTAAGATCATGTTTCTCATATGGACCGTAATAGTCGTCCCAGCAGAAGGCCCAGAGCATCCACCTGGTAATTGGTACCAGGACTTTTATTTCGGCGCGTGGGATAACCGCGGCAGTCAGTACTCCGTAATTAGCGCCTTTAGCTTTTCGCTTGAATTCTAAGGGTAGACAATCATAATCGTCCACCCAATTTCTGGTTATCTGTTCCATAACCTCTCCGTGTTTACTAGATAAGTTGTGAATGGGGTAAGAAATGTCAATTAAAGCCTCTTTCGAAGGCGAAGCAACATGTTTCATACATAATTGATTTAGATTATTTAGTATATTTTATATGTAAATGAGCTTGCGATTGACTAACAGGTAGGTGTTACAGGTCTGGATTGGCTTATTTAATGGTTACTGGAACTGAAAAATGATGTCGCAATAAATTATGATTGATAGAAAAACTTATCCTTATCGTTGTCCAACAGTTTATCTACATGAGTTTCTAAAACCTCTTTGGCATCTATTAAACTAAATTAAATTATCAGTGTGAGACTTATTAACAAAATAACTAAAATGGGCAAATTTCTGATGGCAAATTAGGGTAAGTACATATAGTAGGAGAGGTAGATGGGGCTCAGATTCGGCGTTTACTTCCTAAAATAAAAAAACAGCAGCCAATTGGCTGCTGTTTTTTTATTTTAGGAAGTATTTTTTGGATACAGATCAATCGAATATGATTACTTCTTCATCCCACCGTTTTTAAACAACGAGTAAGCCGTTTGATAATTCGCGATGCTGTTTTTCAGCAGACTACTATCCATGGGCGCGGCATGTTGTTCATTGCGTGCCTGGTTCCAGCTAAAGCAGGCTGCTTTTTGCTGGGGACTGAGGATGAGTAATTTTCCCGGTTCCAGGTAGCCTAGTTTCTGGTAAGTGCTGATCATAGCACGTGGCTGGTAGCCCGGTTCCAGTACATTTTTTCCGTAGAGTTTGCTGTTGTAACTCCAGTGCAATAAACTCAGCAGGGTAGGGTAGATATCTATCTGTGAGCACATGGCATTGATTTCCTGTGGTGTAGCCCCTGGTACATTGTACAGGATGCAGGGGATATGATATTTGCTGATTTCAATTTCATTTTTACCGGCGCTGCTGGCACAATGATCTGCTACGAAGATGACCACCGTATTTTTAAACCAGGGTTTAGTGCTGATATTTTTCAGGAACTGTCCGATGGCGTAGTCGGTATATTTTACGGCACCTTCCCGGCTTGCACCCGAAGGAATATCTATTTTACCGGAAGGGTAGGTGAAGGGGCGGTGATTGGAGGTCGTCATGATGAAGTCGTAGAAAGGCTTTCCTGCGGCGTACTTCTCATCAGCACTTCTGATGGCGGCATTGTAAATATCTTCATCACAGATGCCCCAGGCATTTGAGAATTGAACGGCGCTATCTGGTATGTTGGTTCGGGTAGTGGTGATCTGATCTTCTACTAACTTCCGGCGATGACGGTCGGTGATATCGTATCCGTTGTTGCCGAAAAATTTATTCATGTTGTCGAAGTAACCATCCCCACCATAAAAGAAAGTGCTTTCGTAACCGGCTTGTTCAAATATTTGTCCTACAGAAAACAGGCCTTCATTGTTTTTGCGGCGTACAATACTTTGTCCGGGTGTAGGTGGAACGGCCAGGGTAAGGGCTTCCATCCCTCTTACCGTGCGGGTGCCGGTAGCATACATATTGGTAAACAGGATGCTTTGTTTTGCAATGCTGTCCAATATCGGCGTGATATGCTGGGTGTTGCCGAAGCGGTCCATGAAGTCGGCACTGAAGCTTTCGATGGTGACCATCATTACATTCGGCATTACACGTGTAGCGGTATCCGTTATGCTTCTGTAAACACTTTTACCATTTTCCAGGTAACGACTGTCCGGTGACTGCAGGAGGGAGCGCATGCGATCGAACACCTTGTTGTCATCTTCCAGCAAATAATATTTATCATAAGCCAGCTCATTATTCTGGTAGGCAGAAATAAAGGAATAGACGCCTGCTTTGGATAACTCCTGCGCATAGCGGTTCTTACTTTTTTCCGCCCAGGTATTGCTGATGAAATAAACGTGCAGCAGGAGTAATCCCAGTAAGGTGGCAAATGTGAGTAATCTTTTTCCCCAGGATGTATTAGACTGGAAGCTGTTGCGGAAAGTACCCCGGCGACTAAGGCCCCAGGTGAGCAGGAACGTGAACAGCAGTACACCTCCAATCAGCAATGGCAATGGGTATGATTCATTGATATTACCGATCACCTCATATGTATATATGAGATAGTCTACCGCTATAAAGTCAAAGCGGCCGGCATATTCTCCCCAGAAAGTAAATTCAGCAAAGAAGGAAAATACCAGGATCATGGTGGCCAGGAAAAAACCGATATAGGTAAATACCCGGTTAAATAACGTGCTATTCAGTCGCTGTGGCAGTATTAAGAGGTAAAAGGCGTAAGCAATGGTAAAGAACAGCGCCACTCCTGCATCGTAGACAAGTCCTTTGCCGTAAATAGCGGGTATATCAGAGATATGGAGGCCGGATTGTGGATAAATCCAGATAAGCAGAGCAGTTCTAACCAGGAATGACAGGATAAGGAGTAAGGTACCAAAGCCAAATAAAACGGCGTACCTATTTTTAGCAGATCTCATTTTGCACAGAAAATTAGGATCGCAAAGGTACGCCGTTCTCAATATTATCTATAAATTAAATTTTACGGACATGTTGATGGTACGTCCATCTATGGGACCCCAGAGGGATGCGAAGTTGGGATGACTCACCGGGCCGGTAAACAATGGCATATTTTTGCCCTGTCTGGCGTCGAAAATATTTTCTCCGTTCAGTACCAGCGTGATATGTTCGCCAAACTGCCGGGAAATCATGGCGGCCCAGAACCAGTAGTTGGGCGTTTTCTGATTGGCTTCATCATACTGGTGGCCTATCCAGCTGTTTTCTATCCCAAAGCGCCATTTCCCTTCTATTTCATACGCCAGGGTGCTGGCAAATTTGTCCTGTGGTGCAAAGGGAATATTGGTAGATCCGGTGTTGTTGTACCTGGAAACCGTATGGTTGTAGCCCAGGTACAGTTCCAGGTGATCCAGTTCAAAACGCAGGTAGGTGTCGGTACCCAAACTGTTTACCTGGTAAGGCATGTTCTGGAGCAGGAGCATGTTATTGTCGTTCTTACTTGCTACTGGCAGGATTGGATCTTTGATATGGGTATAATACAGCGCCTGGTTGATAGTAACATCTACCTTGCCGAGAGAAGTATGGTAGTTGCCGTCAAAATTAATGCCCTGGCTTCTTTCCGATTTAATACCTGCACTGAGCGGCAACAGGTTACGATAGCCGATGGTTTGCGTTTGTGCCGTAAATACGGCTGGTGATTTATAGCCGGTACCTGCGCTGAGGCGGAGAGAAAGCCCTTCCACCGGCTTGTATACAAAGGCGAGGCGGGGCAGTACATACCATCCGAATACGTTGTGGTAATCGGCGCGTATTCCGGCTTCCGCCAGGAACTGGTCGGTAAAGTGATAACCATCCTGTACAAAGGCGCCCATGGTATTGTAGGTGTAGTTGCCCAGCAGCGTGCTGTCGCCTTTTGCGCGGCGGTAAATTTCACCGGTATTATTCAACCCCGCCACCCAATCGTGTCGCCCGCTTTTTTTATTGTAGGAAGCTTCTGCATAAGTACTGGTTTGGTTACCCAGCAACGCAAAGGTGCCCTGATCATTTTGCAGATGGAAGAAACTTCCTACGCCTTTGATTGCCAGGGTGCCTCCGAGGAGGCTTTTGCGGGTAAATTGCAGGTCTACGCTATGACGTTCGCTATTGTTGACTTCCGTATACTGATGAATATTATCTGCCTGATGTTCCAGCACCTGCATATCGCCGCCTTCGCGCTTTTCGATGGTACCCGTATAACCTGCTATCAGGGTACTCAGCGGATTGATGTACCAGAAGAAGCGCGGATGTAGCAGGTATTGCCGCAACCGGGGAACATCGCTGAAACCATCTTTATTTACATCTACCGGATTTTGTGTAGTGACACCGGCAAACAATGTCAGCCCGGTTTTACCGTAGCGTTCTGAGTAGAAGGCATTTACATTCGTTTCTTTCAGCGTGCTGCGATTGGCCAGTATGGTTAATTCAGGTGTACTGCCGGGTGTTTTGGCTATGAAGTTGATAATGCCGGCAATGGCCCCACCGCCATACAGCGTGGATACGGAGCCCTTAATGATCTCTATTTGTTTGAGGTCCAGCGGAGGAATGGCGAGTACACCAAAGTTCCCGCTCAGGCCTTCGTACACAGGTACGCCATCGCGGAGCAGCTGTGTGTATTTGCCATCCAGTCCCTGCATACGGATGGCGTTATTACCACTGACTGCAGAGGTATTTTGAATATGTATCACGGATAAGTCACCCAATATACTAGCTACATTACCGGGTTTAATCCCGCTTTCTTCCATCATATCCTCTTTGCCCAGCACTTCTACTTTCATGGGGAGGTCTGCAATGCGGCTGTTATTGCGGGTAGAAGAAATAATGACTTCATTCAGGTCGGAAATTTTGCTGATCGTGTCCTTAGCAGATGGCTTGGTAGTATCACTAACGGAAACGGGTACACGGTTTTGAGCAGCCAGTTGAAAGCCCGTATTCAGTAAAATTATAGCCAGTAAAATGCGTTTCATATAACAACGTGTATGGTTTGTTGCACAAAGAAAGCAATAGAATCTGGAGCAAATCTGAATGTTTCACACGGTTACCGTAAAAGTATGCTGGCCGTTTTCATAGCCATATGTCAAATGCAGGTGATAGGTATCTGCCATTTTTTTTACGATAGCAAGCCCCAGTCCGTTAGAGTTCGTATAGCCGTTGTTGTGTTTTTTAAAGCGCTGAAACAGCATTTCTGCGGGGATTTCCGGTAGCTGACTGCTGTTGGTAATGCTGAAGGCGGTAGGTGTTAAATGAATGTCAATGTTGCCTTTTGAATAGTTGTATTTGATGGCATTACCTAACAGGTTGCTCACCAGTATATCCGTGAGTGCAGGGTGCAGTGGCCATGGGGCGCTGTCTGTCATTTCCTGATGGATGTGGAGTTCTTTCTCCCTGATTAATTCTTCAAAAAGCAGCAGGTATTTTTTTATGACGGTACAGAGGTCGGGTTGTTCAGTAACGGGGTATTGCTGATTTTCTATTTTCGCCAGCAGTAGCAGGTTGTGATTGAGTCTGGACAAGCGTTGCAGCTCATCATAGCTGATCAGAATTCCTTTTAGTTGTGATTCAGAAAGGGTATCGTCCTGTAATAATAATTCCAGTTTGCTTTGTGCGATGGCTAAGGGTGTTTGCATTTCGTGGGCGGCATCTTCCGTCAGTTCTTTGATGCTGGTATAGTCCTGGTGAATGCGGGTGGTCATGTTGCCGAGAGCTGTATTCAGCTGGTTAAATTCATGGATGGCGGTGCGGTCAAATACGGTGTTTTCCAGCTTATTCAGTTGCAGGCGTTGTATCTGATCGAGGGAGCGGTAAAATGGCTTCCACACGCTTTTGCTGATCAGCCAATTGGAAATCAGTACAAACAGCAGCAGACCGGTGAAAGCGGAGAGCATTACATAGGCTACATTTTTGATCAGGTCATCTTTTTCAATAAGTGATTTACGCAGGGTGAATTGATAGTTTTTGTTATGCAAACTGATCACTTGTGTGAGTTGCCGGAAAGGGGCATAAGTATTTTCCGGCTCCTGGTAGATGCTGACGCCGTTTAGTTTATGTTTTTTTTGCGCGGCTTTTTCGGTAGGCTGTAAATTGAATTCCGGTGTGCTGATGCTGAATATGGGATTGTTCACGCTGGCGGTGTCCAGGTAGCGCATCCACTGTAGTTTATCGTTCACCAGTTCTTCATCTGTTTCATGTTTAATTTCTTTATTGAATTTGGTATACAGGAAGAAAGCACCTGCTGCAAAAACAGGTAACATGATAAGCAGAAAATAAACCGTTGTTTTAGTCAGCAGCTTCATGATAGCAGTGTGTGTATTTATATTTACCAGCGGATTAGCCGAAACGGTAACCGGTGCCATAAACTGTTTTGATATAATCTTCCCCGCCGGCTTCCAGCATCTTTTTGCGGAGATTTTTTATGTGTGTGTAAATGAAATCATAAGATCCTGCCTGATCATATTCATCTCCCCACAGATGTCCTGCCAGTGCTGACTTGGTGACTACCCGGTGTTGGTTGGCAATGAAGTATAGCAGTAATTGATATTCTTTACCCGTGAGGGTGATGGATTTATTGTGTACCAGTACTGTTTTGGATGCGGGTTTTATGACGATTTCATAAAAAGTGATGGTGGTGTTGCCATCAAAATTTTTACGGCGTAAAATAGCATTTACGCGGGCGTTGAGTTCTGATAGATGGAATGGCTTCGTCAGATAATCATCTGCACCGAGTTCCAGGCCACTGAGTTTATCTTCCAGTGAATCTTTTGCAGAGATGATGATAATACCTGCTCTGGATTCCAGCATTTTTAATTCTTTCACGATATCGAGGCCATTTCCAAGGGGAAGACCTATGTCTGCCACAATACAGTCGTAGTCAAATTCATTGACTTTATCTATTGCCTGTTTAAAATCTGCTGCCAGTTCACAGATATAGCCCTGATGTTCAAGATATTCCTGTATACTGTTTCTGAGCGCGGGTTCGTCTTCTATAATCAGCACTTTCATGGGCTAAAAATAGGGATAATTCCTAAAGGAATTCTGTAGTAGCGGGATTCAGGAATTTATGTCGATAAAATAGGCTGTGGTAAAGGGTTTTAGGAATCATTGTTAGGTATCCGTATTAAAGTCGGGTATTTGAGATGTTTTTACCCCAGAGAAAGCAAATGTTGTTATTTATTTAATGTAAACAAAGTATGTATATGAGTATACGAGGTAAAACGGCGCCTGCCATTGCTAAAAGGTTTTTCTTACGGAAATTAAAACTATGCATGCCCCAATATCGTAGATACAATACCGATATCAAATCACTCATGCAGGCATTATTATGAATTCGTATTTTAAAATGATTGCAGATAGGTTTATGCTAAAAAATTTGCCTGAAAAGGCAATGTCAGACGGGCGCATAGCGGATGATGATACGAGGGAATTGATTGCATTGATGGATAATATTCCCAATGCTAAATCAGTCGCCGCCATTTATCAGCAAATGATAAGATCTGGCAGACTGGATCAACGTTTCAGAACCGGCGATCCCGGTCGGGGATGGCTGGAAGTGGAACAGATGATCCTGAGCAGAGATCAAAGGCGGAAAGGAAACCGACGCAAAATTATCTGGATGCTGATTGTATTTTCACTTGTAGGTATTGCCTCTTATTTTGGTGGCGTATACCTGTTAGCCAAAGGTAAGTACCTGGCAGTGCAGGCGTTAAAATAAGCGTTGATTGTACCCTTATAACTGTATCTAACATGCACCGCGTAAAAAAGGCCGATTAAAATACTATTTTAATCAGCCCTTTTGCCTATCTATTCTACTTATCTGTTTATTTCCTTTCCGGCATTTTCACACTAACCGGTATTTCATTGCGCAGCATTTTAGCTGCTTCCCCGGTTAACCATAAATAATGATCTGATGGTTTACCATCTAAATTGATAAACGGCGTGGTGCTGCTCACCGGTGGCTGATCAGACGCCTTAAAGATGGCCGTAGCTTCATTTACTTCATCAAACATGGCTACATAAAGCATACTGGCACCGGCAGTGAGTGCAGTCGTAATTTGCTGCCAGTAAAAACGTCCACCTTGTCTTGGAATAGAACCAGATGGTTTTACATCATCAGGAAACTCATAGCGGCTCAGGTTATGCCAGCTGAATCCGGGATATACGCAAGGCACATATTCCAGCTTGTTGGCACGACACCAGGCCAGATCCTCTATCAGGTTATCACGGAAACGGTCCATATCATTGTGAAGCAGTGGAGAATAACGCTGTACGTTCCATGGCAGCACTATATCCGCCTGTTTAATGAGGGTATGCAGATAAGGATCCGGTAAGCAATCGGCATTGAGTGTACGCCATGCAGTGGGCACACCCAGCATCACAGCACAACCTCCATATACCGGATCATTTTTCAGAAAGTCGATCAATCTGTCCAACCCGATATTGCGGAGATTATATGGACGGTCCGGAAAACCGATACCCCATATCGCTACCACTGGTTTACCATTTTCCTGTAAATAAGTTTTAGCACCCGGCTGATTGGTCACTTTCAGTTGATCTACCAGGTATTTCCAATCTTCAATAATGGCGGAACAATCTTCCCCTGAGGCTTTTAAGCCGGAGAGGTCGTACATCACTGCAATAGCTCTTTTATATTTTGATGCGGCAGCAAATGCATTTTTCAGGATAATGCCGGAAGTGCTGTCGCGGTGTTTGGCATTATTAAAAAAGCGCTGCATGAAAACACCATCCACGTTGTATTGCTGCATCCATTTAAAATGAAGGTCTACGGTGCTTTTGTCATAGGAACTGAAAAAACGGGCGGGTTGTCCGTTGGCCAGTTTAAAAGGGGTGGCATATGTTTTTTCATATTCGCTTACATCGGGCCACATATCAATGCCGCTGCGGGTTTCATCGCCATAGGAATACCGTTGGGCGCCGGAGCCATCTCCGGAAGCACGAAACCAGCCCTGATAGCCAGCCATAATAAGTCCGTGGTAAGTAGGATACTGGGATTCCCTGCTGTGTTTCAACTGCGCCAGGGAAGGCATCGCCAGCAGGAGGAGTAAAGCTGTCAAAATACGCTTCATATGTATACTGTTTGTTATTAACGGTGGAATAATGAACGGAGCAGCGCATGGCATTTATAGGTTTGTGTATCAGCGGGCATCCTGATGTTAAAAAGAGGAGAACCCGGCTTTCCCGGATTCTCCCAAGGTTTTGCATTCACCTTAGTTGTTTTTTCCGGCTGTGAGGCTGGAATATGTTGCAAGTAAGGCGGGAAGGACTAATGAAAGCGTTAACAAAGCATTAATTGCCCCTGTTAATGTCCTATTAACGACATTAATTTCACCTCGTGTACGATGGAAGCCTTATGGAGTAACGTTTATCAGGAAATCAAAAAGATTGACGGTTGTTTCCAGTTGCAGTTTTTTACGGAGCCGGTAACGGCTGATCTCTACTCCTTTTACGGAAATATTCATCAGCTGTGCAATTTCTTTAGAACTTAAATTCAATTTGAGGTAGGCGCAGAGTTTCAGATCTGTGGCGCTTAGTATGGGATATTTCTTTTTTATGATATGGAGAAAATTATGATGTATTTCATCGAAGTGTGCAGCAAATTGTTCCCAGTCGTTGTCACCTTTTTCTGCATCTTCCAATAACCGGAGGATGGGCTTAAATTCGCTGCCAGCATTTGACAGGCCCGTTTTTTTCAGGAGCAGGGACAGTTCTTCCCTGATACGGGATACCAGCTTACCGCGGTTTACCATGTGCATAGTGATGGTGGCCAGCTCTTTATTCTTCAGGTTGACTTCAGAGGACAGTTTGTCATTCTGCAGCGCGATGATTTCCTTTTCATTTTTATATAGTTCCAGCTGGTGGAGGTAATTTAATTGTTTTTGTGCGGTAGCATGTTGCTGTTGCAGATGGCGTACCCGTTTTTTATGTTGCTCCAGTAATCCGAAAATCAGTCCCAGCGCAAGGAGTACATAGGCGGCATATGCCCATCCGGTTTGGTACCAGGCCGGCATTACTTCAAATGTATAGCTGACGGCATCAGAGATGTTACCAGTAGTATTACGCGCCCTCACCGAAAAAGTATAGGTACCATAGGAGAGATTGGTATAATCTTTTTCTGTACGGGGCGACCAGTCGGACCAGTCCCGATCGAAGCCACTGAGTTTGCAGCTGAATTCAACATTGTCTTTTTGTGGATATACATTGGCGGTATATTCAAAGTGAAAAGAGTTCCATTGTTTGGGCAACTGTGCCATGTTTTCTTTGGCTGTGCCGGTATAGCCTCCGAAAATCAGGCTGTCTTTCGGCGACAAGGCATTAACACTGCTCAGTAGCACATTGAGATGTGTGCTGGCATTCATGTACTGCAGGTAGTTGATATGATAAATGCCTTTGCTGGAGCAGATGAAAATATTTTCTTTATCGTAAGGATAAATATAACCGGGGCTGGCTGGCGCCTGCGCGGGAAGCGTAGGGAACCAGATCAGCGAAAAATAACTGCTGTCTGCCGGATGGTTGAAATCCACTACGCCGATCAGTTGATTACTCACAAACCAGATATTGCCTTCTTTGTCTTCAGTCAGAAAGCGGACCGGCATATCTTTAAAAAAGGGTTTGAAATAGGCCGATGGCGCCATTTTATGAGTGGTGGCATTGTATTCATATACTCCTTTTTCGGTGGCAATAGCGATCCTGTTCTTTACATGATAAACATAGTTGTTGGTGCCGGCGGGTAGTCCGTCTTTTTGTGTCAGGATAGTTTTGTGAATTACCTTTTTTTTATCCGGCGATAGTTCCATGCGAAAGATGCCACGATAAGGATGGGAGCCCCAGATGATATTATTATCCGTTGCCAGGAAACGCATGGACTCATACAGGCTGTCGATTTTTATGATGTTATCTGAGAGTATGCCATTTGTGTAGGGGAACAGCAACAAGCCTGTATAGGCGCCGGCGATGACGGTTTGCTGAGAATTTGCTCCTGGTGACAATGGTAAAAAAGACCAGGTGCCCTGTTTATCTGCCAGGGGCGTGGCCTGGCCATCACTGATCCGGAAGGCGCCGTCCTGATGTGCCATTAACAACTGTTTATTTACTTCCTGCAGCCCCCATACCTGCCCTTTGGTATGTGCTACTTCTGTGAAAGTGCCGCTGTTGGCGCTGAGATCTTTTTCTTCCGGATTTACCGGGAGCGTAAATAAGCCATTGGAGGTACCTACGTACAGCTGATGATTGAAAACGGTGATGGCGCTGCCGGATACTCCATTGTTTTTATCTGGATAGATATGCCGGAGGGAAGTGCTGTAGTTAACGAGATCGATACCGTTTTCCAGCCCCAGCCAGAGGTTCCGGTCTTTATCAGGAAAAAGACAAAAGATATTATTGTTTTGGAGTCCTTCGCTGCGGGAAAAACGCTGGAAGAGACGCCCTTTCTCATCCAGGATGAACAGGCCATTGCCAATAGTGCCAATGGCATATTGGTTATCTGCTATTTTCCGGGCGCAGTTGATCCGGTCGTTTTGCAGAACGGGATCGATACTGGTTTTATGTGGTAGTAGGGTATTATTACAGAGTAGAAATAAACCATTATTAAGAGAAGCTACCAGCAAGGTATCGCCTTTGTAGGCGGTGATATCTTTAATACGCAGACTGGTAGTGGGTATGTTATTGCAGGCAGGCTCCCATTTGCCATTTTTTAATGTCAGCAGGCCCAGGGTGCGGTCGGTGGTATATAATTGTTGATTGGCCCAGGCCATCATGAGCCAGCCACCGGGTGCATCGAAAAAGGTGATTTTGTTCTGTTTTAGTTCGAAAATGCTTTCTATGGTCCGGAAATAAACCACATCACCGGCGATAATGATATCCCAGATGTCTGCAAACTGGTGATCTACCGGTGGGATGAGGTGTTTCAGGGAATGATATTCCAGTGTACCATTAGCTGCCGGGAAGAAGTAGCCAATTTCATCGTGTCCGCCTACGTAAATTTTTCCCGTGGGATCTACGGCTACAGATCTTACTTCCGCTTTATTAGGGAGCCGGTGTAGTTTCCAGTATCTGCCATTGAAGGTGAGCAGGCCATCGTTGTTGGCCATATATAGAATGCCATTGCTGCCCTGTCGGATACATCTTATATCTGCACTGGCGTGAAAGTCCAGACTGTTGTAATTAATGATGTCCGGCAGGCCGATCGTCTGTTGTGCTCCGGCAGGTATGGAAAGGCAAATGAAAAGTAAAAGGAATATCAGGACTCGATGCATAGACCAAAACAAAATAGGGTTTTTCTTCCGGAAATTTCTCGTGTAGTGGTATTGTAGAGGTAATAAATATCCGGAATCAATTGATTATCAATATTGGTAGAGGGAATGTTTAGGTGTGAAAATAGCAGGTGAAGGGATTAATCCTGATATTTGTTTTCACAGGAATGGCACTAAGGTCCACCATTTTTTTCCTGGTCCGCGTTAAAAGGTAACTGTAAAACCACTGTTTAAATATAAGATCGCCTATGACTCGTTTGCTGGGGTATATTATTTTAGGGGCATTGTTTTCACGGCCGGCATTCTCTCAATCTGTTATTCATGTGAACCAGGTGGCTTATGATAGTCGTGGTCCGAAAACTGCCGTTGTAAGTAGTGATGTGCCGCTGCCGGTACCGTTGCACTTTTCCCTGCAAAATATAGCAGACAATAAGGTAGTGTACATCGGTAAGACCGATAAAGCGGCACGGGTACCGGAATGGTTTGCCGGTAAATATTATTACCGGGCAGATTTTTCCTCCTTCCGGGCAGCGGGGAATTTCCGTATAACCATTACCGTTAACGAGGCTACTTATACTTCTGCTCCATTTGAAATCGGGGATAATCTACTGGCATTAAAAGTGGTGCCGGCCATCTTACGCTTTTATAAAGGACAGCGGGCCAATACACCCGAAGAAGAAGATGCGGATAAGCGTGTGTTGTTATATGGCAGCGATAAGCGGGTAGATATCCGTGGGGGCTGGTGTGACGCCTCCGGAGATGTCAGTAAATATTTTTCTCACCTGGCCTACGCCAATTTCATGTCACCGCAGCAAATTCCGCTGGTGACCTGGTCATTGATTAATCTGCGGGAAACCGCGCCGAAGTTGCTGTCTTCTTTACAACAAACAACAGCGGCAGAGCAGGAAGCCCTGTGGGGAGCGGATTATATGATGCGTGCCTTGTCCGACAGCAACTATTTCTACATGACAGTGTTCAGCTATTTTAATAAAGATGCGCATGCCAGGAGGATCGTTGGTTTGCTGGCCAACAGCGTGACCACGGCTGACTACCAGTGCGCTTTCCGGGAAGGTGGTGGGATGGGTATCGCAGCATTGGCGAGGATTGCAGGCTGGAAAAAGAACGGCGACTTTACCGCTGCTCAATATCTTGACGCCGCTAAAAGAGCTTTTGCCCATTTGTTGATACATAATAAGGAGTATGATGATGACGGGAAAGAGAATATCATAGATGATTATTGCGCATTGATGGCGGCGACTGAACTATGGATTGCCACCGACAGTGCGCTTTACAGAAATGAAGCGCGGCACCGCGCCGGTAATCTGACGCGGCGTTTATCTCCCACAGGCTACTTTATAGCAGACGATGGCGACCGGCCTTTCTTCCATGCCTCCGATGCGGGGCTGCCAGTGATTGCACTGGTACGGTATCTTGATAAGGAAAAAGATAGCCGTTACCGTGATACGGCGTTAACCACCATTCGCAAAGCCCTGGACTACAACCTGGCGGTCACCGGTAACGTGAGTAATCCTTATGGATATGCGCGGCAGCATTTTAAATACCGGGGTAGGGTAAAGGCTGGATTTTTTATACCGCATGAAAATGAAACCGGCTGGTGGTGGCAGGGCGAAAATGCGCGGCTGGGATCATTGGCAGCAGCGGCTATCACCGGCGGGAGACTGGTATATCCGGCTAAAGGTAATTGGGGTGTACGCGTGCCATTGGCGGATTATGCTTCTCATCAGTTGTCGTGGATCCTTGGTGAAAACCCTTATGATATGTGTTTCCTGTATGGTTATGGAAAGAACAATGTGCCTTATATGAAAGCATTGTACGGACATGGTACCGGTAAGGGCGGTGTTTCTAACGGGATCACCGGTCACAAGGAAAGTGGTGATGGTAGCGGTATTGATTTCAAAGAAGAAGACAATGGCAATGAGTGGCGGTGGACGGAGCAATGGATTCCGCATTCCGCCTGGTTTCTGCAGGCTATCACTGCAATGGCGAAAGAATAGAATTATATTGAGGTTACATAACCAAATCACATGTCAATCAAAACAAACAGATTACTATCTATTGATGCATTTCGCGCCATTACCATGTTGCTGATGATTTTTGTGAATGATGTAAGTGGGGTCAGTAATATTCCGGCCTGGATAGAACATGTTCGGGGAGATGAAGACGGGATGGGCTTTGCAGATACCGTATTCCCTACCTTTCTTTTTATTGTGGGACTTTCTATTCCATATGCCATTGGGTATCGTATAAAAAAGCAACAGTCGTTTTTGAAAATTGAAACGCATATCGTGTTAAGGTCAGTAGCGTTGATTGTAATGGGCTTCTTTCATGTCAACCTGGAAAGCTACAGTTCCGCTGCCGTGTTACCTTATGCGGTATGGGAAATTATTATTACGCTCAGCTTTTTCCTGGTATGGCTGGATTATCCGGAAACGATGTCTAAAACGCTCAGGTATAGCCTGACTGCTGCGGGTATTGTGTTGCTGGCGCTGATGGCGTGGCTCTACAAGGGTGGTGATGCGGAGCATCCGCATGGCATGCAGCAGTCGTGGGGTGGCATCCTCGGTATTATAGGATGGGCTTACCTGGTAAGTGCTACGGTGTATTTGCTGATCCGGGGTCGCTTCGAATTGTTGCTGATAGCGCTGCTGTTATTCCTGGCTATTAACCTGGGCACGCATGGAGGCTGGTTTCCTTTCTGGCTGTGGATTATCGGCGATGCGTCTTCTATTACGCTGATCCTGGGCGGTGCATTTATGTCTGCTTTGTACAGCAGGTTGCTCCAACGTGGACGCACCAACGCTGTATGGCCGTTTTTTGCGTTGATAGGTATAGGTGCCATTGTACTAGGATTCCTGGTACGGCCTTATACCGGTGGTATTTCAAAGATAGGATCTACACCAGCCTGGGTATTGATTTGTGGAGGTATTGGTATACTGATGTTTGAGTTACTGATTTTCCTGGTAGATGTGAAAGGTAAATTTCATTGGTTCAGGATCATCAAACCGGCGGGTACCAGCACGCTGACCTGCTACCTGATGCCTTATTTGTTGTACTCACTTTATTCACTGGTAGGTTTTCATTATCCGCAATGGCTCGACAGTGGTATAGGCGGTATTTTCCGCTCTTTTGCAGTGGCGTTTGTACTGATCATTATCGTGGGATTCCTGGAGAACAAGAAATTAAGAATAAAAATCTAGCATGCTACAAAAATATTCATTTCAACAAGAGATTATGAAGTATTTGCATTCACCAAAGAAAGGAGGTATCTATTTTTTAATGCTACTACTCCCGGCTTTACTTAACGCTACTACACCTGCTCTGCGCGTATTTGAAAAAAACACGGCGGAGCAGGGGAAGCCGGTGATCATTGGTTATGTAGGTGGCTTTCGCGGCCTGGTGGATGTGGACAAAATTGCGGCCAATAAGCTGACGCATATCAATTATGCTTTTGTAAATGTGCAGCATAACCGGGCGGTGTTAAGCAACGAAAAAACAGATACGATCAACCTGCGCAGGTTAAATCTGCTGAAAGAAAAAAATCACGATTTAAAGATCCTGATTTCTATTGGGGGCTGGGCCTGGAGTGCTAATTTTTCAGATGCGGTATTAACGGATACTGCCCGCCAGGCATTTGCCACCAGTGCAGTGGATATTATCCGGAGATATGCACT
Organism: Chitinophaga sp. RAB17; assembly: GCF_052114225.1. NCBI lineage: Bacteria > Pseudomonadati > Bacteroidota > Chitinophagia > Chitinophagales > Chitinophagaceae > Chitinophaga > Chitinophaga sp. RAB17. Next base: position 561,192 of record NZ_JBFREI010000003.1, on the reverse strand, counting down.
GGATGGGGTAGATATCGACTGGGAATATCCTGCCAGACCTGGTGAAACCGGTAATATATATCGTCCGGAAGACAAGCAGAACTATACGCTGATGTTTGCTGCCTTGCGGGCGGAGTTAGATAAGCTGCAAAAGGAAACACATCAGAAGAAATTACTGACAACGGCTGTTGGTGGCTTTGAGTCTTTTCTGGAAACCTCAGAGATGGGAAAAGCTCAGCAATACCTGGACTATATCAATCTGATGACCTATGATTTTTATTCAGATAAAAATGCTGGTCATCATACCAACCTGATGACCGCTGCTGGCAATCCTGCGGGGCATTCTGCTGATAAGGCGGTGAAGGCCTATGTAGCAGCAGGTGTCCCGGTAAATAAGCTGGTGATGGGAATCGCCTTTTACGGCCGGCGGTTTATACTGGCCGATAGCACCGGCACGGGGCTGGGTGGAAAGATCATATCGCAGTCTTTCGGTAAAGGCTATACGTTTACGAAAGATAGCCTCGTGAATAAAAAGGGTTTTATTGCCTACCGCGATGAAAGCGCCAAAGCACCTTATCTTTTTAACCCAACTACACGGGAGTTTATTACCTACGATGATGAGTGGTCCGTACAAAACAAATGTGATTATGTGACGACGCATAAAATGGCAGGAGTGATGTTCTGGGAATATTCTTCGGACGAAAAAGAATATTTGCTGGACCAGATTAATACCTCGCTGGGAGGGAGACAACACCTGGATAGTAATCCCGCTTTCACTGCGCTGGTGCTGTATGAAAACGGAGGACATCACGTGGCATTTTCAAAAGCTGCCCGCGTATGGCTGGACCAGCTCGCTGCGAAGAATAATTTTGTGGTCAACTATATAAATAATACAGACAGTATCAATGATGCTTACCTGAAAAAGTACCAACTGTTCATTCAATTGGATTACGCGCCCTATGGCTGGAAACCAGAGGCTGCAGCGGCTTTTGAACGGTATATTACAGAAGGTCGCGGTGGCTGGGTTGGTTTTCATCATGCTACCTTGCTGGGAGAGTTTGATGGCTTCCCCATGTGGAACTGGTTTTACAATTTCATGGGAGGCATTCGTTTTACCAATTACATTCCTGACTTTGCCGATGGTAAAGTGACAATAGAGGATAAAAATCATCCGGTAATGAAGGGCATTACATCTCCTTTTATTATTAAAAAAGAAGAATGGTATACCTACGATAAAAGCCCGCGGCCGCAAGTGCGTGTACTGGCCAGCGTAGATGAATCTTCCTATGTACCCGCCTCTGATAAAAAGATGGGCGATCATCCGGTGGTATGGACCAACGAGCATGTAAAGGCAAAGAATATATACATTTTTATGGGACATGGCTCCGCATTGCTGGAGGATCCGGCTTATACACAACTGTTTCAGAATGCTATTTTCTGGGCTGCTGTTAAGTAGCCTGGGAAGTACCGTGCAGTGCAGCAGGCTTAGTGGAACTGCACTGCGCTAATTTTCGTATACGCGTTTACGTTTTTCTTTGATGGGCATTGCCCCTGACTTCCTATTGCCCGTTAGCACCATTTGTTCCCATGTAGTATGTAAAGGATACCCGCTATTAATTAAACACAAATACACAATTATGATGAAGAAAAGACCATTGTTATTATGCCTGTTGTTACATGTCAGCTTCACAGCAGCGGCTGTTAACAAGCCACCTGCTTTTAAAGTACTCGCTTTTTATAATCTCCGTGTAGAGCCGGACCATGTTGATTTTGCAAATGATGCGCTGGTATATTTCAAGCGTTTGGCAGGAGAAAAAAATTTCCAGTTTGATACTACTACGGATTGGTCCAAAATGAATGCAGCCGTATTGAGTAAGTACCAGGTGGTTTTGTGGTTGAATTTTTTCCCTACTACGCCGGAACAGCGGGCTGCTTTCAGCACCTATATGGAGCATGGTGGTGGATGGATTGGATTTCATGTAGCAGGCTACAACGATAAATATACACAATGGCCCTGGTTTGTGAACTTCCTGGGCGGCGCTGTTTTTGTAAATAATAATTGGCCGCCATTGCCTGCAAAATTGCATGTAGATCCAACCAATCACCCGGTGACAAGGCATTTACCCGCGGACTATCTGAGTCCGGCTAATGAGTGGTACCAATGGGACCCCAGCCCCCGGTTAAGTAAAGATGTAAAAGTATTGGTCACCTTAGATGCCGCGAATTATCCGTTGGGAAAAAAGAACCTGTTGACTTCCGGTGATATCCCGGTAGTGTGGACCAATAAGAAATACAATATGCTGTATGTTAACATGGGACATGGTGATAAAATATTTACCGATTCACTGCAGAATAAAATGTATGAAGATGCCCTGTTATGGGTGGGGCGTAAGAAAAAATAGATTATTTACCAGTGAATAAGTCCACAGCGGGCCAGGGTGTATTGGGATCATTCACGGCTTCCCATAGCAGACCATCAAGGTCATTAAAAAAACTGCTGTCTGTGCGGGTGTTGCAAAGCATTACCCAGGTAAATCCGTGATGAGAGCGAATGATTTCGCTGGCAGTACCAGGGAGTGAGCCGGAGTGCCACCAGTTGTGATAGGGATTCACGGCCCATCCCAGGGCATAGCCGGGATTAGCGGTGGAAGCAGTGCTCATAGCAGTGATCGCAGTACCTGTTAGTATATCTGAAGGAGCAGGGAAACCATCTACGTGTACGAGCAGGCGGGCAAGATCGGTAGCGGAAGCAATCCAGCCACCATGTGCATCCATGCGGGTAATATTGTAAATGTAGGGTTGTTCGCCGTGCTGTCCGTAGTACACTACTTCATTTGGTTTTCTTTGCGCTAAGGTGTTGCCTCCTATTTGCATGGTGGTGATACCGCAGGGTTGTAGTACTGCTTTTTTTACATAGGCCTCATAGGGCATACCGGATACTTTTTCGATGATCCTGCCGAGTATACAATAGCCGAAATTAGAATAGGCATATACGGTGCCGGGTGTATTTTGCAGTGGCTGATGGGTGATGGTCCATGAAATCAATTCATCTGCCGACATAGCAGGATGGCTGAACATAGGGTCTGTACCGTTGTTGGTCCAGCCTCCGGCAGTATGTTGCAGCAGTTGGCGAACGGTGATTTTCCGGAGATTTTCCGCGTAAGGCGGTTGACCATAAGTTGTGCCGAGTATGCCTTTCTTCCCAAACACGGTAGCATCCAGCGACAGTTTTTTAGCATCCACTAATGTAAGTATAGCCGTAGCCGTTATACACTTTGAAACACTGGCAATACGAAATAAACTGTTGGTAGTAGCAGTGGATTGTTGCAGCGTATCTGCATAACCGTAGCCTTTGGCATATACCAGTTTACCATGGTGTGTAATGGCGATAGCCATGCCGGGAACATGATATTGCTTCATGAAAGTAGTGACAGTGTTATCTATTGCCGGTAAGTTTTGCGCAGTAGCAGTAAGCCTTTGGGCCACGCCGATGAGCAAACAGAAAGGTATAAGGAGTGATCTCATTTCTTTAAGGTACAAAAATATTTCCTTCGAGGTAAGTCTTACAGTGGCCACCAATAAATACGCGGTCGCCTGCATCTACACAGTATAATTTCCCTTTTCTGGCAGATAGCTGTAACGCGACCATTTCCTTCTTGTCTAGTTGGGCGCTCCAGAAAGGTATCAGGGAACAATGGGCGGACCCGGTTACCGGGTCTTCAAAGATGCTGGCCTGCGGTGTAAAAAAGCGGGATACAAAATCCACTTCTTTTCCTTTGGCGGTGATGATGATGCCACCGGGATCCAGGTTGATCTGGTCCAGGATGGCTTTGTCTGGTTGCAGGTTGCGGACAATTTCTTCATCATGATACACGAGTATATAATCTCTTGCCTTGAGTACTTCCATAGGGTATACGCCCATGCCTTTGAGTATTTCAGGTGGGAGAGAAGCGGTTGTTGCGGGTCTTGATGGAAAGTTGAGTGTAAGCAGGTCATTATTTTTACTCACTGCCAGCGGGCCGCTTTGTGTATGAAAGGTGAGCTGGTGCATGTCCCAGCCCAGGTGGTTGAAGAGTACATGTGCTGTGGCGAGGGTAGCATGTCCGCAGAGATCCATTTCTATTTCGGGTGTAAACCATCTGAGTTCATAGTGGCCGGACTGCGGAGTGGGGACAAAAAATGCGGTTTCCGGCAGAAAGTTTTCTGCGGCTATTTTCTGCAGGATATCTGTTGGCAACCAGGCTTCCAGTTGGCAAACCGCAGCCGGGTTGCCGTGGAACAGTTCATCGGTGAAAGCATCTACCTGGTAAATGGGTATATGTGGCATGACGAAGATGATTTGCTGGACCCCAAAGTTATTGCTTTTTTAAGCGTGTTGATCTGCGTGTATTTGATGAGTGTTGGTGGTGGAGAGTGTTGTATGCCTGCTGCTGCGGGGGAGGGTGATTACCCAGAATATTAATCCGATGGCGCTGATGGCAGCACCGAGTATACATACGCCTGTCCACCCGGCATGGGCATATGTAGTGGTGGCTGCAATGCTGCCTATGCCGCTGCCAATAGAGTAGAAGAGCATATAACCTGCTACGAGGCGGTTACGTGATTCCGGACGAATCTGGTAGATCATGCTTTGATTGGTGACATGTACGGCCTGTATTGCCAGATCGAGCAGGATAATGCCGGCAAGGAGTGCCCAGATGGATTGTGTGGTGAAACTAAGGGGTATCCAGGAGAGGACCAACAAGGTGAGTGCTACGCCGGTGGTCCATTGTCCAAGGCCGCGATCGGCGAGGTGTCCGGCTCTGGCGGCTCCCAGGGCTCCGGCTACGCCTATCAGACCAAACATGCCCACTACGGTATGCGTAAACTGATAGGGTGGAGCACTGAGGGGTAACACGAGAGAAGTCCATAGTACACTGAAGGCAGCGAAGATGAACATGGCAATGAAGGCGCGGACCCGGAGGATGCGTTCTTCGTAGAAAAGCCGGAAAACAGAGGCCAGCAGTTGGGGATAGGAAGCGACTACTTTGCCGGGATCATTTTTGGGGAGTGCCCTGAACAATGCGATGGCCGTGAGTAGCATCAGGACTGCGGAGAAGACATATACCGCTCTCCATCCGGCAAGATCAGCGAGGGTACCGGAGATAGTGCGTGCGAGCAGAATGCCCAGCACCACTCCGCTGGTGACAAGTCCCACGATACGCCCACGCTCTGCAGGAGCCGCCAGTGTGGCGGCATAGGCCACCAGTGTTTGAGTGACAACTGCCAGTAATCCAACGGCGGCGATGCCTGCAAAGAAGAGAGGTTGGGCAGGTGCCCAGGCGACTAACAATAAGGCCACCATTGCGAGCAATAGTTGGGTGACGATCAGGCGGCGGCGGTTAAACAGGTCGCCCAAAGGCAGGAGTAATAATAGTCCCAGGGCATAGCCTGTTTGTGTAATGGTGACAACGATGCCTACTGCGCCTGGCCGGATATGGAGGTCTTGCCCCATGGTGTTGAGTAGTGGCTGTGCATAGTATACGTTAGCTACGGCGCATCCGCTGGCGGCTGCAAATAACAAGGCGGTGGTTTTAGATAGTGGTACGGCTTTTTCCATGAAAAGTATTTTTTATTCTGTACCAATTGGTACAGAATAATTTATGAAATTGGTTTGCAGTTTACATTGTTAGCAGAACTGATGAGCTGAACTTTATCAGGATCTAGTCCAGTATTTTTAATTGCGTTTCTATGATGGCAGCGAGGGATTCGTTATCGGGATAAATTCTCCGGGTAATACCTAGTCCGTTCCAGTTATTGAGTAATAAACGGGCCAGCAGTGCCGGTTCCAGCTTAGAGGTAAGCTTACCTTGTTCTTTTCCCCGGAGTAAGGCTTTCAGGAAAAGACCCTCCAGGTCCTGCAGGTGGTGCACAGCTCTTTTCATCAACAGGATTTCGGTATTAGATAATTCTGCGATGGCATTGCCCATGATGCAGCCCCGCTGGTGTATTTTTTTGGGACTCTCTGTAATCCTGCGAAAAAATTGCCGGATGTATTCAATGGGGTCTTCTGTTTTGTCCAGTTCTTTTTTAAACCGGGCAATCGCGTTTTCGCTATGTTGCGCCAGTGCCTTTTCAAAGAGTTCTTTCTTGCCTCCCTTAAACGCCAGGTAAAAACTGCCTTTACCGATGCCCATTTCCGCCAGCAGATCTTCCGTAGAAGTAGCTTCATATCCTTGCCGCCAGAAGAGATCAGCTGCTTTGCCGATCACTTCCTGATCATCAAATATTTTAGGTCTGCCTGACATACTGTGGTTATTTTAACCCAAAGGTATATTCTTTACCAGTTAGTACAAAATTTTTCCGGCAACAAAAAACCTGCGATCTGCGCAGGTTCTTGTTGGTGTTGGAAAAAGATTGACTAGTGGTGCGGGGTTTGTGGGTGAAGTAGTTGAAACAACGCTTTTTGCAAATCATCATTATGAAGGTTGTTTAACTGCTCGGTTGCTATTTCGTAGTAGGCAGACTTTTTACCCAATACGCCGATAACAAACGTATGCCCGGCCTGCACCGGTTCAGCTGTTTGAGGATGCTTTTTTGATAGTGTTACCACTACATCTTTGAATTTTGACATGTGGTGAATATAATAAAAAAAAACGGGATTGGGGAGCTGTTCGGTGGAGAGGGGCCATGCCATGCACTATTTCCCTGATATATTACTATTTTACAGTATGACTGCAAAATTAAGTAAGCGGGCGCGATTTGAAGGCTGTATTTTGGGCGGCATGGGCAGGTAGCGGGTGCACTATCAGGATCAACAAAAATTCCGGCTGCATTGTTACAAAAGTTACAATCGCTGCCGGAATATGTATATATCAATCGGGTACTAACGGATAGTTACCCTACGTAATGGTTGTATTACTAACTTACTCTTACCCCATGCAATAATTTCTCCATCGCATTTTGCAGCGATCCTGCGCGGGTTACTTCTCCTGAATTCACGAAAAATATTTCGTCTGCATTTTCAATGGTATTCAGTCGGTGTGCAATAATTACACGCGTAGTAGATGTGGGTAGTTTTTCCAGTATTTCGCCCAGCAACTGTTCCGTAACGGTATCAATATTTGCAGTGGCCTCATCGAGTATTAACAGGTCCGGTTTCCGGAGAACAGCACGCATAAAGGCAATCAGCTGTTTTTGTCCCAGGCTCACCCCATCGCCGCCTGACACTACTTTTGATTCCAGGCCTTCTTCGAAGATAGCCAGTAGCTTTTCCAGGTTGGCTTCTTTGATCACTTCTGTTAGCTGGTCGTTGGTATAATCTTCATACAGCGGATTGCCGTATAATATATTTTCTTTTACCGTACCGGTAAACAGGAATGGTTCCTGCAAAATGAAACCGATTTTCTGGGAGCGTTCATCTGCATCATAGCCACGGATATCTTTTCCATTCAACAACACAGTGCCCTGTGTTGGATCGTATAAACGTGCAATGAGAGAAGCGGTGGTCGTTTTACCACCTCCGGTTGGTCCTACTAATGCATAGGTTTTACCTTGTTCCAGGGAAAGACTGATATTGTGTAATATTTCCCTGCCTTCAGGATAACCGAAATGTACATTTCTGAACTCCAGTAATGGAGCGTTGGATGTATTGGCAGCTACCGCCGGTACAGTTACCAGGTCTGTTTCCAGCGCCAGTATTTCAGAGATCCGGTCCCATCCCGCCATGGCTACCTGAAAGTTGGCCCAGAGTGTGGCGAGTTGTCTTAATGGATTATAAAAGTAGTTAGCGTATGCCAGGTAACTCACCAATAAGCCTATACTGAATTCTCCCTGTGTAATCAGGTAAATGCCACCGGTGAGTACCAGCAGTTGTGCGATACTGGCACACATGGCATAGAATGGAAGAAATACGTTATTGGCTAAACCAGCGCCAATGGCGGTTTCGTAATTCTTATCGTTAGCTTCGTTGAAACGTTTTCTGAAATAATCGCGGCGGTTGAAGGCAACGATTACCTTAAAATTACTGAGGCTTTCCTGAATTTCTGCGCTCATACCACCTACTGTTTTGAGGTTGGCAGCATTTTTTCTTTTGATCCAGGGCGATAATATCCTGGTGAAGATCAGAATGAGCAAAGCGGGTGCCAGCGCAGCGATACCTATTTTGTAATTGATCACCAGTAAAAAAATACCGGAGCCAATCATCGTGGCGATGTTACCCACAAACTGCATCAGTGATTGTGAAAAAAACTGGTTGAGTTTATCGGTGTCGTTGTTGACACGGGAAATAAGGTCTCCTGCTTTATTTTGATTAAAAAAAGCAACCGGCAGTTGTTGTATTTTACTGAAGATGGAATTACGGAGTGTGAACAAGGTACGTTGACCCACACCTCCCATCAGTTTAGTTTGAAAGAAGCTGGTAAATAACGCTACCAGGTACATACACAGTAATATACCGGAGAACACCAGTACGCCGTGATATTGTTTATGCTGTACATAATGATCGATCGTGTAACCAATTAAAAAAGGTCCCAGCAGATTGAGCGTAGAGTTCAGCAGAATAGCTGATAACGCGATGATCAGATTTTTTTTCTCATGGGAAATCAACTGCAGCAGATTTTTGAATGCGGCGTAGTTGGATGTTTTATGTTCCTTCCCGGTATATTTATTAAGATTGTAATTCATAGTTGCTGGTACTTTGTTGGGAATTAAAGATCTGGATGTACTCAGGACTGGAATTGATCAGTTCATCGTGTGTACCGCTGGCAATAATTTCGCCCTGCATGAGCAGGATGATCTGATCGTAATGTGTTACAGAAGAAATTTTCTGTGTCACCGACAGGAGTGTGATGCCCGGATATTCCGTCTGAACGTTGGCCAGTATTTTCTTTTCCGTATTGGTATCTACGCGGGCGGTGAAATCATCCAGCAGCAGGATCTTTGGGTTGATGGCCAGTGCGCGTGCCAGCATGATGCGCTGTTTTTGTCCGCCGGAAAGACTGTTGCCTCTTTCTGACACGATGGTGTTTAGTTTTTCGGGCAACGCTTCCGTGAACTCTTTGAGTTCAGATGTGTACAGTGCTTTTTCCAGGGATGCATCAGTGACACTGTCATTGAAGGCGATGTTTTCCCGGATGCTCATATTGAAGATAATGCTGTCCTGGAATACAAAGCCAATCTGGCTGTGAAAGGATTCGGAATTATAATCTGATACCGGACGGCCATCTATCAGCACGGTGCCGGAAGACGGCTTTATGAGGCCGGTAAGCAAATACAGCAATTGGGTTTTACCAGCAGCAGTAGGACCTATCACGGCTACTTTTGATCCGGCTTTTACGGTAAAAGAGATATTTTTAAGCACTGGTTTCTGACCGTAGTTGACGGTAATATCCCTGAACTCAATGTCTCCCTTAACAGGAGTATTAATGGTGCCACCGGGCATGATGTCCGGCATATTGATGACGGCGCTGATCCTTTGGTAGGAAGCAGTGGCCTGGGCAATAATATTGCTCATAAAGCCGATCACCAGTATGGGGAAGATCAGCAGGGCGAGGTAGCTGTTGAACGCAGCGAAGTCACCGAGACTCATGGTATCAGTGATAACAAAATGTCCACCGAGTGCGAGGATTAAGAGTCCGGCTATGCCGGCAGAGAAAGTGATCACCGGGATCAGTCCTGCAAACATCCGTACAATAGAAAGACCAAAGTTCATGGCTTTGCCATTGGCATCGAGGAATTTTTCATATTCCAGTTGCTGGGAATTAATCACCCTGATGAGGGCCGCACCGAGGATACTTTCGTTGATAACCTTATTGAGCCAGTCCATTACTTCCCTGCTTTTGATGAACAAGGCCCTTACCTTACGTAATACCAGGAAGAAGGTAATACCGATAACGGGAAGGGTGGCAATCACGGCCAGGGCCAGTTTCCAGTTGATGGTGAGCAGTAATATACTGGCACCAATAATAATGAACAGGGAAGATACGAGGGAAACGATCGCCTGGGACACAAATAATTTGATGGAATCCACATCTGCAATCAGGTTGGTCAGCAACCGGGAAGGGTTGGCCTGCTCTATCCAGGCATAACTCTGGCCGGATATTTTATCTGAAATTTGGGTGCGGAGGTTCCTGGCCACTCTTTCAGACACATATGTTTGTATGATATTCTGAAGATAGGTAAACACCAGGATGATGACGATAGCCACCAGGAATTTTATCAGTAACGGATTGAGCTGAAAGGTGCCATGCTCATATGCATCGATGCCGTTTCCGATAATTTTGGGTAGCCATAAGTTGAGGCCATTGCTCAACAGCGTAAACAGTATCAGCAAAACAACCATGCCCATATATGGTTGCAGCAGACTGAATATGCCGGCTTCTTTCTTTTTAGTACCAGCTTCTTGTTTCATCTTACCAGATATGTTTTGCAGCTAAAAACAGGATTTCCATTTTTGAAGACGAATGCTTCCTTTAAATATTGTATAATAGGAGGCAAGATAGGATGTTTTTTTAGCTTTTAGCTGTTAGCCATTAGCTGTTAGGCAATGCAGCGGAGAATATCATGGTTTAACTAAAAGTTATGGCTTAAAAACTAATAGCTAAAAACCGGATACAACGGAGAATGCCCGTATTCTCTGCTGTATCCGGAATATGTTTAAATACTAAGTGTAGCCTGTTGTTTCTTTTCGCAGATGGCGCTCGCAAACCATTGAAATTCATCCATGAATTTTTGTGCCGATCTGAGTGTAAATTCATTGGTTAATTCCTGCGCGTCATTGAATGCGCCATATACTTCCGGCACCAGTAATTTAGTGGGAAGTGGGAATGCGCCTAAGCTGAGGATCACCTGTTGCAGTTGAGTGGCGGCATTAATGCCACCAAATTTGCCCGCGCTGACAGTCACGATGCCGATTACTTTCTTCGAAAATTCGCCGTAAAAATAGTCGAGTGCATTTTTCAATACACCGGAAAAGCTACCATGATATTCTGGCGTAACCATGATCACCGCATCTGCTGTGTGGAGGCGGTTACTTAAATCCTGTACTGCTGCCGGCAGCTGCGGATGCTTTCCCACACGCTCTTCCAGCATGGGCAGGGGCGTTTCTGCAAGGTCTATCAGATCAATGGTACTTCCATTTGCCTGCAATTTATGCTGCAGGTAATGGGCGATCTTCTGGGATTGTCTTCCCTGACGGATACTGCCAATTATTATTGCTATTTTCATTGTAATGGATGTTTATGTTTAAAGTATATACATGCAGAGGCCTGCTGCCTGAAAGCAACGAGGCTGCCATCGCCTTAACTGTTGATTCGTATATGTTTAATAATATCAGCCGGAGGGCCCTGCCGGTTGATATGACGGAGCAGTAGTTTTGAATCACTGCATACACGGGTCCTGCACACGGTATACGCGCGGCAGTGCCGGTGTTGCGGGATCGCAACTATTCGTTTTAGTTATGGGACAAAGATAGTATCTTTGCTGAATAAACCAAATAAACACTTTGTTTATTATGAATAATAATTTTGCTGACAATGAGCGGGCGATATGGATACTTAAAACCAGGGGACCACAACCTTTATGTGCATTAGCAGAAGAGTTGAAAGTAACCATGGAGGGAGCGCGTTTTCAACTGCTCAAACTGGCAAATGAAGGATTGGTAGAAGCTACTACAGAATCAAAGGGAAGAGGAAGACCAAAACAGATCTGGTCTTTAACAGATGCCGGCAATGCCCGTTTTCCTGACCGTCACCAGGACCTGGCGCTGAAGCTGCTCTGTAATATGAGTAAAACATTATCTCCCGAAAATATGGGCAAAGTACTGGATGCTACTGCACAAAGCACACAGGAGAAATACCAGGAAGAGCTGAAAGATTGTAAAGACCTGGAAAGTAAGGTGCTTCAGCTGGCAGATCTCCGCAAGCGGGAAGGTTACATGGCGGAGTTCAGAAAAGAAGGGGATAGTTTTCTGCTGATAGAGAATCATTGTCCTATTCAGGCGGCGGCCAAATGTTGCAGCTATTTTTGCCAGATGGAACAGGATGTGTTTGGAGCAGTGCTTGGAAAAAATGCTGCGATAGAAAGGATAGAGCATATACCCGGCGGCCAGCGTCGTTGCGTGTACCGCATTTCGGAGAAGTGATTTGTTTTATATTTTAGAGAGATAAGATCCTGTACTATGGTGATTAATTAAAAAGATTGTTCGTGGTTGCGGGACTGCTGACTGGCAGTTGTTAATAAAATATTTATAGCCGTCTGTACTTATGTAAATGTTATCCTTATGACTATTATTGTAAGATTTGGCGCATTTGCTGCCATAGCAGCCGGTGTTGCCGGTATGTTCTTTTGTCTTCCTTTCCTCTTTTCAGCAAGAATAGAAGCCCTGGTAGGAGCCGGATTTCCTTTTGCCGGCGACTCTTTTATTGCAGGTGCAGGATTGATCGCGTTATCAAAAACTTCTTTTGAAAAAATAGCTATGGTAAATGCTATTGCAAAATGGGGGTCTTTTACCGCCATAGCAGCCGGTATTGCAGGCATGTTTTATTGTTTGCCTTTCCTCTTTTCTGTAAGGATAGAAGATCTTGTGGGAGCAGGTTTTCCGTTTATGGGCGGTGCGGTTATTGCCGGCGCAGGATTGATCGCGTTATCTAATTTGTCTGCCGCCAAAGAAAAAGCAAAGTGATATCTAATGGAAGCAATTATTTTTTGTGGTATACAGGCTACCGGTAAAACATCTTTTTACAAACAGCATTTTTTTGAAACGCATATGCGGATCTCTATGGATCAGCTACATACCCGTAACAAGGAAGGACGTTTTTTAGATGTATGTTTTTCCCTGCAACAACCGTTTGTGGTAGATAATACGAATCCGGGTAAAGCAGACCGGGAGAGATATATTGCCCTGGCAAAGCAGTATAAATTTAAAGTGAAGGGATATTATTTTAAGTCGGCGTTGGCGGGGGCTATAGAACGTAACAGTGGCCGATCTGGTAAGGCATTTATCCCGGAGGCTGGTATTCGCGGCACCTACCGCCGGCTGGAGTTGCCCTCGCCGGAAGAAGGATTTGATGAACTATATTTTGTAGAGATAGCAGACAATAGGTTTGTTATAAAACCCTGGACCCATGAAGTTTGATGATCTGGATTTAAAAATGCGTGTATATGAAACAGCGCACGATACACAGGTATTGCCTGGTATGTATATGATAGCGAGGATTGATGGTCGTGGTTTTACACGGCTTACCAAAGAAACGCATCCTTTTGAAGCACCTTTCGATGTACGCTTCCGCGATTACATGATTGCTACTACAGAGCACCTGATGAATTGTGGGTTTAAGGTAATTTATGGCTATACACAAAGCGATGAAATTTCTTTGTTATTTGATTTAAATGAAACGGCTTTCTCCCGGAAGCACCGGAAATATAATTCCATACTTGCCGGAGAAGCCAGCGCGCAGTTCTCGGTATTGCTGGGGAGTGTGGCAGCCTTCGATTGTCGCATCTGTGAATTGCCTAATGCCCAACTCGTAGAAGATTATTTTCGCTGGCGTAATGAAGATGCTCACCGAAACTCCCTGAATGCACACTGCTATTGGCGTTTAAGGCAGCAGGGTGCTACTAAAACAGATGCCTCCAAACGTATTGAAAAGCTTAGTATCGCGGAGAAAAATGAGCTGCTGTTTTCGATGGGCGTAAATTTCAATGAACTACCCTTATGGCAAAAAAGAGGCACCGGTATTTACTGGACAGAAATAGAGAAAGAAGGTTTTGATGCGAAACAGCGAACTACCGTGATTGTGAAAAGAAAACAGCTTTGCCGCAATATGGAATTGCCGATGAGAGACGAATATAATGAGTTTATCAGTCGGATTATAAACGCTGTGTAATGGGAGGGGCATCCCTGGAATACGGCGTCCGGTACCCGCAGCAGTAAAGGTTATCAACGGAATAGTACCAGTTATTTTCCCCATAACCATAAATAAATCAGCTTTTATCGGTATTTTTAGAGCGATAAATAATCATTTATATTGTCAGGCGAGGAGGTTCCAGGGATGATAGCCGAGTATTCAAACAAGGAGCATATTTTACTGAAAAAGTTTGCTGGTGGAGACCAATCTGCTTTCCAATTTATATTTAACCAGCATTACAGAGCGCTATGTTATTTTGCCTTTACCATTGTTGATAGTGAACAGGAGGCAGAAGACCTCGTGCAGGAAACCTTTTCAAAGCTCTGGGATAAACGAGGCGATTTTAAATCTGCCACCAATATAAAAGCCTTTCTTTTTATTGCCACCAAAAATGCCTGCCTCAATTATCTGAAGAGCCGGGAGCGGTTATCTATCAAGGAAAAGGAGTTTTCCTATTTACAGGAAGAGCAGGTAACAGATGAGATGAGTGGTTTTGATGCTGTACTCACAGAAACAGAAATTATACAGCAGTTATACGAGGAAATAGAACATCTTCCAGCCCAATGCAGGCGGATTTTTAAAATGAGCTACCTCGAAGGACGCAAGAACGAAGATATTGCCACTACCTTACAGATCTCCTACAATACTGTCAGGGCACAGAAGCTACGGGCGCTTAAGCTCATCAGAAGCAGCCTGATAAAAAAGAACATATTACCATTGTTAGGGGTTTATATCACCCTGATCAAACATTATTACAATTATTAATCATTTGTTTTAAGGGAGAAATATTTTTTCCGATTTCTTTAATCGAAATGAAAATTTCATTGTTTCTATATTAAAAGGACGAAGTGGCAGCAGAACAAAACAGTGAAACCAACCCGGTATTACAACGAATGGCTTACCTGATACACCGGTATCAGCAGGCCATATTGACCGCTACAGAGGAAGAAGAACTGCAGGTATGGGTAGCCGCGTCTGCAAAAAATCGTCTTTTTTTTGAACAGCTGACGGATCCGGTGATCCTTCGCGATAAGCTGGCGCAGTATGAAAAATTTGATACTGCCGCCGGTTGGGCCACCTTTAGTGCACAGCATTTTCCGGTAGCAGACAAGGGGCGGGTACGCAACATGTACCGCTGGTGGAGTGCTGCCGCAGCGGTGTTGCTACTATTGGGTGCAGGCATTTATTTATTCCGTCCTTCCGCTCCGGCACCACGGGTGGCCGCCGTATCCGTACCGGCTGCCCGGATATTGCCGGGTTCCAGTAAAGCCATGTTAACACTCGCAGATGGTTCGGTGATCCCATTGGATAGTAACGGCAACCAGGTGATTCAACAACAGGGCGCACTGATTCATTTGAATAATGGTCAGCTGCAGTATAATACGCAGGACTATTCCGCCCAAACCACCATCAATACCCTCACCACACCCAGAGGCGGTCAGTTTCGGCTTACGCTGCCGGATGGCACCCGGGTTTGGTTGAATGCTGCTTCTGCCATCACCTACCCTACTGCTTTTCAGCAGGGGAAAAGAGAAGTGGAGATAAAGGGAGAGGTATATTTTGAAGTGGCGGCAAAGGAAAAAATGCCGTTTAATGTAAAAGTAGGTCCGCTTACCAATATAGAAGTATTAGGTACCAGCTTTAATATTAATGCCTATACAGATGAACCGGGCATTAAAACGACCCTTATACAAGGCGCCGTAAAGGTAAACACCCGTAATGGATCAAGGGTATTATTACCCGGCCAGCAGGCATTGGTAAATGCCCCCGGCGATATCAATATAACAGCAAAGGCAGATACTGCAGCCATCCTGGCCTGGAAGAAGGATGAGTTTTATTTCCATGACGCAGATATACCCACTGTGATGCGTCAGCTGGCCAGATGGTATGATGTAACAATTGTTTATGCAGGTACTATTCCTGCCCGTAGATTTCAGGGAGAAATTCAACGTAATCTGCCACTGTCCGATGTATTGGACGGATTGGAAAATACTGGTATCCATTTCCGCCTGCAGGGCCGTAGTATCATCGTGGAACCATAGGTAACAGCCAGTTTAATTTTTAGCTATCGTCAACTGAATATTATGCACGACCAACTTTAGAGATTATAAGGCGGTTGTCCGGACAATAAAAAAACCGGAGGTGATTGGACCCACCTCCGGGGAAATGTCCGGATGATGACCGCACTAAGCTTGTACATACTTGAATACTGATTATCCATCCTAACAAATGCAAATTTATGCAATTGACTTATCATGGTAAAGTCCTTTCTATGCCTGGACTTTCCGCAACCAAAATTGCACTTACTATGAGATTAACGATCTTTCTCATGATTGTGGCGACCTTAAAAGTATCTGCGGGTGCTTTTGCGCAAACAGTATCAGTATCGATGAAAAATGCTCCTATGGAGGAGATTTTTTCTTCGGTAAAACAACAAACCGGTTACCTGTTTTTTTACGACAGGGATCTGTTGCGTACAGTGAAACCAGTGACCATTAAGGCGGAGAACAAGCCGCTGGCAGACTTCCTCACGGAAATCTTCAAGGGTCAATCATTGGATTATACGATTAAGGACAAAACAATTTTTATTAAGAAGAAAACGTTACCCACGGGCTCAAACTATACTAATCCTGCTACGGACGCTGCACAACAGCCGTTGACCGGCGTAGTGAAAGATGCTGCCGGTAACCTGCTGATCGGGGTGACGGTGAAGGTGAAGGGAACCAATATTGGTACCATCACCGATGAAAAAGGACACTTCTCTCTTGCAGCGGGTCCGGGTGACGAATTGGTGGTATCCTATGTGGGTTTTGAATCCCAGACCTTTCATGTAGGGAACTTCGGTCCGTTGCAATTGTACCTGAAACCACAAACCAGCAGTCTGGATGAAATGGTGATCGTGGGTTATGGTACTACCAGTAAACGTAATAACACGGGATCAGTAGCCACTATTAAATCGGCTGATATTGCCTCACAGCCGGTGCTGGATGCATTAGGCGCTATGCAGGGACGTGCGTCTGGTGTAATTATTAACTCCTCCAGTGGTTTATCCGGTTCCAACTTTAAGGTGACCATCAGAGGTCAGAGTTCTATCCTCAGTCCCAATGATCCACTATATGTAATTGATGACGTACCCTTTTATTCAGAACCGCTCAATCAGTTTACTGCGGCCAATGGCGAGCAAAGTCCATTGGCGGCTATTAACCCCGCTGATATTGAAAGTATCTCTATTCTGAAAGACGCCGATGCTACTTCGATCTACGGTTCCAGGGGTGCTAACGGTGTGATACTGATCAAAACCAAAAAAGGGAAGAGTGGAAAAACACAAACTAACTTCAACGTATATACGGGCGCGCAGCAGGTGGTAAATACCATGAAGATGCTGAGTACGCCGGAGTATATTACGATGCGTAAAGAAGCGTATAAAAATGATAATAAACCTTATGATGAAGATAATGCGCCAGATCTGACACGCTGGGATCAGCAAAAAACAACTGACTGGCAAAAGTTCTATATGGGCAATACCGCACATACTACAGAAGCACAGGGATCTATCTCCGGAGGCAGTGAACAGACACAGTTTTTCTTAAGTGGTACTTACCATAAAGAATCAAGTGTGATGGCGGATCGTTTGGGCTTTCAGCGTGGAGCAGGCCATATAAACCTGAACCATAGCAGCACAAACGGTAAGTTTAATATCAGTGCTTCTGTAAATTATACCAGTAGTCGTGATAATACGTTGCCTACCGATCTGACTATGTTTTATAACCTGGCGCCCAATATGCCTTTGTACGACTCCACCGGTAAGCTGTACTGGTTTGATATGTTACAAAATCCTGCCGCTTTTTTGCTGCGAAAATCAGAGATCCGTACCAACAACCTGGCAACAAACAGCGTCATCAGGTATACCCTGCTGCCTGGTCTGAACATTAAAGCCAACCTGGGATATACCCGTACAGATATGAAACAGACGCAGACCATGCCTGATGCCAGCTTTAATCCGATAACAACCACCGGAAGTCAATCCCTTTTTGGTTCTTCCAGCTTTGGATCCTATATCATAGAACCACAGGCAGACTATACAAAGAAAATTGCAAAGGGCGATCTGCAGGTATTACTGGGTGGTAGCTGGCAGCAGAGTCTTACGCAGGGGCAGTCGGTAACAGCAAGTGGTTTTTCCAGCGACGCATTGCTGGAAGATCAGAATGCCGCGAGCCAGATAACACCACGTCCCTCAGTGTATTCTTTTTATCGCTATGCATCATTTTTCGGCCGGCTTAACTACAACTGGGACGGAAAATATATTGTGAATGCATCCTTCCGCCGCGATGGTTCCACGCGTTTTGCACCAGACAAGCGTTTTGGTAATTTCGGCGCCATTGGCGCCGCCTGGATATTCAGCAAAGAAGATTTCCTGAAAGATAATACCTTCCTGAGCTTTGGTAAAATCAGGGGAAGTATTGGTAACTCCGGCAACGATAAGGTAGGCGACTATCAATACCTGGATAGCTGGTCATCTACCTCTTACCCTTATAACGGCGTACCTGGCCTGGTACCTTCCCGTTTGGCAAATGGATTATTCCGATGGGAAGAAAGCCATAAAAGAGAGATCGGCCTGGAGCTGGGCTTCCTGAAGGATCGCATCTTTTTTAATACCAACTACTACTACAATATTTCCGATAACCAACTGGTGGATTTGCAGCTGTCACCCCAGGTAGGCTTTTCTTCCATTACGGCAAACCTGCCCGCCAGCGTGGTAAACCAGGGCTGGGAGTTTGAAGTAAGCAGTACCAATATTTCAAAGCAGAACTTTACCTGGAAAACATCGTTCAATCTATCAATCCCTAAAAATAAGCTGAAGGAATACCCGGATTTTGAAGCTTCTGCTTATAAAAATACCTATGTGATAGGAGAGCCGTTGACTGTTGTAAGAGGATATAAATTCCTGGGTATAGATCCACAAACCGGCAAACCGCTGTTCTTCAGCAACAGCGGCGCCAGCACGCCTGCGGAAAATGATGACTATGTTACGCTGGGTAATACGGATCCCAGGTTTTACGGCGGTTTACAGAACTCGTTTACCTGGAAAGGTATCAGCTTTGACTTTTTCTTACAGTTTGTAAAACAGGAAGGACCAGGTATTAATTATGGCTACGGCAAAGCAGGTATAGGTACGTTTGCGAACCAGGATATCAGCGCATTGGATCGCTGGAAGACTAAAGGCGATGTGACTAATGTGCCGGGCGCCAGCGCCAGTGGCGGGACCGCAGATTTCAGAAATTATGCACTTTCGTCTGCCAATTGGGGGGACGCTTCTTACATCCGCCTGAAAAATATTTCCCTGCGATATGACTTATCGAAGTATACAAAGAAATGGAAGATGAATAATGTGAGTGTATATGCTTTGGCGCAAAACCTGCTCACCTTCACTAACTATAATGGTTTGGATCCTGAAACGCAGGGCATGAAGATGCCTCCGGTAAAATCCTATGTGATCGGATTACAGTTTGGTTTATAAAGAAATTTCCTGTTCAGCAGATAATAAAAGATTTAACATGAAACGTATTCATATATTTTTAGCTGGCCTGATGATGCTGAGTGCCTGCAACAAGTACGTAGAAACGCCTTTGCCAAAGAATGAGCTGGTATCAGGTCTTGTTTTTACAGATGATAAAACGGCAACGGCAGCAGTCACTGGTTTGTACAGCGACATGAATGCCCTCAATTACCAGTTTGCGAATGTATTGGTGAGCTATTTGTCGGCGATGCAGGCAGATGAAATGTACTACTATACCGGGTATGCAGACTATGATGTATTCCGTGAAAACAGGTTGTTGCCCAGCAGCACCTTTCCACAACGGATGTTTGCAGCTGTATATGCTTACATTTATCAGACGAATGCCTGTATAGAAGGGCTTTCCGCTGCCACCGGTTTAACTGCCTCTGTGAAAAATCAGTTATTGGGAGAGGCTTACTTCACCCGTTCCTTCCTGTATTTCTACCTGGTAAATATGTATGGAGATGTACCTATGATTACCAGCACGGATTATAAAGTCAATGGCGTAAAGCCGCGTGCACCGCGTGCGGAAATATACAATATGATCATCGCCAACCTGAAACAGGCCGTGGATCTCATGGGGAATGATTATCCCACTGGTTTGCGGTTGCGTCCCAATAAAGCGGCAGCCAATGCTTTGCTGGCCAGAACTTATTTGTACAATCAGCAATGGGCGCTGGCAGAATCTACTGCCTCACTCGTGATCAACGATAGCCGCTATGTGTTATTGAAAGACCTGAATACCGTATTCCTCGCCAACAGCCAGGAAGCAATCTGGCAATTACAACCAGTAAATGTGACTGGTGGCCGCAATACCTGGGAAGGTTTCACGTCTACTCCCGGCACACCTACAGCCTCCGCTTTATTCAGATTAGATACTATTCAGCTGATCCGGAAATTTGAACCGAATGATCTTCGGCTCGCTAACTGGACAGGGTTCCGAAAAACTACTGCCGGCGCAACATATTACTTCCCATATAAGTATAAAGTAAGACTGGGAACAATTGGTGCTATAACAGAGTATTCCATGGTGATGCGCGTGGCAGAACAATACCTCATTCGTGCAGAAGCCCGCATACAACAGGGGAAACTATCCGATGGACGTGATGACCTGGATGCTATCCGTGAACGCGCCGGGTTGCCCGATCTGTCTACTTCCCTGACACAGCCGGCGTTGCTGCTGGCGGTAGAGCAGGAACGCAAAGTGGAATTGTTTGCAGAGTGGGGCCATCGCTGGTTTGACCTGAAACGTAACAAAAGATCAGACGCCGTGCTGGGGCCTCTCAAAGGCGCTAACTGGCAGTCTACCGATACGCTGTACCCGATTCCTTCTGATGCTATCAGAACTAATGTTAACCTTACCCAGAATGAAGGGTACAAATAACTATTGTTCGTATGAAACATATAATCCTGCTACATTTACTGGCGCTAGTCGCCGTCAGTGAAACGTATGCACAACAACGGGTGGTGATCACACCGGAGTATCCGGAACACGGTCAGACCATCACTATTACTTACGATCCATCGGCGCCGGGAGCTACCATCCCGGCCGCCGCCAGCCCTGTAACCGTAGTGTTTTCGTATTCCAATTTTTACAACCAGGCATGGAGAATGAACATGCAGCGCAACGGCAATAAATGGACGACTTCCTTCGTGCTGGCTGACTATAGCACCTTCGCTACCTTTTACCTGGAAAGCGGAGAGGCGACTGATAAACCGGCAAAAGACCGGCACTATGAAATCACCGTCTTTAAAAATAAAGTGCCGGTAAAAGATGTATCGCTCTATAAGGGATATAGTATGAGCGCGCAAATGGGGAAATCTCCTTTGCTGGCGGATAAACAAGCTGCACTTTATAAAGAAGAGCTGTCGCGTTATCCGGATAACTATGAAGCAAAGTTGCGGCTGCTGACGTATCAAATCAGTAAGGCTGCTACCGCTAAGGAAAAAGAACAATTCAGAACCAGGGCGCAGCAGGTGATTGCCGATAAATTTGATGCAGCACCTACTGACAGAGGTAACATCAACAAGGTCACCATGGGCTACCTGATCATTGGTGAAAACACCCGGCTTGACTCTATCCGGAAAGTTATCCGTGAACGCTATCCCGCCTCGGATGTTGGGAGAGAACTCATGACAGAAGAAGTGGCCAAAGGAAAAGATACGACAAGGCAGATCACCTTTTTTGAAAATGAACTGAAAAAGGAAACAGCAACCAACAGCGAATCTTTTGGCGGCATGCATGACAAACTGTTTCAATATTACAGCGTAAAAAAGGATAGTAGCAAAGCATTGTATCACGCCCGTTTTATGACCAACGAAAAGGAGAACCCTTATAAGGTGCTCACCTGGCAGGAGATCGCGCAAACATTGCTGGATAATAACCTGGCGCTGGATAGCGCCCGCCGCTATGCACAACGTGCACTGGATAGCGTAGGTAGTTATCCGGTAGGTGTGATCCGTTATTTCCCCGAAACAGGCTATATCTATCCTGCAGTAGATGATAGTACGCGACAGGCAACGATTCATAAAGGCAGCGGACATTTAT
Source organism: Chitinophaga sp. RAB17 (assembly GCF_052114225.1). Lineage (NCBI taxonomy): Bacteria > Pseudomonadati > Bacteroidota > Chitinophagia > Chitinophagales > Chitinophagaceae > Chitinophaga > Chitinophaga sp. RAB17. Next base: position 539,222 of record NZ_JBFREI010000003.1, on the reverse strand, counting down.
TATCTATACTGGGACTGATCGCGATGAAACAGGGGCATCTCGCAGCAGCAGATAAATACATGGAACAGGCAACAGATGAATATGCCGGCAAAGAAACATTGGATAATGCCGCTGCTTTTTATCAGCATACCAATAATGCCACCAAACTGGCACAGCTGGAGGTATTCCGGAAAAATATACTGATCGCCAAAGTAAAGAAGCAACGAATGAACAGACCGGCACCACCCCTGAATACGTTTGTGGATATGAAAGGACAACCAGTATCCGCGGCATCGCTGAAAGGTAAGATCATACTGATTGATTTCTGGGCTACCTGGTGCATTCCCTGTATGCAGGAAATGCCTTATCTGCAAAAGTTATATGATCAATACAAACAACATCCGGATGTTGTGTTTATGATCACCAACAGTGGGGCTAAGAATACCCTGGCAGATGCACAAGGCTGGAGCGGGAATAAAAAATATACTTTCCCGGTGTATTATAATACGGATCCGGCCATAGGAGATAAGTTCCGGTTTAACATTATTCCTGCTTCCTATCTCATCAACAAAGAAGGTAACATCATTTTTACCAACATAGGATTTGAAGGACCAGAAGTAGAAGAGAAACTGAAGCAACAGCTGGATATGCTGTTAAACGATTAATATCACCACTAATAATAGCCGGTTTCGTTTTAAAATACTTAAGCTATCACCACAACCGGCCCAAAAGATTACCTGAAATTTGTGCTATCAAAAAAAATATCACAAAATGGCAGCGAAAAATAGAATAGCCCTGGTAACGGGTGGTAGTCGTGGTTTAGGCAGGAATATGTCTTTACATCTTGCTAAAAACGGTCATGATATCATTATCACTTATAAAAGCAACCAGACAGAGGCAGATAAAGTAGTAGGGGAGATACAGGCGCTGGGACAAAAAGCAGCGGCTTTTCAGCTGGATACCGCCGATACAAAAGCATTCGATGCTTTTTTCGATACCGTATCCACTCATCTGCAGAACGCAACCGGCAGCGGCACCTTCGATTTCCTGGTAAACAATGCCGGCATTGATCGTGGATCCCTGATTCCACAAACAACGGAAGCAGACTTTGATGAATTGTATCACGTGCATTTAAAAGGCGTATACTTCCTTACACAGAAAGCATTGCCTTTCATCGCAGACAACGGTCGTATCATTAATCTTTCTACCGGACTGGCACGTTTTGTAACTCCCGGATATGCAGCTTATGCTTCTATGAAGGGTGCTATAGAAGTATTCACCAGGTACCTGGCGAAGGAAGTAGGTGTACGTGGCATTACTGCCAATGTAGTGGCTCCTGGTATTATTGAAACAGATTTTACCAAAGCTGTATTTGATCATGCACCACAGGCCATTGCACATATCTCTGCTCAAACGGCGCTGGGCCGTACCGGTGTGCCGGATGATATTGGTGGAGTAGTAGCTTTTCTGTGTTCAGAAGAAGCGCGTTGGATTACAGCACAGCGTATTGAAGCTTCGGGTGGGATGTTTTTGTAAAGGGCATTATGAACTTGTAAAAAAGAACGACAGGAATCTTGTCGTTCTTTTTTATTTTTATAACAAAAAGCAAATGCCCGAATCAGCCGTACTAAAAAAGCTATACTTCCATAAAGCCGCCAGTGCTTTAATCATCAATRCCCCTTCTGAATATATCACGCTCATAGGTGATGTCAGTTATGATACAAAGCCTGCAGCTAAAAATAAAGGTGCTTATGATTTTGTGCAGGTATTTGCACTTACACAATCTGAGCTGGAAAAGCTGGTGAAGGTGCATGTGGCATCGGGTAAACCGGATTGTATTTTCTGGGCCTGTTATCCTAAAGGCAGTGGCAATATTAAAAGCGATATTAAGCGGGAGACGGTATGGACAGCTTTTGAAGCAGTAGGGTTGGAGGCTGTAACGAGCGTGTCTATAGATGATACCTGGACTGCGTTAAGAGCAAGGCCCATCAACAGATAGTGTTTGTTCGGAATCGGACATATTATGTGCTATTTACGGGCATTTACCCTGTGCGGAATTATTGTAAATCGTTGGTAATCAAAAGACTTTCTTTCCGGCATTTGTTTGGAGCAACCAACCTTCAATAAATGTGTCTATACAGGGAACTTCTATAATTCGCACTATGTTTAAAAATTATTTCAGGATAGCATTACGTAATTTATGGAGAAACAAAGGGTTTTCAGCGATTACGATTTTCGGGTTGGCTATAGGTATGGCTACCTGTTTGCTGATCACCTTATTTGTAACAGATGAGTTGAGTTACGATAAATTTAATGAGAAGGCTGATCGTATTTTTCGTGTGGATGCAGATTTCTTTGTGAACGGGAATGCCTTTAAGGAAAGATATTCACCCAGTCAGCTAGGACCGGTATTAATGCAGGACTATCCACAGGTGGAGAATTATGTACGTTTTTTTCAGCAAGGTAATATAATGGTAAGAAAAGGTACCTCCACGCTGTTAGAACAAAATGCCAGTTTTGCAGATTCTTCACTGTTTGATGTATTTACCCTGCCTATGATTGCGGGGGATCCTAAAACCGCTTTAACGCAACCACATTCTATTGTGATTTCTGAGCGCATGGCGCTTAAATATTTTAACAGCACTGATGTATTAGGAAAAACTTTGTTGACGGATAATGTCAATACCTACCAGGTAACCGGGGTGATAAAAGATGTGCCTGACCAATCGCATCTGCACTTTGATTTTATCCGCGCCATGTCTGAACTGGAGGATAGTCGCAGTGCGCAGTGGATGGCGGATAACTATACCACCTATATACTGATGCGGCCGGGAGGAAGCAGTGGGCAACTGGAAGGGTATCTGAAGGGAGCTACTAAAAAATATATGGAGAGTTCTCTGAAAAAAATGACGGGTAGTACCATTGCGGATGTTGAAAAGAACGGTGGACATTTTGGATATGTAGCGTTACCTCTTTCCAAAATTCATTTGAATTCTCCCTTGTCCAGTGAAGTAGAGCCTTCCGGAAATATTCAATATGTATACATTTTTATCGCTGTAGCTATCATCATTTTGCTGATAGCCTGTGTAAATTTCATGAACCTCTCCACAGCCCGTTCTGCCGGACGTTCAAAAGAAGTAGGGGTGAGGAAGGTATTGGGTTCCCAGCGGTCATCACTGATTTTTCAGTTCCTGACGGAATCAACACTGACCAGCTTTTTCGCCTTGTTACTGGCCGTGGCTATTGCCATTTTGCTGTTACCATTCCTGAACCAGTTATCAGACAAACATATGGTGTTGAAGACAACATATCTGATCTGGATGATTCCTTTTTTAGTGGTGACTGCTGCGGCAATTGGTTTGCTGGCGGGTAGCTATCCGGCATTTTTCCTGTCTGGTTTTGAACCGATGAAGGTGTTGAAAGGTAAGCTGTCGGTTGGTTTTAAAGGGAGTTGGTTGAGAAATAGCCTGGTGGTATTTCAGTTTACCGCTGCTATTTTACTGATAGTAGGTACGTTGGTGATCAAGAATCAGTTGGATTTTATCCGCAATAAGAAACTGGGGTATAATAAAGAGCAAATGCTGGTATTGGGAAATACTGCTGCACTGTGGACACATGCCAAAAGCTTCCGGCAGGAAGTACTGACGATTCCAGGGGTGGAAGCGGGTACAATGACGGCTTCACTGCCTACCGATGTTGCCATAAATACCAGTATCTACTCCAGAGATGCCGGAAGTAGTAATGGACAGGTAATGGGTATAAATGACTGGTATGTGGATGCGGATTACATTCCCACGATGGGTATGCAGATGGCTGCCGGCAGAAACTTCTCGCCAGACATGCCTTCTGATACTACTGCGTTCCTGTTAAATGAAACCGCCGCAAAATTGATGGGTTTTACAGATGTGAATGACAAGTACCTGTATGATAATAACAATGGTAGGGCACAGATAAAGCTGATTGGTATTGTGAAGGATTTCAATACCGGATCTTTAAAAAATAAAATACCGCCCCTGGTGTTCCGCCTGGGCGAATATCGCCGTAAAATGATATTCCGGGTGCGCACCGCCAATATTCAGCAAGTGGTGGCACAGATCAAAAGCAAATATGAGGCACAGGAAGGTATGACCGGACAGCCTTTTGTATATTCTTTCCTGGATGATGATTTTAATCGTTTGTATGTGGCTGAGCAGCGCACAGGTAAGATCTTTATTTCCTTTGCGGTGCTGGCCGTGTTGATTGCTTCCTTAGGCGTGTTTGGGCTGATTACTTATGCCGCCGAACAGCGTACCCGGGAAATCGGCATCCGCAAGGTACTTGGCGCCTCTGTAACTGGTATTGTAACGCTGTTATCAAAAGATTTTCTGAAACTGGTATTACTGGCTATCGTCATTGCCACGCCGCTTGCCTGGTTTATGATGAACCGGTGGTTGCAGGACTTTGCTTACCGTGTGCAGATCAGCTGGACGGTATTTGTATTGGCTGCCTTCATTGCTATCCTGATAACGATGTTAACGGTGAGTTACCGGGCTATCCGGGCGGCAGTGGCTAATCCGGTCAACAGCCTGAAAGCAGAATAACTAGTTAGCCAGCGGAAGCTCCAGGTAAAAGGAGCTTCCGCCTTGTTTATTATTTTCAAACCAGATCTGTCCCTGTTGTGCATTGGTATACTCCTTACAGAGAAACAGGCCCAACCCGATTCCTTTCTCGTTGTCGGTGCCGAAGGTAGAGCGTACTTTCAAAGAAAACATATCTACCTGCCTGGAGGCGTCAATGCCGGCGCCGCTGTCTTTCACCTCAATTAAACATTTATCCCCCTTTCTGCTGGTGGTAATAAAAATAGAGCCCCCTGCCGGTGTAAATTTGGCCGCATTGCCTACCAGGTTACGGACAATCAGTTGCAACATGTTTATGTCTGCCATTACTTTAATAGAGGCGTCTATATTGGTGTCCAGGCTGATTTTCTTTTTGGCAACGGCCATTTTATTAATTTTCAGAATAGGCAGTATGGCTGCAGCTACATCTACGGGAACGAGGTTTACATTGAGTCCATCCATTTGTGTTTTGGACCATACGAGTATATTGTACAACATCTCCTGTGTACTGTTTACCACATATAATAACTCCGTTTCTATCTGTATCTTGTTTTGAGGGTCAATTTCTATTTCCCGCATCAGCTGAAGATAGGACTGGATAGATGCCAGCGGGTTGCGGAGGTCATGGGAGATGAGCGAGAAAAGCTTACTTTTTTCTGTATTCATGATTTCCAGCGAACGGGTTTTTTCCTCTCCCTGCTTCTTTTCTTTTGTGTAGGCATTTTTCAGGTAAATGGTGCCGACGAAAATAACGACCACATTAATAATGTAGGTAGGGGTCATATCCGCAAAGATGTCTTCTCTCGTTTTGTAAACGGGTTGTATTGCGTGGGGATGATAGTACTCATAGATGATCAATCCCAGTACAGTAAAGAGGTTGAGGCCTATCCACCAGTAATATTGCCTGGCCGGTGAAATCAGCATGGTCAGGAAGAAGGCCAGTGTAAAGGATAACAGGGAGGCGCCTTCTATACCGCCACTGTAGAAGTAGTTGATGGCAAAAGCCACGTTAATCATGATCACAGAAATGGCGATGCATAGATTTACCATCTTCCGGTATCTTGATAAATAATAAATACCGGCAAATGCCAGTACCAGGATAGAAAAAATAAACGAGGTAACAGTAAGCCCCGTTATGTAGTTGTAAGGAACATTAATGGCAATAATGATGAGGGCAATCGCGCAAATGGCATTAAAGATGCGGTTTTCCAAGGTAAACTGCTGGGGGTCTCCTACGATAAAGTGTGAAAGTGTTTTCACTCGTTGTAATAGATTTCGGGTACCGGTTGTTGACATATGACGAATTTAAGCAAAAACAACTGCTAAGTACGTGAAAGTACTCTCTCAGGGCAAAATCATATTATTGTAATCTCATAATTTTTTTCGGTATTCTTCTTACAATTTGATTAATTTTCAAAAAGATAAGCAGTACAGCCAAAATGTAATTCTGATCGTTATGAAAAGCAATATCCGCGCCATTCCGCGTCATATGAAATAATCAGCCCAACTTAATTAATGTTTTAATAATACGCCTGCTGTTCACCGGCTACGCGGATAAAAGTAATTTCGTCAGGTGCGATCATTCAATTAATATGACTACCCATTTAACAGACATAGCACTGTTTCACCTGGTTAAAACTGGCAGCATGGAAGGCTTTACGGAGCTGTATCTACGCCACTGGGAAGAGTTGTATGGCTATGCCTGGAAGATACTTGGAGATAAAGATCATGTAGAAGATGTATTACAGGAACTTTTTCTGCACATATGGGATAAACGGGAAGGTATTAAGATAGATACCAACGTAAAAGCTTACCTGTTCAAAAGCCTGAAAAACAGGATCTACAATTTTCTGAAAGCCAATGCGGTGAAAAATGCCCACTATCAGGCGTTGCTCAACAGCATCGATAGCGCCGCAGAAGAAGACGCTGTTATAGAGCGAAAAGAATATGCCCGCCGGCTACTGCACCACCTGGAAGCCTTGCCTGGCAAAATGAGAGAAATTGCCCGTCTTTACCTCATGGACGGCCTTAATGTGAAAGAAATCTCCGACCTGCTCTCCCTTTCAGAGCATACCGTCCGCAATCAGCTGAACAACGTAAAGCGCCGGTTACTACGAAAGTAAATATTTATGTTAAGGAAATGTTAATTAGCGGATTCGTCTGATCAAAAAATGATCGCTGAGTTGTCTTCGTATACACATACGGGTTACTATGGGGCGACATGATAAGAAGATATCCGACTTCTTCGATCGGCTGAACGAACAAAATAAGGAAACTCCCTTTGCCTCTGAAGAAGAACGGCAACAGGCGAAGCAGCGGCTGCTGCAGTCCATCCTGGCCAACGCCCAACCGGCCGCGGCAAAGGTGCGTCCGCTTACCTGGGTGTACCGCATCGCCGGCAGTGCTGCGGCTATTGCATTGCTGTGCTGGGGCATCCACTATTGCTGGTTACAGCCGCAGCCGGAAAAGCCATTAACGCTTACCTGGATCAGTACCGGCATCCGGGAACAAAAACGCGTGATGCTGCCGGATAGTTCTGTAGTGACCCTCAACGCCAACTCACAACTTAGTTTCAACAGCCATTTTAATAAAGAAGACCGCATTGTCACCCTCCATAAAGGAGAAGCCTTTTTTAGCATACAACCCAATACTGCCCGTCCGTTCCGCGTGCTCACCGATAGCATCACCACTACCGTACTCGGTACTTCCTTTAATGTGATGAAATATGCACATAATCCTGCTGTAAAGATTACGGTGAAAACAGGTAAGGTAAGTGTGGGAAAAGCGCAGCAAACATTTTGTAACCTGCTGCCGGCTGATCAGGTAATGATAGACAGTAAAAGCTATCATTTTACCACGCGTCATGAAGAAGGATTGGGCGGAGATGAATGGACCAGCGGTCGTATTGTAATGAGGGAGGAACCATTGTCTAATATATTGGAACGTCTGGAGATGATCTATGGGGTGGAGTTTGACAAGCACTCGCTATCCGATGACTCACTCCGGACGATTACCTTTAATGCCGGTATGCCTTTGCAGAATGTGCTCACGATTGTTGAGAAAATAAGTAATGTACGGTTTAGCAAAAAAGACCAACAAAACAAAATTCGCGTGTATGTAAAATGAAACAGCATTCGCCCTAACGAATGCTGCTGAAAACTCTCACATAAAATGTAAGCTCATGATTCTCATTTCTAAAATTAGAGAAAGGATACCTATTTGCCAATTATTTAAGGTAAAAGTGCTCCGATTGTTTTTATGGCTGCTGCCCTTAGCCTTCAGCAGCAATGCTTTAGGGCAAACAGGCCCGCAACTGGACAAGAAAATACCACACCTGGTGATCTCTGCCGGAAATGCCCTGGACGCCTTGAAGGAGATTGAAAAAAACACAGGGCTTAATTTTGCCTACAATGCCAACCAGCTGAAGAATTTCCCGGTAAATCATCAGGCATTTGATAATAAAAGTCTCCGGGAAATATTAACCAGTATCCTGAAAAACACCAGAACGGTGATCAATGAACAATCCGGCGTGATTGTAATTTTGCCGGGAGCCGCCACAGAAACAGCTCCTGGAAAGCCGGTCAAAAAGACCAGCGGTATTGTCAGCGATAAAACAGGCCCCTTACCCGGCGTAACCGTACTGGAACAGGGCACCAACAATGGTACTATTACCGATGAAAATGGCCGCTATAGTATTAAACTGAAAAACGTTCCCACCACCTTATTGTTCAGCATTACCGGCCTGAAAAAACAGGAACTTCCTGTAACTGAAGAAGGTACGCTGAATGTAAATATGGAAGGCGATTTTCAGAAACTCGGTGAAGTAGTGGTGACTGCGCTAGGTATAAAACGGGAAGAACGTTCCCTGGGATATGCCATTCAGAAAATCGGCGGAGAACAGGTAGACAATGGTAAGTTCACCGATCTGAAAACAGCGCTGGCAGGAAAAATTGCCGGCGCCCAGCTGGTAGGTGCGCCCAGCTCTACTTTCCGTGATGCCGGCTTGCGCATACGCGGCGCCAACAGCTTAGGTGGAGGATCCCCCATTTATGTACTGGATGGTACCATCATTTCACATACCGATATCAACCTGGATAATATTGAATCGATTTCTGTGCTGAAGGGCGCCGCTGCTACCGCGTTGTATGGTATCCGTGCCGCCGCCGGCGCGGTGCTGCTTACCTCCAAAACCGGTAAGCGCAATCAGAAAATGAGGGTGGAAATCAACTCCGGTACCGCCTTTGAAAAATTATCGGTGATCCCGGAATACCAGAATATTTATGGCGCCGGCGACAATATGAATTTTGATGTCTTCCATTTTGATCCTAACAAGCATCCGGCTGACTGGCAGAAATTTGACGGCCAGAAAATGGTGCAGTATTATATGGACCAGAGCTGGGGACCGAAAATGGATGGTACCATGGTGAGGGAATGGTTTAGCTGGTACCCGGGGGAAGACTTTGGAAAAGAAACCCATTTCGTTTCGCATCCTAACAATGTACGCGATTTTTTCAGGACGGGTATCAACCTTAACAACAGCGTAGCATTTTCCGGCGGTACGGAAAGAGCCTCCTACCGCCTGTCTTATGCCAATCAATACCGCGACCTTATTTATCCGAATGCCAACCGTAAACGTAATTTTATCGACTTCACCGGTAACTTTGATGTGACCGATAAGTTTTCTGTTTTTGCAGATATCAATGTAGTCAGTACTACACAGATGGCAGAACCATTTGACGGTGGTAACTCCAATCAGCGTAGTATCATGGCGCAGTTCAACCAGGAGTTTCAACGGTCTGTAGATATGAAAAGACTGCGGGATTATAAAACCGCAGATGGGACTTACCGTACCTGGAATATTGTAGGTCCTAATGGCAACGACTCCGCTACCACCTTACGGCCGCGTAAGCGCGATAATCCTTACAGTGTGTACTATGAAAGCTATCGCCGCTATTCTAACTTCCGGGTATTCGGTAATGCAGGATTCAATTATAAAATATTACCCAACCTGAAATTACAATCGATGATGCGTGCTGATATCATGGTAGATGATTATGATGATCGCATCGCTTCCGGTACAGTAAAGCAGGATATGTATAAATCCGGTGCTTCGCTGCCGCGTGAGTTCAACTATGAAATGACGCTGAATTACAACAAGCAATTGCACGATTTTTCTATTGATGGATTGTTAGGTGGCAACATCCGTCATTATAAAGCGACCCGCAATGAAGCCAATACCGTTGGAGGACTAAGTGTTCCTAATCTGTATGCTATTACGGCCTCCATTCAACGTCCCAATGCTTTTAATGACTACGCGGAACAGGAAATCAGAAGTTTGTATGCCAAGGTGTCGCTGGGGTACAAGCGGTTACTCTATGTAGATATTACCGGACGTAACGACTGGTCTTCTACCTTGCCCGTAGCTAAAAATTATTATTTCTACCCTTCTGTATCAGGTAGTTTTATTTTTACAGAGCTGTTGCCTAAGAGTAACTGGCTGAACTTTGGTAAAGTAAGACTGGGAGTAGCACAGGCGGGATCTGATGCCGGCATTTATGCGATCAATACCGGCTATAACCTGCAAAACCCTTATGGTAGCTCTCCGGCATTGAATACACCAGACCAGCTTGTAGATCCGCGGTTGTCGCCTTCGCTCAGTACGAGTATAGAAGCAGGGTTGGCTTTAAAGCTCTTTAATAATCGTGTAGGGGTGGATGTTAGTTTCTACAATAACAAAAATACCAAACAGATTGCTAACCTGGCCATCAGCGAAACCAATGGTTACAACAGTTATTTAACTAACCTGGGAGAAATACAGAGTAAGGGAATGGATATTGCTATCACTGCAACGCCTATACGTAACCGGGATTTTTCCTGGGACCTGTATGTGAATGCAGCGACCAATAAATCCAAGGTCATAGATCTGGCCGCCAACATGGACAACTACCTGGCAGCTTCCCGTGAAAACGGGTTGCGGCTGGAGCTGGATCACAGGAAAGGTGCGGAGTGGGGATTACTGGTAGGACCTACCTTCCAGTACTACCAGGCCAGGGATGCCAATGGCAAAAACATAGAGAGTCCCTATAATGGTAAACCGATTGTAAATGCCAATGGTGCTTATCTCACGAATGAAAACCAGCCGCTGGGATCTATTCTGCCAAAGTTTACCGGTGGTTTGGGTAGTACCTTTGTGTATAAGAATTTTGATTTTACTTTTTCTATCGACTACCAGGTAGGTGGCAAGTTCTTGTCGCTCACTAAAATGTTCCTGCTGGGTACCGGGCTGGATCCATCTACCGTGGGCACCAACGACAAGGGCAACGACTGGCGTTTGCCGGTAGCACAGGGTGGTGGTATCAAGCCGGATGGAGTACTGGCAGATGGTACGCCTTTCAACGGCTACGTGGAAGCACGTACGTATTACTGGACCTACCTGTTTAATAAGGTAGCGCCGCCATTTATTTATGATGCCAGTTATGTGAAACTGCGGGAGCTGCGGTTGGGGTATACTTTTGCCGCGAAGCCGTGGACCAAACGCCTGGGCGTCACCAGTTTGAACGTGGCGTTGTATGCACAAAATCCGTGGTTGATTTATACTGCGCTGAAAGGTATTGATACTTCCGAGCTGGAAAGCTTCTGGGAAGAAAGAGGACAGGTGCCGGCCACGCGCACCATTGGTTTTAACCTGAAACTGGTATTATAACCATAAAACATTTACTTATGAAGCATCCATTTATTACTTGTATACTATTGCTCATACTGACATTATACAGCTGTAAGCCGGGGGATTTCGGGGATATCAACACCAATCCCAATATGCCTAAGCGGCCTTATACCGGTTACCTGATTACCAATATCCTGCGTGATATGGCGTCCACTATTGTTGGCAGCAGCGGTAACCTGATGCGGGAGGCGCCCTTGTATTCGCAGCACCTGGCGGAGATGACTTACCAACGGGAAGGAGTATACGTAAGAGGGAACTGGGATTATGGATATTACCAGGGGGCATTAAACGATTTGCAGGTAGTGATCACCACTAATTCGGATCCTGCAAAAAAACTGGAAGCCAGTTCATTTGGTTCCAATGCCAATCAGCTGGCCATTGCCCGTATCATCAGGGCATATTTCTTTTTGCACATGACAGACCGTTGGGGAGATATACCTTATAAAGATGCGCTGAAAGGAAGTGATAATCTGACGCCCGCCTATGATAAGCAACAGGATATTTATACGGATCTGTTTAAAGAATTGAAGGAAGCAGCGACACAATTTGATGGAGGCGCAAATGTAAAAGGAGATATCCTGTTTGGGGGAGATCCGACCAGGTGGAAAAAGTTTGCCAATACGATGCGACTGGTAATGGGGCTGCGGTTGTCGAAGATTGACGCTGTAAAAGGGAAAGCAGCATTTAATGCCGCCCTGGCGGACGGGGTGATCCTGGATAATAAAGACAATGTGGTATATAATTATCTCGCGGGAGATCAGAACAATGAGAATTACTGGTCTTTCAGCTGGCGGGTAGATAATAACCCTTATGCTTTATCGGCTACGCTGGTGAATAATTTGCAGGCCAACAACGATCCCCGTTTACCCAAATTCGGGGACAAGGCGGGAGATGGTTTATATCACGGACAGGCGTATGGGGTGATCAACACTAATTTTTCTTCCATGTCGTTGCTGGGTGCCGCGATGCGTAAGCCGGAATCGCCGGTATACTTTTATACCGCTGCAGAAGTACAGTTTGCGCTGGCCGAGGCGGTGAAGTTAAACTGGATACCCGGTACCGATGCAGATGCTGAATTATATTACCTGGCAGGTATCAAAGCATCGATGCAGCAGTTTGGAGTATATACCGATGCGGCGTATGCCGCCTGTATTGCCTCTCCTGGGGTGGTATACAGTCCTGCTAAAGCGTTGGAGCTGATAGGTACGCAGAAGTGGGTAGCACTTTTCCTGAATGGATGGGAGGCCTGGTACGAGTGGAGGAGAACCGGGTTCCCTAAATTATTGCCGCCGGCGAATGCACAAACCCGTGACGGACAAATACCCCGCAGGCATGGGTATCCATCCAGGGAGGCGTTGCTGAACAAGCAGCATTATGATGAGGCTGTACAACGCATTGGAGGCCCGGATGATCTGAGCAGCCGGGTTTGGTGGGATAGCCACTAGCTGTTGGCCATTGGCTATTAGCAAAAATGCAGCGAAAAGAGAGGCGTAAAGGCTAATCTTCGCTGCATTTTTGCTAAAAGCTAAAAGCTAATGGCTAAAAGCTAAAAGATTATCATTATTTTTCGTCCGCGGGAAGTTATAAAGGTATCCACCCACTTTTAATATGCGCGAACAAATGTTGAGTGATGGAGATTTATTACAGCTTATAAAAAGAGATGATACAGCTGCTTTTGAATCGATTTATGATAAATATTGGCAGGCCCTTTATTTAAAGGCTTGTCAGCGTGTGGATAAAGATGAGGCGAAGGATATGGTGCAGGAGGTGATGATTACTTTATGGAGAAGAAGAAATGATATCACCGTCATGCAGGAAGGAGATCTTGGCCGATATCTCTTTACAGCTATCCGCTACCGGGTGATCAGCCATTATGCTTTTAGCGCTGCGGAAATTAAGAAGGCCGGTTTTTTTGATTATTTCGATGAGCATATTGCCACAGATACACTGGAAACCAAAGAGCTGCAAGCTCGCATAGATAAAGAAATAGGCCGGCTGCCGGCCAGAATGCAACAGATATTCCGCCTGAGCCGGGAAGATGATTACACCATTGCCGACATTGCAAGAACACTTAACATATCAGAGCAAACCGTGAAGAACCAGCTGACAGATGCCTTAAAAAGGTTGCGTATCTCTCTTAAAGCCTCTTCTACAGGAGAATGGACATTGGTATTGGTATACCTGTTCATTCATTTACATAATAATAGGTAGTCCGTACAACCAGCGGCCTATACTGTTACTATACTTTTCCCTTTTTTTAATGAATGTCATTCCTGCTATAGGAGCAGCTTTGTATTGTCGATAGTACTGCTTCTCCCGGAGGGAAAATTATTTTCAGATTTTTTTTATACGGACTAGTACCGAACATTATTTTTTCAGATAAGTAATAAAATCGCGCGCAGTGGAAGTCAGCAAAATCAGGCAACTCTTCAAAAAATTTATGCTGGGTCATACCTCCGGGGAAGAAAACCAGGTGATCGATCATTGGTACCAGTCTTTCGATGATACCCTGCTCCCGGAAATGGATGCAACAGAAGAAGCCCGCGTAAAGCAGGAAATCTGGGGTGGTATCCAACCCCAAATTGTAGTAGCTAAAACGTTTTATCTCACTCCCCGCCGCCTGGTGAGGGTTGCTGCCGCCGTATTACTACTGGCCGGAACCGGCGCAGCCTGGTGGATATTACATCGCACTTCGGCGCCCACTTATACCACCTATGCCACCCGTAACGGAGAAAGGATCAGTATTCACCTGAGCGATGGATCTACCGTAGCATTAAATGCCGGCTCCACCATCCGCGTACCGGATGATTTATCCAAAACAAGAACACTGCAACTGGTAGACGGAGAAGTATTTTTTGAGGTGCACACCAACCCCAACGTACCATTCACCGTAGAAAGCGGGCCGCTCCGCACCACCGTACTGGGCACCGCTTTTAATATCGCCGCCTATAAAGGCATACATACCCTCAGCATCGGCGTCATATCCGGGAAAGTAAGCGTGGCTGCCAACAACGACAATATCCAGGTGCTGGAACGGGACCAGGAGCTGGTATATAATAAGGACAACCGGCACATGAAAGTATCAACGGTAGATGAGAGTCTACCCGGATGGAAAGAGGGCAGACTGGTATTTAATGATGTATCCTTTAATGATATGGCCGTGCTGATGGAAAAGAACTTTGGTATCACCATTACCACTACAGCAGAACACGTAAAAACAACCAGATATACCACGGAATTGCCAACAGGTATGGACCCGCAAAAAGCAGCGCAGGTGCTGGCAGCGATCCATCATCTGAAAGTACGATCTATAGACAGGCACACCGTTATTTACGAATAATAAAACAATGTATCACCAAAGCTAATCGCTTACAAACACTACGTACTAATGCCACGTAAATGGAACCTTTCATTAATGTTAACAATTAATGCCTAACCACGTATGAAGAAAATTGTAGAAAATTTCAAAAAACGATTGCTGGCAGTCGTTTTGATCCTCACCTGTGCCCCAGCCTATGCCGGACAGGGTCAAATACTGCAGGAAACCAGCGTAACGATTGCATTGAAAGGCGGAAGCCTGGAATCCGCGCTGAAAGAACTGCACCGCCGCACTAAAATTACTTTTGCCTATGACCGGCAACTGATCAGTGCCTATAAAGTAGATCGCCTCTCTTTCTCCAATGAAAGACTGGACTATGTGCTGGCAAAAATATTACAGCATAAATCCCTCGGATTTGCAGAGGTGAATGATATTGTGGTGATCAGCAAACTGGCTACACCAGCCGTCATCACCACCGCCCGGCAGGATGCAGTTGTGTCCGGTGTTATCCGCGATGAAAACGGCAAGCCTTTACCCGGTGTAAGCGTAGCCGTTAGAGGACAAAGTACCATGACCACCACGGATGCCGAAGGCCGGTATAAGATCATCATAAAATCCGCGGCAGACGTATTGTCTTTCAGTTTTATCGGCTATGAAACCGTAGAAGTACCAGTGGGAAGTCAGTCTGCCATTAATGCACAACTGAAGCTGTCCAGCAAATCACTCGGCGAAGTAGCGGTGGTAGGTTTCGGCACCCAGCGTAAGGTAAGCCTGGTTGGTGCGCAATCGACCATTAAACCATCTGAATTCAAGCAGCCCGCATCAGATATTTCCACCATGCTGGCAGGCCGTATTTCCGGTGTGATTGGTGTACAACGTTCCGGTGAACCCGGAAAGAGCGGCGCCGATATCTGGATCCGCGGTATTGCTACCTTCGGTAACGGCAACAAAGCCACGCCACTGGTATTGGTAGATGGTGTGGAAAGAGCCATCAATAATATTTCTCCGGAAGACATTGAATCTTTCACCATTTTAAAAGATGCAGCAGGAACCGCTGTATACGGTGTGCGTGGAGCCAATGGCGTGATATTGCTGAAAACAAAGACCGGTAAAATAGGCAAACCACAAATCTATTTTGATTACAATGAAGGTGTTAACTCATTTACCAAAAGGCCGGAAATGCTTGATGGCGTTACCTATATGAACCTGGCCAATGAAGCTGCCACTACGCGTAATCAAAACCCTATCTATTCGCAGGAGAAAATTGATAAAACAAAGGCCGGCGCAGATCCGCTGCTGTACCCTGATGTAAACTGGATGGATGCTGTATTCAATAAATATGGGCATACCCGCAGTGCTAATCTGAATGCCAGCGGTGGTGTGGAAAATGCCCAATACTATGTATCACTGGGCTATTTCAATGAAAGTGGTTTCCTGAAAACAGATGAGTTGGCGAAGTATAATTCTTCCTTAAAATATAACCGCTATAATTTTACCTCTAACCTGAATCTGAAAGTTACCAAAACAACCAAACTGGATGTAGGTCTGCAGGGCTACTTCTCCAATGGTAATTATCCTGGTGTAGCCAGTCATGATATTTTCCAGAGTGCCATGGATGCCTCGCCGGTAGCATATCCTATTATGTACCCGGGCAACCTGGTACCCGGACAATCTGCCAACGGTGGTTTCCGCAATCCTTATGCAGACCTTACCCGCAGAGGATACCGCAATGAATTTAAGAACCAGCTGTATTCTAATATCAGGGCAACACAGGATTTGAAAATCATTACGCCTGGTTTATCTGCCACTGCCATGTTCGCCTTTGATACGTACAACCAAAACTTTATTGTACGGTCAAAAAGAGAAGACACTTATTACCCGGATATGAACAATCCTTATAAACCGGATGGTTCGCTCAACCTGGTGAAAACATATACCGGAGATGATTACCTGGGATTTGATAAATTAGATGGCGACCGTCAGACTACCCGGCAGTTTTATACAGAAGCGGCTGTCAACTATGACCGCGGCTTTGGAAAACATCATGTAACCGGCCTCGGTTTATTTTACACCAGTGATAAGAGTAATACGCTAGCCGGAGATTTTATAGGGTCTATTCCGGAGCGTTACCTGGGCCTGGCGGGTAAAGTCGCTTATTCCTATGATGACCGCTATTTTGCAGAGTTTAATTTCGGCTATAACGGATCTGAATTGTTTGCACCCAAAAACCGTTTTGGTTTCTTCCCTGCCATTGGTTTGGCCTGGGTAGCATCCAATGAGCACTTTTTTGCACCACTTAAAGATGCGGTTTCTTTCCTGAAATTCCGTTACTCCAATGGTAACACTGGTTTGGGTAGTGCGGCAGAGAGGTTCCTGTATATCACCAATCTGAATTCAAATGATAACAGGTACAAATACGGAACGGGCTTCGTGGATAATGGCGCCGGCATCAGCATTAACCGTTATGCCACAGATGTGCGCTGGTCGGTATCCAACAAACAGGACCTGGGCATTGAGCTGGTAACATTGGGTGATCGTTTGAGAATTAATGTAGATGTATTTAAAGAACATCGTTCCGGCATCTTCCTGCAAAGAGCGTCCAATGTATCTTTCATGGGACTGGAAAATCAGCAGTATGGTAACCTCGGTATAGTAGATAATAAAGGACTGGATGCAAATCTGGAATACCGGATGCGGATCGGACAGGTCGATATCAACGTGCGTGGTAATATCACCTGGAATAAAGATAAGCTGATAGAAGATGACCGCCCACCACAGCTGTATCCATGGATGGAGCACCGCGGCAACAATGTGAATGCCCGCTATGGCTATATCGCAGAAGGATTGTTTGTTGATCAGGGACAAATTGATAAAAGCGCTGTACCTGGTGATAAGTCACAGGTAAAACCCGGAGATATCAAGTACAAAGATTTGAATGGTGATGGACTTATCAACTCCGCCGATATTACCAAAATTGGTCGTGGTGATGTACCTGCTATGGTATATGGTTTTGGAATGGACCTGGCTTACAAAGGTTTCAGTTTCGGCTTTTTATTCCAGGGTGTTTCCAATGCAGACCGCCTGTTGGCAGGTAGTGCCATCATTCCTTTCAACGGAGGAGGCGGCGTTACCAATGCTTATAGTATTGCTACCGACAGATGGACCGTAGATAACCCAAGTCAGGATGTGTTTTATCCCAGACTGGCATACGGTGAAGCAGAAAATAAAAATAACACACAAGCCAGCAGCTGGTGGGTAAAAGATGTAAGCTTCATCCGTCTGAAACAGGTACAACTGGCCTATAACCTGCCTGCGCACCTGTTACAACGTATTGGTATCCGGAATTCTTCCATTTACCTGCAGGGAATCAACCTGCTCACTTTCAGCAAGTTTAAGTTATGGGATCCTGAACTGAATACAGACAACGGGTCTTCCTATCCAAGTGTAAAGACCATCTCTCTGGGGGCTAACTTAAGGTTTTAATCAAACAAGCAACTGATCATGAAAAAGCTATTATATATTTTCCTGGCCATAGGGTTATTATCTTCCTGTAAGAAATTCCTGGACCAGGTACCGGATGACCGGTTAACCATTGATGAAACATTCAGGACCTGGTCCACCGCACAACGATTCCTGGACAATGTATACAGCAGAATTCCGGATGAATTCGGACAACGTAATCCCGGTGATAATACCAACCGTGGATTGTGGACGGGAGGCTGCGATGAGGCAGATTACGTATGGGGATTTGTGCAGTCGAATGATGTAAATATTGGTAACTGGGATGCCAAATCCGGTTTTGTTGGTGACTACTGGAGAAACTTTTACAAAGGAATCAGAGCAGCCAGTGTATTTATAGATAACGCAGATAAAATCACCGACTTGAGCCCGGATCTGAAGGACCAGGCCAAGGCGCAGGCCAGAGCGCTGCGTGCCATGTATTATTTTTACCTGATGCGTATATATGGTCCCGTTGTATTGATGGGAGAGAAGCCGGTATCGGTAGACACCACCTTGCAAATTCCGCGTAATTCGTTTGAGGAATGTGTCAACTATGTAAGTGATGAATTATTGAAGGCAGCAGCCGTGTTGCCCAAAGAATATTCTTCTACTACCGTAGGTCATATTACTAAAGGCATTGCGCTGGCTTTCAGGGCCAATGCCATGATGTACGGCGCCAGCCCGCTCTTCAATGGTAATACAGATATGGCAGCGCTGAGAAACAAAGATGGTAAGCAACTGATTGGTCAGTCGGTAGATCCGCAGAAATGGAAAGATGCTACCGCCGCCTACAAAGCTTTCCTGGATGAATTTGTGCCAGGCACTTATAAATTATATACCAGGACATACGCTAACAATGAGAAGAATGCTTATCTCGATTGCCGGGATGTATTCCTGAATGACTGGAATGAAGAAGTGATTTTTGCTCGTCCGGATAATTCCCTGAACTCCCGTCAGTATGAAATGACACCTTATCATAGTGGTGAGAATTCGAGAGATGTGAGAGGCAGTGGCGGTTTGGGCGCCACGCAGAATATGGTCGATGCTTTTTTTACAAAGAACGGCCGCAGTATTGACGATCCACTTTCCGGCTATGTAAAAACCGGGTACTCAGATTTTAAGGCGCCGAATGATAAAGTGAGTGCCAGCATTTATAATCAGTGGGTAGGCCGTGAGCCAAGGTTTTATGTAAATATCACCTATGATGGCAGCCATTGGTTAAACAGAAATTATCCGGACCTGATTACACGGTTGTATAGTACCGGTAATTCCGGTAAGAGAACAGGAGGGAATGATTATACCCCTACCGGTTATATTGTGCGTAAAGCCATGGGCCTGGATAAATGGGATGTAGGTGGTCGTACGCTGATGCTGATACGTTTGGCAGAAATATACCTGAGCTACGCGGAATGCGTGAATGAATCTGATCCGGGTAGTACCGAAGCGCTGAAGTATGTAAACCTGATCAGGGAAAGAGCAGGTATTCCATTGTACGGTTCTGCTGAATTACCGGCACCGGCCGGACAGGCAGCCATGCGCGAAGCCATCCGCAAAGAACGCCGGGTAGAACTGGCCTTTGAAAACAATCGTTTCTTTGATGTGCGCAGGTGGAAGATTGCAGAACAAACAGAGAACGGACCTATCTATGGTTTGAACATCAGTGCCGATCTGCCTGATTTCCTAAAAGTAGTGCCTTTCGAAACACGTGTATTCAGCAAACGGCATTACCTGTTCCCGATCCCTTCTGATGACGTGGACAATGACAGACAACTGATCCAGAATTTAGGCTGGTAAAATATTTTGAATTACGAATGACGGAAGAATTACGAATGACGGATTTGTGCGTAGATATCCGCGTTTACCATCTACCCACAAAACCGTCATTCGTAATTCCGTCATTCGTAATTCTTTCTTTAACCCGATCATATGAACAAGATTACCCGTATACTTTTTGTTACGCTGTTATTGCACAGCAACTGTTCCAAAAGCACTACAAAAGAAGAGCCTGTAGGTCCGGCGCCGGTGCAGGGAGTATCTTTTACTGTTAAAGATGCCAGTACCGCCTATAATACGTTTAACCAGTATTTCTACAGTACCAATGATAAACTGTATTACGCCAATACAGAGAAGAAAGATATCGGTGCTATCTGGACCCAGGCTATTTACTGGGATATGGCGATGAATGTATATAAACGTACCAATGATGCAGCAGACCTTAAACGGGTTACTGATATGTACGAAGGTGGTTATAACCGCTATGATAAATACAATTGGAACAACACCAGGGAATGGTTCATCTATGATGATATCATGTGGTGGGTAATATCCCTGGCCAGGGCGCATCAGCTCACCGGTACCAAAGCGTATCTGGATTTTTCTGTATCTGGTTTCAAACGGGTATGGGATGGTTCCTATGATCCGGTGAAGGGAGGCATGTTCTGGGATTTTAATCATAGCGGTAAAAATTCCTGCATCAATTTTCCTACCGTCATCGCTGCCATGACGCTGTATAAAATTACTGGTGATGACGGCTATTTGCAGAAAGCGAAAGATGTGTATAGCTGGGGTGTGAATAACCTGTTTGATCCTAATACCGGCAGGGTTGCCGATAACAATGTCAATGGAAATAAAGGCTGGTCTGATTATACCTATAACCAGGGTACCTTTATTGGTGCAGCGGTGATGTTGTATAAAGTGACCGGTACGAAAAGCTATCTTGACGAGGCCAATCTGGCGGCGACCTACACCCAGAAAACCATGAGTGATGTAAATGGCATTCTGCCGGCAGAAGGAGACTGGAATGAGCAGGGGGTACTGAAAGCTATTTTGGGTGAGTACATGATGCTGCTGATTACCGATGCTAAACAAACACAGTTCCTGCCCTGGATGCAGAAAAATATTAATGCCGCCTGGGGCAACCGGGATGTTACCAGGGGACTTACTTACCGCAATTACAAGGTGCCTTGTGTAACAGGTGTGCTGCAATCCTATGAGGCCAGCAGTGCTGTGTATCTGATGCAGATCTGTCCTCCGGCAAAATGATAAGGACCATCGTTTTCAGGAGGTAAAGTGTTACTTTTGGGTTTCAATATCTATTTATACCTCATGAGAACGATGGCTTTTTTTGCGTTTGTTTGTTGCTCCTTTCTTATTACGGCTGTAGCTTTTGCCCAGGAAACTGAGCCTGATATGCGTACCTGGAGTTTACAGGTAAATGATTCCCGTTATATTTTTGCAGATACCGCCTTTGTGCGTATCAGCGCGGATACCAAGCAACCTCCAATAGATACGCTTTTAACCGGCGATGATGTTACGGTTACCGCGATTACAGATAAACTGCTTACCCTGAAAGGGCTTAAAGGTCCATGGTTAGAGATAAAATATAAGAAGAACGGTATAGATAAAGAAGGATTCCTCTGGCAGGGATTAATCTCTTTTACACCCATGCGCAGAGGGGATACCAAGTTTGTATATGCCATTGATCGTCATGTAGATTCAACGATTATCGACAATGGTGTTAAAACTGTTTCCAGGATGTTCCTGGTAAAACTGAAGGTGGTGCAGGCCGGCAAGCTGATGGCTACCAGTTCCTGTCTTGTATCTGACGGGGAGGATGCTAATTTTACAGAGTCTAAAATAATGAGCGGGCTGGGACTTTCCAATGTTCAGAACATTATTACGTTGGGCTTTAACGGGGCAGCCTGTGGAGTACCTTCCAACTTTTACTACTTTGCCTGGATGAACGGTGGCCGGCTGGTGCCATTGCCGGATAGATATACGGTAGGTGATGCTGGTGCTTTTTATCACGACGAAACATTTACTTTCCCGGCAGAAAAGAATGGGCAACCAGATATGATCTTCTGGAATATGGTGGAGGAAGTAGCGACAGAGAAAGTGGATAAGAAAGGAGAACCCATTATGACTGTGACGAAAGACGCCGCAAAGTACAGTTGGGACGGTGTGAATGGTACCTTCAAAAAAGAAGGAAAGTAAAGTTGGTGATCTCATCAGGTGTAATGGCCGCTCATCTATTTTTCTATTCAGAACTATTTTTATGAAATAGTTTTGTAATTCTAAAAGATGCCTGCCATCACTTACCATGTCCGTTTATAATCAACCCAGGAAACTCGTTGTAGTATTCATTATCACAGGATTAGTTTTAATTTTTGCTGCGAGGTTGCTCTACCTCCAGGTAATCGATAAAAAGTATGTGCGGCTGGCTGATGCCAATGCGGTCACGCGGAAAATTGTGTATCCCAGCAGGGGCATCATTTTCGATCGTCAAAACCGGAGTATTCTCAGTAATGATATTTTGTATGACCTGGTGGTTACACCTGCTGCCGTCAGGAAGATAGATACGGCCTATCTCTGTAATATTCTACAGATAACTGCCGAAGAATTTAAATCGCGTATAGCCGATGCCGTGAAGAAGAATGGGCGGGTACGTCCTTCCGTTTTCGCGGGATTACTGTCTCCCTCCACTTACAGCCGTTTGCAGGAAAGTATGTACCTGTTCCAGTCCGGCTTTGAGCTGGTACAACGGCCGGTACGTGCTTATCCTTATAAGGCGGCTGCCAATATACTGGGCTACATAGGTGAAATATCGCCGGCTATGCTGAAGATGAAAGGGTATGCTGATTACCAGTCCGGTGACTATGTAGGGTTGACTGGTTTGGAGAAAACGTATGAGTCGATATTAATGGGGCAACGAGGCACACAGTATATTATAAAGGACAATTTAAACCGACCCCAGGGATCACTGGAGGACGGTGTGTTTGATACTGCTGCTATTGCAGGTAAAAACCTGCGACTGTCACTGGATATTGAATTGCAGGTGTTGGGAGAACAACTGATGCGCAACAAGATAGGCAGCATCGTGGCCATTGATCCGCAGAGTGGTGGTATCCTGGCGATGGTGAGCGGGCCTGTTTTTGATCCTAATCTGCTTACTGGTAGTTCCCGTACAAAAAATGTCAGCAAGCTGTTTACGGATCCTACAGAGCCGTTCCTGAACCGGGGCATCCAGGCTACTTATCAGCCAGGATCTTCCATGAAACCACTAACGGCCATAGTAGCACTGGATGAGGGACTGATTACACCCGACTTCGGATATCCCTGCCGCGGGGCTTACAACGCCTGTGGACATATTGTTCACTGTATGCACAGTGAAGCTGGTCATGCCAGCAACCTGCGTATTGCCATGGCGCATTCCTGCAATTCCTATTTTATGCACCTGTACCGGATGGAAGTAGACAATGATAAATGGGGTGGTGTGAAAAAGGGACATACCAAATGGAAAGAGTACATGTCTAAATTCGGACTGGGGCATAAACTGGGTATTGACATACCGGGTGAAAGCCCGGGGATAGTGGCTGATACTACCGTGTTGAACCGGCTCTATAACGGCAACTGGAATTCCTGTTCTGAATTATATGTAGGCATGGGGCAGGGACAGGTAGCGGTAACACCGCTGCAGATGGCCAACGCCATGTGTATGATTGCCAACAGGGGCTTCTATTATATACCACACCTGGTGGAGTCGATTGACCAGGATAATTCTGACCTGCTGAAAAAATACAAGGAAAAGCATGTGGTAGCGAACGTATCTGATACCGCTTACCGGTCTGTTATTTTTGGGATGGAAGATGTAATAGAACATGGTACCGGCAGGGGTGCTCACATGGACGGAATTGATGTATGTGGTAAAACCGGCACTG
Organism: Chitinophaga sp. RAB17; assembly: GCF_052114225.1. Lineage (NCBI taxonomy): Bacteria > Pseudomonadati > Bacteroidota > Chitinophagia > Chitinophagales > Chitinophagaceae > Chitinophaga > Chitinophaga sp. RAB17. The sequence continues at coordinate 515,387 of NZ_JBFREI010000003.1, read as the reverse complement.
CAGAGAACAGGGGCATCGTAGATGGTAAAGTAGTAGACCTCAAAGATCATTCAGTATTTGTGGCGTTTGCCCCCAGGGATCATCCCCGTATTGCTATTGCGGTGATTGTGGAAAATGCCGGTATGGGGTCCACCTTTGCAGTACCTATTGCCAACCTGATGATGGAAAAGTACCTGCGGGATTCCCTACCTGCTGCAAAAATGCTGACAATGAAACGTATGCTGGAAACAACAACCATTTCAGCTGCCAAGCTGGAGTTGTCGAAGATCGACTCTTTAAATACCACTACAGGTGCATTAACCGCAGCAGAGATGCTGAAGCAATATTTTCATTAATACCGCATTGATTGGAAGTTTGTAAAATAGTTTGTTAATAATAAGGCCGTTCCGCTCCGTTGGAACGGCTTTGTTGTGTATATTAGTAAGATGAAAATCATCTGGAAAATAGCCGGTATATTATTGTTGTTCTATGTAGCAGTGTGCATACTTGTATACTTCATCCAGGAGCATTTACTTTTTTTTCCTAAGAAGTTACCGGCAGACTATAGCTTTCACTTTCACCAGCCTTTTGAAGAGCAGCAGATCCGTATGAATGACGGCACTTTGCTGCATGGGTTGTTGTTTAAAAGAGACTCGGCCAAAGGATTGATTTTTTATCTGCATGGCAATGCCGGCGCTCTCGATACCTGGGGAGAAGTGGCAGCTACGTATACACGTTTACGATATGACGTGTTTATTTTTGATTACCGGGGCTATGGAAAAAGTGGTGGCAACATTAAAAGTGAAGCACAGTTTTATGAAGATGCACAGACGGTATATGATAGCATGAAGAAAATGTACCCGGAAAATAAAATTACTATCCTGGGCTATTCTGTTGGCACCGGCACTGCTGCAAAACTGGCTGCTGTGAATCATCCACAGCGACTTATATTGCAGGCGCCTTATTACAGCATGACAGATATGGCGAACCATCAGTATCCTTTTCTGCCTTCCTTTATCTTAAAATATCCTTTTCCTACTTACAAATATGTACAGGCAACCACCGCACCGATCACGATTTTTCATGGAGATCAGGATGAGGTGATTTATTATGAGTCATCTGCAGTGAAGCTGAAAGCTTGTTTGAAGCCTGCGGATACGCTCATAACGCTGCCTGGGCAGGGACATAACGGGATGACAGAGAATCCGGATTATAAAGCCGCATTGGGGCGGATATTGGAATAGCCTCTTCGTTGTTGAAAGTTGGTTTGTGTTAATGAAATATTTTTAATCTATTAAATATTAAGGCCCGGAACAATACCGGGCCTTTGTCTTTTAATACGTTTAATAATTATTTTACAACGGTCGCTTCAAATTCAACCTTTAGTGTTTCAAAAAGACTTTTCACTTCGAACAATGTAAGCGCCTGTTTAACGCCATGCTTCGCTATCCAATCCTGAAAGAGATCAAAGCAGGTAAAAAACTCTTCTGATGAAGTGGTATAGACATTTAACCGTACGATACCGCTGCATTCGTACCCCGCCTCGCTAATCACCTGTTCCAGGTTTTGCAGGGCCAGTATCAACTGGGTTTTCATGTCATCGGTACTGGAACGCCCATCTGGGTATACTGCTGCCTGTCCTGCACAATAGAGTGTGCCTGTTGTCTGTTTTACTTCAACGGCCTGCACATAGCTACGCTCATCCTGCCATTTCCACGGATTAATTACTTTTTTTTCCATTGGTTTGCTTTTTTGTTTGTGCCACTGCAGAGACAACAATTAATAAATTGTACATGGCAAAGGTGAAGCATAATACGGCATCTTTTGTGTGACAAATATCACAATTACAAACCGATGGAAATAAGGTTAAGCCGAACGCCAGATTCTGCTAAGGGTTTCACGCGAAATGCCCAGGTAGGAAGCCAGGAGTGTTTTAGGTACTCTTTGAGACAGGGAAGGATATCGTTTCAGGAGTTGCTCGTAACGTTCTTTTGCATTGGAGGTTAGGAAAGACAAAATGCGTTGCTGTGACCCAATATGGCCACCATTTGCTTTTTTAAGAAAAAAATGCTCCATCTTTTGGAGGCCTGCACATAAGTGTTGATAGTCTGGCAGCGAAAGACAGAACACATCGGTATCTTCCAGGCATTGTAAAGACATAGTGGCTTTGGTTTGGGTGTGAAAAGCCAGGAAATCACTTTCCCACCAGTCTTCCATGGCGAAAGAAACAATATGCTGCTTCCCCGCATCATCGTTATATATGAGCATTAACAGACCCGAGACTACAAAATAAGTATACTTTACACTTTCACCTTCCTGGATAAGAAAATCTCTTTTTTTATAATTTTTAATGGTGAAATGAGCAGCTACAAACGCAAATTCCTCCTCCGTGAGTGGGACTATTTTTTCTATATGTTTTCGTAGTAGTTCCTGCATGTACTTATTTCTTTTAGCGGTTCATACGGTTTTAAACGCGTTCTACACACCAATTACCTTTACGCCTTTCTTCTTACAGTATTTCAACTCCGCCGGATCAGCATCCGTTACAATAGCGTACACCATTTCCAGTGGGGCAAATCTTAAATAGGAAGGCTTATCTATTTTGCCAGCATCACATAGCAGGTAGGTTTGTGTGCTTTGTGCGGCCAGTGCCAGGGCAATAGCGGCTTCTTTTTCGCTATGTGCAAATAATCCCTTCGAGGATATGCCATCTACACCAATGAAAGCTTTACCTGCCTGGTATCTTTGGATATGTTCTATGGCCATGCTGCCATGAATGGCTTGTCGCTCTGCATCATATTCGCCGCCAATGATGTTCAGGGATACCTGGCTGTTTTGCAGTTCACTGATCACAGGCATGGAGTTGGTGATGACTTTGATTCTTTTGCCTTTAATGAACTGGCATAAGCGGAAAACCGTGCTGCCACAGTCCATGAAGATAATATCGCCATCATTGATTTGTGCGGCAGCTTTGCTGCAGATTTTATCTTTCGCGGCCTGGTTGGTAGCGGCCTTATTAATAAACCGGTGTGGCATTTCCGGCTGTGTTACAGGAATAGCGCCGCCATGGGTACGATAGAGCAGGCCATGATCCGATAGTTGGTTAAGGTCTCTGCGGATGGTGATCTCCGAAATACCCAGCGATTGCGCCAGGGCTTTGGTATCTACCTCGCCCTGTGCGGATAACTGCGCCAGAATTTTTTGCTTTCTTAACTGGAAATTCATTTTTAATCTTTAACTTGATCAAAAATAAACAAAAACGATCAAAAACGATCAATTTTAATATGAAAGAGATTAAAATCCTCGAAACAACAATCCTGTCTGATAACTGGTATGTACTGAAAAAGATTAGCTATGAAGCGAAGGGAAATGATGGGGTAATAGTACGGCAGGAGCGCGAAGCATACGACAGGGGTAATGGGGCTACCATCTTGCTATATAATAAAGAAAATAAAACCGTGATACTCACGCGGCAGTTCCGGATGCCTACTTATATAAATGGGAATGACACCGGTATGATGATAGAGTGTTGTGCAGGGTTGCTGGACCAGGATAATCCGGAAGAATGTATACGCCGGGAAACCATCGAGGAAACAGGTTACAACGTAACTGACGTGCGTAAGGTATTTGAAGCGTATATGTCGCCGGGCTCTGTAACAGAGATATTATATTTCTTCGTGGCAGCCTATTCCAAAGAACAGCAGGTACATGCCGGCGGAGGACTGGAAGAAGAGCAGGAGAACATTGAAGTACTGGAATTACCCTTTACAGCAGCTATGGATATGATTCGGACCGGAGACATAAAGGATGGGAAAACCATTATGCTGTTGCAGTATGCAGCCATCAATAACCTGTGTGGCTAAACGAAAATTTCCATCTAACCTTATCGGATATACGGAATAGTAGCATGATCACTTTACCGGCTAAACGAAATTATCAATGACCGTGTTTTAATTAGCGGCCAGATAAGCAGTACGTTCGCCCGCGATCAGGTAGGGCTTCTTTTCTTTGCCCCATTGCGACATGGCATTGATCAGCGGCAGCGTACTCATGCCTACTTCAGTGAGATAATACTCTACTTTTAATGGTGTGCCGGGATATATCTTTTTATAGAGTACGCCCAGGTCTTCCAGTTCCTTCAGGTGCATGGTAATGACGCGTAAGCTGGCGCCTTCAGTTTCCATTTGCCGGTGGATTTCGCTGGGACGCCTGATGCCATCATGGATAGATTCAATGATCCAGGCTTTCCATTTACCTCCCATTACTTTCATACATACACTGATGCCACAGTCCAGGTTCTCTGGTATTTTTTTCTCGTACATGCGTTGATATTTGTGATGAAGATAGCTTTTTTAAAGCAGCAGATATCCCTGGGCAGACCGTCTCCCCCGCAAAACCGCCACAGTGGGATAGTGAAAAATTTTTCCATGCCCGAATCTTTTTTCCCATATTGTTAGGGACTGCTATTGTGGTGAGATTTGCGTCATTGTAAACATTTAAATGAATACTATGAACGTAGATAAAAACGTCTCTGTGATAGGTTTGGGCCCCATGGGATTTGTATTGGCACGCACCTTACTGGATAATGGATATAAGGTAACAGTCTGGAATCGTACAGCTGAAAAAGCATCTTCCCTGCTGCAGGATGGGGCGCTATTTGCAGCAGATGCGGCAGCAGCCGTAAAGGCAAGCCCCGTTATTATTACCTGCCTGAATAATTATGAGATCACCCGCAGCGTGCTGGAAACGGCCGGAGCAAACCTGCGTGGCAGGCTACTGCTGGAGCTCACCACCGGCACACCACAGGATGCCAGAAATGCGGAAACGTGGGCTATTTCTCAGGGCGCCGATTATCTGGATGGCGCTTTGCTGGCTACACCAAGACAAATAGGTAAAGCAGATACTCCCATTTTTATAGCAGGAAGCAAAATGGCTTATGAACGTGGAGAAGCAATACTTAAGGTGCTGGGTGGAAACACTATGTATATGGGAGACGCCGTAGGTGCTGCGGCAGCATGGGATCTGTCCATACTATCCAGTTTGTTTGGACTGATCGCCGGCTTCCTGCAGGGTGCCAGGATTTTTGAATCTGAAAAACTACCTGTGAATGAATTGGGTAATATGATCAACCTGATCGCGCCAGTGTTGGGAGAAATGGTAAGACATGAAGGAGTTGTAATCGCCAACAACGATTTTGACCATCCGCAAAGCGCGCTGAAAACCTGTATCGTATCGATGGATTTAATGATAAAACAGGCACAGGAAGCAGGCATCACCGGCGAGGTGCCCCACTTCCTGCAACAGTTGATGAATAAGGGAGTAAAGGCGGGATACGGAGAGGAGCAGTTGGGCGCATTGATAAAAGCGATGCGATAGATAGTTAACAGGCTTTAGTCTTACAGCTGGTAATGCGATATTTACACCGCAGGCGGGCAGCCGGTGTAAATATCGCAGCCGGCTGTAAGGCTAAATTTTGCTTATCTTCACAGACGAAATCTCGTATGATATGAAAATGGAACGTCATCTTCCGGTTGCTGTTCTTCGGCCTTTTGTCAAAGCCTTTCTCCTTATTGAAAGCAGCGAAGGAATGGAAAATACAACACTGCCAGATACATCTGTTGTCATGAGTTTCCGGGTGAGAGGTACTGTGACCCATATCACCCAAACGTTAACCAATCAACTGCCTGAAGCAGCGTTGAGCGGACTTAGAAAATCAGCACGTCAGCTAAAGTATGAACCCAATACGGCTAATCTGTTGGTGGTGTTCCAGGAAGGTGGCGCTACTGCTTTTTTTAAAACGCCACTGCATGAATTGTTTGAAGCACAACAACCACTGGATGATGTGATTCGTTTGCATAAAATCAGGGAAGTAGAGGAACGCTTGAGTGAAGCCACCGATGATCAGCAACGGATAGCAGTCGTAGAGGCGTTCCTGTTAGCCGAATTAAGAGCACAATCACCTGACTTGCTGGTGAGTCATGCCGTGCAGCAGATTAAAGATACCAACGGAGATATAAAGATAAAGTCGCTGGCGGCAGACTTATTCATCAGCCAGGATGCTTTTGAAAAAAGGTTCCGGCGCAGCGTAGGCAGTACGCCCAAACAGTTTTCAGCCATTGTAAGATTAAGACATCTGCTGGACCATTATTCCGAAGCAGAGAGTTTGACGGAAGCAGCCTATAATGCAGGGTATTTCGATCAGGCACATTTTATTAAAGACTTTAAAGCATTTACCGGGCAAACACCACAGGCATTTTTTAAGAATGAGACGTGGTGGTAATGCCATGCTGTTATTATACTGCTGTAGCCTCCAGTTTCTTTGCCATGAGCTGTTCAAAAACATCCTGGTAATCCTCTCCCCATTTATCCATCGCATCTACTACGGGTAATAAAGATTCACCAAACGCGGTGAGTGAATATTCTACTTTAGGCGGTAATTCATGAAATATAGTACGCTGAACAATGCCATGGAATTCCAGTTCCCGCAGCTGCAAATCCAATACCCGTCTGCTGGCGCTGGGCATGGCACGCTGTAATTCACTGGGTCTTTTTACGCCTTTGTTAATAAGGTACACCAGGTAAGATTTCCACTTACCACCAATAATTTCCATGATGATCGCCATGCCACATGCAAAACTTTTTGGGATCTTTTTTTCATACATAGCTATCTTTTTTAATAAGGACAAAATTATCCTTATTCCGTGAATAGTGGGCATAGGGATAAAATTTTCCGTATAGGAAGATAATATCCGTTATTGTTCTGTTCCCCGGATCTGCGTCACTTTGCGGTATTATTTATCAAAAAAAAATAAGCACATGACGACAACCAATTATACCGGGAAAAAGGTAGTAGTGACAGGCGGTACCCATGGAATGGGAATGGCTACAGTGAAAATGCTGATAGCGGGAGGGGCAGAAGTATTGCTCACAGGTAACAATCCAAAGAACGTCGAAGCTGCGCAGCAGGAGTTGGGGTCGGCAGCACACATCGTGAAATCCGATACCAGCAGTCTGCAAGACATTGACGCGCTGAAACGTATAGTAGAAGAGAAACTGGGACAAATTGATTTCCTTTTTATCAACGCTGGTTTTTCGATGCTGGAGACTTTTGACCAGGTGACGGAAGCTACCTATGATAAAACCTTTGCCATCAATACCAAAGGGGCGTTCTTCACTTTACAGCGACTGACACCTTTGATCAAAGATCATGGTGCTATTGTATTGACTACTTCCATTGCCAATCAATCCGGCTATGCTGGGATGAGTGTATATGCTGGTGCGAAGGCAGCGCTGGCATCATTTGTAAAAGGGTTTGCGGCTGAACTGCTGCCTCGCAGCATCCGGGTGAATGCAGTGAGTCCGGGTTTCATACACACGCCTACTATGGGTGTTTCCGGCGCCTCAAAAGAAGATCTGCTGGCATTTGAGAAGCTGGGAGATGAGGTAACTCCCCTGAAACGGAATGGGAGGGCAGAAGAGGTCGCAAAAGCCGTGTTATTCCTGGCCTTTGATGCTACGTTCACCACCGGGGAAGAAATTACTGTAGATGGCGGTCTTTCCAAAAAACTCACGCCGCCGGACCTGTCTCACTAAAAAAAGTAAGGCTGACTAAGCCATTTACGCTTACTCAGCCTTACTTTTACGCAGGTTTTCTACAGGTCTGCCTTTGTACTTAGCCGGTAATTTTTCAAAAAAAAGCATAAAATATTTTTAAATGAGCAAATGCTCACTTATATTTGTGTCGGATGAGATACAGAGATGAAAATAAACAGCAGGCCATTCGGGATTCCGCCATTGAGATGGTGGCGAAGGATGGACTGGAAAATTTCGGGATCAATCGCCTGGCGAAAGCGGCGGGCGTATCTCCGGCTACTATTTACATCTACTATAAAGACAAAGAAGATCTGCTCACCAGTATCAGCATTGAAGAAGGCATCAAGATGACCCGTGCCACGCTGAAGGGATTTAGCCCGGAAATGTCATTCAGAGATGGTCTCTGGTGTCAGTGGAAAAACCGGGCGGAGTATGCATTAGATAACCATAAATCTGCCGCTTTTTTTGATCAGCTCCGCAACTCAGCCTACCGGGAAAGAATGTTGGAAACGATTACCAGGGAGTTTCAGCAAAACATGGGCGATTATGTAGAGAATGCCGTTGCCCGTGGTGAAATAGAGCGCATGCCCCTGGAAGTATATTGGTCAGTAGCATTTGCACCGCTCTATTCCCTGATAAAATTTCATAATGAAGGTCAAAGTCTTGGCGGCCGTAAATTTAAGTTCTCCGAAAAGATCATGAAAGAAACATTCGACTGCGTGATAAAAGGCTTATCGAAATAGCTATTTTTTTTGTCAAATTAATAAATGAGCGCTTGCTTATATAAGATGAATACAACACAACATATTCTTGTTTTCAAAACGAACATCGCAACAGTGGAAGACCGCTCAAAAGTGGCACAGGTACTGGATCGGCAGCCGTTTATCGAGAAATGGACCGTGGACCTGGAAGATGTGGATTGCGTACTCAGGGTCGTAGCTGCTGAACCGGCAACAGATAACATCATTGCACTGGTGCATGCCAGCGCGTATGAGTGTGCAGAGCTGGAAGACTAATTACTTTCTTTATCCGTCAATATCCTTTATATGAAACAAACAGCTGCTTTTTCGTCTCATCAGAAACTGGTGGTTGCCCTATTGGCACTCACGCAGTTTACCGTCATACTGGATTTTATGGTGATGTCGCCATTAGGAGATATGCTCATGAAATCTATGAGCATAAAACCTAACCAGTTTGGATTTATTGTATCTGCCTATGCTTTCAGCGCCGGTATCTCCGGGTTGCTGACCGCTGGTTTTGCGGATCGTTTTGACCGTAAAAAATTACTGGTATTTTTTTACGTAGGCTTTATTATCGGTACGCTTTGTTGCGGCCTGGCCAACACCTACTACACTATGGTGGCGGCAAGGATTGTAACGGGTTTATTCGGTGGTGTGATAGGTTCTATTTCCCTGGCGATTATCACCGATCTTTTTGACCTCTCCCAACGCGGCCGCGTGATGGGCTTTGTACAAATGGCTTTCGGCGCCAGCCAGGTATTGGGTATTCCCATTGGCTTATATCTCGCTAATGCGTGGGGTTGGGAAGCACCTTTCTTCCTGGTGGCCGGTATGGCTTTGATTGTGTTGCTGCTGATCAGTATCCAGTTGGAACCTATTATTGCACACCTGGCCGTACAACAGGACAAAAGCGCCTATAAGCACCTGTTGCATACCGTGGCGAAAAGAGATTATCGTATAGGCTTCACCGCTACTGCACTGATGTCTATTGGTGGTTTTATGATGATGCCCTTTGGAAGTGCTTTCGCTATCAATAATCTGCATATCACGCAGCAACAGTTACCCCTGTTATTTATGGTATCGGGAGTAGGCGCCCTGTTCATTATGCCGCTTCTCGGCAAGTTGAGTGATAAGATAGATAAATTTTTACTTTACACTGTCGCTGCGGTATATATGATGGTGGTTGTGCTGATTTACACCCATCTTACACCGCAACCACTCTGGATCATCATGACCTTAAATGTATTGATGATGGGTGGTATCATGGGCCGTATGATTCCTTTCACCGCACTGACCACGGGTATTCCCGATCTGGCTGATAGAGGCGCATTTATGAGTGTCAACTCTTCCCTGCAACAGGTAGCAGGCGGTATTGCAGCTGTAATTGCCGGCATGATTGTATCTCAGAAAGATAAATTCAGTCCGCTGGAACATTATGATACATTGGGCTGGGTAATTATAGGGCTAACCATCCCCTGTATTTTGCTGGTATATCGTGTAAGTAAACTGGTAAAGGCTAAGCTTGCACGTGGTGCGGCGGTAGTAAATATGCCCGTTCCAACTGAAGTTTAATCAGAAGAAAGGGTTGTATCAAAAGGCTTTTGATACAACCCCTCTCCGCTTATATCGCAAAGTGATCATTTGCATAAAAATCTTGATACACACAAAGATTTTATTTGTGCAATACGTCCAAATTTGCGCTATAAAAAGAGTAATATGAATCATTCCCGAACTATCAATGTATTATCCCGCTTATACCTGTTCCTGTCTGCGGGAAGTTTTTTAATGGTGAGCATGATGGGCTTTTTCAGCCCGCAGGCGGTGATGGACCTCGTGCAGGTGAAGTTGCCTAACAGCGATGCTTTCAGTTCTATCAGAGGAGTATATGGTGGCGTAGGGCTTACCATCACGATCATGCTGGTGCGTTGGGCGTTTAAAGACATACAACAGGGTGTAATTTTCTTATGTTGGCTTTGGGGTTTATATGCGCTGTCGAGGGTGATTACCTGGATGGTAGAAGGACCATTGGGGGCTTTTGGTACACAATGGCTGGTCATTGAAAGTGTATTTTTTATATTGGGTGCATTACTGTGGCTGCGTTTACGGAAAAACGGATTTGCCTTCAAGGGGCAATGATAGATTTGTAAGATCCCGAGGGTTGTATCAAAAGTAATTTTTGACCTGTTTTATCCGGATAACTATTTCGTTAACGCGATGCTCATGTCCATAAAATTATTTTTGATACAACCTCTTCTTATTTTTTGTGATAAATAAGCCACTGATGATTGTAATTTACAGGGCTTATGTGTACCTTGTTACACACCCGAATTACTTATGTCTTTACTCCCTGAAAAGGATTTGATATGGTCTGCCGTAGTCGCTAATTCCAGTATGAACCGCGACCGGAATGCCAGCGGTATTAACAGCTACGAAAAAGAATTTAAATTTATTCCTGCCCGTTTCCTGGAACAAAAAGTGCGGGAAAATGGTTGCGCCTCATGGCTGGATTTATGCTGTGGCAGTGGTTTAGCTCTGATTCAAACGCATACCGATTTAACCCGCAAAGGATTACAGCAACAAGTACAATTAAAAGGAATCGATTTACTGGATACCTTTCCTCCGGAAGCGGAGAACCTTGAAGGACTCACGCTTGAAGTCAGGTCTGTAGTAGACTGGCAGCCGGATCGATCTTATGACCTCATTACCTGTTCTCATGGTTTGCATTACCTGGGCGATAAGTTAAAAGTAATCGCCATGGCGTGTAGTGCGTTGACAGCAAACGGATATTTTGTTGCTCATCTCGATTTACAAAATATAATACTGCCTGAGAATATTTTATGGAAGAAATTATGGAAGGAACAAGGCCTCCAATATAACAGTCGCACCCGCATTATCAGCCGCACCGGCACACTGGTCTTTAACCTCGGCCTTCAATATCTCGGTGCGGATGATCAGGCCGGTCCTAACTACACGGGGCAGGGCGCTGTTAATGCTTATTATGATTTACCCGATAGCTTTATGCCACATTCAATTGGCTGCTGCTGAGTTTACCTTTGGTGGCAGCCAGCTTATGATAGAATATATAAGAACCGAAAATCAGTACATATCCTATCAGGATCGGCGCCCATTGAGAAGCCGGGTCACCAACAGAGAAGCTGGAATACATGGCACCGGTTAGATCAAAGAAAAGACCTGCATACGCCCACTCTTTGAGCCTTGGGTAGCCGGGAATAAGTATGGCAATGATGCCCAGTATTTTTGCCAGCCCCAGGAATGGCAACAGGTACATCGGATAGCCCAGGTGTTTAAACATGGTTTGTGCTTCCGGTATGCTGATCAGATCAGGTACTGCTCCCAGGACGATTAAGGCCGACAATATGCCGGTAAAGATCCAGTAGATAATTTTTGTCTTTTTCATATTTTTATAAGGGTTTAATGTTGATGTGATGGTACAATTCAAAAGTACACAACCTGTTAAATTCATGATGGGGGTATAAACGACTTAAAAAGGGTTGATTCCGACAATCTTTTATCTTAGATTTGGTATATGAAGCAGATATCTATTCTCGTTCCCAAAGGCGCCGTTGCACTTAGCTGCATTGAAGGATCTTTTGTTGCTTTTACGAAAGCGAATGACTTCCTGGAGAGCCTGGGAAGACCTGCCTTATTCAATGTCAAGCTGATAGGGCTCACAAAAGAAGCACAGGTATATGACCGGCTTTTCAGAGTAACTCCCGATGCAATGATTACAGAGGATCACAAAGCAGACCTGATCATTATTCCTGCGGTAAACGGTGAGCGGGAGGAAGTCATTGCACAGAATAAGGACTTCTATCCCTGGATTGTACAGCAACATAAGGCCGGTGCAGAAGTGGCGAGTCTTTGTGTAGGCGCCTTCTTACTGGCTTCTACCGGTTTGTTGGATGGCAGGCGCTGTTCTACACACTGGCTGGCGGCAGCAGAGTTCAGGGCCATGTTTCCACAGATAGAACTGGTTTCTGAAAAAATCATCACAGATGAATTTGGTATTTATTCCAGTGGTGGAGCTAATTCTTTCTGGAATCTCCTGATATACCTGATAGAGAAATATACTGACAGAGATATGGCCATTCTGGCTTCCAAATATTTTGAAATAGAGATAGACAGGGATAGTCAGTCCTGCTTCACCATATTCAAAGGACAGCGGGAACACCAGGATGAATCAGTGAAACAGGCGCAGGAATTTATAGAGCAGAACTTTATGGAGAAGATAACAGTAGAACAGTTGTCTTCTATGTTTGCCGTTGGCCGGAGGAGTCTCGAAAGACGATTTAAAAAAGCGACCAGCAATACCGTATCTGAATACATCCAACGGGTAAAAGTGGAAGTAGCGAAAAAAAGTTTTGAAAGCAGTCGGAAAAATATTAATGAAATTATGTGGGAGGTGGGATATTCTGATACAAAGGCTTTCAGGACGATTTTCAAAAAGACAACGGGTTTATCACCGCTCGAGTATAGGAATAAATACAATAAAGGAGCAGTTAAAGCATAAACTTACATATCTGAGCTGGCAGGATGAGAGAATAACTTCTGCCAGCTGCCTTCAAGTACGCCCTTCAGCATAATGCAAAGCTCCTGGAAAGTATTTGGCTTGGTCAGGAATAGCTTAGCTCCCAAACGCAGCGCATCTTCCATATCTTCCTTCATATCGGAAGTACTGAGTATAATAATATTGGTAATCTTGTGTTGCAGTATTTTTTTCAGTTCTACCAGGCATTCTCTCCCATTCATCAGCGGCATATTAAAGTCGAGGAAAATAAAATCAGGTGTGGCGATTTTATTTTCCTGGAACAGCGCGAGCGCCTGAATTCCACTATCACAAATATGTGTTTCTATAACAGGTGAAATATTATTGATAGCTTCCTGGAAGAAGTTCCTGTCATCTGCATCATCGTCTATGATCATTATTTGTTGCGGCTTCATCATGGTTAAAATTTAAACATTATGGATTTCCATTCTCATTGTTACTATCGCGGCGGGAAATATGAAGATAAAGAAAAATGTGTGATCGTTCGAATTAAATATTTTGTAATGCGTACAGCAGACTCCGTTAAGGCATTTTGATGGCATAAAAGCAGGCGATTTTTCCAACGGCCATAGACCTATTGTGATCCATGGGAAAGGACTCGGTGTTTATTGCCAAATGTGAATTCCTTATCTTGCAACCTCTTAAACAACCGGCATGAAAATATTCCAGCAACCTATACAACTGCATCAACGAAAGAGAGGATTTCATATTATCACCGCAGAACTCGTGCAAGGGTTTCCACAACTCGCCGAAATAAAAACAGGTATGTTGCAGGTATTCATTCAACATACGTCTGCAGGACTCACCATTAATGAAAATGCRGATCCTACAGTAAGACTGGATTTTGAAATGTACTTCAACAAAACAGTACCGGAGAATGATCCTGAATATTTACATGATGATGAAGGGTCAGATGATATGCCGGCTCACCTGAAAGCCGCATTGCTGGGTAATGCTGTAATGATCCCTATTCGCAATGGTCGCCTGGCACTGGGCACCTGGCAGGGCGTATATTTATGCGAACACCGTAATTACGGAGGACCGCGTAATTTGATGCTAACGGCGTGGGGAGAGTGATGCTTTCCATGCTTTGTATGCCGCCCGCATACAATGCCCGCAAGGGCGGTACCCATTTTCCTTCGCTTCGCCTTCATCTGCAAAGAAAACGCGGTTAGCTGTTTTCATTCGTCTGCCGGATGTACAGGAAAGGGTACCATATATGTGGAGTGATTGATTTCCGCCCAGCTTAATTTCACCCCGGTGAATGAGCCGCCTCAGTGATAGGGGAGTTAGTTTTTCGTGATAAAACATCGCTTTATTTTAACTCAGAGCATCATGAAAAATAATGCCTAACGTATGCCGGTTGCCGCTATGGACCGGACTTACCCCATGTTTCATATTTACCCGGTAATAGCCTTTGCTGCCTTTCACAGGGCGAAAGTTGGTGGTAAATATCAACATATCTCCCCGTTTAGGTTTGAGTACATTTGCTTTGGATTGCGCCCTGGGGATTTGTTCGGTGAGTACAAATTCACCACCCGTGTAATCTTCTTCCGGTTCATTTAAAAATAACACTACCTGCATCGGAAAATAAATATCGCCATACAAATCCTGGTGAAGCGTATTGAATCCATCTTTCCCGTATTTCAATATGAGGATAGTGGGTTTGGTTTGACCATTATCATGGCAGTATTGTTTTAATTCGGGGTGTGTAGCCGGGAATTTTTTATCGATGTTCAGTACTTCCATCCATTTATTAGCTACGGGCGCAATGAAAGGATATACCGTTTCACGGATGCTGGTAATCATGTCTGGTAGCGGATATTGAAAGTATTTATATTCTCCTTTACCAAAGCGGTAACGTTCCATCACAATGGTTTTACGATAGGTATTATCAGCGTTGTAGGCGCTGATGAGCGCCTTACATTCCGTTTTGGTAAGCGCGTTTTCTACGAGGGCGTAACCCTGTTCCAGTAATTGATCTGTTGTGTGCTGCCAGTTGTGGGACAACAGGCGGGTAGTGATATTTTCCATCTGATACAATTTGTATTGAGGTGTAAAATTAGCACGGAGTGCGACCACAGAAAACCCGGATCTTGCGGTGTTGTGAAGATACTGCCAACTGATCGCGGGGCATAGTTTTTGTGGCAACCGGGCATGCGGAAACAAGATCAAGCCCCCACAGCGACCGGTGATACCGGTTTTGTACATGTACGTGGTGCACGTGAACACAATCTGAAAAATGTAACGCTCAGCATTCCCCGAAATGCGCTGGTCGTATTTACCGGTGTTTCCGGTTCAGGTAAATCATCGCTGGCATTTGGGACGCTGTATGCAGAGGCACAGCGCCGTTATTTGGAATCAGTGTCACCCTATGCGCGGAGGTTATTTCACCAGATGCCGGTACCGGTAGTGGATGAAATAGATGGTCTGCCGCCTGCAGTAGCATTGCAACAGCAGCGGGGTGCACCTACTACCCGTTCATCCGTAGGCAGCGTGACGACCTTGTCTAATCTGCTGCGCATGTTGTATTCCCGGGCAGGTGTATATCCGCCTCGCCAGGAACAAATGGATTCAGAATTCTTTTCTCCCAATACCCCTGCGGGCGCTTGTCCCGTATGTCATGGTCTCGGTCGTATTTATGATGCAACAGAAGGCTCTATGGTACCGGACGATTCACTGACCATCCGGGAACGTGCAGTGGCCGCATGGCCTACTGCCTGGTATGGACAAAATCTCCGGGATATACTCGTTACTCTCGGCTATGATGTAGATAAGCCATGGCGCGAGCTGCCAAAGAAAGTGCGTGACTGGATCCTGTTTACAGAAGAGCAGCCTGTAGTACCGGTATATGCGGGCTTTACACCCGAAGAAACTAAAGATGCGCTGAAACGTAAGACGGAGCCCAGTTACATGGGTACCTTCTCCGGTGCGAAAAGATATGTGATGCACACTTTTGCCAACACAGAAAGTGCTGCTATGAAAAAGCGGGTGTCACAATATATGATCAGCAGGGAATGCCCGGAATGCGATGGAAAGCGTTTAGGCAGAAACGCGCTGGCCGTGAAATTTGATGGACTGGACATTGCAGAAATGTCCAGGTTGCCGCTCAAAAAACTCGCGGCTTTAATGGAACGTTATGCCTGCGGATCTTCCGAAGCCTTTGTGGCAAAGGGATTGCACCCGGAGCGTATTATCGTGGCGCAGCGTATTGCGCAGGACCTGGCAGCACGATTGTCTATTTTACTGGATCTGGGTTTAGGTTACCTGCTGCTGGAGCGCAGCTCTCCCAGTCTTTCCCCTGGCGAGTTACAGCGGTTACGACTGGCTACACAGGTAAGATCTAATCTGTTCGGTGTAGTGTATGTACTCGATGAGCCCTCAGCCGGGTTGCATCCCGCTGATACGGCCGCCTTACTAACGGCCATGGATAAACTAAAAGCGGCGGGCAATTCACTGTTTGTGGTAGAACATGACCTGGACGTGATCCGTCATGCGGAATGGATTGTGGATGTAGGCCCTGCGGCAGGAGAACAAGGCGGACATGTATTATACAGTGGTGAACCTGCCGGTTTGGAGCACGTGGCTGCTTCCAGCACCCGTCATTATCTCTTCTCCCGGGAAAAAGCAATTACCCGCAAGCCCCGTGAACCGAAAGGCTGGCTGACATTGGCAGGTGTTACCCGTAACAACCTGGTGTCGTTGGATGCTGCATTTCCATTAGGGGTGTTTACTACGGTAACAGGCATATCCGGCTCCGGTAAATCCAGTTTGGTGAGCCAGGTGCTGGTGGAGCTGGTGGCTACCTACCTGGGATATGAAGCACCGGCCGCGGAAGAAGGAGAGGAGCTCGAACAATCGCGGCCCGTTACATTGGGGGGCAGCATTACAGGTGGCATGGAAAATATTAAGCGATTGGTACAGGTAGATCAGAAACCGATAGGCCGTACTCCACGTTCTAACCTGGCTACTTACACCGGTTTATTTGACCAGGTGCGTAAATTGTTTGCTGCTACCAAAATGGCTAAAGCCCGGAAGTACGATGCCGGACGCTTTTCTTTTAATGTGGCAAAAGGACGATGTGAAACCTGCCAGGGTGAAGGATCTGTGATGGTGGAACTGCTTTTCCTACCCAGCGTATATGCCCCTTGTCCTACCTGTCATGGTGCCCGTTATAATGCCAAAACGCTGGAAATCACCTGGCAGGATAAAAACATTGCAGAAGTACTTGGCATGACAGTAGACGAAGCGAAAAACTTTTTCACTACAGATGCTTCCCTGCAGCGATCACTGGAAGTATTGCATGAAGTGGGGCTGGGCTACCTGCGGTTGGGGCAACCCGCCACAGAACTTTCCGGCGGAGAAGCGCAGCGTATTAAGCTGGCAACAGAACTGCAGCGCATCGGCAAAGGGAATACGCTGTATATACTGGACGAGCCTACTACCGGTTTGCATCCGGCCGATGCAGAAAAGCTAATTACACAACTGAATGGGCTGGTAGATGCCGGTAATACCGTAGTGGTGGTAGAACATGAAATGCGGGTAGTAGCAGGCAGCGACTGGGTAATTGATATTGGTCCGGGTGCCGGTGATGAAGGTGGAAGGATAATAGCTGCAGGGCCACCCGAAAAAATAGCAATGGTGCGTAATAGTAAAACGGCCCCTTACCTGGCCGCATTTATAGGTAAAAAGTAAATGGTATTATTTAATGAAACAGTTGCGTTTTTTACTTTTTCTTTCGCAATAAAGATGTTGCGCCTGAATTAATATGTAACGTTGCACAAGATCAAAGAATCATCAGCATGTTGAAGATAGCTATCATCAGTGATATTCACGGCAACCTGCCGGCATTGCAGGCAGTACTGGAAGATATTCGTGCCTTTGGGGCAGACCAGGTATATTGTTTGGGAGATTTAACAGATGCGGCACCCTGGCATAACGAAGTGATAGCGCTGATCCGGAGCCGGCAGATACCAGTGATCATGGGGAATCATGATGAGCGCATTGCTTTTAATCATCCGGTGTTACCCCTCAGCAAGCACAGTAAAGTTGAGCAGGACGCGAGACTTACCGCTATTAATTATACGAAGGATACCATTACGGCGGATAACAAGGCTTTTCTGGCTGATCTCCCCCGTTTTATACGACTGAGTTTTCCCGCTGCTGCTTTGTTGTTGGTACACGGCAGCGCCAGGAGCAACGATGAATATTTGTATGAACAGCATGCAGAAGAAGACCTGTTAAATATGCTGGAGGAACACCGGGCGGATATCCTGATTACTGGTCATACCCATTTGTCGTATATACGGCAGCTGGAACCGGCCGGTAAGATGGTGATGAATACAGGCGCCGTGGGAAGATCAAAAGAGAAAGACCGACTGGCGGCTTACCTGCAGCTAACGATCGCCGGAGAGGGGCTGATGTCGGTGATCCGGAAAGTAGCGTATCCGATTGCCGACACCATTGCCGGTATCCGTAGCAGTCCGATTCCGGATTTTTATGCAGATTTTTTAGCTGGTGAAGAATAGCAGGTATCTTTGCGTATAAAATAATACGTATGGAAACCTCCCGCGATTTCAGCACCATCAGCCCTACTGCCAAATCATTATTGTTGTTGAAAGGGATCACCCGGATTCCTTTTGTAAAGGAGGCCGCACAGCTGATGGTAGCGCCGCATCCCTATCAGCCGGACCTTGCCAATAAAGATATTTCCTTTTGGGGGCGGGTATTGCATTTCGAAGACCGTTACTGGAGTATTGACCAGCTACTGGCGGATCTGTCTATTAAAAATATACTGGAGTTATCGTCGGGTTTTTCTTTCCGGGGACTGGAAGCCACGAAGCAGCCGGGTTATCATTATATCGATACTGACTTACCGGAAGTGGTGGCGATTAAAAAAGAATTTGTGGCGGCGTTGTCCGGCATATCCGTGGTGAGTGTATTGGAGTTATTGCCTTTAAATGCATTGGATGAAGCGCAATTTGAAGAAAGGGTAAGTCGTTTTCCGGGGGGTGAAATAGTGATTGTGAATGAGGGGTTGTTGATGTACCTGGATGAATCAGAAAAAGAACAGTTGTGTCGTATCATTCACCAGGTGTTGACGCTGCGTGGTGGCTATTGGATTACGGCGGATATTTATGTGAAATGGGACCATGCAAAATCGGGTGTTGATCGCGGGGAAGAGTGGAATGCCTTTTATGCGCAGCATAGGATTCATGAAAACATGTTTGACAGTTTTGAGGTGGCCGAAGCATTTTTTAAAAAGATGGGATTTGAGATAGACAAAGAGGCGGCGAGGGACCGTAGCCGGCTGACAGCGTTGCCACATCTGCTGGAAAAACTGACGGAAGCGCAGTTGCAAAAGATGCGGGGGGCTGGCAGAATCAGGTCCACCTGGCGTTTGAAAGCAGTGTGATGATGGCTATGCCATCACCACCAGCTCTTTCAGTATGTTATATAGTTGTTCAATATTTACAGGTTTACTTAGAAAGCCATCTGCTCCGGAAGCTATTACTTCTTCCCGTACTTCACTATAGCAATTGCCCGATACCAGGATGAAGGGAATCTGCCGGAGTGCCCTGTCGGCTTTAAATTGTGCCAGCATTTCTATACCGCTGACATGCGGCATAATCATATCCATTAAAATGGCATCTGGTTCATGGAGGCGGGCTTTAGTGAAGCCTTGCGGACCTGAATCGGCGAGTATCACTTCTATGCCCATGCGTTTCAATGCGAGGGAGAAGGCGAGATGATTGAGATGATCATCATCCACTACCAGTACTTTTAAACCACTTAAGAGAGAATAATCGATGATCGCATTCGCAGTGGGTGGTGGCGGAATGGCTTCTACCGGCATGTGGAGGGTGAAGATGCTGCCGCCGCCATCGGTGTTGTCACTGACAAACAGATCACCTCCCATCATGCGTGCCATATGACGTGCGATGGGTAGTCCCAGTCCACTGGACTCTGTTTGTTGTCCGAGTTCACTTACATACGGATCAAAGATGTGTTCTTTTTTCTCTGCCGAAATGCCTGCTCCCTGGTCGGTAACAGAAAAAACGAGCTGATTATTTTTCATAGTGGCACTTACGGTAATGATGGAGCGGAAAGTAGTAAACTTGATAGCATTGCTGAGTAAGTTAACGATGATGGTACGTAGTTTTGATTTATCTGCCAGGATATATTCGGGCAGGTTGTCGCTGAAGGCAATATTAATATGTACAGATCTTCTTTTGGCGAGGTATTCATAGGTGTCGCAGAGTTGCAGTATCCAGTCGGTGAACAGGAACGGCGATTTGCTGATCTCATCTTTCCCTGCCTCAATCTTTGACCAGCCAAGGGCATTGCTCATCACCAGCTGCATATCCTGGCAGGCAAAGTGAACCGCTTCCAGGTGGGCTATTCCCACCTGGACGGTTCGTTTCCCCCTATCCGCTGTTTCAATGTAGTTTTGCAGAATACTGTTGACTACATTCAACGGAGATCTGATTTCGTGGGTGGTTTCCCGCACGTATATTCTCATTGCGTGGTTGGCTTTATCAAGTTGATTCACCAAAAGCTGCAGCTGCTTATTCTGAAACCTGCTTTCCCTGGTAAAATAATAGAGTGCAGTACCGTTCAGGAAAGTGGCGGCTGCAATGACGAGCCAGTGAAGACCCGCTTCCGTTTCCTTATTCAGTGGCAGCGGTGTGATAAGTCCTTGCCGGTAATTCATTTCTATTAACAGTAACATGCCTGCGCTGCTGGTTAATACAATGATTTGCGCAAGCGGCCGGTGAAATACCAGGAATACACAAAATGCAAGGAATGGGGCAAACAGGTAGATCTGTGCTGCCGGTCCCAGTACGATGCCAAAGTACCAGATAGATACACTGTGTAAAAAGAACATCAACTGCTGCCCGTATTCCGGCCGGCTGTGCCGGGTGATCAGCAGTATGGAAAGAAAAAGGACGCTTTCCAGCATGGCCGGATATAATATGCTTTTATACCCAGTCATATAATAGAGTAAGCAACCCAGTACAAAAGCAAGCAGACTGGCGCCAAGGGCCAGGGAATTGACAATCTTTATAATCCGTCCGGTCGTTTCATTTGCTTCGGCATCCTGACTGGTTATCCTGGGTATTACATTGGTTATATTCATAGTTTCCAGGTTTTCAAATTCAAAATGGGTGCAGGTTTTCCTTCCTGTTTGCATTCAAGGTAGAAGAATGCAGATTATCAAGTGTAAATTCTTTGTTAACAACATAGTTGTTTTGCGAGAAGTTTAAAGTTGCCGGGTGAAGATTTTAACAAGTAACGCACATTTTTAGTAGGGTTATAAACAATGCATTCATATGCGGATTTAGAATTATATAGGAAAGTTCTTTTTTATGCAGTATACTTTTATTATTTAACGTAGGTACTGATAACAAATTTGAGAGATAAACAATAGCAGATTATCGCTGAGAATTCATGATAAGGCATCGTTTTACGAAGCCAATGCCTTACTAACGTATACGCATAACCGAAATGTAATCCTGACGCAATGCGGAAAAATTCAATGGTCTAAAAATTCCCGATGTCGAAAATGGTTTGTTAAATTTTCGGGTACTTTTGCAAAAGAAATTTAATACCTATAGTCAATACTGTATGTGAACGCCTGGAACCATGCTGCCAGGATATACTTTTCATACACATACTGCGGAACTAAAATGAGACAGGAAACCAGTAGCGGATGTTGCGGAAACGCCCGCCTGATCAACTATTGCCATTACCTGCCGGAGACTTAAAAAAAGCTGTTTAAAAATGTATATCAGAAAAATTTTGCTGACAAGCATATTGCTATCCCTTGTCCTTTTTACTTATGCCCAGTCAGTTGGTACGGCTACCATCAGTGGCTATCTGAAAGATGCTGCCGGTACACCTGTTCCCGGTGCTTCCGTGAAACTGCATAACAATAACGCCAACGCTATCTCTAATGCAGATGGATTTTTCCGCATACAAAAAGTGAATCCCGGTAAACATATCCTCCGCATTTCTGCAGTAGGATTTAAGAAAGCTGATCAGACACTGGACCTGAAGGCTGGAGAAGAAAAAATACTGCAACTTACTATGTCATTAGCTGTCAGTGAAATAAATACGGTATCGGTGATAGGTCGCTCTGCCAGCCAGGAAGTAAACCGGCAGGCCTTTAATGTAACGGCCATTGATGCAAAGAAATTATACAACTCCACCCTGGATCTCTCACATGCACTGGATCGAGTATCCGGTATCCGTGTCCGCGAAGATGGTGGTTTAGGTTCCAGGATGAATTTCTCCCTGAATGGGTTTACCGGCAGGCAGGTCAAGTTTTTCCTGGATGGAGTACCCATGGATAACTTTGGTTCTTCTTTCCAGCTGAATAATATTCCTATCAACCTGGCAGAAAGAGTAGAAGTGTACAAAGGCGTAGTGCCTATCTGGCTGGGATCAGATGCTTTGGGGGGCGCCATTAATATCGTTACCAGCAATAGCAAACGCAGTTATGTAGACGCTTCTTATTCCTTTGGCTCCTTTAATACGCATCGTTCTACCCTGAATGCAGGTTACACGGCCAAATCCGGTTTTACGGTACAGATAAATGCCTTCCAGAATTACTCTGATAACAATTATCGTGTACGCGTGAACGTAGCTGACCTGCTTACCGGCGAATATTATCCCCGTCAATGGGTAAGAAGATTCCATGATACTTATCATAATGAAACTATCATTGCCAATGTGGGTGTAGTAGGGAAAAAATACGCTGATAAATTATTATTCGGCATCACCATGGGACAGAACTACGCGGAAATACAATCCGGCGCAAGAATGGTCAGTGTATTTGGCGACTGGCACTGCAAAGGCGATATCCTGATGCCCAGTGTGAAGTACCAGGTAAAAGACATCTTTGTAAAGGGATTGGATTTTAGCCTGACAGGTAACTATAACCTGGGACATGAACAAAATATTGATACGGTAAACCGCCGCTACAACTGGTTCCAGCAACATGTACCTAATAATGGTGCAGAAAGGGAACGGAGCATGTATAAATTCAGTAACAACAACGGACTGGGTACTGCCAATCTGAGCTATCGTTTGGATGATCACCATTCCTTTATCATCAATGATGTATACAGTACTTTCAGCCGCAAAGGAAAGGATGAATTATTTCCACAGGATGAGAAGTATGATCAGCCCAAAAAAGTAAATAAAAACGTATTGGGTCTGGGGTATAAATTTGATTACAATGCCAGGTGGAATACTTCCGTATTTGTGAAAAATTATTCACAACGCAACAGCTTCTCGCAAAGCTATAATCCAAGTGGTAACTGGGGTGATGTTGCCTACAGAAACCAGGAGTCGAAATTTAGTAAACAGGGATATGGTTTGGCTACTACCTACTTTATTCTGCCCGTATTACAACTGAAAACCTCTTATGAAAAAAGTTATCGTTTACCTGAAACAGAAGAATTGTATGGTGATATGATCAACCTGGAAGGTAATACAGACCTGAAACCTGAGAGCAGCAACAATTTCAATTTCGGGATAAATTATCAGCTGAATATTAAAGACGATCACCGTTTTCTTTTTGACGCCAATTTCCTGTACCGCGACGCCAGCGACTTTATCCGTCCTATGCTGAATCCTAACCAGACGAAGCAAACAAACGGTAACCTGGCCAAAGTAACCAATATGGGAATAGACGGAGAGGTAAGGTATTCTTTCAAACAACTATTTACTGCCGGGGTGAACATGACCTACCAGAACCTGCGTAACAATACGGAGTATGAAGACGGACAAAAGAATGTAAGTCCGTTGTACAGAGATCGCATTCCTAATATGCCTTTTCTTTTTGGTAATGCTGATGCGTCCCTTTTCTTTAGGAATGTACTGAAAAAAGGCAACACACTTACGCTGGGCTATAACCTGTTGTATGTGCACGGTTATTATCTCTCTTGGCCAAGCCAGGCAGAAGAAAAACTGGGGATTCCAAGACAGTTTTCCCAGGACGTAAACATGGTGTATAGCCTGGCTAATGGCCGGTATAATGTATCTGTGGAGTGTAAAAATCTGATAGATAACAAACTGTATGACAATTTCACCTTACAGAAACCAGGTCGTGCATTTTATGCCAAGCTGCGGTACTTTATCAGTAAATAAATATCAATCAGTTCAATTTCAATACGGATAGTGATGAAAAAAATAAGTAAGCTTTTATTCCTGTTTTGTAGTATCATTTTTATGGGAATATCATGTGATAAAGAAGACACGATGGATGAACCTTTTATAGAAGGAAAATTCCAGGGACTGGCAAAATATGTAATAACAGCAACACCCATAGGTACAAGTGGTATTGCGGATGTTTTACTGACAACAGATAGCCTCGGTGGTGGCACTATTACCACTGCAGGCAATGGTATGGAGCAGGATGGCTCTTATCGCTACTACCTGACGCATAAGGGAAGATTTTTCAGTCTCCTGTACGGACAGGGCAACCCCGGAGCAGTGACTACCTATCGCTTTACTACCAGCGGTAAAATGGTGAAAACAACAGAGTTTCAGACAGAAACTGTACAGGTATTTGTTAAAGTAAACGATGAACTATTACTTATAAAAGTACCGCGGAGTGGCAATGAAGTGGCCAGTACGTATCGCATTGATGCCATGAAATCAAGGATTGTAGGACGTGGCAATATAAATATTGTGCAACTCGCTGCAAACGGAGAAAGGGCGCATTTCACCTGGGCTACCCAGGTAGGAGAAAAAGTGTATGCGCCTTACATGAGCATCAAAGGATGCTGCAGTGACGCATTTGGTACGGCGTATCCCGATAGCAGCTGGGTAGCTGTATTTTCTTACCCTGACCTGAAGCTGGAAAAAGTAATCAGGGATAACCGTACCAGCTACTTAGGAGCTTATTTCACCGATGGATTAGGCGTTACTGAAGAGGGAGATGTATACGGTTTTTCACAGGCGGCTGCAACCAACGGTGGAAAAGTAATCACCACCAGGCCTTCGGCTATAGTGAGGATATTGAAAGGGACCACCGAATTTGACCAAAACTATTTTTTCAATGTGCAGGACATATCCGGTGGTCATCATATTGCTTCACAGGCTTACCTGGGGCATCATCAATTTTTACTGATGATGTATGAAGATGCCCGGGCAGTGAAAGGCAATCTGAAAATGGCGCTGGCAGATGTGGAAAAGAAAACGTTTACCTGGATAACAGGTGCACCGGCGGCGATTACCAGTACTTCTGCTACCTATAATAACAATACCACTTCTGAAGATGGTAAAACCGGTTATATCGGTTTAAATACAGCGAACGGAAGTTGGGTATATAAAATAGATATAGCAACAGCTACGGCTACACGTGGTTTAACAGTGAACGGTGGTAAGATTACGGCGATTACAAAAGTGGAATATTAATAACCCGTTTAAGTAGAAAAATATGAGTAATTCAAAAAAAGTAACCGGGAAGAAATCCAATTCCCGGTCACTGTTTTATCGCATATCTGCCTGGCTGCATTTGTGGCTGGGCCTTGTGTCGGGTATTATCATAGTCATCATTTGTATTACCGGCTGCATCTATGTATTCAATGAAGAAATTATCAGCCTTATAGAACCGGAGACCAATATTCCGGTGCAGTCGCAGGCATTGATGGCGCCATCGCAGATCATGGCTGTGGCGAATAAAGTGTATCCCGGTAAACAGGTGGGTTATGTATTGTATAAAGAAGGGAAGGCAGTAGAAGCTAATATCGGCGGGCGTCGAGGTGGGTCTACCCTGAAACTGAACCCTTATACCGGGGCAGTCATCAGCAAGGTAGACCGCAAAGAAGGGGATGTCAGCTTTTTTCGCTGGGTATTGAACGGACATCGTTTTCTTTGGCTGCCTTACAAAATAGGACGTCCTGTTATCAATTACAGCACTCTTATCTGTGTGATTACGCTGATAAGCGGGTTGGTGTTATGGTGGCCCAAAAAATGGAATAAAAGCACCCGTAATCAAAGTTTTAAAATAAAATGGGGTGCAAGTACCAAAAGGATCAACTATGACCTGCATAATGTACTCGGATTTTATGCCCTGCTCCTGCTTTTTGCTATAGGCGTTACCGGTATGGTATACGGACTGGAATGGTGGAGCAAAGGCCTGTACTGGGCTACTTCGGGCGGGAAAGTCATGCCCGAATTTGTAGAGCTGAAATCAGATTCTCTGCAGGCAGGGAAAAAGCATTTTGATAACCTGGGACAAAAGATGGACATCTCCTGGAAAACAGTAGTTGGAAAACATCCGGAAGCAGCTGGTTTTTACCTGGGATTCCCGGATACAACCAAAGCAGAGGCGGCTATCAGCGTGATCGTCTATCCTTCCCGGGGACAGTATTATAACAATCAGCGTTACCTGTATGATCAGCATACACTGGAGCCGCTTACGGGCAATAAATTGTATGAACAGTCTTATCAGGAAGCTGATTTTGCCGGTAAACTGAGACGCATGAACTATGATATTCATGTGGGCAGCATACTTGGTTTGCCCGGAAAATTTATGGCTTTTTTTGCCAGCTTAATCGGTGCCACTTTGCCCATTACCGGGTTTATTATCTGGTGGGGCAAAGGAAGAAAGAAGAAAACACCGGTGGCTGTAAAAAAGGTGGCGCAGACTACCACTGCATAAAAGATAATCCGTCGTAGATTGGAAGAGAGGGGGTACATCCGCGGATGTGCCTCTTTTTTTATGTGGAAATGAGTAACAAATGCGCCGTAATATGCCCTTATTGCGGAATTTTGTACCCTGAAACAGCTGAATCCGGCAGAAAAATAACGGTATGATTTTTTCGCGGTTATCATAAAAAATAGCTCATTATGGAAAAGATAAACCAGGTATCTGATAATGCGAAAGTGGTACTTTCACTGATACAGGCCATCAATGAAGAAGATTTCGATACAGCAAAGCATTTTGCCAACGAGGACATGATTTTTGAAGGCGTGATGGGATCGCGGCAGGGTGCCACTGCCTACTTCGATGATATGAAAAAGATGAAGCTGAAATATGCCGTGCAGAAGGTGTTTGTAGATCAGGAAGATGTATGCCTGTTTTATGATCTCACGATGGAAGGTAAAACCATTTTTGGTTGCGCATGGTATCATCTGGATGGCGGCAAGGTGAGTTCACTGAAAGTTATTTTCGATCCGAGACCATTCCTCTGAAATGTACAGAATTTTCGTATAAATATACAGGTAATAGCCGCTTGCCAGCGTTACATTTGTTTTAAAATTGAGCACGATGAAAGCTATTATTTTGAAAGAACCTGGCAGCGTGGATCATTTACAGATCGTTGAACTACCAGTGCCTGTTATTGCAGCAGGAGAAGTGCTGGTAAAAGTAAAAGCCATCAGTATTAACCCGGTAGACGTAAAGACACGCATCGGTAAAGGACAGTGGGCACGATTGAAAGATGAACATCCAATGATATTGGGATGGGATATTTCGGGTGTCGTCACCGCTTCCGCTTCTCCTTTATTTAAGGTAGATGATGAAGTATTCGGGATGGTCAATTTTCCGGGCCATGGGAGAGGGTATGCCGAATATGTAGCTGCTCCTGCTGAACACCTGGTATTGAAGCCTGCCAACATTTCGCATGAAGCCGCCGCCGCGGCTACACTGGCAGCACTTACTGCATGGCAGGGCATGACGTATTATACACCCATTTTACCCGGACAAAAAGTATTGGTACATGCAGCTGCCGGTGGAGTAGGACACTATGCGGTGCAACTGGCTAAACATTGGGGTGCATATGTCATCGGTACTTCTTCTGCTGCCAACAAATCGGTGGTACTGGGTTTGGGAGCAGATGAACATATTGACTATACCAGCCGGCAACTGGAAGAGCACACAAAAGATATTGATTTTGTAGTAGACGCGCTTGGTGGAGAAAACATTGATCGCTCGTTGCTGATTATGAAAGAAGGTGCCACCATTGTGAGTCTGCCTTCCGGTCTGAAAGAAGCAGTTACTGAAAAAGCAGCAGCAGTGGGTTGCCACGGCTATCCTGTGGCAGTAAAATCCAGCGGTGCCGATATGGCGAAACTCGCAGATCTTTTGCAACAGGGACAGTTGATTTCCCATGTTTCCAGGATATTCGCATTCGAAGAAATGTCTGCTGCACATTTGCAGATTGAATCCGGAAGAACCGTTGGTAAAATAATTATTTTGTTATAAAAAGACAATATGCGCTGTGGTAGTTATTCTTACAACGGGCTGTTGTTTTTAATTTATCTTGATATATTTTTTGACTTGCTGAATACCTTGAACCTTTTACATTTACGCTGCTTATGATTTAATCACATATTATTATAACCATGCGTACCCTCAATTCCTTCATGCTGTCATCCCTGTTGCTATTGGCCATGGGATGTAAAAAAGATGCAAAAGACACCAAAGGCAGCAATAGTAGCCTTACTTCCAACGAGAAAATACCTGTAGAAATACAAATTAACCAGGTCGATAAAGGCGCCCGTAACAGTGGCCATTATTTAAGTGCCATCTACAGCGGTGTTATTGATGCAGATGTTACTTTTAAAGTGCAGGTACCCCGAACAGGAGGGCTACCGGACACCGTTATTACGGCGACTATTCCTGCGGGACATAAAAACCTGATGCGTGATAATCCTTCCGGTATAGGTAATATAAACCTGTTTGAATATTATATCGGCCCAACAGGCAATTTCGATGTGAATGAAAAGGTATTATCCATTCAAAGCCCGGATAAGAAGTATGTTTTCTCTTCCGGTTATGATAAAATCAATTGCATGGAGTTGACTACGACCGTGTATTTCAAAGCTAATCATTATGTGATTAATTACAGTGACTTCAGTTATGTCACATCTATTTTATATCAAAAGGCAGATAAAAGTTATGCTTTCTCTTGTTACAATGCACTGAGAGTAAAATCTGGATTATCTCAAGCCGCTTTATTTGTAGGACAGAAAATAAAGATGCCTTACTTTAAGTTCTATTATGGCAACAAAGACTATGGCACCGAGGTAGATGCTAATGGGATTGCTCCTGGTTCCGGTTCTACCGTTGAATTTACGATTATCGCCATAGGCGATAAAACGTTCGATGCTACTTTTTCCGGTAAAGTATGGTCCAAAGCGGATGCGGATACCTCGGTGATAACAGAAGGCAGGTTGATGCACGCAAAATTACCTGAGTAATTTTTTTTAAGGATGATGCGCCACCGTTGTAAAACGGTGGCGTTTTTTATGCCGTATAGGAGTATTTAAAAAAATATTTCTACCTTGTAGCCATAATATAACTCACATGCACCGCATATATTCCAGTACACCTCCTCCAGCTGTTGTTGTTTTGCAGGCAAAATAACCAGCATTTCTTCTTCTTAGCCGCTGTTCCTGTTGCAGGAATCAGCTGAATCATTGTATCTGTCTAAGTCTGTTGACCTGGTTATTTTTTCGTGCACCTACCTTTCTCTTTATTCTTTTTCTACACAAACGAAAATAATGACCAGGTATATATTAATGGTTTTCGCCGGGGCGTGCAGCTTCGGTATACTCTCTACTTTTGTAAAATTGGCTTACCGCGAAGGCTATACTGCCGCTGAAATCTCCGGTACACAAGCCTTCACCGGCATGGTGGTATTGTGGATCCTGTTATGGATGTATCAGAAAAATAAAGCTGCCCTGAGCGCGCGGGAATGGGGATGGTTACTATTAACGGGGGCCAGTATCGGATTTACCAGCTTCGTGTATTATGTGTCTGTGGCATATATTCCGGCTTCAGTGGCCATTGTGATACTGATGCAGTTTACCTGGATAGGATTGCTGCTGGAATGGTGTTTGTTTGGCAAGAAGCCTTCTTTACTACAGCTGATTACAACGGCATTGATTCTTACAGGTACCTGGCTGGGCAGCGGACTGGCTACAGGCGGCACGCAGCCGGTATCGCTGAAAGGACTGCTCTATGCCGGTGCTTCCGCTTTTTTGTACGCCATTTATGTGGTGGCCAACAGCAGGGTAGGAAAGCAGTTGCATCCACTGCAAAAAAGTGCGGTGATCATGACGGGATCCACGATGGGCATCCTGTTGGTGAATGCGGCCCCGCTGATTGCCAGCACACATTTTGATCCGGGTCTGTTGAAGTGGGCGCTGTTCCTGGGCCTGTTCGGCACCATTATCCCGCCGCTGTTATTTGCAAAGGGGATTCCCAAAGTGGGCGCTGGTATCAGTGCGGTGATTATGACGGCCGAATTACCAGTAGCTATTGTATGCTCGCATATGATACTGAAGGAACCGGTAAATGGCTGGCAATGGGTGGGAGTAGCGTTGATGTTACTGTCGATGCTGTTGTTAAATGCGCCTGATTTCCGGCGATAGATAAAATACGGGCTGGCTGAAGCAGGGGACTGTTTAGGCCAGCCCTTTCTACTGATAGAAAATTACAGAGACGGCCACGAGAAGACCATAGTCCTTGAATTCGTTGCGTATGACCTGTAAAGACTTTCCCATATGTTTCTCCACAGCTTTCACAGAAATGCCTAAACGTGCAGCAATTTCTTTATTAGAGAGATGATCGCGGCGGCTGAGCAGAAATACTTCCCGGCTGCGCTCCGTTAATTTATCGAGTGCGAGGGCCAATCTTTTTTCCAGCAGTTTGTAGTCGTAGGTATTATCTGTTTCTGCTATTTTTTCTATAGGGAGATGTTGATGATGTTGCTGATGCAGCAGCGAATTCCTGAGCTCATTGAGTATCCGGTTGCGCAGGGCGCCGTGAAGATAGGCGCTGAAATTTTTTATGCCCGTGAGCGTAGCGCGTTTTTTATAGAGTGTGGTAAAAATGTCCTGCAACATATCTTCCAGCAGGTGAGGCACGGGAAATTTTTTGTAGGCATGAAGATATAGTGCAGCAGCATGGCGCTGATACAAGGTTTCAAAAGCCTTGTTGTCATTGTTTGCCAGTAATGCGATCAATTGTTCATCCTGTAATGCAATATACTCCGTCATTCTTACCACTTATGCCGGTATCGTTAGGTGTCCGGCTGCCATAAAGTGCATAAGATATAAAAAAACGGGTGGTTCCCATCAATAATGGGCGAAAAATAAATTTTGCGCAGGGGGTAGGGTTAGGATAAAGTACCGTGTCTATACCTGCAGACAACCAAAATAATGAGTGATCAACAACTGATAGGGCTATTGGAAAAATACCTGCAGGGGCATTGTACGGAAGATGAACGGACGGCCCTGGAATCATGGTACGATAACTACCGGGCTGTTCAAACGCCGGACAGTAGCGATGCAGCGCCAGACCTGCTCCAGGTGTATAACGATATCACCGATCGTTTAAAGAAGGAGGGGGAATGGCAGGAGCCGGCCGCAGCGGCAGTGCCTAAAATAAAACAACGTTGGTGGCAGGTAGCGGCGGCAGTAGTGCTGCTGCTGGCAGGCGCCGGTATATGGATGTTGCTACCCCGCGCAGACCGGCAGCTGGCGCTGGATACCAAAGAAGGTGTCCGAAAAAAGGTGTTGCTGGGAGACGGCACCCGGGTATGGCTCAATGTAAGCAGCCACCTGACTTATGCTGCCAACATTGGCAGCGGCCAGCGGGAAGTGTACCTGGAAGGAGAAGCTTTTTTCGAAGTCGCTAAAAAAGACCAGCATCCTTTTGTGATCCATACTACTGATCTGAATGTGCAGGTGCTGGGTACCCGGTTTAATGTAAAAGCATATGAAGGAGATGGGAGCATAGAAACCACACTGGTAGAAGGTCATGTGGCCGTTAGCCGTAATGGTAACAGCCTGGTGCTGGCGCCGGGCGAAAAAGCCATCCTCAGAAAGAAAACCCAGGTAACCAGTGGAATGGTGATGAATGGCCGCATCATTGATTGGGGAGATGTACTCCTCATCGTGGAAAAAGTGACACCGAATGTCAGCAGCCAGAAAGTAAGTGAACTCGTGTGGATGGATGATCGCCTGGAGTTTAAGGATAAGTCATTTCCCGAACTGGTGCGACTGATGAGCCGTTGGTACAATCGCAAAATCATTTTAACAGACACCTTCCCGACCGACTACAGATTTAAAGGAACTTTTAAAAAGGAAACCGTCATAGAAGCATTAACAGCATTGGAGGTAACAGCAGATTTCAATTATACCATAAAAGGGGATACCGTTTACATACATCATTAGTCAACCAGATCATAAAAAAACAGTAACACGATGAAAAATTTTGTCCCGGTTCCACCGGAACCTGTATAACCACACGTCTTCCGCCAAAGAATAAGGGAAGTGTCGCCACACTTCCCTTTAAATGTCAAACATGGAACGAAACAACTAGTCCGTGCGGGATTTTCATTGTTTCAAATGTCTAACGTTCAATTCAAATGTATGAAAAAAACGCTGTGTTTAAAAACAGCCCTTTCCAACTATTTAGTGAGAAAAATATTTTTGTGTATGAAGCTTTGCCTCATCCTGATTACTGTTTTCATGCTACAGGTACGTGCTGATGTGCATTCACAAAGCAGGTTTTCGCTTAACAGCCGGCAGATAGCTTTGCATAAGCTGCTGGAGTGGGTGGAAACAAAAAGTGAATACCGCTTCCTGTACAATTACAAAACCTTTCCGAAAGATGAAAAGGTGGATGTCGATTTCAAAGAAGCTACGCTGCCGGAGATCCTGGATAAGGTGCTGACCAAAAGCTTCCGCTACAAAATGCTGGAAGGAGGCCTGGTCGCTATTTCCGAGAGCGTGGCTGATATAACGGTAACAGGTAAGGTAATGGCAGAAAATGGCCAGGAACTGCCAGGGGTCAGCATTCAGCTGAAGGGTACCAGTAAAGGAACAGCTACAGATGTAGATGGCAACTTTAAAATAACGGTCCCTGAAAATGGTATCCTGCTCATTTCTTACCTGGGATATGAGCCGAAAGAAGTACCGGTAAAAGGCAATACACAACTACCTGTTATCAGGCTGAAACCCTCCGAGGCTGGTTTGAACGAAGTAGTGGTATTGGGCTACGGACAAAAGCAAACCCGGCAAAGTATTACCGGTGCGGTATCCAGCATACAAACCAAAGAACTCAAACAAAGCCCCGTAGCCAATTTATCTAATGCCCTGGCAGGACGACTACCCGGTTTAATCACTGCCCAGCACTCCGGCAGACCCGGCAGCGATGATGCGCAGTTGTTCATCCGTGGTATCAGCACCACCGGTGCTACCAATCCACTCGTGGTCATTGATGGTTTACCGAGGGGAGACGCTAATATTGGTCAGCTGGACCCTAATGAAATAGAATCAGTGTCTATTCTGAAAGATGCTTCTTCTACTGCATTATACGGTATTCAGGGAGCGAACGGCATTGTGCTGGTTACCACCAAACGTGGTAAAGATGGCCCTCCCAATATCCAGGTGAACATGCAGTATGCGTTGCAGCAGCCCACTAATTTCCCCCGCTTCCTGAGCTCCTATGAGTCTGGTGTACTGGAAAATGAAGCGGCTAAAAATGATGGCATGCCTGCGGTGTTCACGGATCAGGAATTGGAATATTATAAAACAGGATTGAAGCCGTATGATTATCCCAACACGGATTGGTACAGTGAAATGATCCGGAAAAATTCGCCTCAGAAAACCCTGAATATTAATATCGGAGGAGGATCTAAATATGTGAAATATTTTGTTTCCGGCTCTTACCTGCGGCAGGAACCTATCTATAACCGTGCTAATGAAAATATTTACGGGGTCAAATATAAATACGACCGTTTCAATTTCCGCTCCAACGTAGATATTACGCTGGATAAAAATACCGACCTGCAGGTGGACCTGGCTTCGCGGCTGGAGAATAGAAC
The DNA here is from genome assembly GCF_052114225.1 of Chitinophaga sp. RAB17. Classification (NCBI taxonomy): domain Bacteria; kingdom Pseudomonadati; phylum Bacteroidota; class Chitinophagia; order Chitinophagales; family Chitinophagaceae; genus Chitinophaga; species Chitinophaga sp. RAB17. Next base: position 481,650 of record NZ_JBFREI010000003.1, on the reverse strand, counting down.
GAGTCCTTCCGGCGACAGGGGCAGCAATGAATTTTTCTTCGTGGTGCTTTCGCAGATGACCAACCGGCTCACCCCCAGGCTGAATCCCAATGGCAGCATTGCATCGGGCACATTGCGCGAAGATTTTTACAATCCATATGGCCTGATTACACGGAATGGTTATCTGGATGCATACTGGCATAGTACCAATGGTAGCGTGGCACTTACCCGCAAACTGGATTTCATTACACCAGGTCTGAAAGTAAAAGGGCTGTTTACTTTTGAAAACTACGGGGATATCAACTTTGCACTGGATCAGGAATTTGATTCCTATCGTTATAAATCGGTACCCGGTGGGGAAGGTACGTATACCCAACATCGTAAGGCCACCAGCTTACAGCGTTCCGGGGCTTCCAGTGGAGAAAGGTATTACTACTACGACCTGAAATTGATGTATGACCGGGATTTCGGGAAACATGCCTTCAGTGGATTGTTCCTCTTTAACCGTAACTACCGCTCTCAGTCAGGTAATCTGCCAAGGGTATACGAAGGCTTCGTTGGCCGTGTTGCTTACAATTATGCCACAAAGTATTACCTCGAATTCAATGCAGGTTACAATGGATCTGAAAACTTTCCTCCCGGCAAACGGTATGGATTTTTCCCGGCCTTATCTGCTGCCTGGGTGCTGAGTAATGAAAATTTCATGAAAGATCAATCGTTATTCAGCTTCCTGAAAATGCGTTTCTCTCATGGTTATGTGGGTAACGATCAGGTAGGCGGAGAACGTTGGTTATATGTGTCTGATTATGCCCGTGGTAGCGGATTTACCTTTGGTAGTGTGGCTTCAGGTACCAGTGGGTATTATGAAAACAGGGTAGGTAATACCGCTATCACCTGGGAGAAGGCGGCCAAAACAAACCTGGGTATAGAAACAGGCTTTATGAAAGATAAGCTGAAATTTTCAGTAGATCTTTTTAATGAGCTGCGAAAAGATATCCTGGTAGCTGCCGGCACTATTCCCGGATATATGGGTATTACCGCCTCGCTGAACAGGAATATGGGCCGCATTCAGAACAGGGGAGTAGAAGCAGAACTGAATATGTACACCAATGCAGGACCGGTAGGTGTTTTTGCGAAAGTAAATTATCAGTATGTAAAGAATAAAATCCTCGAACAGGATGAACCTAAGTTGGCCTATCCTTACCAGAGTAAGGTAGGACATCCGATTGGTTATGACCTGGGATATATTGCAGAAGGGCTGTTCCAGAGTCAGGATGAAATCAATAAAAGTCCTAAACAAACATTTGCTCCGCTGATACCGGGTGATGTCAAATACAAGGATATCAATGGGGATAATAAAATAGACGAGGCAGACCGGGTGATGCTTCCTATGCTGAATGTGCCTACCAATTACTTCGGTGCCACCTTCGGGATAGACTATAAAGGGATAGATGTGAGTGTATTGTTCCAGGGTGCAGCAGGTGGCCGTCAGATTTTTTCTTCACAGCTAACGGCCAACTACAGGGAAAGCTATCGTCCGATACATGAGGGCAGGTGGACACCGGAGAATGCCGCCAATGCCACTTTTCCGGCCCTGCATCTCTCTGAAAGCAATATGTCCAACAACTTTATCAGCTCTTCTTACTGGATCAGGAAAACAGACTACATCAAATTGAAGAATGCAGAAATAGGTTATCGCCTGCCCGCTCATTTGTTGAAAAGAGTGAAGATAAAGAGTGCCCGCATTTATGTAAATGGCATGAACCTGATCAGCTGGGATAATGTAAAAGACCTGGGCATAGATCCCGAATCCAATACCGGCGGACGCTGGGGCTGGCAGCCTTACCCGATTATGCGGGTGTTTAACGCCGGTATTACCATCAATCTTTAATCACGGGGATAAATTATAATGATGAAAAATACTTTAATAAAAACAGGGATTACGGCAGTACTGATGATGTGTGTAACTGCCTGCGGGAAAAATTTTCTCGACAGAAAACCCAGTGACCTGATCACCGAAAAGGAAGTATTTTCAAATATTGAAAATGCGGAGGGCTTTGTAAATACCATTTATCAGAGTTTGCCTAATATGTTTAAACCCGGTTCGGGCTGGGGCTTGAGCAGTGCTACCGATGAAACCAACCAGGCGAGTGATAACTCCGCCTCCTATCCGGACGCAGGTAATTTCAATACAGGATCTATGAGTCCGGCTAATTTTCCGATGGCCGACCTGTGGACCAGTTTCTATGGAAAAATCCGCGCCTGTAATAAATTCCTCACCAACTATGATATGATACCGCAGGATCCTAACTATCCGCAACGCCGCAGCCGGCTGAGAGGAGAAGTGTTGTTACTGCGAGGATACTATTATTTTGAACTGATGCGTACCTGGGGTGGTGTGCCGTTGTTGCTGAGTGAAAAAAATCCATTCGATGATCCATCCGGTATTTACTTTAAACGCAACAGCATTCCGGAAGTGACAGCCAGTATCCTGAGTGATCTGAAAGAAGCCGCTGCATTATTGCCCGTAACGTATAACGATCGCCCTTCTAACTGGGGACGTGGTTCTAAAATGATTGCCATGGCGCTGGAAGGACGGGTACGTTTATTTTATGCAAGCCCGTTGTTTAATCCTGGTAATGAATCCGGCCGTTGGCAGGAAGCTGCCGTAGCCTGCAGGGCCGCATTGGATACCGCTGTCATGAACGGTTATACGCTGTATGATAACTACAGCGATATCTTCACACAATATTTTAATAAAGAAGTGATCTGGAGCCGCGGTGCGCCGGGTGCTTTTGGTGATGGCGGCATAGACCGGGAGATGAACCCCCGCAGTGCCAATGGCTATGGTAACATTACGCCTTTACAGGAGCTGGTAGATGATTATGAAATGAAGACCACCGGCTTGCCAATTACTGACCCTGCCTCCGGCTACAGTGCACAAAGACCTTATGAAGGCAGGGATCCGCGTTTTTATGCTACTATTTTATATCCTGGTTGCAGCTGGAAAGGGAAAGTACTGGATCCTAACGGTGCCGACGCACCACGCTCCGGGCAGATCGCTACCAACTACTGGCCACGTAAATACCTGCTCCCTTCGGTAGATTTATTTTCCGGCTCTGGTGGTACCGATCGTAAATGGGTGTTGATCAGAACTGCAGAATTGTATCTCAATTATGCAGAGGCGCAGAATGAAGCAACAGGTCCTGGTGCGGATGTATACAATGCGCTGAATGCGATTCGCGGCAGGGTTGGTATGCCATCTATCAGTGGTGGCGACCAGGTGTCGCTGCGGGCAAAGATCCGTCACGAAAGGAGAATAGAACTGGCCCTGGAAGATCATCGTTTCTGGGATGTGCGCCGCTGGAAAATAGCCGCACAAGTGGATAACAAAGAGGTACACGGCGTAGCTGTTTCCGGTAGTGGTAACGTTACGTATTCGTACCCGGTAATTGAGAAAAGAGTGTTTGATGCTGCCAGGAATTACTGGTTGCCTATTCCACAAAGCGAAATGGATAAGGTCAGCAGCCAGAACCCTGGCTTTACACAAAATCCGGGTTGGTAATAACGTAACTGTCTCACTAAAAAAAATAACAGATGAAAACTATATTATATCGTTTGCAGATAGTGATGCTGTTATGCACAGCCGCTGCCTGTAAAAAAGACAAGGGCTTTGTACACGACAACAACGCCCCGGTGGTGATTGATAAATTTACACCGGAAACAGGTGCTGCGGGCACGGAAGTATTAATTTATGGCAGCAATTTCAGTACGGATACCAGTGGTGTAAGCGTTACTGTGAATGGCAGGAAAGCATTGATAGAAGGTGTTATCAGCGATCATATCCTGATCGTGATACCAGAGAAAGCAGGTAGTGGTAAAATCACGGTGACGATTAATGGAAAAGCTACTACTACCACTAAAGACTTCGGATACATATCTTCTTACAAAGTAAGTACGCTTGCAGGTAATGGTGTAGCTGGTTTCTCTGATGGAAAAGGTATTTTCTCCTCTTTTAATTTTGGTAAAAGATGCGGTATGGATGTAGATGCCGATGGCAATTTATATGTAGCAGATGCGGACAATCATCGTGTACGGAAAATAACGCCTGATGGAACGGTGACAACACTGGCAGGCAACGGTGCCGGCGGTTATGTGGAAGGTAAGGGAAATACTGCACAGTTCTCTCTGCCACTGGATATTGTTACAGATAAAGACGGGAATGTAATTGTGGCAGATCCGGCCGACTGGACCATCCGCAAAATTACACCGGATGGTACTACCTCTCTGATCGCCTGGGGAGAAGCCTGGGGTATTGGTATTGATAAGCGCAATGGAATGATGTACTACGCCAACGCCCGTGCTGCCGGCAGCATTTTCCAGGTAACACCGGCAGGTGAAGCCAAAGAGATTATCAGGGACCTCAGTTATCCCGCCGATGTAGCCGTAGATGATAAAGGCAATTTATTTGTGACGGAGAATGGAAGTTCCGTGATCAAAAAATTTGCAGCAGATACCTGGGCGCCAACCATTGTTGGCGGTACAGCCAATCAAACCGGCCTGGTAAATGGTACCGGAACGGCTTCCCGTTTCGACTATCCCTGGGGTATTGCAGTTGATGCCGCCAACAATCTGTATGTTGCTGGTAATGGCACATCAGATGGTTCGGTGGTAAACAGTAATCAATGTATCCGTATGATCAGCGCCAATACGTGGAATGTGACTACTTATATTGGTGGCAGCACCGCAGGATTTGCAGATGGCGCCGGCGCTACCGCGATGTTCAGTGCACCTACCGGTGTTACCATCGACAAAAACGGGGCTGTATATGTGCTGGACAGAAATAATAATCGTATCCGTAAAGTAATCGCTGAATAAAAATGAAAAGATTAAAACATATCCTGCCCGTTTTGTGGTTGCTGTGGCTGCCGGTCATGGCCCAATCGCAACAACCGGCTCCGTTTAAATGGAATGTACTTCCGGTAAAAGGGCTTTTGCTCAGTGTGCCGGCTTCGCAGGACGTGCCATTGCTGTGCCGCTTCATCAAAGAAGCATTGGTGACAGAAGGTGTGAATACCCTGGCATTGAGGATTGAGTATGCGTACCAGTTTAAATCTGATCCGGAAGTGGCAGAAAGAAATGCTATTTCAGAATCCGATCTGAAACAGATTGTGAAAGCCTGTAAGGAAGCGGGTATCCGGTTTATTCCGACCCTGAACCTGCTGGCACATCAGTCGGAGCAAACGGAAATAGGACCGTTGTTGAAAAAGTATCCGCAGCTGGATGAATCACCGGACTATAATCCACCGGTGCCGTGGAAAAATGGTGGGATGTTCGACTTCTACAGCAAATGTCTTTGTCCGCTGCATCCGGATTTATTCAAAGTCATTTTTCCGCTGATGGATGAATTGATCGATGTGTGTGGGGCCGATGCCTTTCATGTAGGTTTAGACGAAGCCTGGATCATCGGGTATAATAAATGTCCGCGCTGTGGTGGTAAAGATCCGGCGGAACTGTTTGCTGGCTATGTAAATGCTTTGCATCAACATCTCAAAGAAAAAAAATGCCAGATGTGGATGTGGAGCGATCGCCTGATAGATGGAAAAGAAACAAACCTGCTGGCCTGGCAGGCAAGCATGAATAATACCGCCAGGGCGATAGATATGATACCGAAAGATATTATGATCTGTGACTGGAAGTATGAAGACGCGCCGCCTACGCCCGCCTACTTTGCGATTAAAGGATTCCAGGTGTTGCCTTCAGGTTGTGCTAAAACATCAGCAGTACTGGCACAACTCGACCAGGTATATGCTGCCCGCAAAAATGCATTGATGGCCGAATTCTCCCGCACTTTATCGGAACGGATGCCCGGCGTGTTTGAAACCATGTGGGTGAATACGAAGGAGTTTATTGACGGGTATTATAACCGTAAGGGCGTGCGTAAAGGAACGCAGGATAATGTGGATGCTTTTAAAGCATTGTTTGCAGAAATCAGGAAGAAGGAGAAATTATAAATAACAACTATTCTAATCCTATACAGGTGCTGGGTGTATACTCAGCACCTTTTTATATATTAAAAAAAATATTTTGTGAAAATTATCCGTGGAGGAAAGAAAATCATCTAACAGGAAATTTTTAATTTAATATCTTTGATGTCGACCAAAACATGAAGGGGTTAGCCCGATGGAGATGTGATATGCCTGATGAACGAGATACCTGGATGAAATTTTGTGGTGGTGAACAAGCTGCTTTTCGTGAATTATATGACAAATATTATTCACGCATGTTTGTATGGGGGTGTAAATGGCTGGGTGGTGAAACGGCTTTCGTAAAGGATCATCTGCACGATTTCTTTATTTACCTATGGGAGAAAAGAGAAAATCTTTCCCTCGATATCAACGTATCAGCTTACCTGCTTACGGCTTTTAAACGCCGTTTAATTGAACAATGGGGGAGGCAAAAAAAGTTAACCGATATTACAGCCATGATCGATTTGTCTGCTGATACCGGTGAAGACACTGACATTTTTACCGCACAGTTTAACCGCATACAACAGGCTTTACAAACACTGACCCCTGCCCAAAGAGAAGTAATAGAGCTCCGTTTCCTTCAGAATATGTCCTTGCAGCAAATTGCGGATGCCAAAAATACCAGCCTCCGAACAGTCTATAACCTTACCCATAGGGCGATTGTACAGCTTCGCCAGGAGGTAGGTAAAAAAAATATTTTTTTTCTGTGGTAAATCCCAACCACTTTTTCCTCTGTATAAGAAAAGCGTTACTGCATGGAAGATATTTCAATAGAAAAATTGGTAGGAGATCCGTCTTTTATTAATTATTGTTTTCATACCAACGAAAACGATGTACGCTATTGGAATAACTGGCTTCAGGGACATCCGGAGCAGGCTGCCTTGATCCGCGAAGCGGTGGATATGGTGAAAACAGCCGGCTGGCTGTTGCAGGCAGAAAGAGAAAAACCAGCGGCCATGGCTAAAATGGACGAGTGGTTACTGAATACAGGAAAGCCTGCACGCCGCATGCGCTGGTATTATACCGCCGCCGCTGCTGCGGTGATACTGGTCTTTCTAACGGTATGGCATTTCCGCCCTGTATCCATTGCCCCACCTGGCGTTGCCACTGTTGTGCGACCGCTGCAACTGTATTACCACAATACCAGCAAAGTTATGCAGGGAGTGCTGCTACCGGATAGTAGTTATGTATTGCTGGAGAGTGGCGCCAGCCTGCAACTGGAGAATGCCTTTGGTAAGTCTGCGCGCGGCATGGCCCTGAATGGTACGGCTTATTTTAAGGTATCCCGTGATCCGCTGCGCCCATTTAATGTGAAAGGAGCGGAGTATATTATCACCGCGCTGGGTACAGCATTCCGGATGACATCTGCCAACGGCAAATTACAGGTATTGCTGGAAGAAGGTAAGGTGATGGTAGAAAAAAACAGCCAGGGCACTCGCAAGCTGATTACCTACCTGATGCCTGCTGAGAGCCTGCTGATAGATCCGGCTAGCCGCAATACAAAGCAGCAGCAGAGGTTCACCCCCGCGACGCTGAATGCATGGAAGGCACAGGAAATTCTGTTTGATCATACACCTGTACCCGAGGTGGTATTACAATTGGAAGCATGTTATAATATTCATATTCAGATAGCAGATACTATTCTGCAAAAAGAAGTTTTTTCAGGACGATTTAAAAATGATGCATTACCAGCAGTACTGGAGGTATTGTGCTTTACATTAAACAAACAATATCAATTTGCAGATTCAGCCAATGTATTAATCAAGTAATCAACCAAAACCATTAGTAGGATTATGTATTTACGTTTTTGCCGGTTGTCCGTGAGGATAACGAGTAGACATTCCCATGCCTTTTTTGTGATGATGGTGTTAGTACTTTCACTGGCGCTGTTGCCCGCTATGGCACAGGTAAGAAAAACAGTGACTTTGGATAAAGTCCCTGTGGAAAAGGTATTCCGGACTTTATCAGAACTGTATAAAGTTCGCTTTTTTTATGCTGGTTCTTCTGTCAACAGAGATGCCAGGATCAGCATTCCTGCGGGTGAAAGATCGCTGGAGGAAGTGCTGCAGTACCTGACCGTGAATTATCATTTGGCTTTCCGCAGAAATGATAATATGATTAGTGTGAGCTCCGTGCATGTAGAAGCGACTACGCCGGCGCAGACCGAACGAGGCATCCGTGGTCGTGTAGGCCTGTATGAAGGCGATGCCATTGTGTATAATGCCGGTGTTACCATCCGGGAGCAGGGCAGTAGTAATGCTGCCATTACCGATGATAAAGGTTATTTTTCCATGAAGCTTAAAACAGCCGAAGCACAGCTTAGCATCAGCTGTGTTGGCTATGTAAGCAGTGAATTGGAAGCGGGTGACAAAGCCATGATCAATGTTACCCTGAAGCCATCCTTGCAGGACATTCCGGAAGTGGTGATTTCTACCGGGTATCAAACGCTGGCCAGGAAAAATACGACAGGTGCATATTCCCGTATTACCGGGCAGGAAATTGAAAGAAGAGGTAGTCAGTCGCTGACGGGGTTACTGGAAGGAAGTATACCAGGGTTAACACTGGCGACGGGCTATGCCGGTACCAGCAAAGACCGCCATCAGAATGGTATCGATATACAGGTGCGTGGTGGTAGTGCCATACAAACAGACCGTAATGGGCCGCTCATTATTGTGGATGGTTTTCCGGTGAATCAGTTGCCGGATAATATGAATGACGTGGAAAAGATAGATGTGCTGAAAGATGCTGCAGCAGCGGCTATCTGGGGCGCACGTGCTTCCAATGGCGTGATCGTGGTGACGACCAAACGGGGTAAGGAAGGTAAAATAAAACTCAACTACGCTACCAATTTATATTTCACGCAGCGCCCGGATTATAGTGCGCTGAAACGTGCCAATGGCGCCGACCTGGTGGATTATGATAAGGAGCTGTATGATAAAGGATTCATTGACCCACTTATTTTTGAAGGACAATCAAGTGGTTATTCGCCATCTTTCGATATTCTTTTGCAACTGAATAAAGGACTGATTACAGACGCGGAGTTTAAGCGTAAACAGGATTCACTGGGAAGCATATCCAACCAGTCGCAGGTGCGCGATTTACTGTTGCGTACCGGTGTGCGCCAAAATCACTACCTGTCGCTTTCCGGTGGTGGTAAAGGATACCGCTTTATGGTATCCGGTTCTTATGATAATAGTCAATCAGTATACATCGGTGATAAATCACAATCTGTACAACTGAATACCCGCGGTGATTTTGAAGTAACCCGTAATCTGCGGTTTAATGTGGATATGAATGGTGTATTTCAGGACATGAAAACAGTGCCCAATCTCAGCGGAGATATTCAGCAACTGGCGCCTTATCAGTTATTACTGGATGCAAATGGAAAATACCTGTACGACTATACGACTTTTAATAAAACAGAGAATGACCGGCTGAAAACAATGGGGTATGCGGACAATGGCCGTAACCTGCTGGAAGATGCCCGGCTTTCCAATAACAGGAATAAGAATTTCGGACTGAGGACAAACGTGGGTGGTGAATGGAAGATCCTGAAAGGACTCACCCTGAATGCAGGTTTTCTTTACGACCGTATGAAGCAGAGTGGCCGTAACCTGTTATCTCAGCAAGCTTATAGTAATCGTAATTATATTAACCAGTTTACCACGCTGGATGTAAACGATAAAGCTGTTTATAATCTCCCGCAGGGTGACCGGCTGGATCAGTCGGAATATACCAACAGCAACTGGGCATTGCGTTCACAGCTGAATTACAGTAACCTGTTTCGTGCAAAACATTTTGTGAACTTCGCCGCTGGTATAGAAGTGAAAAAATACATAACAGAAGGATTCACTGCTACCAAGTTTGGTTATAACGATGAGTTGCAATCCTGGCAGCCGATAGATCAGAAGATGTTGCTGAGTAATGATCTTACCTGGTGGAATGGCCGGAAGATTCCCACTTATGATGCTACCCAGCAGGATATTTTCCGATACAATGATGTAAGAGAGAAATCCTATTATGGAACGGGAACCTATACTTATGACGAACGTTATACCATTACCGGTAGTTATCGCGTGGATCAGTCCAACCTGTTTGGCGCAGATCCCAAATACCGCAGTACGCCGCTATGGTCGGTTGGGGCAGCCTGGGATGTTGCACGGGAACAGTTTTTTCATGCCAATAATATCAGTATGCTGAAGTTGCGTGGTTCCGTGGGATTGACCGGTAACTTTGACCGTACTACCACTCCTTTGCTGGTGGCCAACCGGTATTTCATGGCAAGACTTAATGAGTTTTATGCCAGGGTAAGTGGTTACAATCCGAAGCTCCGTTGGGAAAGATCGCGTACTATTAACCTGGGTATAGACATGGCGATGTTTGAGGGTCGCCTGCAGGTGACCGCAGATGCGTATAATAAGTATGGTTATGATCTGTATGGCACGAGGGTACTGGACCCTACGGTAGGGTTTGAGAGCATGAAGATCAACGCTGCCAGGATGACCAATAAGGGAATTGAACTGACGGTACAGGGCAACATCATTGACACCAAAAAATTCAAATGGAATAGCCGGTTAAATGCTGCCTATAATAAAAATATCATCACAGATAATAAAGTGCCGGATAGTGATCCGGTGATCGGTCGCGCCACCGGCAGTACACAGTATGTAGAAGGATATGCACGGGAGTCGCTATGGAGTTACAAGTGGGCAGGACTTGATGATCACGGTAACCCGCAGGTATATGGTGATAAGGGGGAGAAAGTAAAAGCTGCCCAGTTCTCATCGCTGATACAGAGCGGAACTTACCGTGCTCCTTTCTCCGGTGGATTTACCAATATATTTTCTTACCGCGAATTTTTTGTGAGTGCGCTGGCCACTTTCAATTTTGGAAATGTACTCCGCCGCGAAATGCCGGATATGTATGGTTACTCCTTTTCTACTTCGTTGAATTACCAGATCCGCAACCGCTGGCGCAAACCGGGTGATGAAGCTAAAACAGATATCGCGGCCATCACACCTTCTTTTGATCCGGCCGACTTTTATGACGGCCGCGAACGTGCCATTCAATATTCTTCCAACAGTGTGATACCAGGTGATTATATCCGGTTGCGCGAAATACAGTTAGGATATAATCTGCCAGCTTCTTTGCTGAAAGGGACTTTCCTGAGAGGGGTGCATCTGATTGCGCAGATGAATAATGTAGCCTTATGGAAGAAGAATAAATATGGGATAGATCCTGAAGCTATAGATCCGATAAACGGAGCTTATTATTTACCGGAACCAAAAGTAACAACGATTACTATTCGTGTTGAACTGTAAAAAAATGGTAATGAAAAAATTAACGATATACTGTTTGCTCTTCATCATATTGCTGGCCGGCAGCTGCAAGAAATTCCTGGACGTTACGCCTAAAGGGAAGTTTCTTCCTAAAACGGTGGCAGACTATGAACTGTTCATGAACGATCCGGTGATGGCGGATGCCGCCTATGGGAACGAAGAGTTTATGACGGATGACCTGAGCTACAACGATGAAATGCTGGGATTGCTGGGCGATAGTCGTACTGCTAAAAGTTATTTGTGGGCGAAAGATTTGCTGAGGGCAACCGATAATGATGGGGAATGGAATAACGCCTACCGCAATATTTATAATTGTAACCTGGTACTGGCCGAAGTAGGGAGTGCTACCAATGGCACACCTGTTGATGTAAGCCGGCTGACCGCAGAAGCTAAAATACACCGGGCTTATCATTTCTTCCACCTGGCTAATTTATTCGGTAACGACTATCAGGCTGCTACGGCTAATACCGATCTGGCAGTGCCTATTTTACTGGTACCGGACCTGGAAGCCCAAACAAAGCGGGCTACGGTACAGGAAGTATACAATCAGGTGATCAAAGACCTGACGGAGGCACTTGCAGAAAGTGGTTTACCGGTGATGGGACGGAATTATATACATCCTGGCAAAGCCGCTGCATATGCATTGCTGGCAAGGGTATATTTATATATGGGTAACTATGAGCAGGCATTGAAAGCTGCTGATGCCGCACTGGCGCTGAAAAGTACGCTGCTGGACCATAATGTCATCAGCTTCATCAACCCGGCAAAGCCTTACAGTGGTTTTAAAGGCCGTCCTACCGCTGATGCAAATCCGGAAAATATTTTCACCAGAACCAATAGTCTGAGTAACACCCTGGTGCGTTTTATGATTCATCCGGAGCTGTTGAATATTTTAGGAGAGAAAGACCTGCGCTATGTTTACGCTTTTACACGGCTCGACAGAAGTGGTGCTGCCAGCAAAAGCCCTTATCCTGACTATATGGCTAACTATATTAATTACAGTATAGGCGTTCCCGAGATGATGCTGATAAAAGCAGAGTGTCTGGCTCGGAACAATAGTAAAGATGAGGCGATTGGTCTGTTGAACACACTGCGGCATAACCGGTTCAAGCCCGCCGATTATGCAGATCTCACTGCTGCCACAGCAGATGATGCACTGCTACAAGTGCTGGCAGAAAGAAGAAAAGAACTGATGTATCATGGGCTTCGTTGGTTTGACCTGAAACGATTGAACCGCGATCCCCGTTTCAAAAAAGACCTGACGCGCAGTTATAAAGGTGATACCTATACGTTAGCCGCTAGCGGTCCGCGTTACCTGTTACAGATTGCACCGAAAATTATTAGCATAAATCCAGCCATTATACAAAATCCGAGGTAAACCAACTATCATCCCGGCTGACTAAAAAACATTTTTTAGTCAGCCTTTTTCTTGTAAAAAAAATGTGTATGAAGTTTTTATACTACCTATCATCTTTGCTCCTGATCAAAGCGGAGCTGCATGCACAGCAGCTGAAATTTACGACAGCACTGCACCGGGAAAATGAGAAAGTCACCATTTACCGGGAATGGCCTTCGCGGCAACTGATAGATACGCTGCGGCTCACCGGCAATTCCTTTACGTATAAGTTGCCTGCCGGTGCAGGGGTATATTCCGTTCAACTGCGTAAGCCCTTTATGGATGCTGTATTATTAGAAGAGGGGGAGACAGTGACTATCAGTATGACCAACGATACAGCGGTCGTTATCAGTGGTGGTGCATTGCAAAGGAAATGGAATGATTTTGAAAAAGCAATGAAGCCGGATGAGAAAGCATGGAATGAATGGGGGCACAAATACGAAGTGGCGTCGAATCTGGAAGAGAAATTAAAAGCGAATACGGAAAGTAATCGTTATGCAGAAAAAGTACAGGGTGCCAGACTGGCCTTTGTATTGGCGAATGCCGGGAACCTGGCAGGGGCCTGGATGGGCTACTACTACGCTTTCGCCTGGTCTCCTTCCGACCTCGATAAACTGGTACCGGCATTTCAGCAACAGGCTGCTGCCAAAACTACGTATAGCCGGTTACGTGATAAGCAAGCCGCCGTTGCCGCTTTTAACATGACTGGCAAAAAGGCGCCTGTTTTCACATTGCCGGCTATTACCGGTGATGCGGTGGCGTTGGATAGCATGTTTGGTCAGCATCAATACGTATTGCTGGATGTATGGGCTTCCTGGTGTACGCCTTGCAGGGCCACTAACCGCAAACTGGCACCCCTATACGAAAAGATGAATAAGAAAGGGATTGGCTTTGTATCGGTATCTGTGGATGAAAAAAGAGAACTGTGGGAAAAAGCGGTGGAGGCGGATAAAATCCCCTGGACACAATTAAGGAGTGAGGAAGGAATGAAAAGTGAATTTGTAAAGCAGTATAAAGTACAATCGCTGCCCGCTACTTTCCTGATCGATAAAAACGGAACTATTATTCAGCAGCATATTGAAATAGCTGACCTGGAAAAATTATAATTGATTTTTATGAAATCATGCTTATTGTTATTGGCCCTGATGCTTGGCTTCGGGCACCACAGCCGGGGACAGCTACTACTGAAAAATGCCACTATCATAGACGGTGATGCAGGCGTAAAGCCCCGTATTGGGTCAGTGCTGATCCGTGAAGGGATCATTGAAAAGATGATATACGATGGCGTATTGCCCAGTGATAAATTAACGGTGATTGATTGTACCGGTCAGTTTATTACACCGGGCCTGATGGATGCGCATGTGCACCTGGCCACCGTGAATATGGGGGATCAGAAAGGAGCGCATATGAAAACAGACAGCATCCTGCAGAACATGATCCGGCATGGGATTACCAGCGTACGCGATATGGCAGGAGATGCTATTTTCCTGGCGGAGTACAAAAGGAAAATTGCAACGGATCAGTTGATCGGCCCGGATATTTTTTATGCAGCACAGTTTGCGGGACCCGGTTATTTTGCAGAGATGAAAGGCAGTTCCCGTGCAGATAAAGACCTGGGAACTACACCCTGGTACCGCGCCATTACACCGGAAACGGATTTGAAGCTGGCTGTGGCCGAAGCCAAAGGTGCAGGTGCAAGCGGCATTAAAGTGTACGCGGATCTCACAAAAAAACAAATAGCGGCGATTACCAGGGAAGCACATGCACAGGGCATACAAGTATGGAGCCATGGTACGGTATTCCCCGCCAAACCTGCTGATGGCATCGCAGCTGGCGTGAACAGTTTATCACATGCCGCCGATCTTTGTTTTCAACAAATGAAAGGCGATACACTGGGATTTCATGAAGCCTGGCAACAACTGTACAAAAAAGGTTTTACACTGGACACAGTAGTACAGGTGAAATTATTACAGGGCATGCAGCAGGCAGGCATTTTCCTCGACCCTACTATCTTTCATGCATCGAACAACAAGATGTGGAATGCGTTGACCATTACCCGCCTGGCGCATCGCATAGGCGTGAAAATAGTAACTGGCACCGACTGGATATATCCAGAAAAAAATGAAGCCGTTCCCTTACAGGATGAAATGGAATTGCTGGTGAGCAAATGTGGTTTCAGCCCGGCAGAGGCTATTCAGAGTGCTACAATGAACAGTGCCACTGTGACCGGTTTGCATGACCGGGGACTGGTACGTGCGGGCAAATGCGCCGACCTATTGATAACTAACGAAAACCCCTATACGAACCTGGCAACATTATTTACCCCCGCCATCGTCATTAAAAGGGGAAAATGCGTAAACAGCCTTTAGTAAATACAGCGCAGATCAATACAACATCATCCGCGCTGCATTTACTAAAAACTAAGCGCTAATGGCTAAATTAAAAGGGGAAAATACGTAAACAGCCTTTAGTAAATACGGCGCAGATCAATATAACATCATCTGCGCTGCATTTACTAAAAGCTAACCGCTAATGGCTAAAAGCTAATGGCACCATACAGCGTATATCTTTTTCATTGAGATAGTCTTCCAGACAGTAACCCTGGGGATCCAAACCGGGCGTTTGTAGCAGCCGGTCAAATGTCTGGCTGACTTTGGGCGGGTCCTGTTCATAATTTAACAGGACTTCGCTCATATAAACCCCTTTCCTGATAATAAAGCTATCGAGACCATAGGCTGCGCCCTCTCCCGGAGATTGAGCGGCTACAGCAGCCCTGTAAATGATGTCACAGCCACCTTCCGGCCGGGAAATACCGTATAGTTTTCTGCCCTGTATATCGGGCACTAAAGCAGCCAGCTTTTCAAAAGCGGGTTTAATACCTTGCGGAAAAGAGGAGGCTTTCACATAAAACACTTCCATATCGCGTTCTAAAGTATATGGTTCCATAGTAGACGGTTTGACGTACTGTAAATATACCACGGATATATTTTGAGTATACGGGGTAAAAGCGACAAATACAGCGGCGTATCAGGACAATTACATTAAAAACCTTTTATTACCGGCTAATTCACGCAATCGTTTGTGTCAGTATTTTCCACTAAAATCAGCTAACATTATCCTCTGTTCAACAGACGTTCCATGAAAAACATTTTCACCAGCAGGATACTGATCGTACTCTTTTTACTAGCTATACAACAATCGTTGCCAGCACAGGTATTTTATGCAGGTAAAGCTCCCGCTAAAGCAACCGTTTTACCCGACAAATATGTTTTGGAAAATAATGTGCTGGAGGTAAACTTCAGGTCGATAAATGAGCAGTCTGGGCATGTTACCTTCCGGGACAGGCAGTTGTCTAAAGCAATAGATTTTGATAAGAATAATTTATTTGCATTGAAATTAAACGATGGCACCTTGTTGCTGCCATCTGATTTTGCGATCAGCACCCGCGATGCTGGCACTATTGCGGCAGTACCGGATGCGGTGAAAATAATTGACCGCCTGCCGGGAAAGCAGCTGATCTTTGGGCTTACCAATAAAACACATGGTATCACGATCACCTGGCGTATTTCCCTGCATGATGATTGTAACTTTATCCAGCAACATTTTCATATTGAGGATCCGGCACATGCAATTACAGATTTATCGCTGGTCAATATTCCTGCAGTCTATCAACCCGTGCTTTCCGGTACTGTAGATGGCTCTCCGATATTGGCAGGTAACCTGTTTTTTGCCCTGGAACACCCTATGGCGCAGAATGAGGTGAGTACTACTGCTACCAGAAGTGGTGTGGCTGCATCTGCTACGCTGCGTTCAGGTAACGGATTTGACGTTAGTGTGGCCTGGGGTATTACGCCTGCGGAGCAACTTCGCCGGGGTTTTCTATCTTACCTCGAAAAAGTAAGGGCAGTACCTTATCGTGCTTTCCCGCATTATAACTCCTGGTATGATGTAGGGTATGATGGCCGGGAAATCACGGAGGCCAATGCCATGGACCGGATTAAAATGTTTGGCGACAGCCTGGTAGTAAAGCGAAAAGCAAAGATCAGCGCCTTTTTATGGGATAGTGGCTGGGATGATTATAACAGACTCTGGTATTTCAGCAGTAAGTTGCCGAATGGTTTTAAGAAGATGGATGCGCTGGCACGTCAGTACAAATCGGCCATGGGAGTATGGGTATCACCCTGGGGTGGTTATGATAATGAAAAGATCAGTCGACTGGCCAGCATTAAAACGCTGCAGTTGCCATTTACGCCGAATGATAACGGTTTAAGCCTGGCTGATCCGCACTACTTCGATTATTTTAAAAAGCTCACCGAAGGATTTGTAAAAAATCAGGGTGTGATCAGTTTCAAGTTTGATGGGGTAGGTGCAGGCAACGGTGCTGCCGGGGCAGGAGAGAAGTATGCCAGAGATGTGGAATCTTTTTTACGTGTGATCACAGATCTCCGTAAAATAAAATCTGATCTGTTTTTTAACCTCACCGTAGGCACCTGGCCTTCTCCCTACTGGCTCAATTATGGCGATGCTATCTGGCGTGCCGGTGAAGATATGGGAGTACAGGGTGTGGGAACTAAAAGACAACAATGGATCAACTACCGCGATGCGGAAGTATATAAAAATGTGGTGAAACGTTCCCGCTTATATCCGCTCAATGCCCTGATGTATCATGGCATTGTAGTGAATAATGAAAATGGGCTGGGTGCATCTTTTGCCAACGATGATGCGGGGCTGGCGGAAGATATCTGGGAGTTTTTCGGTAACGGCACGGGTATGCAGGAATTGTATATTAATCCGCACCTGATGAGTACTGCCTCCTGGAATATACTGGCTAAAGGCATGAAGTGGTCTGAGAGGCACCGCGATGTTTTATCCGATATACACTGGATAGGCGGCGATCCCGGTAAGGAAGAAGTGTATGGCTTTGCGGCATGGAATCATAAGGAAGGCACGATCACCTGGAGAAATCCATCTGCAGCAACGCAAAAAATTACGTTCCGTTTGAAAGAGGTATTGGAATTGCCGGCGGACTATAAGACTAAGTTTGCCGCCTTTAATGTAATAGAAGACGTGAAAGCCGGAGAGATGGATAGTGAGGACAGCATCACGATAGAACTGGCGCCTTTACAGGTGAAAGTGCTGGAGTTGAAGCCGGTGAAATAACATAACGGTAATGCCTGAGGGGGCTTACGATAAAAGGGTGTACCGGTGATCTGGTACACCCTGTTTTTTTATAAGCCCAGTGTGGCCTTTAATTTCTGATCCAGTTCGTCACCGCCGTTACCTACTAATTTGAATAATACTTTACCGTTTTTATCCAGCAGTATTTTGGTAGGAAAGCCGGAAATACCATATGACATGGCAAGATCAGTGGTGGCTTTGTCGTAGTTGTTAAGCACCTGAATCCAGTTGATGCCATCATCCTGGATAGCTTTTAGCCAGGCCGCTTTTGCGTCATTCAGATTGCTGGATTTTTCATCCGCAATGCCTACAATTTCCAGTCCTTTGTCTTTGTACTTCGCATATACTTCCTTCAGGTGAGGATGACTGGCCCTGCAGGGACCACACCAGCTACCCCAGAAGTCGAGTAACACATACTTCCCTTTGAGAGAAGATAACGTGAACGGCTCTCCGTGGTTATCTTTTTTGGTGAAATTAATTGCAGCCGCACCTTCGCTGGTGGCTTTAGCGCCGGAAATCCGGGAAGCGAGGTATTTCCCCAGGTAGGTGTCTTTGTAAGTAGCGCTCAGTTTATTGAAAGCCTGTTCGTAGGCCGTTGCGTCATAATCACCTTGTAACCTGCTCAACAGCATTACGCTGACAAATGATTTGGGATGATCTGCTATAAATTGTTTGCGGAGAGCAGTGAGTTGGTCGCCCGCTGCCAGCATTTCCGCCACCAATGCTTTTTTGGCGGTGCTGTCTTCCGGCTTGCGCATCGCAGCTGTTTTTTTACGTAGTTCCCAGGCTTGTGCTACCAGGGACATTTCTTTTTGCCGGAGCGCATTCAGTTCTTCGTTGGCTTTGTCTCCCTTTACGGTTGCCTTGAACAGCTCAGCTGCATCGCCGGATACCTGTATGTTGGTTTTATCGGACAGGATAATTTCCAGGTTAGGCGCCGGCATGAACATGCCTCCTTTAGACATTTCAAATTTGGATCCCGGGTGGCGGGAAACAAAAGTTGCTATCACCGGTTCGCTTACGTCGCCGGAAAAAGTAAATTCATCGCCATTGCGGGAGATGACTGTATCCATTTTGCGTCCTTCTGCAGTTATATAAGATAAACTCAGGCGATAATCGCCCTGGCCTTTGATATTAGCCGTTACCTTGTAACTTTTTTGTGCTGTTGCCGGGAGAAAAGAGGCCAGCAGCAAGCTGCCGGCCATCATCAGGATGTGTTTTTTCATGGTTGGTGTATGATTTTTAGAAACCGGTCATTGGAATAGACGCTGCTTGTTTAGCTGGTGCTGCCTTCGTGCCTTTATTCAGACTTTCCTTTATTTTAGCGGCTGCTTCATCGCTGTATCCGGTAAAGCGTTCCATGATTTTTCCTTCGCTATCCACGAGATACATAGTAGGGATACCGGAGAACTGAAACTGTTCCATGGTTTTATCTTTATTGTCGCTCAGCATTTGCTCCCATGGCATTTCTTCTTCCTTCATCGCTTTTTTCCAGGCATTTTTATCGGTGTCAATAGAAATGCTCACTACTTCAAATCCTTTGTCTTTATAAGCAGCATACAGTTCCTTTACTTTAGGAATGGCTTGTCTGCATGGTCCGCACCAGCTTGCCCAGAAGTCTACCAGCAGGTATTTGCCTTTGTATTTTTCCAGTCCGGCAAGTTGACCGTTGGCATCCGGATATTTTACGGATGGCATTGGCTGACCGCTTTTCAGGCGCATAGCCTGTGCTTTGTTGGTGATGATGGTTTCTTTCAGTTGCTTTGCTTCTGTTAGCCACGGATAACGTACGATCAGCAGGTCCAGCATTTTCATGGCCTTGTCATATTTTTCACCTGCTTCTGTGCCTGCCATGCCGCGGAGTGCATATACCATTACCGGACGGTCAGCGTAAGCTTTGGTTAATACTTCCTGACGCATTTTGAAGTCTTCGCCCAGCGCATTGTACTTTTTGGTATTTTTCATATAGCCGTACCAGGTAGTATCTGTTGCTTTTTTGGCATAGTACTCCATGTTGTACTCATCAATCATGCGGCGGTAATTCAGCTCTGCATTCAGGGAAGAAAGATTCACGAAATTGTTATCGTAAGATCCGTCTACGTAATTGTAGTGAGGTATTTTAACCTTGTACCGGGCAGTATCATAGCCTCTCATGGCCACGTTTACATCTGCATCGCTCCAGAAAGTAGCATGGTCCCAGTTCATGGCATTGAGGATGTAGATACCCTGGTGGTCTTGTTTGATTTTAAAGGAGAAGGTGTTGTCTTTGCCTACTACACAGGAGTCTACCACTACAGGTTTTCCTTTTAAGTCATCCTTTGACAGAAATACTTTATTGATTTCCTGTTTAGGATCGGTGAATTCCACGCTGCCGCGCACGGTGATGGCTTTCACTAATTTGTTTTGTTGCGCCATCAGGGCTGCGGGGGCTGTTAACAGGAGCAGCGGTGCGCAGAATTTTAAAACTGTTTTCTTCATCGTGATTAGTTTAAATATAATTGATTTCCGTTTTTACTTACTGTAGTCGGCGTTTTGCGACAGGTTTGGATTAATAAAAAATTCTCTGGAAGGCAGCGGCATCAGTACATGTGTAATGGGTTGTCCGAATGATTGCAGCCAGGTGTTTATTTTGCCGAAGCGTTGCATGTCGCTCCATCTTAACCGCTCTCCTATGAATTCTCTTCTTCTTTCCTGCTCAATGGCGGCGAGGAAGGCGGCAGGTGTAGCAAAATCAGCATTGTTGACGGTGCTGGCATTGCGGGCGCTGCGAAGCTGATTGTAAGTGGTGACGTCTACTGTTCCTTTGCGGGCATTGGCTTCGGCAACAATGAGGAATGCCTCACTATAACGGCATATTACATACGAAGGCGTGAGTTCCTGCGGGAATTTGCTGAGGAAATACACCGAGTCGAGGATGGAGGCCCCTTTGGTGCGAACGAAGTAGCTGCGGCGGATATCTGCCGGCTCATATGATTTTACGAGATTGCTGTCGGCAAAGGTATTACCGAAACCTGCCTGACCGGTGCCGCCTTGTCCGTATAGATTAGGGAGACCATAAAAAGTGCTGATGCTGGTTTCGTTGATCTTGTAAACGGCCTCGGGGCTGTTTACCGATGATTTGAAAATATCCGCAAAGTTAGACTGTAGCGTGAATTTGCCGGCGCTGATCACATTGTTGGCCATGGTCAGTGCTTCATCGTTTCTACCCCGGTTCAGATAAAATCTGGCGAGTAATAATTGCGCACTTTGTTTGGAAGCGGAAAGTGCGTTTGTGTAAACAGGTAATTGATCGATTGCGTTTTTGAGATCTGTTTCAATCAGCTGGTTTACTTCTGCTACCGGGTTGCGTGCAGGACGGTTTTTAGGATCTTCTCCGCCGTTAACGATCACTACATCACCGAAGGATTCGGTGAGCAGCATATACGAAAACGCACGTAAAAGCAAGGCTTCGCCAAGTGCGGCGCTGATGCTGCTGTCGCCCGGAAACTGTTGTGCATACCGGATCGCTATATTTGCGTTGGCAATGCACTGGTACGGCTGTTTATAAACAGGTCCCAGCGTGTTGTCATTGGATGCAATGTTATTACTTTCATACGTAGTATAGCTCAGCGATTGAAAATCATCGCTCATAATATCCTGCAATCCATAGTAGCTATAGAATGAATTGTTATTGGTGAGTGCCAGTTTAGCGCCGTTGATCAACAGCGGCAGGTTGTTTTTGTTGATTTGTGAATAGGCAATCTTAGTATTAGGATTTACTTCATCCAGTTGTTTACTGCAGGCAGATAACCCGAGTGTAATGATAGCCGCTATATGTAATAAAGTATGTTGTTTCATGTGGTGGCTTATTAAAATGAAAGATCTATACCAATAACAGCCGCACGCGGATTAGGCGTGTTGGAACTTACAACGCCGGTGTTGCTGGCTGCCTCCGGATCAAATCCGATATATTTGGTAATGGTAAATACATTTTGCGCAGATGCGTATATGCGTGCCCGTGTAATTTTTGCTTTAGTGAGCATCGCAGTGGGAAGATCATAGCTCACGGTGAGATTGCGCAGGCGTACATAAGAAGCATCATATATAAACTGGGTAGAAGGGCGGGAGTTCCAGTCGTTGGTTTGTCCCGCGCCATGTGGGCCTACAATTGCTCTGGGTACGTCCGTGATATCTCCTTTTTGTTTCCAGCGGCTGTTAATGATGTCAAATTTATTGGGCATTACACCGTAGTAGTCTATATCATAGTTACGGAGTGTTTGCTCATAGAAATCATATACTTTGTTGCCGACCACATAGTTGAATAGTGCAGATACGGTGAATTTTTTGTAAGACAGCGTAATATTGGTACCGCCTGTAAATTTGGGTACTGCCACGGGAACGGTAATCATATCATTGCTATCCCATTTACCATCTTTGTTCTGATCTTTATAGATCATGTCACCTGTTTGGGGATCTACGCCCATTGATTCATATACCTGTACAGAGCCGAGCGATTGTCCTACTTTGGCTTTGGTCATAGGGCCGCCAAAAATATAGGCGCCGTAAGTGGTAAGCGAGTCTTTCAGCGACACGAGTAAGTTCCGGTTAATGTTCATATTGGTTTCCACTTTCCAGGAGAAGGCGGCGCCGGGACGGCTGCTGACAGCCAGTTCCAGGTCTACGCCGTAGTTGCGGATATTTCCGATATTATCCGGAATGGAAGCTGCACCATAGATATACTGTATATTATTATTACTCATTAAACCATCGGTGGTCTTATTGTAGTAATCTGCTGTAAAGGTGAGTCTGTTGTTGAGCAAGGCTACATCTATGCCGGCATCTACCTGTTTGGTACGTTCCCAGCGTATGTTGGGGTTCCCTATGGTGCTGAGCAGAAGCGCAGGATTACCCATATAGGAAGTGGCCCCGAGCAGGTTTTGTGCATCGTAATATCCTACCGCACGCATGTTGCCACTCATACCGTAGCTGCTGCGGATTTTTAACTGGTTTATAAAGCGGTTGCCGGCGAGGAAGTTTTCGCGGGCAATATCCCAGCCACCGGAAATGGAAGGGAACCAGCTGTAACGGTGATCCGCATTTAACTTGGAAGAACCATCACGGCGGATAGACGCATTGAGCAGGTACTTACCTTCCCAGTCGAAACCTGTGCGCAGGAAATAGGCATCAGATACCTCTTTGTTGTTGGTATTGTAGCTGCCAATATTGGAATTACTACCATAAGCAGCCCCAGAGCCGCCGCCGGTGATACCATCAATCTTCGGGAAGCCGTTGAGATCATAACCGAAAGTATTGAGTTCGTTGCTATAGAAGGTATAGCCCAGGGTAGCATTGATGCCCAGACGTTTTACTCTTTTCGTATAGGTGAAGTAGTTATCGAAGTTATAGGAGAAATTATCTACCCCTAAATTCTTGAAAGTACCTTTGTTAAAAGCGCCCAGGTAGCCGGCCGCAGGGTAGAAGGTGGTCGCCAGATCATTGAATTTGGTAGCGTTAAAGGAGGAGCGGAAGGAGAGATCTTTGAACAGTTTCACGTCTGCCGATAAACTACCCAGGTATACATTGTTTTTATCTTTGTTATTGTTGTCCATCATCACGCCCAGTGGATGCTGCTGCTGACCTACGTAGTAACCCAGTGATCCATCAGCATTGAGAACCGGATCTTCCGGGGTATCAGGACGTGCATTGAAGGCAGTGACCAATGGACTGCTGATGTTTTTTCTGACAGACTGGGTAATGTTGATGTTACCGTTTACTTTTAGCCAGTTGTTGATTTGTTGTGTCATATCCAGG
Source organism: Chitinophaga sp. RAB17 (assembly GCF_052114225.1). NCBI lineage: Bacteria > Pseudomonadati > Bacteroidota > Chitinophagia > Chitinophagales > Chitinophagaceae > Chitinophaga > Chitinophaga sp. RAB17. The sequence continues at coordinate 457,939 of NZ_JBFREI010000003.1, read as the reverse complement.
CGGCCGGTATATCTTTCGAAGTTGCCTGTGCCCATGGTAGCTGCTTCTGCATAGCGACCGAGAGACATGTAATAATTGCTTTTATCACCGCCGCCGCTCATGCTGGCTTGTATATTATTGACAGGTGCATTTTTATTTTTGATACGATCGAGCCAGTCGGTGCTACGGTCGGCCATCTTTAAGCCATTCAGCTGACTTTGCAGGGTGATCTTTTCATTTTTCAGCTGGCTGATCTTGGCAGGGGTAAGACTGCCAGAGTTGGCCAGTTGGGCATCTATATCGCTGATACGGTTATTGCGGGCGTCGTTAAAGGCAGAGGTATACTGTTCTGTATTGAGCATATGACGGGAAGTAGGTACATTGTTCACTCCCGTATACATATTGAGATTTAAACTGGGTCTGCTGTTGAGCTTTCCTTTTTTGGTAGTGACAATGATCACACCGGTAGAGCCTCTGGCGCCATATATAGCTGCAGATGCTGCATCTTTCAGTACTTCGATGGATTCAATATCCTGTGGATTAATGTTATTGATGGAGATGGTATTGCCTTCCAGGATCAGTCCATCGACTACAATCAGGGGGTTGGTACTGGTTACATTAACCGATTGCACCCCCCGGATAAGGATATTGGGTGTACCACCGGGGCCGCCATCTCTGGACGACACAAATACGCCGGCTACTCTGCCTGTCAGCGCTTTCCCAAAATCGCTGGCGATGTTTTTTTCAGGAGAAAGTGCATCGGCTTTCACCGTGGAAATAGCGGTGGTGACATTTGATTTTTGTTGGGTACCATACCCTACTACCACCGCATCAATGAGGTTAATAGCTGTCATCTTCATCATGATAGGCCCGGATTTTATCAGGCTGGCAGCTATCACTACATTTTCAAAACCAATAGAGGTGATTTGCAGTTGTGCGTTGGCTGGCACATTGAGTTCAAATTCTCCTTTATCATTGGTCGTGGCTCCTTTGGCTGCACCTATTATTTTTACGGTGGCTCCCGGAACCGGCTGGTGGGATACCGCATCCTTCACGGTTCCCTTTAAAACCTGCTGTGCGTAGGCAGAGGCGCCTGACATACATAGGAGGATAAATAATAATGACTTTCTCATACAAAAGTTGGTTGATTTTTACGATATATGAACTGTCCCGAACAAAAATGAAAATCCAAAGTACTTATCCTGTTATTTCTTTTGTGGGATAATGGACGTACCCGGTAGCGGAATGTACATTCCCTCTTTTGACGTGGATGAAACTGATTTGACGCGGCGAATGACAAGGATATCCGTCAAATGTCCGCCAATAGGTACTTTCAGGCGATTGATAAGTATGAACGGGCATTATGCAGGTACGAAAAAAATAAACAGGCGTTTATGCAGAAAGGGTGGATGCAAATGCTATCTTCAATGTTGTAAGTGTATATGCGACACAATAGACCATACCGGTATTTTGCACACCTGGCTGTTTGGATGGCCCTGATACTGCTATACATATATCCGTCGCTGAAAAGTATGTTCTCAGGTGGGGTTTTGTTAAAGTGGACCTTTGTAAAGTATGTGGTGTATGGATTTATTAATTTCCAATTGTTTTACCTGCTGGTATTCCTTTTGCTGCCTGCCGTTGTAAGGAAGCGGCAGTACAGGCGTATGGCGATGTATATGATTGCATCGGTTCTTGGATTTTCTGTAGTCAAGTATCTCATCGGCTATTTTATTTTTCCCAATGAAGTATTATTCAGGGCTATTCCGTTGAAGGTGATGGCATCTGCTACCCGGATGTCGGTGCCTGTCCCTATGCCCATGCCTATGACTTTTATGGAGTATTTACCGCTGACGATACAGGTAGGTACCGGCGTGACTTTGCTGGCATGTAGTTATCGCCTCTTCCTGGAATGGCGCAATGCCGCACCGGAAGATCGGTTACTGGCTACGACAGCGGCTCATGCCCGGCGGAGGTATGAGCGCATGCAGGAAGGGTCCAGGCAGTTGTTGTATAATTTACAGCAACTGGCGCCACTTTTGGAAGACCCGGGAAAAAGGGAAATTGAAGGCACGCGTGCCATGTTGTTATTATCGGATCTGCTGAGATATATGTTGTACGATAAAGCCCTTGAAAATGATAAGGTGAGTTTAAAAAAAGAGCTATTGAATTTTGAAAGATACATTGAACTACGTAGTCTTTGTAATGCAGCAGAATCCATCACGTTGCAGATCACAGGCGCTGAGCCGGCCGGGCTGGTGGAAGCATTGCGTTTGCAATATCTAACGGACAAAAGAATGCGGGAGTTGCAAAGCGGTCCCGGGGGATTGATCATTACCGTTCATATTTCCAATGACACACTGTCTGTGTCTGTGACGTCGGAAAGTTCTGCCGATCATGTCTTACCGGATAAAATAAATATATATCCCGCCGATGAATAAGGTCCGCAAAAATATCATTGAATTTTTTGTGCTGATGGCCGTATGGATGCTATTGGTATACGGACTGAATGCCATCACCATTGTGAAACGTACTCCTTTGGCGATGCACCACTTCCATATTAATTATGGCTTCTTTGGTATACTGAATTTCCTGTTGTGTTATGTGTATGTGCGTTGGGTAGTGCCCCCGTTTCTGCAACACAATAATTGGGGACGGATTTTGGCAACTGTACTGCCACTATTGACAGGTAGTATTGTATTGAAGTATATCATTGCCGATAGCTTTTTCAGGGAAACGATCTTATATAGCGGTTACCAGGTTGTTCATGGGGAAAAGGTACAGTTGTATCAGTCTTTTTCGACTTACTTTGTCAACGGCTTGTGGAGTGGTATCGTTATCCTGGTGGCAGCATTTGCTTATTGCTTTTTTATTTTATGGTTGCAGGAAGATAAACGAAGAGCCATCCTGCAGCAACAGCAACAGCAGGCGGAATCTGGTTTTCTGAAGATGCAGTTAAATTCTCATTTTCTTATTAACAGTCTTAATAGCATCTACTCGCTGGCATTGATGGATTCACCGGAAGTAGTCACAGCGCATAAAACCCTCACTGATCTGCTGGCCTATATGGTGAATCAGCCATCGGATATTGCTTACAGAGCGGCCATAGGAGAGGAGATTCGTTATCTGCTGGACTTCGTAACTTTGCAACGCATACGTACCGGCTGTAGTGAAGGCGTGGTGTTTAATTTCCCGGAACAGTTACCTGATAAAAGAGTAGCACCTTTACTACTGGTGCCGTTTATAGAAAATGCGTTTAAGCACGGCGTGAGTAATCGTCCGGAAAAGCCAGTCCGGATTACACTGGAATGCGACCAGCAACAGCTGGTGCTGCGCGTGCATAATTATATTTCCGGTCACCAACGGGATAAAACCGGCGGTATCGGACTGGATAACGTGCGTAAGCGCTTACAATTGATTTATCCCGGAAAACATGACCTGGAAGTAATGGATATGAAAGATGAATATTATAGTAACTTAGTGATCAACTGGTAATGATATGGCAGTAAAGTGTATAGTGGTAGACGATGAGCCTCTGGCAGCACAGGTATTGGTATCCTTCATCAATAAAACGCCAGACCTGCAATTGTTGAAAACATTTCTTCATCCGCAGGAAGCATTGCTTTTTCTGAAACAGGAGAAAGTAGACTTGGTATTTCTGGATATACAGATGCAGGAACTCAGCGGCATTGAATTTATGCAATTAGCGCCGGCAGGAATACAGATCGTCATTGTATCTGCCTATGATGAATATGCCGTGGAAAGCTTCGATCGCGAAGCGGTAGACTATCTCCTGAAGCCCGTATCCTTTGAACGTTTTGCGAGAGCGGTGCAACGGGTGCAGGCAAAAATTACGCCTGCTATTTCACAACCTGCCGGCACAGATTATATTTTTGTTCGCACCGATAAACGGATAGTGAGAGTAGATGTAAAAGATATTCTTTTTGTAGAAGCGCTGCGTAATTACGTAGCCATACAAACGACCAAGCAAAAGATCCTCACTTTGCAGAACCTACGTAGCTTTGAAGAGATCCTGGCGCCGTTTCGTTTTTTACGGGTGCATAAATCCTATATCATCTCCCTGGATAAAATAGATAGCATAGAAAGGCAACGAATTTTTACAGGTGAGTATAATGTGCCTATCGGTGATGCATATATGAAACAGTTTATGGAGGCGATTAACATGCCGAGGTGAGTTAGTTACTTCCATTCATCAAATTCACCAACACCTTTATCATCATATCTTTTTCCTCCGGTTTAGATTCTGCTATCATCAGCGTAAACGCTACGAGCGCGTTATTGCCAATTTTTTTTGATCCGTCTTCATGATAAAGAATAGCGTTCTTATCCAGAAACCACACAAATAAAAATGCGGCTATTCTTTTATTGCCATCTGAAAAAGAATGATTTTTAGTAACGAAATATAAAAGGTGCGCCGCTTTTTCTTCTACACTGGGGTAAACGAATTGACCTCCGAAAGTTTGGTAGATAGCCGCCAGTGATCCCTGGAAAGATTCATCCTTCTCATTTCCAAAAAGGCTGCTGCCCCCGAATTTATTGCGAAGTCCCATGATCGCGTTCATGGCATTCTGATAAGTAATTTCAAAAATATTTTCAAGGGTAGTGGATTCAATTTCGAGCACCTGGTGATCGTACTTGTCAAGTATATCTAACGCATAAGTATAATCGTTGAGTACTTTTAATAAGCCGTCAGCTTCGGAATTGGGGGTTAAGTGTTGCATAATATTTATTTTCGGAGGGGAAAGTTATGCAATCTTTTAACAGTTTATAAAACTGATGTAGAAAATGCTTATTTATAATTATTTTACCATTGTGGTATATTGCTTTCTGGAAATAAAATGTTCAGATAATAGATTGGTATATGATTGTATACATAACAGAAGAAATTTCTACTGAGGTCAAAAGGCAATTTGACCAGGTTGCTTCCTGTCAGATGGCTATAGACGATTTTTTTAGTGATAGATTTTATGGAGAAGATGTACATGTGCTCTACATAGGTCTTTTATGTACCAGTCCAAGATACGAGGAGTTTATGAAAATAGGCAGACCTACCTATAAAGTAGAACCGAAGACCTACATCTACAAAGGTGTTCAGGTTGAACGCCCTGCAAATGTAATGGAGTACCACATTAAGCTGGACTTCGAGGTTTATGTAACAGCAATTGATATCAGACCCATCTTTGCAAAAGATATCTTGGATTCCCTGGATAAAATAGCTACAGTAAAAAAGATAAAGGATTTTGACCTGGAAAGATTCAGGAAAGATTTTGAGCAGTTTTTTATGGACATCTGCTGGTTATAGCTCAGTAGAAAAAGAGGCCGCCTCTATGTTTGTTGTAAACAGAGGAGACAGCCTCATCTTTTCTTACTTCTCCGCCTCATGAATCGCCATCACCGTTTTTATGATTGCATCTGGTGTAACTGAAATACTATCAATGCCCTGTTTTACCAGGAATTTAGTAAACTCCGGAAAGTCCGAAGGGCCTTGTCCGCAGATACCTACTTTTACTTTTTGTTGTTTCGCTACTTTAATCAAATGCGCAATGAGCCGTTGTACTGCCGGATTCAGTTCATTGTAAAGATTGGCCACCAGGGAAGAATCCCTGTCGAGACCAAGTGTGAGCTGTGTCAGATCATTTGATCCTATCGAGAAACCATCAATGAGAGCAGAGAATTCTTCCGCCATCATAATATTGGAGGGTAGTTCTGCCATCAGGTATACTTCCAGGCCGTTTTCGCCGCGACGCAATCCAAATTCTTCCATGGTAGCAAGTACCAGTTGTAGTTCTTCTACTGTTCTGCAAAATGGAATCATCACCACTACATTCTTCAGCCCCATGGTTTGCCGTACTTTTAGGAGTGCCTTGCACTCGAGTTCAAAGGCAGGTTTGTATTGTGGGGAGTAGTAGCGGGAGGCCCCTCTCCAGCCGATCATCGGATTTTCTTCTGTAGGCTCAAAGTATTTGCCACCTAACAGATTGAAGTACTCATTGCTTTTGAAATCGGAAAAACGTACGATTACTTTTTCGGGATAAAAAGCAGCCGCAATCTTTCCAACGCCATAGGCCAGTTTATTAACGAAGTAGTCCACTTCATTATCGTGTCCCTGAATGAGCTGGGCTATTTTAGCAGAGAGCTCTGCATCGTGCAGTTCTTTGTGCTTTAATAACGCTAACGGATGTACTTTAATGTAGTTGTTGATAATGAATTCTTCTCTGGCCAGTCCCACGCCTTTGTTGGGCAGGTGGGCAAACTGGAAGGCCATAGCCGGAGAGCCTACGTTGAGCATGAGCGGGGTACGTATGGCCGGGAGTTTGGTGAGGTCCAGCTGATCTTCCCGGAAGGGCAGTATGCCTTCGTATACAATACCATCGCTTCCTTCTGCACAGCAAACGGTGATTTCCTGATCCGCATTTAATTTCTCGGTGGCATCGCCGCAGCCAACAATAGCGGGGATACCCATTTCACGCGCTACAATGGCCGCGTGACAGGTGCGCCCTCCTTTATTGGTGACGATGGCCGAAGCCATTTTCATGATGGGCTCCCAGTCGGGATCTGTCATGTCGGTGACCAGTACATCACCGGGTTTGAATTCACTACCGGTAATTAGGCGGTTGTCGAGAGAAAAGAGGATATTCACTTTGCCGGCGGCAATTTTATCGCCTACAGCAATACCTTTTAATAGTTGTTTGGCGGTACTGGTATGGTCAATGGCATAAGAGGTGATCATGTTATGATCTTTCCGCGAATGAATAGTTTCGGGGCGTGCCTGTACGATATACAGTTCATTGGTGAGGCCATCTACAGCCCATTCCACATCCATCGGGCACCAGCGGCCTTTCTTTTCTGAGTAATAGGTTTCAATACAACGTACCCAGGTAGCCAGCTGCATGATTTGTGCATCGCTCAAACAAAAATGTTGCTGTTGCTTTTTTTCTACCGGTATAATCCTTGTTCTTTCATCACTGCTTTCGCCATACACCATTTTCTTATCTTTTACACCCAGCTTTTTTTCTATGATAGGGGTGTAACCAGCTTGCATGCAGGGCTTGAATACGATGAATTCATCCGGTGATACAGCACCCTGTACTACCATTTCACCAAGCCCGAAGGAACCATTGATCACTACTACTTCTTTAAATCCTGATTCGGTGTCGAGAGAAAAGGCTACGCCGGAAGCTCCCAGATCGGAGCGGACCATTTTCTGAACGCATACGGACAAGCCTATACTGAAATGGTCGTAGCCGAAATTTTGCCGGTAGCTGATGGCGCGGTCGGTGAACAGGGAGGCGAAACAGTTCCTTACCGCATCAATTAATGCAGCAGGCCCCCTGACGTTAAGGAAGGTTTCCTGTTGTCCTGCAAAAGAGGCATCGGGTAAGTCTTCCGCGGTGGCGGATGATCTTACGGCTACATCTGTTTGTTCCTGTCCGTATTGCTGTGATAACTGCTGATAGGCGGCAATGATCTCGTCACTCAGCTCGTGTGGAAACCGGGTACTGCTGATAGCTTGTCTTATTTTCTGCCCGGCTCTGCGGAGGGTGATGATATCGTTAAAGTCAACGGTGGCTACCTGTTCTGCTATGAATTTTTCGAGCCCGCTTTGTTTCATAAAATCGTAATAGGCGGTAGTGGTGATAGCAAAACCATCCGGAACAGCAACACCTACTTTTGACAGGTTAGCGATCATTTCTCCCAATGAGGCCGACTTACCGCCTACCAGGGCAATAGCGTCCATGCCCACCGCTTTTAGCGGCAGTACAATACTTTCTCTCATATAAAAATGAGTTTAATGAATAAAAAAATGGAAGGATGATGTACGTCTTCCAAACGTGGTTTGTTTTCTATGAAAGCAAATTATGCTATGTGACGATGGTATGACAACAACGGATTCAAAAGCGAAAACAAAACTAAAAAAAACTGCTTCTACCGACTTTTTTTCCTAAATCAGTAGCAGTATCGCTATTTTTGATAAAAATAGCATCATGAGTTTCATACCTGACCAGATTGATATGTGTATAATGGACATATTACAGGAAGACGCCAGAACAACTAATAAAGAGATTGCTTCCAGGTTAGGTAAGTCAGTTACTTCTATATTTGAAAGAGTAAAACGCCTGGAAGCAGAAGGGTATATCTTACGCTATATTGCCGTGCTCAATAAAAATAAGCTGGGCAAAAACCTCGTGGCCTATACCAGCGTTACGTTAAAGGAACATGGGCATGACCGCCTGCCTGCCTTCGAACAAAAGATCAATACCTTCCCGGAAGTGATGGAATGTTATAAGATGAACGGACAGTTTGATTACCTGTTGAAGGTGTTGGTAGCTGATATGGAAGCCTACGAGCAATTTAACCTGACCAAATTATCGAAGCTGGATAATATCCAGAAGATCCGCAGCCTGTTTGTTTTAGCAGAGTCTAAGTTTGAAGTGGAGTTAAACCTGAAAACAGGACTGCAAACAAAATTGCAGCATAAAAATAAATAAATTTAAAAAGTGGGGCGTATCATTTTTTGATACACCCCATTAACTTATCAGTTACCTACAACCGGGAACTGTGAAATCCGCAACTTTGTACAGCCGTAGGGTATGAGCGTAATTTCTTCTTCGGCGCCCATTTCCATGCCATAAGTGATACTGTATGGTATAGGTCCTGTCATTTCATTATATAATAGCCAGGAGGGTATTCGTTTGGCGGTTGTTTTTATGGAGATAGGTGCCTGCGCAGATGACCATGGATAAGCGGGCATCACACCCGTGGTTGTTACTTTATAACGATCTTGCAGCTTATTATCGGGAGTGGCGATAAGGCTGTAGTTCCAGGGAGTGGTAGGGCGTACTTCAGTATAGTTTTGACCATTATCCACCGGATCTATTGTGTTGGTGACTTCCCGCGCTGCTTCCCCGATTTTTAGCGCATACGTGATAGGCCCACGTTCTACCGACATCGAATTTTCAAACCAGGTATTCTGGAAGATGTGCATCGGCAATTGCAGCTCTACGACATCGCCAGGTGTCCATTCCCGGGCTATCTTCACCACCTGGTTGCCGCCTGCTTCCTGCCACACTTTGCCATTTATTTTGATGATCCCTTTTTTACACCAGGCCGGAATGCGCAGGTGAAACGGAAAACTTACTTTCTTAGGTGTGCTAAGGGTAAACCGGATACTTTCTTCAAAAGGATAGTTCGTTTCTTCTTTAAACGTTACCGGTGTTTGCCGGCCTACATATACTTTTACTTCACTGGGTGCATACAGGAGGGCTGCTACGCCACTGTCTGTGGTGGCATACCATAAGTTTTGCGTGAATTTTGGCCAGCCCTGGTGCATATTGGAGGTACAGCAGGCATAGCCGGAGAGCAAGCCATAACAAAGATCGGTACCGCTATGGTTCACATCAAAATTGCGAATATGCCGGGTGGCCATTACCTGGTTGGCCTGCTGGAAATACTGCCGGGTCATAAAATCAGCGGAAATCTGTGCCGGCAAGGCATTGAATGCAATTTTTTCGATCTGGTCGGCATACGATACATCTCCGCTTATTTCGAGTATGCTTTCCAGTGAGAACATCATTTCTACAACGCTACACAGCTCTGCGCCCTGTGTAGGGTTATTGCCATGCAGGGCTTCATCGCCGCCATACATGCCCTGTGCCATACCGTTAAATTTGCGGAGGTCATCAAAACCTTTACGGGTAGCTTCCAGGTATTTGTTATCCGGCTGCTGCTGATAATAGATCACCGGTTCTTTCATTCCCTGCGCCAGGTTTACACCATGAATGCTGCCAGCCGTGGACAGAAGGTTGGTATGTAAAAATGCATCGGTATAATCAAACGTTTGTTGATGCAACAGTTTGGCAAGATCCAGCAGGAATGCATCTCCGGTAATATTATATAACCAATACACCACCATCAGGTTATCACCTGCGCGGTAGCGTGACCAGAATGTCCAGTGGTCGAGGGGCTTTTGCGGTAGTTCTTTCAGCTGATACCGGAAATAGTTGGTCAGGAGATGAATAATACGTGGATCGCTGGTGGCCTCATAGTATTGTTTTAATACTTTCAACATCACCATTTTGGGCCACCAGTCGTGGCTGTTGTCCCGTTGTATGCCGGGTTCGGGACTATAATCTTTGGAGGGACCGAAATAGCCGTCGGGCTGCTGGCTTTTAAGAGACCATTCCACCCAGGGCTTTACTTTGGCGATGAGGGCAGTATCTTTCAGGATATAAGCCAGCGGGAGCAGGCCGTCTATCCAGTAGGGGCCGCGTTCCCATTGGTCGCCATCGCCGCCCAGCCAGCCATTACGCTGGTTCATTACCAGCGGATATAATTTGTCCAGTTGGCCCGTGGCGCCATTCTTTTGCTGCACCAGCATGTTTCGCAACCAGCCTTTAGGCGTAATGGCGCCCAACGGAAGCGCGATGTAAGGTTTGGGATGAAGTGGCGCGCGGTTCGGGTAATAAGTTGGCACAGCAGTGCGTTGCTGCTGTGCCAGGGTGGAAAGGGAAAGACCCAGCAATATCGTGGAAGCTATAGCAATCAGTTTCATAATCTTTGTAGTCGATATAAATTTTATATGCCAAAATATGCTTTATCCGCTTTGCGAGATATCGTAATTGACTCAAAGTTTCTACAAATTGTATCAAATAAAAGGCTGCTTCCAGGAAGGAAACAGCCTTGCATATAGGGATAGCGGACAGTTATAAAGGCCGGCGGTCAATCAACCGGTTGTGGTGGCCGGGTTGTTTTACCAGGTCGAAGGCGTCGAATACCTCGCCGGTAGCCAGACAGGAACGGAACGACAACGTATCGTTATCGATGGTAACAAGACTATACAGTTGTATGTCGCCTGTTACTACATCCGTCCATTCTATAGATGTATCATACTCATACATTTTGGAACCACTAACGGTTACCAGGTACATGGTACCACCGGGAGCCACTTTTTGCATGCCCCTGCCATACGCATGGTCATGTCCCTGCAGTATAATGTCTACTTTATACTGATCGAAGAGTGGCTTTAAACAGGCTTTTACCTGCTTGTTGTCACGCCCTTTTTTGGTGGAAAACACCGGGTGATGCATGGTGATGCAGGTCCATTTGCAGGGATTGTTTTTCAGCAACTTTTCCAGCCATGCGGTTTGCCGGTTTATCTGGGCTTCGTTGGCTGCTTCTTCCAGCATCATGGTATTCAGCGAAATGAAACGTACGTTTTGGATATCCGTATAGTATACACTCCCTTCGAGGTTGTCATCTCCCGTACCATTGGCCGGCAGGCCAAACTGTTCTTTCCAGTACACCGACAGATGCGGTTGATCATCTTCGTGTGTATATTCATGATTACCGGGTGTTACAATGGCTGGAATGCTGCCATGTATATAACCACCTGCCTCAAACCACTGTCCCCATTCTTCGTCTTTGTTCGCGCGGTTTACCAGATCACCGGCATGAATGATCAGCTGCGCATCCGGTAACTGTGCATAAGCTTTCCGTATCACGCGGCTCCAGAAAGGACGGATGCCTACCTGTGCATCTCCCAGGTAGATGAAAGACAACTTACTGTTATCTGCGGCAGCAGTACGAAAGGAGGTCCACTCACTCCAGCCACTGTCGTTTCCCACGCGATAGGTATAGGCGGTAGCGGGTAGGAGGTTCTGCAGCGTTACCCGGTGATGTGCAGCACTCACCTGTTCAAAGCGGAAGCTGCGGGCATCTGCGGATACACGTTTGGCTTTGGCCGCGAAATCAGGATGGGCATCAGCGATCGCATATTCTGCATAATGTGCACCGGTAGCATCGGCGGTGCGCCAGTTCAGCGTAACTGAAGTAGCTGGTTTATCCGTTACCGTTAGTATAATGCGATCCGGTATGTTGGTGGCAGGATAAGGGATCGGCTCAAAACTTTCCAGTGCGGGATGAGGCATTGTTGCCGGCTGAGCAGATCTATCCGCTGCCGGAGCCGCCGTGGCCGACTCTAGCAATACGGCTCCTCCTACAAAAGGAAGGAGGCTCCCAGCCTTGAGGAAGTTGCCTAAAAATTTTCTTCTCTCCATATGTTGCATAGCTATAATCGTTTATCCGTTAACGTGATTGCAGGTACCACATTTTGGTATTGATATCATCCGGACCAAAAACGCTGATCGCTGCTTTGTAGTTATCCAGGTTTACATCCTGCTCAGAAGTAGGCCAGGCGTATCTTACCGGGAAAGTAGACTGAAAAGCCATGGGCCCTGCTACAAAAGCCGGGAAGCCGGTGCGGCGGAAATCAAACCAGCCTTCGGCACCGCGGAAAGTCATCGCCAGCCATTTCTGTGTGATCAGCTGTTTCAATGTACCATCATATTTCACGAGTGGTTGTTCGTAGTAGTTGCGGGTGGTGGCGGTAGCTTTCAGACCATAATAATCCATGGAAGACTCAATCCCATCATGGTAAAGTGTGGCGGCATCGGTGCCTGGCACAGTTACCTTACCGCTCTGCGCTGCCTCCGCCAACAGGAAACATACTTCGGAATAGACCATCATACTGGCTTTGAGACTGGCAGATTTATTCTGACGGAAGAAAGACGAGAAGACTGACTGATGTGATTCACCACCGTTATAGTCAGCAGGATTTACCGCTGCATGCGGTACACCTACATACTTGTTTTGATCCACAGTAGCGCCGGTGCTGCTGCTGACAGGTGCGATCCACAATTCCAGACGGGGATCATTTCTTTCCAGTAACGCATCTACCAGTTCCTTACTGGCTTTGGTTTTCAGGAAGTCGTTGTCGATCATATTCAGCGGACCGCCCGGCCAGCTATCGTCTTTTTTTACTCCGGGATAGATGACTTCTGCATTATCCGTGTTGGCAGCGATTATTGGATACTGTTCTTTGTTGTTAACGATTTCCTGTATGTCTTTGTATGCATCGGCATATGCTTTGGAACAACGCATTAATAACCGTAAACGCAGGGAATTGGCGAGTTTGCGCCATTTTAAAGCGTTGCCTGCATACAGCGCATCGGCGCCGGGATCTATGCCGGTACCGGCATTTTTCAACTGTTCGTTGGCATCTTTTAATACAGACAACAAACTCATGTAAATGTCCTGTTGTTTGTCGTAACCAGGTTTGATGTTACCGTTTTCCAATGACTGCAGCGCTTTTGAGTATGGCGCATCTCCAAACAAATCGGTGAGGTATGACATGTTGAATGCCATCAGTACGTTACCTGCCGCCACATAGGTAGATTTACCTGCAGCACCAGCTTCCTGCTGCATGGTTTTGATCACCATGGCACGCTGATAAATATCGCTCCAGTCTACTGCTGTCCACCGGAACAATTCATAATCGTTGTTGCGGATCAGGGTAATATACCTGCCCAATGCAGCGGGGCGCCGGGCAAATGCATTTTCTTCATATGCATAGGCGGTTTGCGTAATGGCTTCGGTGAAATGATATTCCGGCCGAGTGGTTACCGGACTGTTTGGGTTGGTATTGATATTGTCGAAATCTTTCGTACAGGCACTGAGCGTTAGTGCTGCAGAAAGGGTGGCGTAAATGCGGATATATTTTTTCATGAATGCGGGTATTAAAAATTACAGCTAAGTTTTGCGCCATAGGAACGGGTACCGGGTAATGTCCAGTGACCTACGCCCTGATAACGCTGGTTAGAAAGACTCATCGTGATTTCCGGGTCATAGCCGTTGTTGGCGGATGTCCAGGTATAAAGGTTGCTGCCGATCAGCGATAGAGATAAATTACTGAGGAAAGGCAGGCGGCGCATCAGCTGCGGGCCAAAAGCATATGTGAGGGAAACTTCTTTCAGCTTCACATAGGTAGCGCTGTAAGTTTCGTTCTCGTAGTATTTCCAGTATTTATTATCGTAGTAATCTGCAGCTGCAATGATCACATCATTTTTGCGATAGGTACCATCGCCGTTGGCAATCACTCCCGGCATGATCATACCGTCTTCACGTTTGTTGCCGTTGGCATCCGTCCAGTTAAGACCGCCATGCGCGGCATCACGCCCAGGAAGTGTATTTTCGGTACGTCCGTCCTGGATGAGGCTTTTCGCTACATAGGAGTAGTACTGTCCACCTTGTCTCCAGTCTATCAGCATATTCAGCGTGAAGTTGCGATAGTGGAAGTTGTTATTGAATCCAATCATATAATCAGGATTGTAATTACCGATTTTTGTAAAATCATTATCCTGTTGCTGTAGGCCTTTGCTGTTCAGCAGTGCCTGACCGGCATATTCACCATCTTTCACTTTCAGCCAGCTGCGGGTATAAAAATCGCCCATCTGTGTGCCTTCTTTGATCAGGTATTCGATGTTGCTGCCATCTGTGCTGCCCAGCATATAGCTGCTTACGCTTTTGGTCAGCTCAATGACTTTATTGCGGTTGCGGGTGAAGTTGATATCAGACTTCCAGGTGAAACGACCTTTTACCGGTACCAGGTTCAGGGAGGCTTCCCATCCTTCGTTTTGTATATTACCTGCATTGATCAGCATACTGTTGGCGCCGGAAGCGATGGTAGTGGGAGCCAGGATGATTTGATTGCGGTTGTTGGTTTTATACCAGGTTACGTTAAAGCCTATACGATCTTTCAGAAAGCTGGCATCGATACCGGCTTCATAAGAGGTCGCTATCTCCGGTTTCAACCGGTTATTTTTCTGATTAAATGTAACGGTAGCACGTTTTACGTTGCCCCAGTCTGTATCAAAAGGCACCGTGTTCAGCAGCTGATAAGGATCCGTATCTGCACCTACCTGTGACCAGTTGGCGCGTACTTTCAGGTAGGAGAGTGGCTGCCATTTCATATGCAGCATATCTGATACAATGGCGCTGAGAGATACAGAAGGGTAGAAGTAAGCATTATTTTCCGGTGGCAGCGTGCTGCTCCAGTCGTTGCGGGCCGTCATGCTCAGGAAAAGATATTGACGGTAGCTGAGTTCCCCTAACGCATATACGCTGTTGATTCTTTTATGTGATTTGCCCTGGCTGTAAGTCATGGCGCCGGCGGCAGCATTGGAAAGATTGTAGATGCCAGGCAGGGTAAGACTACCGGTAGATTCCTGGTTGCTGCTACTTTGCTGGTCCATGCGGTTGCCACCGGCAGCAATAGAGAAAGCAATATCACCTTTTAGTTTAGGCTTCCACGTTAGGAGGAAGTCGCTGTTTTGTTCCTGGAAGAGATCATTCTGTAATACAAATGCGCCTTTAGGATTTCTTTTGGCACTGAAAGGACGCTTCTGGTCCTGGTTCAGGGAATAATAGTCCAAACCGGTGCGCAGCATCAGCGTCAGATCCGGACGGATGTCCACAAACAACTGCACGTTGCCTGTTAAACGGTTACGGCTATAGCTGTTGGTTTCTTCGTAAGCGATCAGGTAAGGGTTATCATCGGTAGAGTAGGGATTGTACTGTTGCACTCCTTCTTTCCCTGGTACCCAGTAGTTACGGAGGTCGTGAATATTTACGTTAGGTGTGAGCTTATACACCTGCATGGTCACGCTTTCCGTGTAGGCAGAAGGGCGGTTATCACTACGGTTATTCGTATACGCAATATTGCTGCTGATGCGAATAGAAGGGCGAATATTGTATGCACCGGAAAAAGTGAGATTATTTCTTTTCATACCGGTATTAGGTACAATCCCATTGTTTTGCATGTTGGCATAAGAGATGCGGAAGTTGCCGGCATCACTGCTTTTTGATACCGCGATGTTATTCGTATAGGTTTGACCGGTATTGAAGAAATCTTTTACGCGATCCGGGTAAGCTCTCCATTCCAGCGGAATGGGTTTTCCATTGGCATCGAGGGGACTGTTCCACTGTACCAGTTTAACGCCGGTATTCAGGCGAGGGCCCCAGGCGCCGGTGCTGATGGTGTTATCTGACCCTGCCCAGTCGCCGGAACCGAATTCATTTTGAAAATGAGGAAACATCCAGGCTTTGTCGAACATCGCGGTGGAGTTAAACGAAACACCCAGTCCTTTTTTCTGTGCACCGGAGCGGGTGGTGATCAGGATCACGCCGGAGCCTGCGCGGCTGCCGTATAATGCCGCGGCACTGGCGCCTTTCAGCACGGTGATGCTGGCAATATCATCTGCGGGGATATCGCTGATGGGGCTGCCGTAGTCGATGGTTTGTTTACCATCAACGGCTTGCGCCGGATTCTGAATGGCGGGTGCCACGGGCACACCATCCACTATGTATAAAGGTTGATTGTCTTTGCTGAGAGAGGATTGCCCACGTATGGTGACCATTACGCTGGAACCCGGATCAGATCCGGTGCTGCGCACGTTTACACCAGGTACTTTTGCAGTGAGGTTGTTGAGTACGTTGGGCTGTGGTACATCACTCACTTCTTTTTCAGACAGCTGGGAGATGGCGTACCCGAGGGAGCGTTCACTTTTTTTGATACCCAGTGCGGTGACCACTACTTCGTTGAGCGCATTTTTTGCGGGCTGCATAATAGCATTTACCACGGTGGGTTGATCTGTGTTAACAGTGACGCCAAAGATGGTTTGTTTTTTAAAAGAGATATAGCTTATTTCCAGGGTATAGCTGCCGGGAGCAGCAGGCAGGTGAAAGCTGCCGTCAGCACCGGTAACGGTAGTCTGCTTTGTTTCTGTTAGTCGCACTGTAGCACCGGCAAGTGGTTCCTGAGTATCGGCAAATACTTTCCCGCTGATATTACTTTCTTTTTTATTGATGGTACTGGCTACGCTGAGAATAATATAGTCGTTGACGATACGATAGCGTATACCCGCGTCCGTAGTCAGCCATTCCAGCGCATCCGGCAAGGCCACCGGGCTTTTGCGGATTTTAACGGATTGCTGCATCCGTTCATTTACTTCTTCATCAAAAGTAAATTTCAGGGATTGCTGTGATTTCACCTGTTGGATAAACTGTTGCACGCTCAGTTTACTGCCGCTGAGGGTAATCAGTTTGCCGGGTAATTGCTGTGCGAGACTGTACTGTCCCACACATAACAGTAAGATCAACATCATAAGGCGATGCGATGACATAGTTTTCATTATTTTACAGTTGAATAGATGGCAGCTAACAGCTAACAGCCATTAGCTATTAGCTGCTAGCTTGTTATTTGTTGATAATAGTTTATGATTAGCTGTTAGCTTGTTATTTGTTGATAATAGTTTATAATTAGTATAGCTGAAAACAAAGGCTACAGGCTAAACGCTAATAGCTAAAAGCTAACAGCTGTCTCAATAGATGTGTATGTGTTGCTGATCCTGCTGCCAGGTGAAGCGGGCCGTTTGTGATAGTATGTCCAGTGCATTTTTCAGCGACATACGGTGGAAGCTGGCGGTAATATGTTTATGCAGCAATTCCGGCCGGTGTATAGTGATCTGTATCCCGTACCAGGCTTCCAGTTCCCGGCAGGCTACCGCGAAATCAGTTTGTTCGTAGCTGAGTTCTCCACTTATCCAGGCAGTGGCTGTTGCTGCGGCTACAGGCCGGATATTAAACTGTCCGTTGCCGGTATGCAGCAGGAGTTGTTCTCCCGGATGCAAGTCACCCAGTGGCTTGCCAGCAGCTAATAACTGTACTTTACCGGATTGGAGGATAAGAGATAGTTGCTGAAGATTGCTTTCTTCCTGTATTTCAAAGCGTGTTCCCAGTACCTGTGTGGTGTAGTTGCCTGTTTTAACGAGGAAAGGTTTGCCGGCGGCAGCAGCTACGTCAAAAAAGGCGCGGCCCTGCAGTAATATCGTACGTTCGTGCTGGTTATACTCATTATTATAACGGATGCTGGTGCCGGGAAACAGCGTGATGCTGCTGCCATCAGGCAACTGTACCTTTTTTATCAGCATAGGCGTGCCCGTTACCATGGTCCAGCTGACAGGTGTTGGTGTGGAGCGGGAAGCAAAGAAAGTATAGGCTGTTCCAAGCAACACTATAACGGCAGCGGCTACACTAATCCGGAGGAAACGGCGGCGGGGCAGCTGTTGTTGCGGTGCAGGTTCCTTCACCGTTGTATCTATACGGGTACGATGGTAAAATTTCTCCCAGGCATCCTGGTCGGGCAGGTAATGTATACCTGCGGTGGTAGTCTGATGCCAGGCCATTTCCATGCAGGCCTGAACAAAGGCGGTATCCTGGCCACTGGCAATATAATCTTCTGCGATGCTTCGGTCCTGCTCCGGCAGGGTTCCTGCGAAGTAGGCAATCATGAATGTTTTAGCTGGTCGTTCCACGGTAACTGTTTACATCTTTATAAGACGCAGGTAAGAAACCGGTCAAACTATCCGCAAAGGTTGAATTAATATACGCTTAACATTGGGAGTAAGGTAAGGAATACAAATGGCAGGAGATCGGCATAGTCCTGTAGCTCTGTGCGCAGCATTTTAAGAGAGGAGGCAATATGATTTTGTACGGTATAAACGGAGATGTTCAGTTGACTGGCAATTTCTGCATAACTCAATCCTTTTTCGCGGTTCAGCACAAATGCTTCTCTTCTGCGTGGGGGCAGCTTATCGAGGCATTGCTGGTAGCGCTGCACCAGTTCCCGGTAGTGAAGCTTGTCGGACGGCTGAATAGCAGGGTAGTCGTGGTCCGGAGAGATCTCCTGCGTCAGCATTTTCTTCCGGCGGGTCATACTCACCACTTCATTGCGCATCATAATAAAAAGATAACTGTTGAAATCATCAATACCTGCCATCCGTTCTTTCTGTTGCCATACCTTAAATAGTACGTTCATCGCCAGTTCTTCACTCAGCGTATGATCGTTGATAAAGCGGGCAGCGTATCGTAACAGCCTTGGGAAGCAATAATGAAAAACAGGTTTGAACTGCAGGTCGCTTCCATTCAACCACTCCCGCACATACACTTCAATTGCAGAAAAATCTTCCATCGGGTATCTGGACTTTAATCATGACATCACAAATATAGCGGGGGCATGTTACGCCATTGTTAAGCCAACAAATGGTGGATATCTTTTTTATGCTTAAGTTTGAAAGAAAAAAATGCGCCTGTTAATCTTTCTGTTTGGCATCTTATTCATTAGTACAGCAAATGCGCAAACCACTCCTTTTTTAATCGGCGAAGTACGGCAGATCCGGTCAACGGAACTAAATGAAACACGTACACTGAATATTTATCTCCCGGAGGGATATGAAAAAAATCTCCAACAAACCTACCCGGTCATATACCTGCTGGATGGTTCTGCGAATGAAGACTTTTTGCATATAGCGGGACTGGTACAGTTTTTAACCATGATTCAGCAAATGCCGCCTTCCATTATAGTGGGTATTGCGAACATAGACAGGAAAAGGGATTTTACCTTTCCTTCTATGGTGGCGGAGGATAAAAAAGATCTGCCTACGGGAGGAGGATCCGCAAAATTTATCAGTTTTATTGAAAAGGAATTGCAACCTTATGTAAAGCAACATTTCAGAACCAATAATGTCCGCACCATCATTGGGCAATCGCTGGGCGGCTTACTGGCTGCACAAATACTGGTGGAACATACGCATTTGTTTAACCGCTATGTGATCATTAGTCCCGGCTTGTGGTGGAATAATGAATCGTTGCTGGCCAAAATAAAGAAGCCATTCCGTGATACAGGAATAGATGCACAGATTTTTATTGCGGTAGGTACAGAAGGAAAACAAATGGAAGATGATGCAAAGATGCTGTCAGATAAGCTACAGGCTGAACCGGTAATGGGCATGTCGGTGGTGTTTGTACCCATGCCGGAGGAAACGCACCTGACTATTTTGCACAACGCAGCTTATAAAGCATTGCAGGTATTGAATCCGCAAAAGAAATAATGATGGGCTGTGGAAGGAGTTTACCTTCTGGCATAAAATTGAGATAGTATACAACCATATGTCGCAGCTAAGCTTTTTTGAGGATAATGAGAGCCTGCTTTTTCCGGAAAATCTCCTGGAATATTATCCGCATTTCCTTGAAGCGGGAGCAGGTATCACGCTCCTGAATGAGTTGATCAGCACCGTGCCCTGGAAGCAATCTACTTTAACGATAAAGGACAAAGTGATCCTTACACCACGACTGTTGGCCTGGTATGGAGATGCGAAATACAGTTATCGTCTCTCTGAAAAACAATTTGATCCATTACCCTGGACACCGGCCTTACAGGCGTTACGAAATAAGGTGGAAGATTTCACGCAGCTGCATTTTAACAGCGTGTTACTGAATTATTATCGGGATGGTAACGACTCTGTTGCCTGGCATAGCGATCATGAGCAAGAGCTGGGGAAGCATCCCAATATCGCTTCCTTAAGCCTGGGGCAGGCGAGGAGTTTTGATTTCAGACATAAGAAAGATCATCAGCGTAAATATTCTCTGAAGTTGGGCAATGGCTCATTGCTGATCATGAAAGGAGATCTGCAACAACAATGGGAGCATCGTATCGCTAAGTCCACCCGACCTTTGCAGCCAAGAATTAATTTAACGTTCAGAATTATTTACTAACGGGTTATAAAAAGCGTAAGAAGGTGTGGGCAATATCCAGGCTTTCCTGGTAAGAAATCGGCTTGGTAATAAAAGAATGTGCACCAAGTTCCATGCATTTCTCTTTTTCAAAAGGGTTGATAGAAGTAGAATAAATGATTACAGGTATATTTTTTAAACGGTCATCCTGTTTGAGGCTCCTGAGGGTTTCGGTCCCATTCATCCTGGGCATGTTCAGGTCTAATATAATGAGGAGCGGAACCGGGCTAAGTGCATCGTTTTCCTGTAAAATAGTCAGTGCCTGTTCTCCGTCTTCCGCAAAACAAATCGTATCAGGTGCATTTATAGACTCCATTGAAAACCGAATGATATCCCGGTCGTCAGCATCATCATCTACCATGAGAATTTTCATCCGTTAATATTTATCCACTTTCTTCAGTCAAAGTAGATGCCATTAGGATTATTTTTAATTTTAAACCCGCTAATGCTCACTCCTATTGATTAAGGGAAAATGAACAGGTGCCCCAAAGTGTGGAATTCGGGCGGAAGGAGGGTAATAGATTACACGGATTTTTAAACCTATTCACAAATACCTTAATTTCGCCCCATCGTATAAAAACCTGTTTTTATGAATCTATACACGGCAGTAGCATTACCGGTATTCCTCCTGGCTTTACAGCCTCAGGACCTTTACAGCAAAGACAAACCTGTAACAGCATACACAGCCCCCAAGCCCCAATCGCGTATTTCTTTTGGTAATGGCATTGATCTTATTGTAAAAGGTCTGGGTTTAAATATCGACAATATCCGCTTTATTAAAGCCCCTAAGGCTACGGATTACTTTAAGCTGGCCAACGACAAAGCGCCTTATGCACAGTCGCTCATCATCGCCGGCAATAACGGTATCCAGTCTGGTCGTGACCGGAACCCGGAGTCACCTGCCACCAGGGAACAGTTTGCACTTGCTTTATATGAAGCCATCACCGCTAAAAACCAGTACCCGGTAAATATGATGTGGCTGAATATAAAAGATGAAAAGTCTTTTACAGGCAGCGCGCTCAATGCCGTACAAACACTTATCAAATTCAATGTAGTAGCA
This sequence comes from Chitinophaga sp. RAB17, assembly GCF_052114225.1. NCBI lineage: Bacteria > Pseudomonadati > Bacteroidota > Chitinophagia > Chitinophagales > Chitinophagaceae > Chitinophaga > Chitinophaga sp. RAB17. The sequence continues at coordinate 436,413 of NZ_JBFREI010000003.1, read as the reverse complement.
CTGGAGAACGGCAATTTCCGTCCTAAAGCATACATCACCAAAACAGAAGCTGCTACTATGGTAAAGAAAGCTGCCGAATTTATACAGTCGCATAAAGAAAATGCCGGAGAAGGACAAAAGGCAGATGGCGCTGTTACTTTTACCACCACGCCGGTAAACGACCAGGTAAACAGTATTGTACTTTCCGCCGGTACCAGGCCTACCGGAGGTTATGAACTTCGTATTACCCGTATCGATTTTACGGCCACCAACGAGGCCATTATTCACTATAAGCTTACTGCGCCTGCTCCAGGCAGCATGACTATACAGGTGATTACAGAGCCGAAGGCAGAAACGTTTATTGGCACCGCTTATAAAGTGACGTTGAAAGGAGAGAGTAAGTAAAGAGAATTACGAATTACGGATTTGTGGGTAGATAACAGCAGATGATCAACATTTGCCTGTCTACCCGCAAATTCGTAATTCGTAATTCCTAATTCGTAATTGCTTCTATGCTGTCTTTTCCTATTACCGTCCAGTCATCATTACCATGACCTTTCTCAATCCAGCGGTCCATTTCTGCTGCGATAGCCGGTAATACCGCCAGATGGGTATCGCCTTTCTTTGCGGCATCAATAAACAGCTGTGTATCTTTTCGGGCCATGCTCAGTTCCCAGGAAGGATTGTTATAGGTACCGGAGGTCATCCTTTGCAGTCTGGCAGGTAGCCCTGTGCCGGGATTCCAGGCACCAAACAGGGAGCTGACATCGCTGATAGGGATGTCGAGTGCTTTGGCGAGTGACAGGGTATCTGCGAGGCCAGCCGTCAGACTAACCAGGAAGCTGTTGCCAATCAGTTTTATGCCAGCCGCTTTGCCAACAGTATCTCCAAAATTGATCACCTGGCCGGTCATTTTAGCGAGGGCTGGTGTAATGTTGCTGATCACTGTCTGATCGCCGGAAACCAGCATATACCCAGTGCTTTCCAGCGCATTGGAAGGCCCCATAAATACAGGTGCATGTACGTACGTGAATCCACGTGTGGCCCATTCTTTCGTTCTTGCAACGGCGCCATCGGCAGAAGTAGTGGTATGATCAATGATCATCGCCCCGGGCTTCAGTCCTGCGAGCGCTGCCTCCAGTACTTCATTTACGGTATGGTCATCTTTTAGTGCCAGGTGTATGCGGTCTGCCCCTTTTACGGCTTCGGTCACATCCGCAAATGCTTTGGCGCCAAATGTTTCCAGTGCGGTAGCTTTAGCGGTAGTGCGGTTCCATACCTGTACGGTTTCTCCTTTACTGATAAGTGCCCTCACAAAATTTGATCCCAGAAGGCCCATGCCTAAGAATGCTATCATAACCTTTTTTCTTTCGAAGGTAGATTAGAATTACGAATTAAGAATTACGAATTACGGATTTGCAGGTAGATAACAACAGATGATCAACATTTGCCTATCTACCTGCAAATCCGTAATTCGTAATTCTTAATTCTAACTCAGGTCTTTGCTTTTTCAAAGTGACTGTTATCACCACTGCTGCTACGGTTGGTTTGTAATAAAATGACTACCGGCGTCTGATAGTTTTTAGCATCCAGGTGAAGGAAGTATTCATTTTTCCCAATTACTTCCGGTAGGAGTGGTTGTGTTGGATTGTCCAGGTAAGCAGCTTTTGTCAGCGTGGTTTGTGCCGTTAGTTTTACACGGAGACTACCAGATACCGGGACATTGCATACCACCATAAAAACACTGTCGGTACCGGTTTTACGGATATAGTAACCCCAGTCCTGTTTTTCAAAACCGGCATAACCACCGCCACGGATAGCTGCGCCGTTTGTTTTCATCCACTGACCAATTTCCTGCATACGCTGTAATTCTTCTGTACGGAAAGTACCATCGCTTTTAGGGCCAAAGTTGATGACGAAGTTGCCGTCAAGGGAAGTGGATTTTACCAGCATTTCAATTAATTCGTTCGACGTTTTTATATGTCCTGCCCACTTCGCATTATAACCCCATTGATTTTCCGGAATGGTCATCACACCTTCCCAGTCGTTACCATGTATGTCGGCAAATTTTTCTGGTAGCTTGCGTTCCCAGCCCTGTTCATAGTCGCCCATCAGGTGACCATTGGAGTCAAAATGCCTGGCGCCTTTTTCATCGGCGCGTAGGCGGCTGCCAATGATCAGGCCCGGATGTATTTTTTGCAGGTACTGTTCCAGTTCATCAGAAAAGGCGCCATCATTTTTCCAGGAGTCATCCCAGGTGCCGTCAAACCAGAAGCCTTTTACTGTTGGATATTTTAACAGCAGTTCCTGTAGCTGGTTTTTTACAAACACTTTAAAGCGGCTGTTGGCGAGACTGTCAGCCGGCGTTTTCAGTGAAGCGCGGTAGTCAGGATGGTTCCAGTCGATGATGGAAAAGTAGAGGTATACATCAATACCTTTTTTATTATACGCCGTAACCATGGGCCCAATGATATCTTTTTTCCAGGGAGAAGCAGCTACCGTATAGCGGCTATACTTACTGGGCCATAAGCAGAAGCCGTCATGGTGTTTGGTGGTAATAATCATGTAGCCGGTGCCCATGTCTTTCGCTTGTTGGGCCCACTGTTCCGGGTTGTAATTAACGGGGTTAAATTGCTTGTATAAGTTATCGTAATCTGCCTGCGGCATTTCTTTCCAGGAGCGGATCCATTCGGCTGCACCGTTGTAAGTTTTGCCTTTCCACTCGCCGCCTGGAATGGCATACAATCCCCAGTGAATGAACTGTCCGAGGCGCAGGGATCTCCAGCGTTCCATGTCGGCATCTGTTCTGTTGCCGGCGCGGTGCGCTCCATGTTCCAGTATGATACTATCTTTTGCTGATATGCCTGTCTGTCCCTGGCTTTGTAGTTGTAATAACAGCAATGCGGTGGCAGCAGCCGTACAAAATTTCTTCATTGTTATCAGTTAATGTGTCCAGGTAATGGTGTCTGTTATAGCTTTCCCATTTTGAGTGCCCGTTGCCTTCAGGATATTTACACCAGCTTTGAGGAGGATGTTGTCAAAAATAAAATCCCGATGATTGGCACCCTGATGGCCGGTCACCGGCTTACCATCGTTGAGGGTAAGTGTGATGTTTTCCAGGTTGCTGAAGACTTCCACCTTCACCTGCGCCTGTTTCCGGATATTATTTCTGCGCTCTGCGATGTAGATCATTGGTTCCGGATTCCAGTTGGCCTTATACCAGTAGAAAGCATCTTTTTTCTGCTTGCGGTCATAGGTGATTAAGCCCTTTAGGTTTCGTGCATTTACACCACCTCTGTTCCACATGGGAACGGCAAATTCAAACATATTCCACAAATACGAGGCGGCAATGTAAGGATGTTTTTCTATGACAGACCACTGTTTTACGTGGGTGGCTGTTTGATAGGTTTCGGGGAAGAATTGTCCGCTTACCGGATCAAAATCTGTCGAAATACTATCTGTATGCTGGTTAATATTTCCATCTGCACCATATTCTGTGAGCATCAGTTTATAGTCAGGATAATTTTTTTCCAGTCCGCTTACCCATGTTTCTATGTCGTTGATCTTTCCTTCGTACCAGCCGAAGTAGCGGTTCATGCCTTGTATGTCTGCTGCCAGGTTCGCGGGACGGTTCATTTCACCATAACCACTGACGGCTACCGTATACCTGCCCGGATCTTCTGTTTTGGCCAGGTCATTCAGTTGTCGTGTTAACACTGCCACATGCTCATCGGGTGTTTTGGAATATACTTCATTGTGCATCCCCCATACATAAATAGCGGGGTGGTTTCTGTTTTGCCGTATCAGCTCTGTGAGTTGTTGCCGGGCGTTTTCACTTTCTTTTCCGGAGAAGTTGTTGACAAAGGGTATCTCTGCCCAGATCACAAAACCCATGCTATCACATTGGGAGTAGAGATAATCCGATTGCTGGTAATGTGCAAAACGAATGGTGGTGGCGCCTATTTCGCGGATCAGGTCCAGGTCAGCTTTATGTTGTTCGTTGCTGAGCGCGTTGCCACAGTCCTGCCATTCCTGGTGACGGGTAACACCGTGCATGACGTAAGGTTGTCCGTTCAGGAAAACGCCTTTGCCGGGGAGCACTTCAAAACTGCGTATGCCCAGTGGTTGTGTTACTGCATCAATGATATGACCGGCTGTGATAATGGAAGTGGTGAGTGAATAAAGGTAAGGATCTTTCAGGCCGTTCCACAGGTGTGGCTGCGTAACGGGAAGGTCCTGCCGGATGATGTTAATGCCCTGTGGACTAAGTACCACGTCTTTAACTACTACGGCTATACGTTTTCCCTGCCTGTCTTTGATCTCAGTTTGTACCTGTGCAGTGGTATGATGTGGCTGTTTGTTTTCAATTTTTGCAACTACGCTGATGTCTGCTTTTTTATCACTGACATTTTCCTGGCTGATGGCGAGTCCGGATGACGCGTAATCTGTGGTCGTGATGTTGATATCATTGGTGATGAGCAGGTTCACGGGGCGGTACATGCCACCGAAAATGCCAAAGAGAAAATTGTTGATCGGAAGCACATCTTCCCGGGCCTGGTTATTCGCTTTCAGGACAATGGTATTTTCCGCTCCATATTTCACGGAGTGTGTGATTTCGAAGCAGAAAGCAGCATAGGAGCCCTTATGCTCACCTATTAACCGGTTGTTAATATAGAGCGTAGCCACGGAGCCCACCCCATCAAACCGGAGAAATAACCGTTTCCCTTTCAGTGCAGGATCTACTTTGAACATCTTTTTATAACAGCCATCGCCGGCATAGAAATTTTTGCCTTCCTGCATGTCTTTGTTATTCCAGGTATGCGGAATGTGCACGTTTGTCCAGGCGGTGTCTGTTTGGCTGGAATCAGCGATGAGCGGTCCTTTTCGGAAAGCCCATCCATCGTTGAAAGGAATTACTTTTCTTCCTTCCTGTCCGTACCCCTGTAAAAACAGGAGTACAGTCAGGAATGTTATGAGGGTGTGTTTGTTCATCTGTTCTGTTCTGATTATTTGCTATATCCTTCGTTCTGTTGCAGTACGGCATCTTTGTTCACATCAATTTCCGACTGCGGAATAGGCAAATGTATATTGAAATCGCTGATGGTAGGAGCTACTTTCGGGTTATATTTCCGGACTCTTTCCACCAGTTTTTTGGTGCGGATAAGGGTGAGGCGGCGTAGTTCTTCGGCCGTGAGTTCCCTGGCTCTTTCGTCGAGAATATAATCCATGGTTACTTCAGATGCCTGCACGGGCGTAGCATGTGCGCGATCGCGGATCACATTGATACTGGTGGCCGCATCCCCGGGACGTCCCTGTAACAGTTGTGCTTCTGCCAGCAGCAGGTAAGTTTCCCCGAGGCGCATTTGTATCCTGTCTTTATAAGACTGCGCCCCTTGTATATCCTGCGGTTGAAACTCATACCATTTAGTAGTATGGGCATAAATATTCTGGATCGTATCGAAGCCGCTCACGATGACCGGTTGTCCGTATTTAGCTGACGCAGGATCATTGTAATAGTACTTGCGGCGGATATTGTACGGGGAGTTGCGCATATCTTTTTGTTCGTACAGTTCATACGTCCACCAGTTGGTAGGTCTGATCCTACCTATGCCACGGCCGCCGAGGGAGTCACATACTTTCATGCCGGCTACGTTTACATAAAAAGGCCCCCATTCGCGGCGGCGCTGATCAAAGTTGGTAACAGCACCACCACCGGTTACATTGTATTGTTGTTCAATTACCCAGATGGCTTCTGTATTGCCCTGACTGCGGCGCATGTTGCCATAGGTGAACATATCAGCAAATGGATCACCGGGCAGGGATGCTTTAGTGCCATAGCGGTTGGTGATCAGGGTAAAGAATTTGCTATCGATCACTCTTTTGGCAGCAGCTTCTGCATCTGCCGGTTTGTTGGCACGGAGCAAGGCTTCGGCTAATAGCTCTGTGGCTGCGAATTTATTGATGCGACCCTGTTTTACTACATTGGCAGGATCGGGAAGATGTGCTTCTGCAAAAGTAAGATCTGTGATCATCTGTTGTATTACCGCATCTTCTGTGGCCCTGGTATAGTCGGTGCGTGGAACGGATACCGGTGCCGTAATCAGTGGTACACCGCCAAATAAAATAGACAGGTGATTGTATGCATAAGCGCGGAAGAAACAGGCTTCTGCTTTATAGAAGTCACGTTGTGCATCCGTCAGTGATGCCTTGGGATTGGCGGAGGCATCAATGACCACGTTAGCAGCGTTGATCACTTTATAGCCCCAGTTCCAGATACTGCTCAAAGAGCCGGTTTGGGAATTGAGGTTCTGATAATTCTCATAAGGTGCCTGTACAGTGTTGGGTTGCCCGGTAATGGCCATATCGGTACCTACGTAAAAAGTGGCCAGTAAGCCCTGCACATCACCATAGTCGGCACGTACGATGCTTAACATGCCGGTGCTGGCTGCTTCAAAACCCAATGGATCCACGAGGGTATTATCCGGTGCGTAATCAGATTTCAGCTGTTCGTTGAGAAAACTTTTGCTGCAGGAAGACAGGGAGGTGATGAACACACCTGCTGCCAGCATTCCGCATATATATAAGCTCTTTTTCATGATCATATCTTTTTAGATTAGAAACTGATATTTACCCCCATGATGATGGTGGTGTTAAGCGGGTAAAAATTTGAACTCTGCTGATCAGGACCTTGTCCGTTGGCTAAGCGCATGTCTTTAGTAGTACCTGATGTAGCAATAGCAGACGGAGAGGTTTCCGGATCATAACCTTTCCATTTGGTAAAGGTGGCGAGGTTACGACCGCTCATATACACCTGCAGATTAGAAATTTTATGACGCTGTAATACCTGTTTATCAAAATTATAACTGAGTGTAACGTCTTTCAGGCGGATAAAAGAGGCGTCCTGTGCGTATTTATATCCTTTAGGATTGGTATAAGCCAATGACGGGTTGGTATTGATCTTATTGTCAGAAGTCCAGTAAGGAACGTCTGCCGGCAGATTTACAATACCAGCCTGGTCTCTGTTATCAAGAATATTATTGGGGCGTAATGAGCCATGTACATCCTGGAAGAAAATGTTCAGCGTAAAGTTTTTGTAGCGGAAAGTATTGGTTAAGCCAGCCACATATTTAGGTAATTGTGAGCCTAGATAAGAGCGGTCAGCTGCATCTATTTTACCACTGTTATCAATGTCTTTGAATTTGATATAACCTGGTTTGGTACCCGGATCGATCTTGGAATCTTCACCTACCTGCCAGATGCCTGCCATGGTATAATCGTAAATACCCAGCATTGATTTACCAATAAACAGGTTGTTGCCGATATCATCTTTATTATCACCATAAAGTGCCACTACTTTATTTTTATTGAAGGAGATATTGAAAGATGTTTGCCAGGAGAAATTATCGGATTCAATGTTCCGACTGTTCAGTAATATTTCCAGTCCTTTGTTGGCGGTTTCCCCGATGTTATCATATACAGAAGTGTAACCGTTGATGGCTGGTATTTTTCTGCTGAGCAACAGGTCGTTGGTATGCGTGCTGTAGGCTTCAATACTGCCACTGAGGCGATCGTGCAGCACGGCGAAATCAAGGCCAATATTTAATCCGGAAGTGGTTTCCCATTTCAGGTTGGGGTTCCCCAATGTAGAAGGCACCACACCGATGGCAGTAGCGCCGTCATAGATATAATTGGCGGTGGTCATTCTTGTTAACGTACGGTAAGCGCCTACTGCCTGGTTGCCGGATTTACCATAGGAAGCCCTTAATTTCAACTGGGAAATAGTGGGTATGGCGGCCATGAATTTCTCCTGCTGGATATTCCATCCGGCAGCGATAGACGGGAATACGCCGTATTTGTTATTGTCGCCAAATCCGGAGTAGCCATCACGGCGGATAGTAGCGGTCAGCAGATAGCGGCTGTCGTAGTTGTAGTTCACTCTGAACATCTGCGATAACAGGGCACTGCCGGTATAGGAGGTAGTGGTTTTCTGTACCTGTGCGGCTTTCATATTACTGAAGTCCAGGTTATCATTTATAAAAGAGTTGGCATCCAGTTGCGAGGTGAACTGTTCATCCTGTTGGGCACTATATAACGCCGTGAAATCCAGGTTATTTTTTTTCACGTGGAGGTTATACGTCAGGAGATTTTCAACGATCCACTGTTTGTTTTCTTCATTGTACACTTTAGCAGTACCTAACATGTCGCCCATTTTTCGACCGGAATAGTCGCTGGTGCGATTGGGCCGGAAAGAGTAGGAGGCGTTCATGCGGTATTTCAGTCCTTTCAGGAAGGTGGGTGCTATTTCTGCATAGCCGCTGGCGGTGATATTTTTTCCACGGTCCAGTCCTGGATTATACAGGTTGATGAGCGGGCTCATATACAGTGTTTGCGGTGCAATGGGATATACTTCATAGTCACCGGCAGCATTGTACAGGGTACCGTAAGGACTCAGTGCATTGGCATCAAAGAGGGTGGCTTTACCGCCGTCCTGGTTATTGTTTACGAAGAACATATTCACACCGGCTTTCATCCAGGGAGTTACGTTCGCGTCTACATTGGCGCGGATGCTGGCGCGGTTATACTGGAACCCTTTGACGGTACCATCTTCTTTCAGGTAAGTACCGGAGATATAATATTTCACATTATCGGTACCACCGGAAATGCTTAGTTCATGACTGTGGATATATCCCTGTTGCTGGATTTCTTTGAGCCAGTCTACTTCTGGTTTGCCATTGGCAAAATTTTGTTGTTCAGATAGGTAAGGCAGGTCTGGTGCGTCGGGGCGGCCGGCCTGGATATTATACCAGTGATTTTTGGTGCGGTATTGTTCACCATTCATTTGTTGTACGGTGTTGGATTGGTATTCCGGTCCGGCGTAGCCGCTGTAGGAAATAACAGGTTTACCGGTTTTTCCCTTTTTGGTGGTGATCATGATCACGCCATTGGCTCCTCTGGCGCCATAGATGGCAGATGCGGATACATCTTTCAACATATCAATGGCGGCAATATCATTTGGGTTGATATCATTATAAGAGCCACTGAAGGGGATACCATCCAATACGATCAGTGGTGAGTTGCTGGCACTGATGGATTTGAGTCCACGTAAATAGAAGGCAGGGGAGCTGCCTGGCTTGCTGCTGTTGCTGACAATATTTACGCCTGGAGTTGTTCCCTGAATCGATTGCAAAACGTTGGTAACGGGTAAATTCTGGAGCCTTTCTTTAGGAACAGATGCTACTGCGCCTGTTACATCACTTCTTTTCTGGGTACCATACCCTACCACTACTACTTCCGTTTGTTGTTCAACGGATGCTTTCAATACAATATTGAAGGTGCCGTTGCCGGTAACGGTTACTTCCTGTGGTATCATGCCCAGGTAGGAAAATACCAATACCTGGGGGCCTTCTGCAGTAATGTGCAGGGCATAGCTACCATCGTTGCCGGTGCTAACGCCCTGGGAACTACCTTTTACTCTGACAGACACACCGGGTAAAGGTGCGCCTGCTTCATCGGTTACCGTTCCTTTTACGTCTGCCGGTGGTGCGACCAGCGTTCGGTCTTCTTCCTTAGCGGTAGCCACTTTGGGAGAAATGAAAACGGATTTGTTCACGATTTCATATTTCAACGGCTGTCCTTTCAGCATCAGGTCCAGGAATGCCTGGATCGATGCATTTTCCACTTTCATGGTCACTGGATTCGCTTTTTTCAATACTTCCCTGCTGGCTACTACGGTGTAGCCGGATTGTATCCTGATGACAGCGAAGATTTGTTCTACCGGTACATTCCTGCCTGACCAGGTAATCAGTTGCCCGAATCCTGTAGCATGCACATTTAACAGAACGACCGTAAGCAATAAAAACGTCAGTTTCATAACTAACAGCATTTTGGTTGGAAACCAGCTCCTGGTCAGTACTTTACCTGATGTAGGTACATGACGGGTCTGGTTACAAAGAGCAATTTTTTGCATAGCTTTGCATTGATTTGGCTTGTAAATAGATAGTTGTCTGGAATACTCAACTGTTTTGCATAGCTGTAATCTTTTAGCCGGAGGTGGTCGAAACACCTTCGGTTTTTTATTACAGGTATCCTTGCATAGATGTTTGAATTTTAGTTCACCGTTTTTCTATAACATTCTTTTTTCTGGTTGTCTGATAACATGATATTTTAAGATCCTACTATTAACTTTCTGCCTTCCAAACGGAAGTGGATACCTGATTCCCGGAGGAATGTGAGTACGCTGGCCAGTGTTACATCACTGCCTATTTCTCCTACAAATGTGACATCAGGAGGTGTTGTTTCATATACTACGTCAATGTCGTACCACCGGGCAATCATGCTGATGACGGTAGTAAGTTTTTTATCCTGGAAGTTCAATGTGCCATTTTTCCAGGCAATCACAGCGAGGGTATCTATCTGTTTGTTAAGAGTGGTTACACCGGAAGTTTTGTTGATGTCCAGTTGTTGTCCTGGCAGCAGGCGCCTGGCTTGTTCTTTTACCTTTACTTGTACAGCGCCTTCCAGCAGGGTAGTGCTGATGTTGTTTTCATCGTGGTAAGAGCTGATATTAAAATGTGTGCCGAGGACTTCCACGGCGGTTTCGTTGTTGATATGTACGATAAATGGTAACGCAGCATTGGAGGCTACTTCAAAGTAAGCTTCTCCCGAAAGTGTTACACTCCTGTTGTTGCCGGTAAAGGCAGTGGGGTAGGTGATGGCACTGGCGGCGTTCATCCATACGTGGGTGCCATCGGGCAGTTGCAGCTGGAATTTCCGGCCTCTGGGTGTGGTCATGGTATTATAGCTTACCGTGCCGGCCCCGGAAGCATCATAGCTCAGTTGCCCGTTGTGGAGCCGCAGCTTAGTGCCCTGTTGCGTGCTGATAATGCCGTTATGCAGGCTGTCCAGCACTACCCGGCTCCCATCACTGAGGGTGAGTACCGCGCCGTTCTTACCGGGTTTTACGTCGGTGGTAATGGCGGCTAATACAGGTGCTGGTGTGTTTGCCCGATGCTGCCGCATCAGGTAAGCGCCGGTGCCTATCAGCAGCAGCACAGCAGCTGCGGCAGCATAGTACCAGCGATAAGCGCTTATTTGCCGGGTAACCGCCACTGGTTGCAGGATCTGATCAATGGTGGCTTCGTACAGGGCCGGGTTATATGCAGGGTCGGGGGCAGCGGAAGCATGCAGCTCACTGATCATGGCTGTCCATTCTTCCTCCTCACCGTCTGCGCGGAGCGCAGCGAATAGCTCTTCTTCTTCCGCGGCGGTAGCGGTACCGTTATAATAACGATGCAATAAAAACCGGTAGTACTCTTTTGCTTCCACGATACAATCCCTTCTTTTGCTCATAGACGCTCCCAAACAGATACTGTACTATGCGTCTTTAAAAAAAATTAAAAAAATCTGGACAGGAGTATAATCAGTAGGATAGGAAGTCGTGTTCCTGTTTGCTTTTCCAGGTATTCACGAATAAATTTACGGGCGGTAACCAGTTGGTTTTTGACCGTGTGCTCAGATATGTTCAGCGTTTCTGCAATTTCCTTGCGGGATTTGCCATCCTGGGTATTCATCATAAAAACCTCCCTGCGGGAGGCCGGTAACTTTTCCACTGCATGTTTAATGAGTTCCTGCAATTCCCGTGCATAGATGCCGGCCGATACATCTTCATTGTCAGGCATATCTTCTGCGATATCATCCTGCCGGTTTCTTTCCCGTGCATATTTTCTCAGTACAGAAAGCGAATAGTTGGACGCCAGTGTATACATCCACCCACCGGGATTTTCAATAGCTCCCAGGGTATGACGTATGAGCCATACTTTTAAAAAAACCTCCTGTAATACTTCTTCTGCAGCTGCATCTGACTTCAGTAGTTTTTTTACAGACCCCAACAGCACTGCATTGTAGCGATGATACAATAAACGGAAGGCTGTTTCATCTCCATCTGCAATTTTTGAAAAAAGAAGCCTGTCCTCAGTTAAACTCAAAGCGCGTTCTGGATTTTATGGCAAAAACTATTGATCAATATTATATCATTTCCGCTTTTCCAGCAAGCGCTTTCTTTCTGCAGCGACTTTTTTTCCCGGAAATCAATTTCAGAAACCATTAATTTAGCGCATGGAAAATCATCCGCAATTTACAGCAATGGCATCTGCCGCCATCCATGCCGCCCAGTCTGATATGGGAGAGAATGCCCACCTGGTACCGGTTTACGCTACCGCTACCTTTACCTTCGATAACGCACAACAGGGAATGGACCGTTTCTCCGGCACCGCGCCCGGCTATATTTATTCCAGGTTTGGTAATCCTACTGTATCGGTAGCGGAAAAACTGATCGCCACACTGGAAGCATTTGGTATTGTACAGGAAGATGGCAGCCCTTTGCCCCTGAAAGCCTTGCTGCATTCCAGCGGACAGGCAGCTATGGCCAGCATGTTCCTGGCGAATATAGCAGCCGGAGATACGGTGCTCACTCATTACTCCCTCTATGGCGGTACACATGAGTTCCTGTTCGACTTCCTCCCGAAATTCGGTGTGAAAGCGTTGATTGCCGATTTGCATGACCTGGATAGTGTAGAGAAACTGCTGCAGAAAGATCATACCATCAGGATGATCCATATTGAATCGCCTGCCAATCCCTCTATGCGGTGTGTGGATATTGCAGCTGTTTGTAAAATAGCCAGTGCCTATTCCGTGAAAGTAAGTGTTGATAATACCTTTGCCACACCTTACCTGCAACAGCCTTTCCGGTATGGCGCTGATTTCGTATTTCATTCCACCACCAAATTCCTGAATGGTCATGGCACTGCCATTGGCGGTGTACTCCTTGGGAAAGACCTTTCCCTGATGCAGAAGGTAAATAAGACTGCTAAATTGCTGGGCGGCTGCGCCAACCCTTTCGACACCTTCCTGCTGGTTCAGGGCATTAAAACACTGGAGCTGCGCATGAAACAACACTGCAGCAATGCCATGCGCGTAGCAGAATTCCTATATGCACATGCCGGCGTGGCAAAAGTAAATTTCAACGGACTGCCATCCCATCCGGATTATGAATTGTCTGCCCGCCAGATGCGTTATCCCGGTGCGGTGATGAGCTTCGAATTGAAAAACGGTTTTGACGCTGCTGTGCGTTTTATTGACCGGCTTCAGATGTGTGTACGCGCCGTGTCGCTGGGAACATTGGATACGCTGGTATCGCATCCCGCTTCTATGACGCATTCCGGAATGAAAAAAGAAGACAGGGAGAAAGCAGGAATTTCTGATGGGTTGATTCGTATCAGTGTGGGATTGGAGAGCGTGGAGGATATTTTGCGGGATCTGGAGCAGGCGTTGGGCTAAATCATTTTTGTATGAAAATGTAGACTCACCGGCTATCAAAATTATCTTTCCAGCTTCTGTTTTTGAGAAGCCGGAAAGATAAATATTTTTTAATATAATATGAAGTGTGTTAATAAGCTTATCTCTCACTATAAAACAACCGGGAGGAAAAAACATATTTTCATCCGGAAGAATTACTGGTAAAGCAGTAAAAAGTAAGACAGCTATTTAATACCGCTGGTGATCCTGGCCGTCCATTGGAAATATAGTTTATCGTGAACAATATGCGTGGCTATTTTCTTTCTTAACAGCTCTTTTACCTGTTCCCGCTCCTGTAATGATAGCCCGATTAATGCATTTACAACGGCAGCACTTACACTTGTTACATAGTTCCAGTGTTCTTCCGCAGAATTGAATTCAATGATACCGGTTATTTCTTCTTCCTGGATTTGATGCATACCGATTTCTTCAAACCAGTCTGTCATAAATCCAGGTTGCATACAATAGAACATGCCCGGGATATGCCTGTTGTACATTCTCCGGCCGGTGACTTCTTTCATGGCATCCAATACCATGGAGATCCACAGGTTTTTGTCCAGCAAGCCCCATGTGGAAACCGTTATTTTAGCGTCGGATTTCAGTACACGGTACATCTCTCTCAGACCGGCCTCAATGTTATTAAAGAACATGACGCCATTGCGGCATAATACCGCATCAAATGCCTGGTCGCCAAAAGGTAATTCCATGGCATTGCAACAACAGGTCATGTAATTGGGGATATTGCGCTGTCGTGCATTTTCCCGGGCATACTCCAACATTTTGTCAGAGAGATCGATGCCGGTGACAGTGATGCCGGGAAACTTTTCAGCGATGGTTAAACCCGGTTCTCCTGTGCCGGTAGCAACATCCAGTAAGGCAGATGTATTTGCTTTAAGAGATAATGATTCAATAATCTTGTTGCTGATAGGACTTAATAAAGCATTGACAATTTTGTTCCAGTCGTTTCTGCTTTGTGATAAATCATTCCAGCATTCATGGATAGATGACTGTGGGGCCATAGCCTTTAATGATTTGAGGGTTTGCTAATAACTGAAATAGGATCGGATAGTCTGTTGTATACCCTTTGGGTATACAAAATTACAGGTCGTAAAAGTGCTTCGCGTAGCGACCTAAATGTAGGAATTTAGTGTGGAAAAAGAACAACGGTGAATTATTTTTCTATGCAACCGGTTTCATAGTCCGGAGTTAGTTTGAACTGCTAACTATTTGTTATAACGCGGGAAGCAGTAGAGATAACAAATAAACACATGTCACCGATATAATACCCATAACAATACTCCCGGTGCTGTACACACGCAGCATCTCTTTAATTTCCAGGCCGGAGAATTTTGAAATCACCCAGAAGTAGGCATCATTGGTATGTGATATCATCATAGAACCTGCGCCCATCGCCAGCACGCAGATGATACGTCCATTTGCGGAGTCGAGCCCCATCACAGGTAACAGTGGCTGCATGATGGCAGCTGCGGCAATGACTGCTACAGTAGAAGAACCCTGGGCTGTTTTTAACAGGGTGGTGACCAGGAAAGGCAGTAGCAGCCCCATGGCAGCAATGGATTGATTCTGTGCAATATGACTGCCGATATCTGCTTTGGCGAGAATGGCGCCAAATGCGCCGCCGCCACCAATGATAATCAGTATGCCGGCTGCTTTTTCTGCACCTTCCTGCAGGATAGTGCTCATATTACTTTTCAGTTGCGTCAGCGCCAGCAGGATACCTGTGCTGAGCGCCACTTCCGGGATACCCAGTATGGAGATGAGTTGCAGAAACGGGGAAGGATGTGTTACTTCCAGGCTGCTGAGAGAACGGATGGCAATGAGCAGAATAGGAATAGCCACCGGTAAGATGGACATAAGGACAGAAGGGCCTTTCGCGATTGTTTCAGTGGCAACCTGATCGTTGCTAACGGTAACGGCTATCCGGCGTCCGGCAAATACCGACCAAAAATAACCACTGGCTGCAGCAGGAATGGCAATAAGTAATCCGTATAACATCACCTTTCCTGTTTCGGCATGAATAGTGCCGGTAGCCGCAGTGATGCCCGGATGCGGCGGCATCAGGCAATGCACGGCATACAGACCGGTAGCCAGCGAAGAAGCCATGACGATCATCGGAATGCCGGAACGCCTGGCTAAGGCTTTGTTCAATCCACTGAGTACAATAAATCCTGAATCGCAGAAAATGGGCATGCCTACCAGGTAGCCGATGATGTTCATCGCCATGGCAGAGCGTCCCGTGCCGGTGCGGCGTAATACGTAATTGGCGAGCACGGTAGTGCTGCCGCTATGTTCCAGTATTAATCCCAGCGTAGTGCCGAGAATAATCAGTAATCCTAATGAACCGATGATGTTACCAATGCCCGTTTTAATACTACCGATTATTTCAGTGACAGGCAGTCCTAAGATACCGCCGGTAAGTATGCTGGCCAGTAATAGCGCGAAGAAGGCATGTACCCTGAAACGGGCAGTGAGCAATACAATCAGGGCAATGCCTGCCAGCAGTCCCAGTATGCTTTGTATCAGTGGAATGGTATTCATAGCAGTACAAGATAGTAATTAATTGCTTTCTTGTTGGCAGCAATGAGCATAGCATTACATTGATAAAGCAGCCATCGCTTTCTGTTCATGCGCAAGTAATACTTCCAGCTCTTCCGCCGTCATGGAAGAAGGTGCTCCCCAGAAAATGGTGTTGGGATAGTTGACTTTTTGTGCCTGGACTATCTTTGCCCGGGGTACGTGAAAGTCGGAAGTAACTACCCACAATATATCCGGCGCCATGGTATATATTAACGCCCTTGCCTGCACGAAATCATCTATTGTACTGGCGGAATTTACCGGGTTCGTCAGTGCGGACGCCGGAATTCCATGGGCTTGCAGATAACACTGCGAATAATGATAATGTGGATGTTCCGTTTCATTGAAATGGGGTCCTTTGCCGCCAGTGCATGCAATGAGGAATTGAGGGTTGTAGCGGAAAATCTGCAGTACGGCATTTAACCTGTCCAGGGCTATGGGACTGAGGTTGCCGGCGGTATCATTGGGTGCACCTAATGACAGAATTAGTCCTTTCATCGTTTTTGGTGTTTAACAGGGTTAAATATATGATTTTACCCAGTAGGAATTACGAATTGGGAATTACGAATTACGGATTTGCAGGAAGAAGTAAGCGAGTATTGACTTTCGCGTTTACTATCTTCTCACAAATCCGTAATTCGTAATTCCCAATTTGTAATTATAACACGTTCACTTCCTGTGTGGTAGCAGTGCTTAACCAGTTTGTTTTAATATGCAGGGTGCCTTTTTTCTCCGTTGCGCTGAAATAGCAGCCGGTAGCCGCTTTGTCGAACGATGACTGGTCTGTATATATTTTCAACGACTGGCCACCGACTGTTACCTTTTTAGGTTTAGCCGGCTGGTGTATCTCCAGCAAATAGATCCTTTGTTGATGACGGCCTTCAAATTCACCTCTTGCTGCGTTGATCTTCACCTGCACTCCTTTGGTAGCGTCCACTTCAATTAATGTTTTAGCGAAAGCCCCGGTTTTGTAGTCGCGTGTCAGCCCGTCATCTTCATACAGATCAAAAGATGATTTGTGAAAAGGATAGATATCGAGTGTCAGCGTATCCGTTTTCTTTTCCCCATCAAAATTCATGAGTGGGTACATCGGGATAATGGCGCCTTGTTTTACGAATAACGGTAATTTCTCCAGTCCCGCAGTGTAATTATTGATAACAGTAGCGCCGGTATACGCAGTGCCATCCCAGTAGTCAAACCAGGTACCCTGTGGTAAATAGATACTATCTCTTTTCCCTTCACTTTTATATACGGGTGCTACCAGCAGGGAAGGCCCGTTCATGAACTGATATTCCGTTTGGGTACCCTTGCATATCTCATCTTCCGGAAACTCCAATACCATAGCCCTGGAAGCAGGTACCCCTGTTTCATGTGCTTCCGCACACAGGGTATACATATATGGTGTCATTCTCATCTTCAGCTGCAGGTATTTTCTGTTGATGGCCGTATTGGATTCTCCCTGCAGATAAGGTTGTTTGTTTTTCTTTGCCCAGCCACTCATCACCATAAACACCGGTGTGAAGCATTTCCATTGGAGGTCGCGTACATAGGTAGAGTCACTGCCGCGGAAGATACCATCTACATCGCCGGTAGCGGCGTTCTGTGCAGAAAGACCCGCTCCGATAATGGTGGGGATGTGGAAGCGGATATATTCCCAGTTGCCGGACTGATCGCCGGACCAGACAGTGGAATACCGCTGCGTACCAGCCCAACCCATTACGCTCCAGATATATCCCCTGGCATTGCTGTTGTTTTCAATACCTTCATAGGCCGCTTTACAGCCATCCAATGCAAATTTATAGCCGGGACCTACCCAGGCTACGTCCAGCTTTGCGAGGCGGGAACCATAGGTACCTACTTCACGTGCGATTTTGTCAACACCATTTTCTGTCCATAAGCCGGTATAGAAGCCGCGTTTATGCAATTCTGTAATGGTAGAATCTAATTTCGTATAACCACATCCGTATCCATCATTAGGCAATATCCAGCCACGGGGCATATCGTTTTCAACATATTTATCAGCCACCAGTTTAATCACATCCGGGGTGGTGCCGGTAGTACCGGTACCTTTATACGCTTTTGAATCAGTACCACTGCCACCACGATTATAACAATTGGCATCACCTAAACTCAGCGCCCAGCGTGGCATTAAGAAAGGCCGGCCTGTTATCTGCGTATAGCCGTTGAGGATTTGTTTTAAAGCAGGACCATAAAAATAGAAGCAGTCAAAACGATTTTCATTATGTGCAAACTGTAACTCTTCTTTGAAAGAATAACGGCCTACATCAAAGGTATTTCTAAAAGCGCCATATCCGGCGGTAGACATATAGAACGGGGCGGGGTTAGGTCTGCCGCCGTTATCCCATCCATTACCCTTTTCAATTAATACCTCCTGTCCGCGGTGCGAGAAGTAGCCATTCTGCATGCCGCCTCCATAAAAGTATTCATCGGGCTGCCGGCGCATGGTTTGCGTGGTGCTGGATCCGAACGACATCGGCGCAGATTCTTCCCAGATCACCCGGGTATCTGTGATATCATACATCGCAAACCGCAATGGTTGTTTATATACACGAACGATACAGTCTTTACTTTTTACCTGGTAATAACTTCCTTTATCCGTAGCTGTTACTGTTGATGGCTTCGGTGTGTAATCCACCACAATATCATTGCCGGCAGGATTGCTGAACTCACCATCCGGCGCCATCCAGATGCGGAAGATATCATCGGTATAAAAAATCAGTTTAAAGGCCGATAAGCCGGATTTGATATTAAACTCATTGCCTGCTCCTTTGAAATCGGTTAAGTTGCCAACGTGTGATTCTTTGGCATTCACCCGGGCGCGCAGTGTATCATTGAACGCATGCTCATCTCCATCATAGTGAAGCGTGAATGCAAGTGCATGCAAGGTGCGGTCGGTTAGATCTGTTGGCGGAAATTTCACTGTCATTTCCTGTCCCGGTGCCAGCCCCTTTTTATTGCCGGGCACTGCTGCCTCTATCTCTTTTTGCTGATCGATTTTGCAACTTATTTTAAAAGCAGATTTTAATGTTTCGATGCCGGTGTTTTTTACCGTAACAGCCAGTTCATCTGCGGTAGTAAATGTATTCTTCTCTTCATTGTGTGATACCAGGCGGGTAATCGCGAGGTCTTTTCTATAAGCTTCTGCCAGTTCAATGTCATCTATCATCCAGTACCAGCTGTAAAATCCTTTCCAGTAGAAACGGATATATACTTTCGGTTGATTAGCCGCGATGGCTGTGATGTTAATTTCCTGGTTAATAGGTATAAACATATCATTGGCCGGCGGTACATTATTCATCACATTGTAGTCGGTCCATTTGATACCGTCTGTGCTTACGCCCACGAGCAAGGCTGCTCCCGGTGCAGCAAATTCGCTGTTGTACCGGAATGTGTGCTGGAAGCGAAGGATAACAGATGATTTATTGGCACAGTTAATACTGCTGGTTTGTATCCAGGTATCCGGATATACCTTTTTCTTCACCCAGGAAGGTTGATCTTCATCCACAAAATAGCCTGCCTGAAATTGTAGGTGATGGCCGCGGCTTTTAGATGCAATGGGTGGTGCCTGTTGTTGGTATTGATAGGAGCCAGGGTAGGGTTGATCTGTAACGATCCAGTTTAGATCCCGTTTGCTGGAATCCACATTTTTCCATCCGGCGGGGAGTTCCGCGGTTTTGAAATTTTCCTGCCAGAAAACTTTGGATTTTTGCGATGCCTCCTGCGCAAAAGATGCGGCGCCCGAAAAGGCTAAAAGAACTAGTAGAAGTAATTTTTTCATGAATTGTTCACCATTAAAATCTGCCAATATATATACAGCCCCTGCGTCTGTTAACGAAGGAATACCTGTTTTTTGCTCCTGCTGTTTAAGATCGAAAGGTCTCAAAGAAATGATATTTCCCTATCTTTTCTAAAAAATACATACACCTTAGCCTTGAGTGGCAAAGAAATAAAAGTAATAGATGTCAACAGAAATGATTTATGAACAGGCATTAAATGGCGCTCCGGTGACATTAGCCGATCTTCCTAAACTGGCCACATTGAATGCCGGTCATTTTACTGCCATGCAGGTCCGCAACGGAAAAGTAAAAGGGCTGCATCCGCATGTAGCGCGCCTGGAAGCATCGTCTATCGCTCTTTTTGGTGTGAGTGTACCACCGGAAAAACTGCTTTCATTTATCAGGACGAGCGTTGCAGGGGGCTCCTGTTCCCTGCGGGTACATATTTTTTCATCAGCCGCCAATCCGGGCGCCATCTCCCGGGATGATTTGCAGGTGCTGATCATCCGGTCGGCCCCCCTGGAAATGAATGTTACTCCCCTGGCGGTGGGAACCGCGGTGTACGAGCGTTTCCTGCCGCACCTCAAGCATGCGGGCATCTCCATAGGGCTGCTTCATTACAAAAGACAGGCATTGTTGAGTGGCTATGATGATGTGCTGTATACCACGGCATCCGGTGAAATATCAGAAGGATCTGTCTGGAACATCGGCTTCTATGATGGTACCGGATTTGTTTTTCCTGCGGCGCCGGCGTTGCCCGGCATTATGTTGCAGCTGATCATGATGGGATTGAAGCGTTTAAAGATACCGGTAACGGTAAAGCATATATCCATCCATGAACTCGATAGTTTTACTACTGCCTTTGCCATGAATTCCATTACTGCTGCCCAGCCTATACGCCAAATAGAGAATAGGATGTTTCCTGTGGAGGTAGCTGTTTTCGATATCCTGCAGGAAGCATACACGCAGATACCCTGGGAGGAGTTATAACATTAACGCATATATGATTTTATGAATATTATAGATTATCGGTGCAACAGCTTGATAATGGCTATTTTACATACCTTTGTGGCCTAACACACCTGATAATGAAAAGAATGTTCTTGACCTCACGTTATTACCTGCTGGCTATCGTAGCCGTTGCTTTTATGGCTTCCTGTGCTGCTTCAAAGAAAAGCAGCAGTCAGCATGTATATATGAACAAGCAATATGAAGAGCTGAAAAATGTATTGAACGAGGCCGAAGTAAGTATCATCAAAGACAGTCTGAAAGTGATCTTCCCCAATAACGTTCTTTTTGCCACGGCATCCGACCAGGTAAATGAAAGCGTAAAGCCAACATTCGGACATTTTGCGGAAGTGCTGAACAAGTACAACAAAACAAAAATTCTGATTACTGGTCATACCGATAATACAGGGGCCGTTACCTATAACCGCGATTTATCTGAAAGACGTGCTGCCGGAGCTAAAAAATTGCTCAACAGTTATAATGTGAGCAATGACCGCATGTTTACCTGGGGCCTGTCTGACCGCGACCCGGTGGCGACCAATGACACCGAAGCCGGCAAGGCAAAGAACAGAAGAGTAGAGTTTGTCATTTTGTATGATGTAAAGGATTAAGTTGTTGATTATATCCGGAAGGCAGGTGCCGCCTATAGCGGCCCTGCCCTCAGTCCAGGAGATGCCCCCGTTTGTTGCCCCCGTTATTCCCCCGCCTCATTTTCGTATACCCGTTTCGTTATATTTTAGCTACCTCCGCGCATAAAAATGCTGGATATTTTTTGTATCATTAATCCATACATGAAACCCAAAATATTCCCGTTATGAACTCACGTCGTGACTTTCTGCAAAAAATTGCTGCTACTGCTATGGTAATGCCGTTAATGCCGCTGACCGGGTGGGCTGCGCGCATGAATCACTACGATGGCCCCGTTTTAAGGGTGGCCATCATGGGGTTAGGTGGCTATGGCAACCGTGTGGCAGAAGCGATGCGCGCTTGCGTAAAAGCTAAACTGGTAGGAGTGATCAGTGGCACCCCTGCTAAAATTAAAGACTGGCAGAGCCGCTTCGCTATTCCGGAAAAGAACTGTTATAACTACGACAACTTTGACCAGATAAAAGATAACAAGGACATTGATGTGGTGTATATCACCACCCCTAACGGGCTGCATCATGACCAGGTAATACGTGTAGCCGCTGCCGGTAAACATGTGATCTGTGAAAAGCCTATGGCGGTGAATGCGCGGGAAGGGCAGGAAATGGTGGATGCCTGCAAAAAGGCAAATGTGCAGCTATTGGTAGGATACCGCATGCATTTTGAGCCAAAAACACTGGAGATCATCCGTATGAGAAATGCAGGTGAATTGGGTAAGATCCTGTTTTTCCAGGGACAATGTGGTTTTAAAATCGGTGATCCTGCACAGTGGCGTTTAAATAAACAACTGGCTGGTGGTGGATCTATGATGGACATCGGGATCTATGCGATCAACGGTTCCCGTTATATGGTAGGAGAAGATCCGGTATGGGTGACGGCACAGGAAACAAAAACAGACCCGGTGAAATTTAAAACAGGTGTGGATGAAACCATACAGTTCCAGCTCGGCTTCCCGGGTGGGGCAGTGGCCTCCTGTTTATCTACGTATAACATGAATAACCTGGACCGCTTTTTCTTAAACGGTGAAAAAGGATTTGCTGAATTATGGCCATCCACCGGCTATGGACCCATTAAAGGCCGTACCAGTAAGGGCGAGTTAACACAGCCGCATGTGACCCATCAAACCGTGCAGATGGAAGAAATGGCAGGCATCCTTCTGGAAGGAAAACAGCCGGTTGTACCCGTGAACGGAGAGGAGGCCGTGAAGGACTTAAAGATCATTGACGCTATTTATAAAGCGACTAAAACCGGGCAAAAAGTAAATCTGAGCCTCTGACCGTATCTGATTGGCCGAGGAAATTCCGCGCATGATAGTGAAAAACAGGAGGATCATCTATTAGTGGCAATGCCGCTGCAATACGCATCTGATCAATTCGTTTCTTTATGGTTAAATTGATCAACTATGAAAAAACGAATATTGGTGGTGGCTATCCTATGCGCTGTTGTTTCCGTAGTGAACGCACAACAATTGCACTACGGATTAAAGGCTGATCTGAATATGTTCAAGCTAAACGGAGAGGGGATAAAATCGAATTATACCTTAGGCGGAAGAATCGGTGTTTTTGCGAGTTATGATTTTACAAAGAAATGGGGCATTCAGCCGGAGTTATTGTTTTCACAGGCGTCCCCAAAACGCGGCGATGATTTCAGTTCCCGTTATATTCACTCGAGTAATGATGGTGCCAACAAAAGCATTAAGTTAAGTTACCTTACCCTGCCGGTATTGCTGCGTTACAATGTCAACAAAATGATCACCGTAAATGCAGGTCCGGAATACAGTTATTTATTTTATGCCAATGAAAATCTGCTCACCTATAACCGGGCTGCTTTTAAACGCAGTGACCTGGGAGTGGCTGCCGGCGCCACTTTAACGTTTGATATATTACACGTATATGCACGCTATGTATTGGGATTGTCAGATGTAAATAATATCGATGACCGCTATCAGTGGAAAACACAACAGGCACAGATTGGCCTTGGCATCAATTTTAAATAGGAAAGCATTAATTTTATCGCTCCTCTTTTACCGGGGAGTTATAAAATGGATAAAGTATATAGACAGGGCGCCATTGGCGCCTTACTGGACGAATATGAAAGAGCGGTAGCTGAACTGGTGGTATGCATTACAGGTATTCCTGATACTGCGTTGGTGGCTATTGCTGATCCACTTACCCTCAATCCTGATTGCCGGTCCATTCAAACCGTGTTAGCGCACGTGGCTGGTTCCATGTATTCCTATGCAGGTTATATCCACCGTTTCAAGGGGCATACGTATGAGAAGCCGGATAAGAAATTGCGCCCTGTCGCCGGTGATTATATAAATGATTTGAGAGATGCCTTCCGGTTTACCACCGAAGTATTCAAAGACATTAAAGACGATGAGCTGGAACAACCCGATAATGCAAAGAAAATATTTACCAACTGGGGGCAGTTATACGACATCGAGCAACTGATGGAACATGCCATAGTACACATTTTGCGTCACCGGCGGCAAATAGAGCGAATGAAGATCGGGCTACGCGTGTAGTTGTGCGCTTATCAAATGTGCCTGTATGTTTTGCAGCTGATGTATATGTCGTTGTGTATGAATGTTGATAAACTGTATCCATTCCAACCTGGTAAAAGGTCCGAAGCCAGGTACCTCAAAACTGTTACATTCTTCCTGTAACTGGAGTGTATGCGCGGCAGTGGTCAGCTTTTCCCATATCTGTTGAATGTTGCCGAGTATCACTTCTTTAGTAAGATAATCATTGCCCGGGCGAATCATGTCAGGCGATGTCATTTTAATGCTGAAGTTTAAAAACATGGCCTTGATTGCATCTACCTTCTCATCGGGTGCGCGATCTGTTGGTGTGGCAGGACCATAGAGCAGGCTGCAGTCTCCCGCCTTCCATATATGCTCTGCTACCTGTCCGGCGGTCCAGCTGCCTTCAAAGGGAATTGCATTTAATTGTGCTTCTGTAAAAGAAGAAAGTAACCGTAATAGGGTGCTGCCGGTGAGGTCTATCTCACTGATTAATTGTGCTTTCATAGCGGATCGTTTTGTCTACTACAAACTTAACGGGATATATTGGTTTGTATCGGGTGCTAACACGCCAATATAGCGGGTCGAAAGCGACAATAATCCGACTGTCAAAAAGTGGCTGCCGTATGAGAAGACAGCCACGTTCGCCTCAGTTAAACCTGAATACACTTAAAATGATGATGACGCCAAACAGTGTTAACTGCATGATATGAAAGCGGCGCAGGTTCACCTTCAGCTGTTGCAGCTCATTACTCATATGGCCATCTGCAACGGTTAGCAGCCGGTGTAATTGTACGCCGTGTTTTCTGCCCACCAACAATCCGTTTAATATCAGTATAATGACTACGGCCAGTTTTACCTGGAACCAGCGCATCTCTGCAAACGCTCCCTGGGTAAGCGCCATCATGGCTACACCGGACAAAATCAGCAAACCGACACCGAGTCCCATGATCATCGGGAATTTAGACATGGTTTGCTGTAAGCCCTGTGTGCTGAGCGGGTTACCAGGATAATGTTTCCAAAACTGTTTGAAAGCAATGAAGTCAGATAAAGTAGTGCCAGCCATCATGACCAGTCCTGCGATGTGGCATACTAAAGCCGCTGGAAGAAGATAGGGAGAAAGCATAGTTATCGTTTTTTATTACGTAAACATTGTTTATTACAGCAAATGTAATACGAAAACGTAATAATTGATACGTATCGCTCATCTTTTTTTTACTTTTACTACGAAAACGAAATAACTGATGCAGAAAACAATTGAGCTGATTAACCGATGGGGTGAATTTACAGAGCGGCATCCGGGCGCCAGTATTGAAGACTTTTGCCGGTATCAGCTGATTCATACCAGGGAAAGCAACAGCACAGCTGCACTGGCAGGTGGCGTGGTGCCTCATACAGACGGACTCCTGCTGCGGATAATCGGCAGAATCAATAAGTTGAACATGACCTATGCACATGCGGCTTTTGAAAATACGGGCGTTACCCAGATGGAAGAATTTGGATTGTTGCTAACGATCCAGCAACATAAGCATCCGAAAAAATCGGAAGTGATCTATGCCTGTCTGCTGGAGGTGTCCAGTGGAACGGATATGTTGAACCGCTTGAAAGCAAAAGGTTTTCTGAAAGAAATCAACGATAAAACTGACAAACGTTCGAAACGGCTGGAGTTGACAGCCCAGGGTGAAAAGGTAATTACTATTTGCCAGGAACGCATCGGGAAGCTGGCAAAGATGATGCTGGCTGAAATGGGGCAGGACGATAAACGCTTATGTATACAGTTATTAAAAGAAACGGAAATGAAGTTCTCCGCTTTATTTCAGGGGCATAAAGGAAAATCTTTCGATGAGATTTATAAAGAGGTAATGGGTAAAAAGTAAAAGGTGTCACTATACAGTAACACCTTTTACTTTACTATCCATATTTTATTATGCGGTTATTTTCTTTTCGGCAGATGCTACCGTCTGCGCTATTAAGGTGGCAATGGTCATCGGACCAACGCCACCAGGTACCGGGGTATAAGCAGCGGCACGATCTTTTACTTTATTGATTTCCACATCACCGAGTCCGCCTTTATGATAGCCGGCATCTACTACAATAGCGCCATCTTTTATCCATTCTGCTTTAATAAATTCAGGTCTGCCTACGGCGCCAACTACTATGTCGGCCTGTTTGATCAGCTCTGCTAAGTTGTTGGTTTTGGAGTGGCAAATGGTTACGGTGGCATTTTCATTCAGCAGCATCATGGCTACCGGTTTACCAAGAATAGGACTACGACCTACTACTACCGCATGTTTGCCGGCAATAGGCAGTTTGTAATGCTTCAGCAGTTCCATGATACCAGCTGGTGTAGCGCTGCCATAAGCGGGTTCGCCCATGGACATGCGGCCAAAACCCAGGCAGGTAACTCCATCCACATCTTTATGGATGGCAATTTTGTCGAAGCAGGCCCTTTCATCGATCTGGTGAGGAACAGGATGCTGTAGCAGAATACCGCAGATCTGATCATCATTATTTAATTTTTCAATTTCCGCTAACAATTCCGCTGTTGTTGTTTCTTCCGGCAAATGTACCCGCAGTGACTTCATGCTCACGCGCTCGCAGGCGTTACCTTTCATTTTTACATATACTTCTGAAGAAGGATCATTGCCTACCAGTATAGTAGCCAATACCGGTACTACACCTGTTTGTGCGATGATTTTCTCTACCCTTACCTTTAAATCAGCCTCCATTTCTTTGGATAAAGCTTTCCCGTCTAGCAGTATAGATGTTGCTGTCATATTAAAATCTTTTATTCGTTAATTGTTGCGGTATCTGCGTTGTTGAAGGGCACAAAGATACTTAACCCGTTATAAAGTTCCATACGCCGGCGGCCTGGAATTATCCGATGTAAAATTTATTTTTTGCACAACGAATTCCTGTTACCTGTTTTTTCGTCTTTATAACATAAGACCTCCTAAATGGTCATTATTTACATTCTGCGTATGAAGACGAACATCATTTCCGCCCTCCTCGGGCGATATAAGCACGTTCTCCTGGGGGCCTGTTGCCTCTTACCTGCGGGTAATCTATGCTATGCTGCCGCGCCTGTGGAAGTAGATATCTGCGTATATGGCGGCACTTCTGCCGGTGTAATCGCTGCCTATACAGCAAAGCAATTACACAAAACCGTGATACTGGTGTCGCCCGACAAGCACCTGGGCGGACTCACCTCCGGTGGATTGGGCTATACAGATATTGGTAATAAATATGCCATTACCGGCTTATCCCGCGACTTCTATCGCCGGATGGGACAGCACTATGGAAAACTGGAACAATGGATTTTTGAGCCCGGCGTGGCCGAAAATGTGTTTCAGCAATATATTAAAACAGCCAATGTACCGGTACTCTATGAATATGCCATCAGCAGCGCTAAAAAGGAGAATGGCTATATCACGGAAATTGTGGTGAATGGTGCAGACACCCGCGTGGTGAAAGCCAAAATGTTCATCGACTGTTCCTATGAAGGCGATCTGATGGCGAAAGCGGGTATTGCCTATACAGTAGGCCGCGAAGCCAACAGCCAGTACAATGAAACCTATAACGGCGTACAGTTGAGAGAAATACACCAGTTCCCGGATGGTATAGACCCGTACAAAATACCAGGTAAACCGGAAAGCGGCCTGCTCTGGGGAATTGCCAGCGGCACCCTGGCAGATCATGGCGCCGGCGATAAATTTGTACAGGCTTATAATTTCAGGATCTGTTTGACTAATCAGCCGGCTAACCGGATTCCGATTACGGCGCCCGAAGGATACGATCCGACTAAATACGAATTATTGCTCCGCCTGCTGGAAAATACAAAGCCGAAAAATCTGTCGCCCATGCTAAAGCTGGACCTGATGCCCAACGGCAAAACAGATATCAATAACAAAGGCGCTTTTTCCACGGATATGATTGGGATGAACTATGACTATCCGGACGCGGATTATGCTACGCGGAAAAAAATCATCCATGACCATGAAATCTATACCAAAGGCTTACTGTACTTTATAGGACATGATGAGCGGGTACCTGCTCATCTGCGGACTGAAATGCTGACCTGGGGCTATCCTAAAGACGAATACAAAGATAATGGCCATTGGTCTCCTCAAATGTATGTGAGAGAAGTAAGGCGGATGATAGGCGACTACGTGATGACACAGGCCAATTGTGAAAGACGGGAAGTAGTTACGGATGGAGTAGGCATGGCAGCTTATAATATGGATTCTCACAATTGCCAGCGTATAGTCGTAAACGGTATGGTGAAGAATGAAGGAGATGTAGAAATTGGCGGATTGAGTCCTTACCCGGTTTCCTACCGCTCGATTATTCCAAAAGCCGGCGATGCCCGTAATGTGCTGGTACCTGTTTGTTTGTCGGCTACGCACATTGCGTATGGATCCATTCGTATGGAGCCGGTATTTATGGTGTTGGGCCAATCGGCAGCAACAGCAGCAGCAGTAGCCATCGATAATAAAACTTCGGTACAGGAAACGGATGTAAAGAAAGTACAGCAGCTGTTGCTCACCAATCCTTTGGTGGATAATAGTCCGGTGGAGATTTTGGTAGATGATAATGATGCCGCCCATGTAACTATTACGGGCGAATGGAAAACGGCTATCCACGGCGGTTATGGTCCTTCTTTGCTGACAGACGACAGCAAAGGCGCCACCGCCAAATCAGTACGCTTTACGCCGGAAGTGAAGAAAGCAGGCAAATACGAAGTATACACCTATGTTCCGCGGTTGCCTGGTATGGATGGTAATGTGCATGTGAAAATCAATGATGGGAAGCGTACTGCCGAGAAACTGATAGCTGCGCAAACAGTGAAGGTATTAGGGCAAACTTCCGGAGAATGGGTAAGTTTGGGTAGTTATGAATTAAAAGCCGGCACCGGCGCCTACGTGGAAATTGATAACCACAAAACAGACGGTATAGTGGTGGCAGATGCGGTACTATTTATACCGAGATAAAATCTTTTAAAAAAAAATAATATCGCGGAAGGATTCGGGCGATTCTTTTTATCGTCTTTAGCAGTAACGTAGTATATACCGTGTAATTCCACAAAATTGTTATTTTGTATTAAATTCCATGACCTTCCTTGCTGAAAGATAGCTTACATAATGAAAAAGAGCTGTTGCAGCGCGTGGCTGCGGGAGACCAACAGGCCTTCCAGCTGTTATTTGACCGTTATTGGGAGAAGATGTATGCCAATACCCTGCAATTTGTGAAGTCGGCGGCAAAGGCAGAAGATCTTACACAGGAAATATTTATCAAGGTCTGGATGAGCCGGGAACGGTTAACGGCAGTCAACCGCTTTGACGCTTTTTTGTATACCATGTCTAAAAACATGATCCTGGATGAATTCAGGAAACGTGTGTTGCCTACGGTGCAGGAAAACGGCTACGATGTATATATGGAATCAGATCTCCCTTCCGCGCAGGATAAACTGGAATTCAAAGATGTAGAAATACAGCTGAATGCAGCGATCAACCGGTTGCCAACGCAAATGCAACAGGCCTTCCGGTTGAGCCGCTTCCAGGGCATGTCGCACGATGAAATTGCCCGGCAGATGAATATTTCCCGCGTTACTTCCAAAAACTATATTGCCCGGTCTATTGTAGCGATCAGGAAACACCTGGCTGCCAAAGCAGGTCATTTAACAGGTATATGGCTGCTATTATTTTTTTGGCAGTAAAAAGTTTGTCTGCCAGGGATTCCGCTCATTATTTTTTTCGTCTTTATAATAGCAGCCCTTCATGAGAGTGTGCTGATATTTCATCCGGTTTTATGTCAAATGAGGAATTAAAAGCATTATTGGAAAAGTACCTGGGCGATCGCATCACTCCGGAGGAGCTGCAACGGCTGCAGGTACAGGTGCAGGGGAATGACAACGAACAGGTACTGGGCGAAATGATTGCCGCTATCCTGGCGGAAGATCGTTATACGGAAAAACATGATGTGGATTTGCAACAGGCTTTCCATGATGTGATGAAGGAAGCAGAACAGCGGGAAGCCATGATAAATGAGCACGCTGCCATCGATACATCTTCTGTTGTTTCCTCATCTTCCAACATCCATATCCTGTATAAACTGGCTGCAGCAGCGGTATTGCTGATCATGCTGGGAACAGGGTTTTCCTGGTGGTATCGGTCTGCGCATCGGGTGGCAGTAGTGGCTGGTAACACAACGCGCGCTATTATTCCGGGTGGTAACAAAGCCGTACTTACCCTGGCAGATGGCAGCACCATTGTATTAGACAGCGCTCGTGACGGAGCACTGGGAAGTCAGGGCAACACACGTATCATTAAACTGGACAGCGGCCGTTTGGCTTACACCGCCAACCAGGGAGATGCGAATGCTGCCCCGCAGTATAATACTATCAGCACCCCAAGAGGGGGACAGTACCAGGTAGTACTGCCGGATGGCAGCCAGGTATGGCTGAATGCCGCTTCCTCCCTGAGATTCCCGGTGGCATTTACCGGCAACGACAGAACCGTGACCTTAACAGGGGAAGCTTATTTTGAAGTGGCCAAAAATGCCGACAAGCCTTTTATTGTACGCACCCGTGGCATGCAGGTAAACGTATTGGGTACCCACTTCAACGTAATGGCTTATCCCGATGAAGGCCGCGTAAAAACCACCCTGGTGGAAGGCGCGGTGAGTGTATCGCAGGGCAATGCTACCTCATTGATACAACCCGGGCAACAAGCCAGCATCAACGATGCCGGCACCACGTTTATGATCAGCAAGCCCGATATAGAAGACGTAATGGCCTGGAAAGAAGGAGAATTCAGATTCCGTAAAACAGATATCAGTATGATTATGCGGCAAATTGCCAGATGGTACGATGTGGATATCGAATACAAAGGAGATTTATCCGGCATTAAACTTTATGGTAGTATGACCCGTAAAGAAAATGCTGCCCAGCTGCTCGAACTGCTGGAACAAACCGGTATGGTGCATTTCAGTACTAACGGTAATAAAATTACCGTGATGCCGGCAACGATGAAATAATGCTTTTCCACGTTTAGCACCCGCATTTATATTTAACGATCCTTTACTTTAAACTCAACCAAAAGATAGTATGGAACTGCTTACCATTTCCCACTCCCACGGGAGGAGGAGCCGCGTGCCGGCTAAACTCAAAATATGGCTGGTCAGGAAGCTGAGCATCTGGCTCCTGATGGCAGGCGCCTTATCCGCCAGCGCACAAACGCAGACAGTAAAATTGTCAGCCAACAAAATGCCGCTGGATAAAGTTTTTGATATACTCAGCAAACAAACCGGTTACCAGTTCATCTGTGATGAAAAGTTGCTGGAAAATACGCCACCGCTCAGCGTGGAAATCAAAAATAAAACCCTGGACGAAGCATTGAAAATATGCCTGAAAGATTTGCCACTAACCTATCTGATTAAATATGGAACGGTAGTGATAAAAAGGAGTACACCAGGCGCAAAGTCAACCTCACCTGGTAACGGCAAGGAGGCATCCAATAAAACCATTACCGGCACCATCACCGATAGTACCGGTATGGGATTGCCAGGTGTATCGGTAGGTGTAAAGTCCACTTCAAAAGGCGTACAAACCGATGTGAACGGACATTTCACCATTAACAACATCAGTGATCAGGATGTACTCACGATTTCCAGTATCGGTTATCAAACTATACAGGAACCGGTAAAAGATCAGACCAATTTACGTATCCGGTTATCGCCCACACCAAAATCACTCGTGGAAGTAGTGGTGGTAGGTTACAGCACGCAGAAAAAAGTAGATCTCACTGGTGCGGTAGCCACCGTGTCCGGTGAAACACTGGCGGCCCGACCTGTAGGACAAACCTCTGCCGGTTTACAAGGCACCATGCCCGGCGTCACCATTACCCAGGGCAATGGTAAACCCGGTGGCGACGGTGGTACTATCCGCATCCGTGGCTGGGGTACGCTGAAAAATCCCGATCCGCTTGTACTCGTGGATGGGGTAGAAGGATCTATCAATAACATTGACCCTAACGTGATTGCTTCCGTTACTGTACTGAAAGATGCGGCATCTGCTTCTATCTATGGTTCCAGGGCTGCCAACGGCGTTATCCTGGTAACAACAAAACGTGGCAAAAGCAGTAAGCTTTCTATCAACTACAACAATTATGTAGGCTGGCAACAGGCCACCAACCTGCCCGCACTCACCAACGCACTGGATTATATGTTGCTGACCAACGAAGCCTATAAGAATTCCGGTCGTACCCCTTTGTATTCAGAGGCATTACTGCAAAAGTACCGGCAGCAGGGCAACGGCAGCTCCGACTCACTTCCCAACACCGACTGGCAGAAAGCAGTATTAACCGGTTCCGGTTTTCAACAAAGTCATTTTTTAACGGTGAACGGCGGAACGGACAAAGTAAAAATGCTGTTGTCTGTAGGCTACTTTGATCAGAAAGGACTGATCGAACAATCGGAATTTAAGCGCCTCACGGTCCGTGCCAATACAGATGTCATTTTCTCTAAAAAGCTGAACATGCAGTTCGATCTGCAATACATCAGTCCTGTGACCACAGAGCCATCGGCAGGTGCAGATGTACTGTTCGCTTACATGAATAATATTTCGCCCAATCAGCTGGCTGTTAACTCCAATGGTACCCGCGGAGAGGGATGGGTAGGTAACAACCCGGCTGCTTCTGCCAAAGAAGGAGGATTGAAAAAGTTAAGTGCGCCCTGGGGTAGCATGAACACCACCATTAACTATCAACCGGTAGAATGGTTAACAGCTTCTTTCAATATTGCACCTAAATACGTGCAAAGCTATACGAACAAATTTACAAAAGCATTGCAGACCTATCATCCGGATGGGAGCCTGGCAAATAAAAATCCGACGGTAAGTTTACTGGAAGTATCCAATCAAAGAGAGTTTTATAATAACATGCGGGGCACGCTCACCTTTCACAAAACCTGGGGTAAGCACGATGTGAAAATATTGGGTGGCGCGGAGCAAAACAGCTATCGGCAGGATATACTGAATGCATCCCGCGATAACTATATCCTGCCTGATTATCCGGTGTTGGATGCGGGCGGTGCCGGCAATATGAAGAATAGTGGTTCCGGTGCAGAATGGTCTTTACGCTCTTTTTTTGGCAGGGTCAATTACAACTATAAAGAAAGATACCTGCTGGAATTAAATATCCGTAACGATGGATCTTCCCGTTTTGCTGAAGGCCGCAAATGGGGCGTTTTCCCTTCCGCATCCGCTGGCTGGCGCATTTCAGAAGAAGCTTTTATGGCGGCACTGAAACCTGCGATCAACGAACTAAAACTCCGCGGCTCCTGGGGTAAACTGGGTAATCAGAACATAGGTAATTATCCATCGGCTACAGTAGTGAATCTTAGCTCTTATACCATCGGCGGACAAATTGTAAATGCAGCCGCTATGGACGCATTGGCAAACAGAAATATCACCTGGGAAAGCACCGGGATGAGTGATGTAGGACTGGATGTTACCTTGTTTTCACATCTCTCCATAACAGCAGATTATTATAGCAGCAAAACAAAAGATATCCTGCTGCTCCTGAACATACCCCTCATCACCGGGCTCAAAGCCCCCTATCAGAATGCTGGTAAAGTAAGTAACAAAGGCTGGGAGCTGGGCATCAACTACGATGGTAACATCAAAGACTTTAAATACAACATTGGCGTGAATGTTTCTGATGTGAAAAATAAAGTGGTGGATATGCACGGTATCAATCAGTCGGCTGTAACCGTTAGCAGGGAAGGATATCCGGTGAATGCTATTTTTGGATTGGAAGCAGAAGGCTTTTTTCAGAATGCAGATGAAGTAGCCAAACATGCTACACAATTCGGCACTATTGCACCGGGAGATATTAAATACAAAGACCAGAACGGTGATGGCATCATCAATGAAAATGATAAGGTGGTGATGGGAAATACTATTCCGCGCTATACTTATGGTGTTAGTCTGAATGCTTCCTGGAAAGGTATTGACTTCGGTGCTTTTCTGCAAGGCGTAGGTAAGGTGGATGGACTAATTTACGGCGCGGGCATCATGCCTTTTTATGTGAGCTCCGTAGGCGGTACGGCACAGGAAAGATTCAAGGACTACTGGACACCCGAACATACAAATGCAGCTTTCCCACGACTGGTATTTGGTGGTACCAACAACCAGCAGATTTCCAGCTTCTGGATGAAAAGCGCGGCCTATCTGCGTTTGAAGAATCTGCAGATAGGATATACGTTGCCATCTCATCTGACAAAATCAGCGAAGCTGAATAGTGTACGCGTTTTTGTAAACGGATCTAACCTGTTTACCGTTGCTAAATTCTGGCCGGGTTATGACGTAGAAACGGCTGTTGGCGTAGCGGATAATTATCCTGTCATGAAGGTGTACAGCTTTGGTGTTAATGTAAATTTTTAAAACCGTCATCATGAAGAAGCATTTTACTTGTTATATCATCGTCGCTATTTCTTTATTGGCCATACAAGCCTGCAATAAAGACTACCTGGATAAAAGCCCGCTCGGAGGTCCTTCTGATGCATCTTTCTTTAAAAGTCAGGATGAATTGTTATTGGCGGTAAACGGCTTATACAGGGCCATGAACAAACCGATGGATGATTATGATCCCGGGCAGCTGGAAGGCCCCACCGTTAGCCTGATGCTGGATGCTGCCACCGATATTGGCTATGAACGCAATGCCAGCGACCTGCAGAAAATAGGTACGGGCAATCATGACGCCAACAACACTTATACGCAAGGGCTATGGACCGACTTTTATAAAGTAATAGGTCGCTGTAATTATATACTGGACAACGCAGAGAAAGTAAAACCACTCACAGATGCCGCATTGTATAAACGCAGTATGGGCGAAACCCGCTTCATCAGAGCCTACATGTATCAACAATTGATTTCTTTATTCGGTGGCGTACCACTGGTAACACATACCCTTACCTTAGAAACAGCACAGCTGCCCCGTAGTGAGAAACAGGTAGTGCTGGATTTTATTTTTGAAGAACTGGATAGCGCCGCTGCCTGGCTGCCTAAAACCTATCCTGCTGCAGAATCAGGACGTGCAACCAAAGGCGCCGCACTGGCTATCAAAGCGAGAGTGGCATTGTATAATGAAAAATGGAAAGTGGCAGCAGATGCCGCCAAAGCTGTAATGGACCTGAATGTATATAAGCTGGAAGATAATTTCCCCCGCTTGTTTTCTTATGATAATAAAAATTCCGGAGAAGTTATCCTGGCTTTGCAATACCAATTGCCCGTACTTAACTGGGGTGGGCCTTATCCGCTTTTATGCAGGAATGCCGGCGGAGCTTCCAACAAAGTACCTTCTCAATCGTTGGTAGACAGCTATGAATGTACCGATGGGCTTACGATTGATAAATCGCCGTTGTATGACCCTAAGAAGCCTTTTGAAAACCGTGATCCAAGATTAGGGTATACGATTGCTTTACCGGGATCTATCTTTTTTAATTACCAGTTTGAAACGCATAAAGATAGCCTGATGAGTTGGAACTACAATACTGCGCCGGCTACCCGCATTGTTAACCAGGATGCTGTCAACGCATATGCTTCCTTCAGCGGTTATTGCTGGCGTAAATACATTGATCTGAAAGATAAAGACAATATGCGGATGTCTACTATGAGCATCACCTTGATAAGATATGCAGAAGTATTACTCACCTATACCGAAGCAAAAATGGAAGCCAATGAACTGGATGCATCAGCATTTAAAGCGATCAACGATGTGCGGCAAAGAGTCGGTGTAAACATGCCGGAGATTCCGGTGGGAGCCACACAGGCAGCATTGCGTTCCGCGGTGCGTAAAGAGCGGATGTATGAACTGGCGAATGAAGGCTTCCGTTTGTTCGATATACGTCGTTGGAAAATAGCAGAGAAAGTGATGAAAGGACCTTTGTATGGCCGTGTACCGAGAGGTCTTTTAGCCAACGCGCCTGCTATTGATGCCAATGGTATTGCGGACTATAGTCAGGTGTCCAACAAAGCAGATATGCGCGTGATAGAAGTGCGGACGTTTAATGCAGGGAGGGATTATCTGTGGCCGATTCCATATATAGAAACGCAAACGGATCCGAAGATGGTGCAGAATCCGTTGTATTAGTATAATTGACGAAAATTATTTCCTGATGGATCATGTCTTTTAAGAAGATATGATCCATTTTTGTTGAAAATTGTTGAAAGGAATAGTTGTATAATATTATCAAGAGAATAAAAAATAGAGAAGTTTTTTTATAATCATTTCCCCTGTAATTATTTTTTATATCTTTACCCCAAGATGTAAATAGAAAAATTGTAGTATACCCTTAGCCTAAATTTTATACCATGAAAATTTAATACAATTAGTCGTGTGTTAGTTAACCTTTGTCAGCGTCTGTACATACAGGCACTGTGGAATTGTGTCCCTATTTGATGTTCTAATTTTTTTCCATTGAGACAATTAGTTTTACTATTGACTGTCATTCTTATGGCCGGTATGCCTGTGTCAGGACAACAATTGTCGCTGGGAAACAGGAATATTTCCGATACCGGATACTTCTATATTCATAGCGGATGTAAAACTCTTTTGAGGATTCCCGTGATGCTATATAACAGACCGGATTCATCCGATATTACTGCTGTAAGAGCTGTCAGGAAAGTAATGCCTGCGCCTGCACCGGTACGCACACCTTTTTTGGCGGTGCATGGGAATGTGCTGTACGATTTTTATTACCAGTCAAATATTGATACGCCGTATACAGAGCGGGATATTCATCAGCATACTTTGCAAACAAATTTAAGTATAACCGTCAGGAACAAATATCCATTAAGGGTTTCTTTCAGCACCCAGAACGGGAATTCATCGCTGTTCCGGAATCTGACAGGTGCGAGGCTGTCTTATAATAATCTTGATTTTAAACAGCAGTTGCTGGCAAATGCCAGGAGCTGGAGTGCCGGAAAGTTTAAGCAACTCCGGGAGCTGGACTCCCTGAAAGCCTATGCAGATAGTTTGAAAGGGAGGATTGCCGGCATTCGCTACTCTTTTGACGAAGCCGCTTATATCCAGCGGTTGATAGAAGCGAGGGAGCAGGCATTGCGGTTCAAAATGGATTCACTGGCAGGGAAGATTAAACCGGGTAGCCAGGGAGATTCATTGTATAAAAAACTGATTGCAGAAAAAGAACATTTTAGTAAAGAAACAGATTCTCTGCAACGATTACTGAATGTAGCGGATAAGCGTTATAATCAGTTGGTGCTTAAAACAAACCGGCAAAAAGCCACCTTACTGGATGCTTTGCAACATAGCCGTAATAACCGGGAGCTGTCTGATGCACTGGAGAGCCTGAATTTACCGGATTCGGTATTGCCAAAAGGGTTTCGTACGCTGCTGGCTATACGGAGTTTTGGTATCGGCAGAACTATTGCTGACTATTCGGAACTTACTGCCAGAAATATCAGTATATCCGGTGTGCAGGTGGAGTATAATCCTTCTTATTATCTCGCGCTTGCCACCGGAGTAGTAGATTACCAATTCCGCAATTTTATCGTGAAAGAGAAACGTGCACCACAATATCTTACCCTGATCCGCGGTGGTTTTGGAATGAAAGAAGGGAACCATGTTTTCCTGACATATTACATGGGCAAAAAACAGTTGTATGGCAATAACGCTGTTACATCAGATAGCAGTCAACCGGTGGATAATCGTCTGATGGGTATAGCGCTGGAAGCACAATGGAAACTGGGAGCTAACACTTTCCTGGTGGGAGAGGTGGCACGGTCATCGATGCCATACAATGCCCGCAGATCACATGGGAGCAATAATTTTAGCAGCATGTTTGATTTCTCCGGGCATACCAATGAAGCCTATACCGCTTCCTTCAGTACGTTAATCAATTTTTCCAATACACGTGTAACGGGTATGTATAAGTGGATGGGCAGTGATTTTCAATCGTTTAGTTTTTATACTACCGGGTCACGGCAAATTGCCTGGAATGTTCAGGCAGAGCAGCCCTTTTTTCATCAGCGTCTGTTGCTGGCAGCGGCTATCCGGAAGAATGATTACGCCACTTTTTACATGCCTTCAAATTATGAAAGTAATACTGTTTTCAAAAGTGTGCAGTTAACGATGCGGATACCTCGTTGGCCAGTGGTCAGCATTGGCTATCAGCCCACCTCCCAGCTGATAAAAATGGATGAGAAGCATTTTTCGGAGCAGCTGTTTTATATGCTAACGGGAACGGCTACACATACTTATAGGTACCGTGGTATTATGATGAATAGTATGGTTACCTATTCCCGGTTTTACAACCGGCAAACAGATACCTCGTTTATATATTTTAACAGCCGTAACATTGTTGCAGCGCATACCGTGTTCCTGAAAAAGTTTACCCTGGCGGGGCAGGCAGCAGCGGCGGTAACGGAAGAATATGGACTGTATAGTCTGGCTGGTGATGCCAGCTGGAAAGCATTGCATTGGTTTGAAATTGGAGGTACACTGAAGTATAACCGTCAAACGGTATACGCGATTCAGCAATGGGGATACGGTGCAAATGCGAGAATGAATATTCCCCGGTTCGGAGAGGTGGCACTGAGGGCAGAAAAGAGTTATCTGCCGGGTGGAGGAAAACAACTGGTATCTAACAATACAGGAAGATTAACTTATACAAGGATATTTTAGTATGACACGGAAAAAATCCCATGCAACCAGCATATTATTGCTGTTGTTGCTATCTCTGAAATTGAATGCCCAGGTAACAATGTCTGCGCAGGTTCCCCCTGCTGGCGTATTACAGCAATCACAGTTGTGGAATATGGTAGTAACAAATGCTGCGTCCTCCACATTGACGGCCACTATTATGCTTCGTTTAATGGATGCTGTTACAGGGCAGCCTGTGTTAACAGGAACTTCCCGCGCTATCCAGCTATCGGTGGGCGCCAAACAACTGCAACTGAAAGATGTAGGGCCTGTGGCGTATGAATACCTTTCTCCCGTGGCAGACCGGCGTGAGAACGCATTGCTGCCACCGGGCAAATACAAGGTTTGTTACAGCATTGTGGTGGAGGGAGATAAATCTATGCATCCCCAGGTGGAAGACTGCCTGAACTTTGTAGTGGAACCGGTGGCTCCGCCACAGCTGAATACACCGGCTAATGCATCCTTATTGGATGCTTCCCTGCCTCAGTTTACCTGGATTCCGCCTGCGCCGGTGAACCTGTTTTCCGATCTTAATTACGACCTGGTACTGGTAGCATTATATGAAAATCAGTCTCCACTGGAAGCCGTACAGGTGAACATGCCGGTGTACCGCGTCTCTTCTTTGCGGCAACCTTTCATGACCTATCCGGCGAGTGCTCCTGCATTGGATACCGGAATTACCTATGCATGGACGATTACCGCCAATAACGGCCGGCAGTACGCTGCACAAACGGATGTATGGACCTTCAGGATGAAGCGACCTGCTAATACTATCGCTGATGATCTGACTTCCTTTGTAGAGTTGAGAAGAAACAACAGTCAGGTGATCAATTGCGGCAAATCTGTGAAATGCAGTTATGTGAATGATGCCGGTGATGAGAAAGCCACCTATGAAATTGTTTCTCTGGAAGATAAAAACCGGGTGATACGGCATGGTAATATCAATCTGCAGCCAGGTACCAATATGCTGGTACTACCGCTGGATACAGGCAACCGGTTATCGGCCGGTAAGTTGTACGTTTTCAGATTGTTCAACAGCCGTTCAGAAACCTGGGAAATGAAATTCATTTACAGCAGTAATTAATAACCGATCCCTGATCTCATCCCTTACCTAAAATAGAATTACATGATACTGGCCTATGTAGCGAGAGGAAAAAAATGGATGGCGGGCACGATGCTCGCAGTGATTTATCTTGAGATGATAATTCCTACCCATCTCCAGGCTGCCGTTCCGGTAGTGAGGAGGCTGGAGACAACGGCTGCCACCAAACCTGCTGCAATAAATGTATTGCCTTACAATACGATCATAACTCCCTTTGCTTCCCCGACAAAAGCAGTAAAACCATTGATGAGGGCGAATGCCGCCGGCAAAAAAAATGCAGGCGATATTGGAGGCCCTACCCAGCCGGAAATGCAGGCATTTCATTCGGCAGGCAACGAAAACATGGTGGACCTGTTCAGTGGCGATTTTTCCTATAGCATTCCATTGCTGGATGTAGGAGGTTATCCGGTTACAATCGGATATAACAGCGGCATCTCCATGGATCAGGAAGCCAGCTGGGTAGGACTGGGATGGAATATCAACCCTGGTAGTATTACCCGCAATCTTCGCGGTATACCTGATGATTTCAATGGAAAAGATTCTATCACCAAAGAACTCACGATAAAGGAAAATAAAACGGTGGGCGTAACAGGAGGTATAGACCTGGAAATAACCGGTGCCCCACTAACCCTGGGTTTTAGTTTGGGAATATTTAAAAATACCTATAAGGGATGGGGCCTGGAAACAGGCTTAAACGCTGGCCTTAGTGTGGGAGATAAAGCAAAAGGTAGTTTAACAGCAGGACTGTCCATCAGTAATAATTCTCAGGATGGGTTAGCCATTTCACCTTCGCTGGGCGTTGCCTTTCCCAGTAAAGAGGCGATGGAGAAAGGTGGTTATACCGGCAGTGTATCTATTGGGACTTCTTATAATTCCAGGTCGGGACTATCTGCCCTGCAATTGTCTGGCGGTGTACGTGCGTATAGCGCCAGTGAGAAGATTTTTGATGACAAGGGAAAAGAGATCGGTCTGAAGCCGCAAAAAGGTTTAGGTACCGGTACCAGTATCAGTTCACATATTTCGTTTGCGCATCCGGGTTATAGCCCTACTATCCACATACCCTATACAAATACAAATGCTACGGTGACATTGAAACTGGGAGGACTTGTGACCGTAATACATCCTGCCTTGTATATCAGTGGTTATGTTTCTACACAAAAGATTGCAGATAAGGATAAAAGACTCAGTCTTCCTGCCTTTGGCTACCTGAATTATCAGTCTGCCAATGATAACCGTGGCGCACTGCTGGACTTTAACCGGGAAAAAGATATTCCTTACCGCGAAAAGCCAGCTGTTCCGAACATTGCCATCCCTTCTTATACCTATGATATATTTTCTATGTCGGGAGAAGGTATTGGTGGCAGTTTCCGGGCTTACCGGAATGATATCGGTTACGTATATGATCATGAAATGACCACCCGTGATGCGTCAGGTAGTTTTAGTGCTGATATTGGCGGTGGGTTTATTGTGCATGGAGGGGTAGATATCAACTATACCCGGTCATTTACCAAATCAGCATTATGGGAAAATGATAATCCGCTCAGATCAGTAACCGGATTCCGGAAAACAGATAAAGCTTTTGAAGCGGCTTATTTCAGAAGCCCGGGGGAGAAAACGGTTAATGCCACTACTTTTTATGATGCGATGGGCGGAGATAATGTAGTAACACCCCGGTTATTTCAACTGGGAGAATTACCTATTATAAAATCAACTACCAGGATCACCCCTTTTAAAAATGGGATTGCACAACCGGATATTACACTCACCAATGCCAATACGGTAAAACCGGCGCGCGAGAAACGTACCCAGTCTATTACTTACCTCACCGCAAAAGAAGCGAGTGAAGTGGGATTGTCGAAATATATTGAGAACTACACAGAAAACACGTTTACCGTTGGCAAGAGTACAGATGGATTTGTAGATGAATTTTATGGTAATGGAGATGGATTGATCGGTCGATATTTCGACAATGAGTATTTTGGCAATTGGCTGGGCGATCAGCGTGAATCTAATATCAATTTTCAGAATAGAGATTATTTTCACGTGCCTAACCAGAAAAAGGAACATTTCGCCTTACAGTTGCTCGGTCGGCTGAAGGTGCCCGTATCTGGTACATATCTGTTTAAGACGGAATCGGATGATGGAAATAAAGTGAAGATGAGAGATGATTGGATAATAGATGATATGTCCTGGCACTCTGAACGGCCTGCGGAAAGAAAGATTAACCTGGAAGGAGGTCAAATGTATGATATCCAGGTAGATTATTTCCAGGACTCGAGAGATGGTTCTTTAAAGATGAGCTGGAAGTCGGATGCGCTTGGACCTAATACCGATTACCAGATCATTCCGCCCAGCAAGTTTTTCACAAGAAAGGATATAGATGCTTTTCCTGTAAATGGCGGTGCTTTTATGCGGGAGAAGCGTTTGAATGCTTTCCGCAAAGCGGACCACATTTCAGAAATAGATGTATTAAATAACGATGGCCGCAGATACGTATATGGTATACCAGTATATAATCTTCAGCAAAAAGAAACTACTTTTTCGGTAGAGAAAAAGGATGCTGTTCCGGCCGAAGGACTGGTGAACTACACACCCGGTGTTGATGACGGGTTGGGGAATAAAAAAGGTAACGATTGGTATTATACTGCAGATTCGATGCCGCCCTATGCGCACTCATATCTGCTGACAGGTATTCTTTCCCCTGATTACGTGGATGTTACCGGTGACGGTATTTCAGATGATGATGCCGGTAATGCAATCCGCTTTAATTATACCCGCACGGCAGGTATTAAGAAACCCTTTTTGTGGCGTGCGCCTTATAGTAAGATGGCTACTTACAATGAAGGTATGAAAACAGATAACCGCGATGATAAGGGTAGTTATGTGAGCGGTGGAAAAGAAGTCTGGTACCTGAACGCGATCGAATCAAAAAGTATGGTAGCCTTTTTTACTTTGGATAAACGGTCGGACCTTTTGCAGATTGATGCGTTGGGTAAGAAAACGGATGGAGGCGGCCGGCTGCTGAAACAGATAGACCTATATACCAAAGCAGATTACCTGAAAAATGGTACCAAAGCAAAACCTGTAAAAACAGTGCATTTCAGGTACGACTATACGCTTTGTCCTGGTGTGAACAACGATGGTGTAAACGGTAATACCGGCGGCAAATTAACCCTGAAAGAAATCTGGTTCAGCTATAATGGAAATGAAAAAGGGAAAAAGAATTCCTACCGGTTTAATTATAATAAGCTAAATCCTTCCTATACGACAAGTAAATATGATCGTTGGGGGAATTATAAGGACCCGTTGCAAAACCCGGGATCTAATGCAGGTAACCTGATCAGTAATTCGGATTATCCTTACTCCCTACAGGACAGTACGCTGGCGGCATCCAATGCTGCTGCCTGGGCGCTGGATTCCATCGAAATGCCTTCCGGGGGCCGTCTGAAAATAGACTATGAAAGTGATGATTATGCCTATGTGCAGAACAAGCGTGCCATGCAGATGTGTAAGGTGGCGGGCTTCAGTCCGATCATACCAACTGATCAGCTGCCTGGCACTAACCAGATGTATGATCATTTTGCTGGTCGGGATTACCTGTATGTATCTATTAATGTGCCCTATGCTGTAAAATCTAATGCGGAAGTGTATGCCAGATATCTTGAAGGCATGAGTAAGATCTACTTCCGGTTGTTAGTTGGTATGCCGGCGGACAAGTTTGGCAGCGGGTCAGAGTTTGTGTCTTGTTATGCAGGTATAGACCCCAATGGCGGATATGGATTTTACAATGGTGGAAAGACAATCTGGGTAAAACTAACCGGCATTGATAAAAAGGGCAATGAAGGAGGAAATAACAGCCCGCTTGTAAAAGCCGCGATGCAATTCCTTAAGCTCAACCTCCCTTCCAAAGCTTACCCCGGGTCAGATGAAGGAGAAGGAATGGGAATAGAGGAGGCAGTAAAAATATTACAATCTCAGGTAGATAATATAAAGAACACGATTAACAGCTTTGAAAATAATGCCCGTCCAAAACGTTGGGCACAATCCATTGATACCTCCCGTTCTGTTGCACGGTTAACAAACCCCTGGTTAAAGAAATATGGAGGTGGATTACGTGTGAAGCGGGTAGTGAGTTATGATTACTGGAATAAAATGACGGGGCAGCGTGGTGCAGCATATGGTAAAGAATATGATTACACCACCACCAAGGTGGTAAATGGAGAAACCCTCCGAATCAGCAGTGGTGTGGCGGCTTATGAGCCGATCATGGGTGGTGAGGAAAATCCCTGGCATATGCCCATCGAATACCAGGAGCGAGTGAGTGTGCTGGCGCCGGTGAACCTGGGGTATACAGAGGAGCCTTTAGGGGAATCTTTCTTTCCTTCACCTTCTGTAGGTTATAGTAAGGTAAGGGTACGCACCATTAATGCGAAAAAGAATCGTTCAGCAAATGGATATGATGAAACCTGTTTCTATACTACCAAAGATTTCCCGACTATCACAGAACGTACTACCATTAACGGTGAAACGAAGAAGCGGTATAAGAATCCATTACAGGACCTGTTGCGTGTAAACTCCCAGCATTTCCTGTCCGTATCACAGGGTTTTAAAATAGAAATCAATGATATGAATGGTAAGCTGCGTTCGCAGGCATCTTACGCAGAAACAGACCCGGATCATTGGATCGCTTATTCAGAGAATTTTTACCGGGTAGATAATCAGCAGTCAGCAGAAAAACATTTGAACAACAAGGTGCTGACGATATCTCCCAAAGGAGTGATATCTAACAGTGAGATAGGTAAGGACATGGAGTTGATGCTGGATATGCGGGAAGAGCGGTCGCTGACCAATGGAGTGAATCTGAGTGTGAATGCGGACTTCTTTACAGCGGCTATCTGGCCAATATTGGTGCCTTCACTTATTCCACTACCACAGCGGGAAGAGAATATATTCCGTTCAGTGGCAGCCACCAAAGTGATTAACCGTCATGGCATTATTGACAGTGTGCTGGCGGTAGACAAAGGTAGTAAGGTGGTTACGCATAACCTGTTGTATGACGAAGAATCAGGAGAGCCGGTGTTAACGTCTGTACAGAATGAGTACAATGACCGCGTATATAATTACACTTATCCTGCTGCCTGGATCTATGAAGGCATGGCAGGCGCCTATAAGAATGTAGGCGTGGTGCTGGATCATATCAATATCAAAGAGGGCCGTATTACAGGTGGATTGACAGGCAGCGTAAATGAT
The DNA here is from genome assembly GCF_052114225.1 of Chitinophaga sp. RAB17. Lineage (NCBI taxonomy): Bacteria > Pseudomonadati > Bacteroidota > Chitinophagia > Chitinophagales > Chitinophagaceae > Chitinophaga > Chitinophaga sp. RAB17. The sequence continues at coordinate 391,440 of NZ_JBFREI010000003.1, read as the reverse complement.
TATTTCTTTAGCGGGGATGAGATGCTGGCATACGCCAAACGTAAAGTCGCAGGCACCGATTGTGCGCCGGAAGTGGCCTATTGGCCGGCCTCTTTTAAAGTATGGGCAGTAGATGCCAATATGCTGAAAGGTGGCACACCTGATATTTATTTTATTAACCAGGATGGTTCCGCGCTTACAGGCAGTGATGTAACATTGAAGATTATCCGTTCCGGCAGAAGAAATATTGCAGCTTCCGCAGGCAGTGTTACCATGCTTAATAATCCGCTGGTAGGTAATCAGCTGGTGTTGAATGATAACTCCGGCGTAATCAATGCTTCCGTAACAGAGTTTAAGGAATTCTGGAAAGTGCCTGACAGAAAATTACCGGCAATTATTATTGATACCTTCCGTAATGCCGCTATTACAGATACTTTCACTATTACCTGCGGTACCAATACTCAAAGGATACCGGTTACTGTGGCTGCCAATAAATTCAGCTCTGTAGTCAGTCAGAAAATGGCGGATGAAATAGCTAAAGCCTATCTGGAATATAGCGGGCCTGGTTTAGCCAGACAGCAGGTGCCCTGTACTTATTACTATAGTAAAAAGGATAGTGCTTATTTCACGAAGAGTTGTACCAGCCCGGCTATCGGAGACCAGATAAAATATGTACTTAAAGCAGGGGCAGATTCTTCGCTGGTGAGTCAGGCAGCCGCGGATGCTTTGGCGCAGGCAAGATTACAAACAGAAGGGCAGGCATATGCCAACAGTAAGGGTGGATGTTATTATAAAAATGATGCGCAGAGTGGACCATTCACAAGGGATAACTGCCCTCCGGGAACGACAGGTTCGGTGGTTACCTATACTTTGCCGGTAGGTACTGATACTTCCTATACAAGTATTGCTGCTGCAAACAGCAAAACACTTATAAAGTTAAATGCCGGCGGACCTCAGTATGCAAGGGATCATGGAGAGTGTTCTTACTTTGCCAGGCTCACGATAGTCAATCAAAATACAACTGTAGTACCCAACCCGGTTGGTGGCCGTAATAATAGTTTCACGAAAGGGGATGTAGTAATTAGTTTTTATGAAGATGAAGCTTGTACAATCCCCCGTGTGGTAAATAATCTGGCAATCAGTATAAAAGTAACAGAAGAATTTACACAGGCGGGAAACAATACAGCTCATACTTTGACGGATACATTCGAGGATTATACCGTTAGTGGTTCTTCTAAAGTTCTGATGACACAAACTTCTATCAGGTCTTATACCTGGGAGTGGTTAACTCCGGGTGGCAGGGAACCGCATTTGGAAACAACGATTGTGAACACTTTTGCTATTGTTCCCAATAGTGCATTTGTAATAAAATAACACTAACTGAATATTTCAATGAAGCCATTTATCATCATAACATATTGCATCATATCGCTGTTTTTAGCTTCGGCTAAAACAGCGATGGCCGCGCCGTATTCGTTGCGCCCCGATACCAGCGGTACCTGTTATAGTGTAGTGCAGGATACAGGTGTAAATCCGTATAGTCTGGGTATAGCAGGTAACTGGCGCCCTTATCGTTCCTTCACATATTACGGCGCCCGAAAAGAATCGGATGCAAATGTAACAGTAACGGATATACGTAAGAATGGCACTTTCGCCACGTTTGTACCGTTCTGGAACCGGCAGACTGATAACACCTTAAAACCGGTGTATGATACCTCTGTTTGGGTATGGAATGCACAGTCGACACTTTTTAATATAAAAGGATTTGAACTGGAGAATAAAGATCCATTAGGTAGGTATAATGCGGGTTTATACGGGTATGATAATACATTGCCGGTTGCTGTTATACAGAATGCCCATTACAGGGAAGCCCTCTTTGAAGGATTTGAGGATTATGATTTTGGAGGTAAGAAAGATACTACCTGCTCAGTGACACGCAACTTCGATTATACGCCCTACAAAGCCAGTATTGACAGCAATGTGGCCCATTCCGGGAAACGTTCCATCCTGGTGAAGCGTAATACTCCTGTAGGCGTAGGCACGGTAGTAATCAATACGGATACCGATGATTTTGACTTCGTGATAAAAACAGGTTCACTCAGTTGCTTTCCAGGAATCGTGTTGCTCAAAGGTATCCGCGCAGACAGCAAAGTGATTTTGCCCTCTTTTTCTCCTTATGCTGGTAAAAAGATGGTTGTAAGTGCGTGGATAAAAGAAGCACAGGAATGTAACTGTAACAGCTATACGCAAAGTAACCTGTCTGTCAAAACAGGAACAACCAGTATCACTGCCTTACCGGCAGGTAATATCATAGAAGGCTGGCAGCGGGTGGAGCAGGTGGTAGATATACCGGCAGGAGCCACCACTTTTACCATCACCTTTAATGCTACCGGCAGCACCGATGTGTACTTTGATGATTTACGTATTCATCCCTATAATGCCAATATGAAGTCTTTTGCCTATGATCCGGTAACATTAAGACTGATGGCAGAGTTGGACGAAAATAACTACGCCAGTTTTTATGAATATGATGACGATGGTACTTTAATAAGGGTGAAGAAAGAAACGGAAAGAGGGATCAAAACGATTACAGAATCAAGAAGTGCTTTAATCAAAGAATAAACTGATGATGAAGAATATACTTGTCTGCATTTGCCTGTTAGTAGCCAATATTGCGGCGGCACAAACCAGTGATGGAATGGACAAAGCCATTGAATTGCTGACCAAAGCCGGAAAAGCATTTGCGTCCGGACATATGTCGCTGGATATATGTTATACCTATGCCAATGAACACCAGCCGGACGTGCTGATTGATTCGCTGAAAGGTACTATTCAGTTGTCTGGTGGGAATTATCGGTCTGAATTAGGGAATACCCTGAGTGTGAAAAACTCGCGCTATAGTATTATTGTATTCAGAGAAGATAAATTGTTGTACGTATCTGGCGCGGCACCTGCAGACAGTGGGGCGGCTGTATTACCGGTGCAGTTGATTACATCGGCCGTGAAACAGGCGGGAGTACAGGAATGCAAGGTTACTGCCCGTAAAGATACTACGACTATCCGCTTTCAATTTCCGGAGAATATGGCATATCGCTATATGGAAATTAAGCTGGATAACCGCAGCGGGCGGATACAGGAAATTCAGTATCTGATGAAGAGTACAATGATAAGCCAGACAGAGAGTACAGATGGTATTGCATTTGAGCCTTATGCCCTGGTGAAAACTTATTTCCGTTACCGCGACAATGTCCCTGTTGCAGCATCGGTATTTGATGAACAGCAGTTTTTTACCAGGAACGCAAATACCCTGGTACCGGCTGCTGCCTATAGTAATTATGAAGTATTTATTGGAACCCCGAGTAATTAACCGCTATGATGAAGTCCCCTATATCTGGAAAGATTTTATTTCTACTGTTTGTCGCTGTACAGTTACTCTGTACAATGACTACTACCGCGCAGAATGGCATCACGGTTAAGAAGGTGCTGGATGGCAGTAAGGGTGAATTGGTAGCCAATGCTATCATTACGGTGCAGGACAGTGTTTATTTTGATGCCGTACTAAAGAGTAAGCTGGAAGCTTCTTATCCGGTAAAGAATATTGTAACATTCAAGCTGAATGAATATAGCCCGGTATATCCCGGCGGAGCCTTTACAGCATCTGCTATTATCCGGGTTACCTATATCGGAACAGATCAGAATTCGCATTCAATACAGGATACCCTTGCCATTAATTATGATACAACCAAGGCATACACTGCACGGAATAGTTTTGTATTTAATGGTGCTCACCAGGTGAGCGTCCAGTTATTGACGCTCACCTCCAGTAATACGGCCGTCAATGGCGCCCTGATGCTGGAGAATGAAATGCGGGTGAAACCGGTATTCAAACTGGATATGGTGAATGATGTAGTAAAAGCAATCAGTTTCGAAACTACCTCTCTACCTGCCAATCCTGATCAGTTGATCGCTAAATGGACTGCCTTGAAGGCCGCGGATGAATATGACCTGGAATGGGCTTATATAGATTCCTCGTCATTGGCCAACAATAAATATGGAAATCCCGTAGACCCGGCGTTGGTTTTCCGTAACAACGCTACCCGTGTTAGCATTAGCGGTAACCGGTATGCCATACCACTGATTTATGATAATACCGGTACATTGTATGCGCGGGTAAGAGCGGTGCAGGTAAGAGACAGGAGCAGCCGGAAAGAAACTGCCTGGAGCAGCGGTTATGCAGGTGGTATGGCATCCTTTAACTTCAAGGGGCATGAGAATATGCTCAACTGGCAATCCAATATCAGCTTTGCAGAAGAAGGGAAACGCAAGGTGGTTGTACAGTACTTTGATGGAAATTTACAGAATCGCCAAACAGTCACCAAAGACAATACTACTGATACCACAATTGTAGCTGAAACATTGTATGATCAACAGGGAAGACCAGCTATACAGGTGCTGCCAGCCCCCACATTAAGTAACATTATTGCCTATACGAAAAATTTTAATACCGGGGTAAATGGAGCATATGATGTAAGTAAGTACGATACGCTGGATGCGCCGGAACATTTCCTGCAAACTTCTGCCCAGCCAATGGATAGTAGCAGCGGTGCATCGAAATATTATTCTGGTAGGAATCCCCGGGCCAATGATGGCTTCAATAAATATATTCCGAATGCGGAGGGCTTCCCCTTCACAGAAACGGTATATACCCCGGATAATACCGGCAGAATCAGCCGGCAGAGTGGAGTAGGGCCGGGTTATGCTATTAATAGTAATCATGAAACCAGGTATAGTTATGGTAGTGCTACCCAAAGTGAACTGGATGCCCTTTTTGGTACAGAGGCAGGGGATGCATCGCACTATTTCAAGAACATGGTGCAGGATGCCAATGGACAGTACAGCATTACTTACCTGGATATGCATGGCCGTACCATTGCCACCGCATTGGCGGGAACACCTGGTAGCGCCAATCTCATAGGATTGCCTTCAAACGTACCGGGTACGGCAGTAGAGATACTGGGCGGCGTAAATAACAACACTATTACTGATGGTGTGATGACCATCCATAAACCTTTGACCGTACCTGTGGATGGCCGCTATGATTTTAGTTACAGCCTGGTACCACCGGTATTAAAAAAGAAGGATTGCAATGGCAACGATGTTTGTTATATAGGTAGGTTTGATCTGGAGATAAAGATCACCGATGATGTATACAATCAATTGCTGGGTGGAAGTCCCGTGATTAAAAAACTGACGAATTACAGCATAGATAGTGTTATTTCAAATTGTAGCGCACCAGCAGCTCAAGTATTGACTTTTTCTTTACAACTGAAAGAGGGCAATTATGAGATAACAAAAACGCTGAAGATTAATGAGGAGGCGATGGCTGGTTACAGGGAAAAAATATTCATGAAGAGCAGCGTGTGTACTTCCCTGGAAAAGCTCAAGGATGAGCAGCGGCAACTGATGCTGGGTAAATCCTGCGCACCTGATTGTGCTGCCTGTCTTACAGGTATAGGTACCCGCGTTACCTTCGCTACGGCTTATATGCAACAGGCAAATCTGAATCCGTCAGATTCGGTGGCTTACCGTGGTGAAATTGATAATGCTTATGCAAAAGCAGTTGCTTCCTGCAATGCATTGTGTCAGAAAGCCACATTGTCCGATATGACGCGGCAATCCATGTTAATGGATATGATGCCTCCTTCTGGTCAGTATGCTACCCTGGATGATAATAAATATCCTTATTCTATTTTTTATGTAGGCGATGCGGAGGGATCTGCACCGGTTTATAAAAGAAAGGACATTACTTTTTTAGATGAAAATGGGAAGCCGGCGATGGTATACGATGAAATAGCCGATACCATGGTCATGCCGCAGGCACTGCTGCCAGAGCAGTTTGTTGCGAAGTTCCAATCTTCCTGGGCAGAGGCGTTGTTGCGTTTTCATCCGGAGTACTGTAAGTTATTGGAATATGAAAAGCACCGGGCCAGCATGGAATGGGATGTTAAGTTCCGCGCAGTAGATACCTATGCCGAAGCCAAAGCTGCCGGATATCTCAACCCAACAGGTGGTACTTCTGCTGTTTTTACTCCCTATGGAGTACCAGCTACCCGGGATCCGGTGGTCCTGGAACCCACGGATATAAAAAGTCAGATTGAAAGTAGAATGACGGCTAACAATAAGATCAATAACTGGTCTATTTATTCGAGAAGCGCAATAGGAGCGCTTTGCCGGAACGATGATAATACCTGCGTGGTAAAATATACGGATGGTACCAATGTTTTTGGAGAGGGTATTTTGTGTGCAGGTGATCAGAACATGATCTGGCGCAACTTTCGGGAAAACTACCTGTCTATAAAACAGGAGGTAATAAATGATAAAATTGACAACGCTACCTGTCCTGCAGGTGCTCAGAGAGTAAGTGCCGCTGATCTGGTTTTAGCAAAGAAGACACCGCATTTTAATTCCCCGAAACAGGCGCTTGCGCAAAATGGTTTGGGATACCTGGATAACCTGACAGTAGCAGATAAAGCGAGAATGACTGATTCTGCCAATGCTGCTATGCAGCGCTCTTATGCCGCTAACTGTAATAACTATGTAACTACCTGGATGCAACAGTTATCATCTTGTAGTTATTCTGAGACAGACTTTAACCTGATCAAAACACAATTACTGGAAGTATGTAAGGCAGGAGCGGATCAGGATCATCCTTATGGATCCAGTTCTGTTCCGAATAGCAGCGTATTAACCAACCGTTCTTTTGAAGATGTGATCCGCAATTATAATGTGGCTCATCCTACTCCTGTACGCCCTGCGGGTTGCCCTTATTTATTGACAATACCGGCGCCTTACTATGCGCAATCCGGCACCGCCAATAAGCCGGTGATCAGCAAACCAAGTGATTGCGAATGTGGCAAGATTACCGCAGTAAAACAGGAATATGATCTGGCACATTGGTCGCAGGAAACATTTGCCGATTACCTGTTCAGAACAAGAAAATTGAAGATCGCCCAGGCAGACCTGGATAACCTCCTGAATGCCTGTAATGCTTCCGGGGGATGTACCTTCCTGGAAAAAGCAGTGAGTGTGCCTCCGGCATTCCAATGCTTTACACCAGCCCCTTGCGCCAATTGTAAGGTAGTTGATAGTCTGTACACCAATTTTACCAACAGGTTCCCGGGAGTTACACCGGCGCTCCCAGGCAGAAGTGGGGGTGGTGCCTCTATGATGATGGCAAGTGTTGGCGTGTCCGATTCTGCACAACAGGCTACTAATGACCTGTTTACCGCCTTTATGAATAATCGCCTGGGTTATAGTTTGTCGGTAGTGGACTACCTGAATTTCAGAGACAGTTGTAGCTTATTACATTACGGTGATACTTTGATAACCAAACAAACATCACCTATAAATACCTTCCAGATTACAGATGCCGGTACATCATACAATGCCAATATCTGGGATGTAAAACGTATCAGTGATGGTTACCTGTTAGCAGGATGGACAACTACCGGTACTGCAAAACCAGTAATTATCAAAACATCAGCAGCAGCGGATATTATATGGACCCGGATGTATGATTTTGGAACTGAGGCGGCGTACATAATGAAAGTAATTGAAACCAAAGATAGTGGTATCGTCGTTGGTGGTTACTCGACGAATGACGTATTGGGAATCGGGCTGGAAAGACATGCCACATTCATGAAGCTGGGGCATTCGGGAAATATTATCTGGAGTAAAGGAATATATACCGGGCCAAGCCCGGCACCCAATACGGGCGATGATCTAAGGGATATTATAGAACTCAGCAATGGAGATATTGCCTATGTGAGCGATTACGATGCGGGATCTTCCAGGGCGGACTGGACTATTGGGGTAATGAATAGTGTGGGAACCATGAAGTGGATGAAACGAATGGGAACAACCTACGGAGACCTCACACAGAATATCACGGAAGATAGTACCGGGCTGTTAGTCGTTGGATTAATTTATGATATTAATAAAGCAATGTATAATCCTGCCGTTGTTAAATTCAATAAAACGGATGGGAGTGTAATAACGCAGAAGTTATATCAGTCCAGCTATAAGGCGAATGTAAACAGGTTGTTTAATTTGCCTGATGGCGGTTTCAGGATTGTGATGACCACTTCTACTGACATGGGAAATACCAATGGACGTACTACCGTACTGAATTTGAATGCTAATCTTAGTGTCAGGAATGCCTTCCGGTTGTCTGCTCCTTTAAATAATAATGTTGCCTGGGTGGCTGCCAGCCAGCTGAATAATGGTAGTCTGTTAATGGGGCAGGTCGTAGACGGCAGCCAGAATAGCAACTTTATTCTTAAAATGAATATGGATGGCAGTATTCCCTGGTCGCGAACAATGGTGAATCCAGCAGCAAATTCACAAATACGTGGTATATTCATGAATGCTGATGGTAGCATTAATGCCGGAGGATTCCTCAGTAGTTTGCCGGTGATGTATTTATTGGATGCAAATGGAAAAGCAGCCTGTAAAGATACCACCTATGCTATGACTTCAGCGGCTTTGCCAATGACCGCTGTTGATACAGCCTTATCTCAATTTACGGCTGATTACAACAGCTTCACAGTAGGCGTTACAACAAGAGCCGTTGCTAACAGCCTAACCAGGCAGGGCTGCACAGGTGGTTCCACAAGTAGTATTGCGTTGTACAAAGGTCCATTGCTTTGCCCGCAGTCCGTTCCAACCTACGAGCCCATGGAAGGGAATACGACGAACAACTGTTCTGATAGTAGTTTCTTCATTGTAAGTACCGCTACAGAAATTTTCAAGGCACGCACAGACTCCTTAAAGGATGATTTTAATCAGGCCTACATGAAGAGCTGTCTGGATGCTGCTGGCAAAGAAGTGTTCACGTTGACACATCAGTTAAGTGAGTATCATCATACGCTCTACTATTATGATCAGGCAGGGAATCTGATAAAAACCATCCCACCTTCAGGAGTAGCATTAGACCGATCCGATACATGGCTAAACAGTGTAAAGGCAGCAAGGCTGGCAGGAACAGCAAAAGTGCCTCCACACACAATGGCCACTCAATACCGCTATAATACATTGAACCAGGTAGTATCGCAGTCCTCACCGGATGGTGGATACTCCGAATACTGGTATGACAGACTTGGGCGCCTGAGCGTTTCCCGGAATGCAAAACAGAAGTTAATATCTTCCTATAGCTATACGTTATATGACTACCTGGGAAGAATCACGGAAGTGGGGCAGATAAAATCCACTACGCCGATGACCAGTGTGATCAGCCGCGATAACAATAACTTTCAGCAATGGCTGACGGCTGCAACGGGTACCAGGTCCCAGATTACTAAAACCGTATATGATCAGGCATATGCTCCGATCGATTATTTGCTGACAGGTAAGAATCTGCGGAACCGTGTTTCCTGGAGCGCAGTGTATGATATTGCATCAGATATTAGTGCTATTGAACACGCCAGTGCTACTTATTATAGCTATGATATTCACGGTAATGTAGATACGCTGTTGCAGGATTACCACCATGGTTCGATGGGCAGTACCCCAAACCGGTTTAAAAAGCTGGTATATAATTATGACCTGGTATCAGGAAAGGTAAATACAGTGGCTTATCAGCCAGGTGCACCGGATGCTTTCTATCACCGGTACTCCTATGATGCGGAAAACCGCCTGACAAATGTTGAAACCAGTACCGATGAAGTATACTGGGAGAATGAAGCCTATTATCAGTATTACAAGCATGGCCCATTAGCTAAAACCATTATTGGTCAGCAACAGGTACAGGGCCTCGACTATGCCTATACGTTACAGGGTTGGCTGAAGGGAGTCAATAGCAGTGTTTTATCGCCTGTTTATGATATGGGGCGTGATGGCGTAAAAAATAGCCTGGTGGCCAGTGATGCATTCGGCTTTGCACTGCATTATTCCGGTGACAGAGACTATAAATCCATCGGTAATGCCAATGCGGTTGCGGGAGGAACGGCAAGTAATGCCAGTCTTTTTAGTCCGTTATACAATGGCAATATTGCCGCTATGAGCGTGAACATTGCTACACTGGGACAACCCTTACTCTATACTTATAAATATGATGTATTAAATCGTCTCAGCAGCATGACGGCAGCGAACGGATTGAATACTACCACCAATACCTGGACGCCCAATAAATTAGATGATTTTGAAGAGGCTGTAACTTATGATGCCAACGGTAATATCCAGTCTTATCATCGCAATGGCAATAAAACATTTGCCGGTAAGCCACTGGCAATGGATGAATTGACCTACAGTTATAACCTGAACAACAATCAGTTGGATTATGTGAGGGATGCGGTACCCGATGGTAATTATCCTAATGATATCGATAATCAGGCCGTGCATAATTACACCTACGACGCCATTGGTAACCTGACAGCAGATCTGAAAAGTGGGGTAGATAGTATCTATTGGACGGTGTATGGTAAAATTCAACGTATCCATAAGCTGGATGGAACCGTTATCACCTATACTTATGATGTAGCAGGTAACCGGATCAGTAAAAAAGTGAAGAACGTGGAAACCTGGTATGTACGTGACGCCACAGGGAATGTAATGGGGGTATATACCAAGGGTGATCCTGCTGTTAACCAGGGAGATCTAACGCTCATAGAATCAGATTTATATGGTAGTAGCCGACTTGGATTGTTGAATCAGCAGGTAAATGTGCAGAATAAAGTGAACCCGGTACAAACTGATTTGCCTGCATTAGGAAGCGGGATAAATACTATCTTTACGAGAGGTAATAAGGTCTTTGAATTAAGTAATCACCTGGGTAATGTACTGGCCACCGTTTCGGACCGAAAACGTCCGATAACCGTAGACGGTACCACCATTGATCACTTCGATCCGTTGCTCACATCCGTACAGGATTATTATCCATTTGGTTCATTGATACCTGGTCGCAGTGGTCATGCCATTCAGAATGGATGGGTTTCCGGAACAGATAATGTAAACGGGTATACGTTGCCGGTAGATTTGTCTCTGAATAACAGGAGTAATAATCAACCTGTTGAATATGTGGCATCGAATAGCATTGACTTCGGAGATGGGTTTCAATCGGCAGCAGGAGATAATTTCACCGCGTATATAGCTGATGGTAGTTATGCTGGTGGCAGTGGTGGAAGTGGAAGTATTGCGGCAGGTGCGGGAGTTTATAGGTATGGATTTAATGGGAAGGAGAAGGTTGATGAAATACAAGGTGAGGGAAATCAATATTCATTCGAGTTTAGAGAATACGATGCACGCATTGGCCGCTTCCTGTCGATCGATCCGTTAACAGGAAAATATCCATGGCAAAGCCCTTATGTTTTTGGGGCGAATAACCCAATTATGTTTGTAGATGTGATGGGGCTTGGCCCTGGCGATCCGCCTACATCCACGAAAGATGAGGCAAACACAAAAATTGAAGAACTGAGTAAAAATCTCAAACAGAGTAAGTATTTTAAAAATGTAACGCCTGGGGAGTTTATTAAGAATATGAAGGACCGGGTGAATAATCCTTCCACTCTCAACCAAGGACATGGAACAATGTTTTGCTGGGAGGGGTCTTGCTTGTCCTATGTTTATGAGCACGATCCGGCAGGCATGGTTAGTGGGATGTTTTCGCTGTATACTGATGGTGATTTCCGATATAATAATGGAACGGTAATTAAGTCAATGCAGCCGAGTGATTTTATCAGGGATCCGGCAGGCTCAAATCTTAACGAATATGAAGGTTTGAAAGGAAATAAGGCCGATCAAATGTTATTTATGACGATAGGTGCGGCATTTAAAGGTTACATAAATCAAGATACCCATTATGATTCGGGTGATGAGGGTAATCCTCTCTGGGCAGGTGCGAACCTTACAAAAGCGAAAAGTTTATGGAATGCTTTTGGTTACAAGGTAGATGTTGCTGGCGCAGATTTGGCCTGGATTAGTCCGCTGAAACCGAGGATGCTTTATGAAAAGTCTCAGAAGTATGACCTTGTGTTGTATGTGTATGGAGATCGATTTATAAGAGATCAGGTTTCTTTGAAGCACTTGACCGGTTCGCATTACATTAGGGTGAAAAATTTTGTTGAAAATAATGATGGAACTTACACATTTGACTGGTGGGATTATGGGGCCTGGAAGAAACAAACGGCTAATTCTCAGCAGATCCAGCTAGGATTGCATGGCGTAATTGCTATTCCAAGAACTCAATAAAAAAGAATATGAGAATAAGATATTTCTTACCACTATTGTTACTAATAAGCTGCACAGAGCGCAGAACGGTTAACTACTACTATAACCATAGGCTGGAAATTGACACTGTCAGTAAAATAAGTCGGGGTTTTCTTGAAGATTATCAGTTCGACTATTTCTCCATCACCCAATGGTCGCCTGAAATCAAGGTACTGGTTGGTCAGAAAGGACATACAATAGATGGGGTAACGGGGTATTTTGATCCCCATACTTTTGAAAGGGTTTTTCGTTACGCTGCGGATACCTGTAATGCTTGTACATCCGAGGAGAGGGTAAAGGACAGTTCTTTGTTGGCAGATAATCGTATCAAGCAACTGATGCACCGTTACATGAAGATGAAATTGGTTGCATTCAGAGTGGATAGCAGTGGCGCTTTTTTTGCCTTAGGTGATGCTCAAAAGCTTCATGGTTTTTCGATGATGACGGGCATATTGTTGCCTTTTCGTGCATATGTAGATTCTTCTGCGGGGCTCATACGTCAGATCGACAATGAACATGCTTATTTGTACGACAAACTAGTGCAATAGCGTGATTTCTAAAAAGGGCCGGTTAAAACTCGGCCCTTGCTCTTGAAAGTATAAAGGAGGTAGTATTTTGAGTTGCCGCGCAAAAAATATTGCTATGGGCTGCAGCATAACGATCTATGCTGTATAACATAGAATAAGATATTTTAAAATTGATCGTTTTAATCGACCTATAATAATACGGTAGTTGTAACCAAGCATCGAGGGATGTCAATTACCCTGTACACTGAGTTCCAACTTTATTAATCCCTTGACCTCATGATAACATGATAAAATATTCTCTACTACTTATACTCTCCTTCACGGCCATCGGCGTAAAGGCACAGTCTACCCTTAACAAAACCGCTACTGGTTTAAATGTGCAGACCAAACAGCTCGTTATTGGAAATAATTCTGCAACCGTAAACGGTGCCTTAATTAACAAAGATCAGGGCAAAACTGCTTTCAGTGAAGTAGGAAAAGATTTTCAGTTTAGTAGTCTGGTAATATTCCAGGATGGTTTCTACTTTTTCCATTTCCTACAATTAAATAAATCAAAGGTAGGAAAAACCTGACCTAATAGATTATTTCCGGATATCCTTCGGCATCATGCCGAACTTTTTCCGGAAGGCTGCGGTGAAATGATGCGGATGTTTATACCCGATTTTGTCTGCTACCTCGCCTACATACAGTTTCTCATCCTGTAGTAATCGTTTCGCTTCCTGCATACGGATATCACTGAGGTAGCCAAACACGGTGGTATTGAATAATTCCTTAAAGCCATTTTTGAGCTTCATCTGGTTAATCCCTGCTTTGCGGGCCAGTGCTGTAATGGACAGTGGCTGTTCGTAATGTTGCTCCATGTACTGCTTTATGGCGTACAAACTTTCAATATCCTTTGCGGGCAGCTTTGTTTTTTTCGGGAGATGTTGATGATCCAGCTGTTTCACCTGCATCAGGAAAAGCTCGATGGCTTTGGCTTCCAGGTATACCGCCTGCAAATGGCCGTTGTAGGGTGTTTGACGCATGTCGTTGATGATGGCTTGCATGGCAGGCATCATTTGCGCAGTGAAAGCAGGAGAGGGCGTATTGATGGTTTCATCGCGCTGGAAGCTGCTCATGAACGGACTTTCTTCCGTAAAAAAATGCTGATAGAAATGCTCCGACATCAGGAGTTCAAAAAAGGCGCGGTTTTTATGCCGCGTAGGCGATACGATCATTTCATAAGGCTCAGGAGATTCCCGGTATACTACAAATTGTTTTTCGGGTATGGCAGTAGTGCTGTTGATGGTATCGTCCTGTATCCGGAAATGCGATACAATGGCTTTTTTAGCCGGGAGAAAAGACAATACTTTTTGGGTGGGGTTGCTGTAATTTCCCCAACGGAGGTCTAGCTCTTTCATGGAGAGCTCTTCCAGCTGTATATGAAAACCGGAAGCATCGTTGATCCTGACTTTTTTTTCCTGAACCGGGGTATTCTCTACACTACCCGCCTGGCAACTGCTGATCATAAAACTTCTTTTTGCGTTGATGAGACTTCCTTTCCCGTTAACCGGCGGCCGCTGTGGCCAGTACCTTTGGGTCTACTAAATTAAATCATTAAAATGGAAAAGAACCAGTATATCACTGTATTTGGTGCCACCGGGAAGATAGGGAGTGAACTGCTCCGGTTTTTATCAGCGAACGCTGTCCCTACCACAGCGGTTACGCGTAATAAAAGCAAGGCTGTAGCGCTGCCTTTTGTGGAATGGGTGGAAGCAGATATGGCAGATAAAGCGAGTTTGCACAAAACGATGACAAATAGCCGCGCCGTATTCCTGTCATCCGGAATGGGGCCTAATTTTGTAGACGAGCAGCACCAGGTGATACAGGTGGCTGCAGAAACAGGCGTGGCACATATGGTGAAGTTATCTTCCGCTGCTGCAGCGAAAAGCTCGCCCACACATATGGCCAGCTCACAGATCGGGCAGGCGCATGGCGCTGTAGAAGAACTGTTGAGGGCAGCCGGTATTCCCTGGACAGTGCTGCAACCTACCGGGTTTATGCAAAACTGGTTAGGTGAATTTTCAGAGCGGGTGAAACACGAACGCAATATCCAGGAGGCCACCGGTGATGGGAAAAGAGCGTATATCGATGTGCGGGATATCGCAGAAGTAGCTTTTAGCATTCTGACAGCGCCGGATAAACATGTAGCAGCTACCTATGTGTTGACCGGTGGAGAAGCTATCAATTACGGGCAACTCGCTGCCATCCTCAGCCAGGTGGTAGAAGAGCCGGTTACCTATATTCCGCTGACCCTGGAGGAAGGTAAACAATGGATGGAGAAGAAAGGATTACCTCCCTGGGCCGTGCATACTTTGATGGCATATACGGAAGTACAGCGCCGCGGCGATGCAGCATATGTGAGCAACGCCGTTGCGGAAATACTCCAAAAGCCTGCACGTACTGCCGAGGCGTTTGTAAACGATTACTCCATTTGGTTTAAATAAGAAAAATAAGGCTTACGAAAACAGCAATAAGAAATGGCATACCGGGGAAATAGAAGGGGCCTATTTTCCCGGTAAATGCAGCACATATGCAGGTATAAGCGATATTACTCCATGGAACAGATATATAAAAAAGGATGAGTGAATACCCAATCAGTAATCCGTATATTTAGTATCAAACCATGCATATGAAAAATGTTATTGCCTTTATTACTGATTCGCATATGGATGAAGCATTTACCACTGGCAGACAGGTGGATGCAAGAGAAGACCTGAAAAATATTTTGCAGGAAGTACAGGCAGCCGGGATCACGGAAGTGATTTTTGGCGGCGATATCGGAGATCCATCTTCGCATCCTTTCTTCTTTGATCTTTTAAATAAGTATCCGGGTAACTATCGCATCGTACTGGGTAATCATGATCATTTTAATGAAGTCATTCCATTTTATAATCCTTTACCAGATCAAAGAACGGAGCTTTATTATACGGATGAAAAGGGAGGGTATAAATACATCTTCATGGACTCTTCCATCGAAGAAATAAGCCAGGTACAATTGGAATGGTTTAAAAAAGAGATGCAAACCAACCGGAAAGTGATCCTGTTTATACATCATCCTATACTGCCGGTGAATGCAGAGGTAGACAGGGCCTATCCTTTAAAAGGACGTGAAAAAATAGCGGAGGTTTTGCGGCAGCATCCGCAGGATGTATATATTTTCTGCGGACATCTTCATCTCGATGATATGCAGTCGCAGGGAAATATACAACAGTATGTAACCCCGGCTGTTTCCTTACAATTCGTGAGAACTTCGACAGTAATAGCATTTGATGAGCATTTTTTTGGCTACAGGATTATTACCATCAGTGAGGAAGGTATTGAAACAACAATAGTTGAAAAGCAACGGTTAATCACCGCGCCTTAATCGGAAAATGACAACGATTTTACCTACATTTCTAAAAATAAATTTGGAAGCGCAGATAAAATATTATAGTTTCAATTTTATAAAGTATTTTTTTTATTGCCTATTTGCTTAAACGATTAAGCGTGTAAACGCCACGGAAAAACAAAACGCATCAGACACCGCATGGTGTGGTATGAAAAACTATTGTAAAAAAGAGAAGAAGTAATGTGACGCCAGCTCTGCAGGTGAACCTATGTGTGTATTCGATTGCCCGGCCAGCACATCTGCCAGCTGATTTCTAAAAATAACTGATACATGAAAAAAAGTAACAACCGACGTTTTTTTCTGAGAAATATCGCGGTCGCCTACCTCGGCGTTTCTGCATTGCCGGTAGTTGCACTGGCAAAAAACACATCCGGTAAAAAAGAGGAGGAGTCACCTTCGCCGGCGATGGAAAAAGACCGCCATTTTAATGACGCCTATCAGGGGAAATATAATAACCGCATCGCATTTCCTATTGGCGGTATTGGCGCCGGCATGTTTTGCCTGGAAGGCACAGGCGCCATCTCACATATGTCTATACACCACAACCCGGAAATGTTTTATGAGCCGGCCATGTTTGCGGCCATCAGCATAAAAGGAGGAGCAGCCAGGGTATTGGAAGGGCCTGTGCCCGACTGGAAAAAATTTGGTCAGCGGGATGCCGGCCTGGGCGGCACCGGTGGCGCCACCTGGGGACTCCCACGGTTTAAGAATGCGGTCATGAAAGCCCGCTTCCCGTTTGCAGACATCACACTCCAGGATCCTGCTATGCCGGCGCAGGTGGTTATTAAAGGTTGGAGTCCTTTCATTCCTGGCGATGAAGACCATGCCAGTATGCCCGTTGGCGCAATGGAATATCATTTTACGAATACCGGTAATAAAGCGGAAGAATTTATCTTCTCCTATAATGCGCGCAATTTTATGCGGCAGGCGGATACCTTGCACTCGATAAAAGCAATGCCCAACGGATTTGTACTAACACAGGCCGCACCGGAAAATGCAGCAGAAAAGCAAGGCCACTTCGCCATTTTTACAACGGAGCCCAATACCGTTGTAGATCATTGCTGGTTCCGTGGTGGCTGGTTTGATCCATTGACGATGGTGTGGAATACTTTGAAAGATGGGAACACGCGCAATACCCCTCCGGTAGAAAAAGATGCACCCGGTGGCTCCCTGTTTGTACCATTTCGTTTAAAGCCGGGTGAGAAAAAAGTAATCCGTCTTATGATGGCCTGGTATGTACCGGATTCAAAATTACGTATAGGCGAGGACGTAAGTGGACACGCCAATGCATTCGGAAAATATTATAAACCCTGGTACAGTAGCCGGTTTAAAGATATCGCTGCCGTCAGTGATTATTGGAAAGATAACTATGCCGACTTGTATAAAAAGACCGCACTGTTTACCGATGCCTTTTATAAAAGTACGTTGCCTCCCGAAGTACTCGAAGCAGTTGCTGCGAATCTCACCATTCTGAAATCAGCTACGGTAATGCGTCAGTATGATGGCCGCTTCTGGTGCTGGGAAGGCTCTGGCGATACCTGGGGTAGTTGTCATGGCACGTGCACGCATGTATGGAATTATGCACAGGCAGTGCCGCATTTATTTCCGGCGCTGGAAAGAAGTTTACGCCATACGGAGTTCAATGAAAATCAGAATGCAGAAGGACATCAGGGCTTCAGGGCCAATATTCCCATCTCTCCGTTGGTACATAATTTTCATTCGGCAGCAGACGGACAGTTGGGTGGCATCATGAAAGTATACCGCGAATGGCGCATCAGCGGCGATAATGAATGGCTGAAGCAAATGTATCCGCTCGTAAAAGTGAGCATGGATTATTGCATCCGTACCTGGGATCCACGCCGCAAAGGCCTGGTGGAAGAACCACATCATAATACCTATGATATTGAATTCTGGGGCGCGACTGGTATGTGTACCAGCTTTTACCTGGGCGCCTTACAGGCGTTTTCATTAATGGGTACTTTTCTGGGTAATGATGTAGCGGAATATACCGCCCTCTATCACAAAGGAAAACAACTCCTGGAAACAGAACTCTATAACGGCGAATACTTCATACAAAAAATACAATGGACAGGATTAAATGCACCTGATCCGGTGAAGGCACAATCATTCAGCACTCAGTATGCAGATGAGGCCGTGGTGCTGTTGAAAAAAGAAGGTCCCAAATATCAGTATGGCACGGGATGCTTGTCGGATGGTATTCTCGGCTCCTGGATAGCCAGGGTATGCGGTATGGAAGAACCTGTAGATAAGGCTAAAACAAAAAGTCATTTGCTGGCAGTACACCAATACAATCTGAAAAAAGATTTAAGTAATCACGTGAATCCGCAACGCTCTACCTATGCGTTGGGCAATGAAGGCGGCCTGTTATTATGCTCCTGGCCTAAGGGTGGTATGCTGTCGCTCCCCTTTGTATACAGCAATGAAGTATGGACCGGTATTGAATACCAGGTAGCTTCTCATCTGATGTTCCAGGGCGAAGTAGCGAAAGGGCTGGAGATTGTACGGGCCTGTCGCCGGAGATATGATGGCACCGTACGTAATCCTTTTAATGAGTACGAATGTGGACACTGGTATGCAAGGGCCATGTCCAGTTACGGACTATTGCAGGGACTCACCGGTGTGCGATACGATGCAGTAGACAACGCCATCTACATCGATTCCAGGATCGGAGACTTCAGCAGCTTTATTGCTACTGAAAAAGGATTCGGTACCGTTAACTGGAAAAAAGGTGTCCCGTCACTGCAGGTGGCTTATGGCACCATACCCGCCACACATGCAGTCGTGGGTGGTAAGAAAATAACCTTGTCTGCATGATAAAGAGCGCCTGGTGAGAGCTGGCCGGGCGCAATCCATCACCTCATTGCAGCAGCATCTCCGATAATAATTTACACTTATACACAGACAGGCATTCATCATTAAATCGTCTTTAATTCCAGTTGCTTAAACGATTAAGGTAACACCAGATTAAACCAATCACCAAAATCCACACGTTTATGAAAGCTTCCCTTCAAGGAAGGCCTCCCATGCCAGGATCTTTGAAAAAAAGATGTACAGGCTTCCTTTTCTTTTTTTTCATTTCCATCTATACCTTATCTGCGCAAAAAGTGATTACCGGAAAAGTGACGGCCGCCGCAAATGGCAAGCCGCTCGCAGAAGTGAATGTGATTGTAAAAGGTACACCGGTAGGCACCACTACTTATCCTGACGGTACCTATGCTATTAAAGTAGAAAAGAATGTAACACTGGTATTTACTTATGTTGGCTATGAAACCCAGCAGATACCGGTGGAAGCACTGACGGAGCTGAATGTAGCCATGAAACAGCAATCCAGTACATTAGGAGATGTAGTGGTAGTAGGGTTTGGCAAGCAAAAGAAAATATCCGTGACTGGTGCTATCTCCAGCGTTCCGGTGAATAACCTGCAGCGGATTGCCACCCCTTCTTTATCTAACGCACTGGCAGGGAGTATGCCGGGAATTATTACCAGGCAAAGTTCCGGCGAACCCGGCTATGATGGCGCCGCCATTTTTATCCGCGGCTTCGGTACCTGGGCCAACAGTAGTCCACTCATCCTGGTAGACGGTGTAGAACGCGATATCAACAACCTGAATACCCAGGAAATTGAAAGCTTCTCTATCCTCAAAGATGCTTCTGCTACGGCGGTATACGGCGTACGCGGCGCCAACGGCGTCATCCTCATCACCACCAAAAGAGGAAAGATCGGAAAGCCACAGGTAGTATTCCGTACGGAGAACGCCACCCTCGATGCCCTGCGCCTGCCCAATTATATTAACGGCGCCGAATATGCCGGCTTAATCAATGAAGCCCTGAACAATGATCATCTTCCCGTAAAATATACAGCGGAAGAACTACAGAAATTTAAAGACCATTCCGATCCTTACCTGTACCCCGATGTAGACTGGTCAGATGCGGTACTGAAGAAAAATACTTTTCAGAGCATCAATAACCTCAGCGTAACAGGCGGCAGCGAAATTATAAAGTATTATACCAATGTAGGCTATACGATTCTGAATGGTATTTATAAGCAGGATCCAGCCAATGCTTATAAGACCAATGCACAAATGAAGCGTTATAACTTCCGGTCGAATGTAGACATCAACGTATCCAAAACCATCAGCCTGGAACTGGGCGTTGGTGGGGTTATTCAGCAGGGCAACTATCCGGGCACCCGCGCGCCTGATATTTTTGACGCACTGAAAATTACTTCTCCCATTAACTATCCAAAAGTAAATCCGGATGGATCCATTGCCGGTGCCTCCACCTCCTACCTGCAGAATAACCCCTGGGGGCTCGTTACCCGTGCTGGTTACACGCGGCAGGACATGAATACCCTGCAAGGTACTTTCAGTGGTAAATGGGACCTGTCTTCACTCGTTACAGAAGGACTTTCGGTGCGGGGCATGTTTTCCTATGATCATTATTACTTTGCTTCCACAGAACGTAAAAAGCCATACGCCATTCAGCAATACAGAGGAAAAGATAATAATGGCAATGATCTCTACGCAACAATAAGAGAAGAGCAACCCATGGGATACACGGTAATTAACAGGGCTAACCGTGCCATCTATACGGAGCTGGCAATTAACTATAACCGCAGCTTTGGCAGTCATAACGTAACCGGTATGCTCCTCGGCAACCGCCGCGAATTTATTGACCTGACTGCCGGTAGCACGATTAACAATCTTCCGTATCGCCGGCAGGGGCTGGCCGGACGACTTACGTACAACTTTAAAAACCGCTATCTCGCGGAAGTGAATGCAGGCTACAACGGATCGGAAAATTTTCCGGAAGGAAAACAATATGGTTTCTTCCCATCTGTATCCGCCGGCTGGGTCATCAGCAACGAAAATTTCTGGCATATCAAAGCGATCTCCAACCTCAAGATCAGGGGATCCTACGGACAGGTGGGCAATGACCAGATCAGCATAGATCCCGCCGCCCGCCGCTTTTTATTCCTCACCACCATTAACCGCAACGGGCAATCTTACCTCTTCGGCGACAACCAACGCTTTTACCAGGGATTTGATGAAGCGCAATTAGGTAATGATGATGTGACCTGGGAGGTGGCTACCAAATCCAATCTGGGGATAGATCTCGAATTATTCGATGGTACAGTGACCCTGCAGGTAGATGGGTTTAAAGAAAACAGGAAAGGCATTTTAATACAACGGGGTGTGATACCCAGGGTAACTGGCTACTATCCGGGTATCCTGCCGTACGCCAACCTGGGAATGGCTAAAAACAGCGGTCTGGATGCGATGCTGGAAGTGAAACGAACTACGCATAGCGGGTTCTTTTATAGCTTCAGAGGGACGTTTACGTATGCACGTAGTATCTGCACACAAAACGATGATCCTATCCCGAAATATGCGTATCAGTCATTCGTAGGGCAACCGATAGGTCAGCCACTTGGACTGGTGGCATTGGGCTTTTTTAAAGACCAGACAGATATTGATAAAAGCCCCAGACAGAATTTTATGGAACAGGTAAAACCAGGCGATATTAAATACCAGGATACAAATGGTGACAACGTGATCGATGATTATGACCGCGTACCTATCGGTTATGCCAGAACGCCACAAATTGTATATGGTGCCGGTGCCAGCTTTGCCTGGAAAGGATTTGAGCTGAGTGTGTTTTTCACGGGCGCAGCCAAAGCCAGTCTTTTTGTAGACGGACCTTCTATGTATGCTTTCCAGATGGGTCTCGGCACATTTAATATTTTACATGAATACTACGATAACCGCTGGACACCGGAAAATCCAAACGCTAAATATCCACGGGTGTCGCCCTTGCAAAATCCGAATAACAACCGGACCTCCACCATGTTCCTGCAAAACGCGAGCTACGTGCGGTTGAAAAGTGCGGAAGTAGCCTACAACATCCACCTGAAACATGGCAGCAGACCTGGACTGGAAGGCATACGACTATTTATAAACGGTTATAACCTGATCACCTGGGATAAGGTAAAAGCGATAGACCCGGAATCAGAATATGGTACAGGCGGATATCCTTTACAACGCAGCGTGAACTTCGGTACCCAGCTCACGTTTTAAACCAATGCTCAATTTTCAAACCTGACAGATGAAAAAAATATTTCCAACAATAAAAAAGCAGATCAGCATCCTTTTATTGGGATTACTGGTGCTGTTAGTGCCATCCTGCACAAAAGATTATCTGAAAAAAGCACCGGACGAAGACCTGGATATCAAAAAAGTTTTTTCCGAAAGAAAGTTTGCAGAATCCTTTCTAACATCTGCCTATAACAATATTCCGGTGATGCTGGGAGCGGCAGACTGGGACCAGCGCAATCCCTTTACCGGCGCCAGTGATGAAATGGAGATCACCTTTTTGGGAGCGTACTCGCACATGTTAAACTCCGGCGCCTGGAGTGCCAATGACTACTATCCGGATATCTGGGGATTTATGTATGAAGGCATCCGCAAAACAAATATCTTCCTCGAAAACGTAGCGCTGGTGCCAATGCCCGAAGAAGACCGGAAGAAGTGGATCGGGGAAGCTACTTTTTTAAGAGCTTTCTTTCACTTTATGCTGGCCCGTATTTATGGGCCGGTGCCGATCGGTGATCATGCATATACGCTTACGGAAGACTATACGAAAATGCGCAGACAGCCCATAGATAAGGTCATCGGTTTTATTGTGGCAGAATGCGATAAGGCAGCGGGGCTGCTGGACTGGACAGTGACCTCCGACAAATATGGCAGAGTAACCAAAGCCGCTGCGCTGGCGCTGAAAGCACAGGCCCTGCTATATATGGCGAGCCCTTTATGGAATGGTAACCCCGATTACATAGGGCTGAAAGACAAGGAAGGCATCGCCCTTTTTCCGGTTTTTGATAAAGAGAGATGGAGACAGGCAGCTACGGCCGCCAAAGCATGTATCGATGGCGCAGAAGCCAACGGGTATAAATTGTATCGCTCGGCTTCCAACGATCCGGTAAGGAATTACCAGGAAGTATTTATTGAACGCAACAATGCAGAAGTATTATTTGCCCGCAATGCAGGTGAACACTCCCACTTTGAGCGTTGTAGTAATCCGATCGGTTATGGTGGCTACTCTATTTTTTGCCCCACACAGGAACTGGTAGATGATTATGAAATGGACAACGGACAACGGCCCATTACCGGGTATAACGCCGATGGTTCGCCAATAATCAATGCAGCCTCGGGCTATGTGGAAACGGGCTATGCGGCTGCTAATCATCCCAGCAACTATTACCCGGCGGGTGTGCGTAATATGTATGTGAAACGGGAACCGCGGTTTTATGCGAGCATCAACTTTAACGGCGCCATATGGAAAAATCGTGGCATACAATTCTGGAATGAAGGGCTGGATGGCAGAAAGAGAGCAGGCTCCGATTATTGCATCTCCGGTTACCTGATGAAGAAAATGGTCAACCCTACTTCCGACATCTTCCAAAACAGGTTTTCTTTAAATACCTGGATCTATTACCGCATAGGCGAAGAATATCTCAACTATGCAGAAGCTCTGAATGAAGCAGACGGGCCGGTGGCAGATGTATACAAATATATCAACGCCATCCGTGACCGCTCAGGGTTGCCGGCATTACCTTCCGGCTTATCGCAGACAAATATGCGGGAACGCATTCATCATGAACGCCGCATAGAACTGGCCTTTGAAGCACATCGTTATTTTGATACCCATCGCTGGAAAATCGCCGGGAATATTGATAATAAAGAAATTCACGGTATGAATATAGGCGCCGGGGCCTCGCTCAACGATGATAACTTTTATAAAAGAACGGTGATAGAAAGACGCGTGTTTGTAGCTCCTAAGCATTACCTGTGGCCAATACAACAAGCAGAAATAAATAAAAATCCAAACCTGGTACAAAACCCCGGTTGGTGATTTTTTGTATTAAGGTTATATTAACAGTAACAATAGTGGCCGATAAAGTAAAGCAGGATGAACAGATTTAGTAAGAAGATAACCTCCAGGAAATGGTATCATATCAACGGGCAACGCAAATGTGTTTTTACCATAGGCGTTGCCGTTAGTATACTGTTATGGCCGGCATGGGTGGCAGGACAAAAGCCATCCGTAACCAATGCATCTACTGAATGGATCCGGCCTGACAATGCCGGCAGTCCCCCCATATGGGGTATCCGGAATGGCATTGTGGTGGGGCTCTGGCCTGCTGCCATAGAAAACCCCAGACCAGGCAATGATGGCGGTCCACGTGGGTTATTGCGGATAGGATATGAATGGCAGCACATCGTTTATCACATTAACTACATCGCCATAGAACCGGTGGTAAATGGACAGATGGAGTTCAGTGAAGTGTCTCCCTCACAGGTAGATGGTAAATGGGGTAAGCTGATGTGGACTGGCGAAACGCCGGATCCGGGAAGGTTTTTAGCGAGTGCCGGCACCCGCGGAATAATTGTGTCAGATACCATGAGCGTAGTAGCACCCGATCCTCAGCATCCGGAAAAAACTATTTTATATCTGTATGTTTTTATGGAGAAATTCCTGAATGGGGCGCATCCTTATCTCCGTCTTAGTATCCGTAGTGCTCAACCGGAGGAATTATGCATAGAAGTATTTCAGCAGCCGGGAAGCGCACCCATGCAACGTTGTGGGGTGACGGCTACTATGGGGAATTATTCCAGGCTGAGGAATTTATACCTGAAAGATAAAGTCGTCAATGCAAGAACATTATATGCCGGGTATAAGGATATAGACTTTGTTGAAAAAGCTGCTTACCCGGCGCAGCAAATGTTACATAACAAAAGTGGTGATTTTATAGTGATGGCACAACCGGACGAAACATTGAATGAACTCTCTGCGTGGCCCGAAACAGCTGCCTATACTGCCAGGTGGGGCTGGCGCTATCGTCCTTTCTATAAGCTCACACAATACTGGCGGGTAGCCGCTCAGGAGGCGGATACTTCTTTGCAGGTACGGGTGAACGGCAGGGCAAAATACTGGGGCGGAGGTAGCCGGCATCCGGCTGACTATATCGATATTCCAGGCGGGCCGTCTTTCGAAAACTTTGAACTGAGGGAGCAGTATCGTCCGGGGCAGCAAATCTATTTTGGACTTACACGTAAAGCAATACAACAATTGTTATCGGAATAACGAGCTGGAATTTCTTCCCTGGAAATGGTTGCGGGAGCTCGCCCGCAGCCATTTTTTATTACTTACCTGATTGCTTTTAATACTGGCAGTGCATGTCGCCATGCATAATAACCCACTACAGCAAAGCAAATCAATGGAACCGTATAACCCAGCTGTACATTGCTGTAGTACGTAACGGCGCCCAGCCCCAGGGGTATCAGCGCTCCGCCAACAATAGACATTACCAGGAAAGCAGATCCGGATTTCGTTTCATTGCCAAGGTCGCGGATGGCCAGCGAAAAAATAGTCGGGAACATAATCGACATAAAAAATTCTACACCGAGCAAGCAATAAACACCTGGTCTTCCGCCAATGCCTACGCAATAGCATAACAATAATACACAGGCCACACTGTAAAATAATAGTAGCTGACGGGGTGCTATTTTTCGCATAAGCAGCGTTCCTGCATACCGTCCTACCATAAAACAGAGTAATAGCAATCCAAGGAAAGTAGTGGCTTCTTTTTCCGGCATATGCCCGCTATGTCCTGCATAACGGATAAAGAAGCTGGAGATACACACCTGTGCACCGACATAGGCAAATTGTGCGATCACGCCCCAGCGAAAATGCACATGCCGGAATACACGAAAGTTGATGTTAAGGTCATCGCTGTGTTCTTCCTGTATTTTAGGGAAATGTACGATCATAAACAGGATGGCGGTAAGCACCAGCACGCTGGCGATAGCGAGATAAGGCACCTGGACGGAGCGGGCCTCAGATAAGAGGTAATTATTGAGCACTTCAGGTGACATGCTGCTGAGTTGTTCATGCGTAAACTCTTTCCCGGAAAGAATCACTTTACTGAGAAAAAATGCGGCAACGAATGCACCGAGTCCATTGAATGCCTGTGCAAAGTTGAGCCGCTGCACCGATGTTTCCGGTGTACCCATAATGGTGATATATGGATTGGCGGCGGTTTCCAGGAAGGTCATGCCGGCAGCTACCAGGAACAAGGCAAAAAGAAATAGTCCGAAAGAGCGCAATTCTGCGGCGGGAAAGAATAATACTGCGCCGGCTGCAGCGATCAGTAAACCGGTAATGATGCCTGTTTTATAGCTCCACTTACGCATCACCCAGGCGGCGGGTAGCGCAAAAAAGAAGTAGCTGATCCAGTAAGCCGCGTCAATGAAGGCCGACTGGAAATCGTTTAGCTGGCAGGCTTTTCTCAGATGGGGAATGAGTACAGGAATAAGGTTGCCGGTGAGCGCCCATAAAAAGAAAAGGCTGATAATGAGTATGGAGGCGACTTTCAGTTGACTGTTGCTGGAAGGGGGCGCGGACGCCCCTTTCTTTATGTCGATAGTGGAATTCATAAAAGGTGGTTTTATGGTGGGCTATAAACGACAGGTCTGTACCTCGTTGATCAACTGGCCAATATGATCTATGCTGATTTCCACGCGGTCGTTGTCCTGAAGGGTGAAGCCATTATCCGGAACGAGGCAGGTGCCTGTCATCAGGTAACAACCATCGGGAAAAGCGCAGCCTTTATAAAGAAAATTCACCAGTTCCTGGTGACTACGTTTCATCTGACTGATAGGTACGCTATCGGAGTATTGCTCCTGATCATTGCGGTAAATCGACATACTGATCACGGTATCCGGTGGAATGGGCGCATCCGGTACCATGAGACAGGGGCCCAGTCCTGCACATTTCTCATATACTTTTGCCTGCGGCAGATACAGTGGATTTTCTCCTTCAATGCTACGGGAACTCATATCGTTGCCGATGGTATAACCTTCAATCGTTCCCTGGCTGCTGATAAATAAAGTCAGCTCCGGTTCCGGCACATCCCAGGTGGAGTCTTCGCGGATGAACAGGATTTGTCCGTGTCCGGATACGCGGTGTGGTGTAGCTTTAAAGAATAGTTCGGGTCTTTCCGCTACATACACTTTATCGTAGAAGGTAGCACCACCGGATACTTCAGATTCTTCCATCCTGGCGGTACGACTGCGGTAATAGGTAACACCGGCAGCCCATACTTCCTGCGCGCCAATAGGCGCCAGCAGATCTCCTGCCAATAGTTGTTCCGCTATGGCATTCGGAACAGGTGTTTTCCCTTTTATATCGGCCTTTACAAAATCAAATAATCCGGACCTGTTTACATAGCTGTTCCAGTTGGCGGCCACCGAATAATACTGATCCTGGTAGGCAACCAGTAAAGCGGCGGAGGTTTTATAAATGCGGATGATCTCCATGTTGATTTATTTGGTAATGAAGAAATGTGGTATTGATATCGGGTTTATTTATCGTTGGCACCATGTGTTGGATCCCACGTTTATTTTTTAGCAAGAAATTGTGCTACATCTTTCAGCGGCAGTTGCCATAACTGTGCAGCCATGGCCTGTAGTGCCTGGGCATCGCCTTCAAAGTGCATGGTCACCTGCCGGTAGCGGAGCGTTTCTCCTGGTTTCAGGGCACGCGCATCGGAGGAAGATTCTACTTCATAGAAGGGGCCCATTTGTGTACCATCGGCGAGTGGTCCATCATTGTAGCAATTCACTGCATCACCTTTGAAGGGTTCTTTTTGCAACTCCCATTTTGAATTGACATAACGGCCTTGCGGAACAACTTCGTAGAGGAGCACGGTGAGGGTATTGTTTTGCAGGTCTATACTACCGGCGCCTCTTTTTGCGACCAAGGGCGACAGGCCCAATTTTCCGCGTGATTTGCCATCTGCCCGGAATAATAACACGCTATCTTTTATCAATAAATTTTCCGCGGGTATTTTACCAAAGTAATCATCGGTAATATGAATCTTTGCATCGGGAATATGCTGGAAAGGTGCAATGATAGCGGTTTGATCGGATGGTTTGAACATACCCAGCAGCCAGATGCTCAGCAATCCGTTTTGTTCCTGCCAGGCACTGTCGCCTTTGTTGGTAACAGCATTATCTGTTTCATACGCCACGCTTTTAATACCTGCCGGTAATGTAAATCCAAGACGGGAAGTAATATAGCTGTTGCCAAGCAGGCGGATGGTTCTGCTGATCTGTAATTTGAAGGTGCTGCCTTTGTAGTTTTGCAGGCTGCCTTCCTGCTGATAGGTGATGGCGGTATCAGATTGTGCAGTCACAGTATAGTGTGCGGTGTCTATCAGTCCGGGTGTTTGCCAGTTGGAGAAATCAAATGTTTTTCCCGGTGGGAAAAACAGTGCATACTGGCCGCCTTCGGGTCCCATCCAGAAACGTTCTTCTCCACCAAATGCATTGATATGTGGTGCAAATTTTTGCGATGCTACGAGGTCGTAATTAATCCAGCCAAAACTTTTACCGGCACTGCCACCGGTGGTGCTGGTCATTACCCGGGCCTGGTAATCGCCGGTTACCACCAGGCCGCTGCTGTCGCCGGCATGTTTTAATACGACTACATTTTTTAAATGCTGCTGCAAAAAAGCAACGTCTTCACCAAAGTTGACAGGCTTCATATGGTTTTGTTCATGCGAGGTTCCGCCGCCGTTGCACGCGGCAAGCCCCGCAGCCAGACAACCGAAAATGAGAATGGATTTCATATCGATGGAATTGAAATGATAAATAATAGTTGATAAAAGCAAAAAGCAAAAGTCCCTCCGCACCAATCCCTCCACACCAATCCCTCCGCACCAATCCCTCCGCTTTAATCTAAAAGCTAACCGCTAAAAGCTAACAGCTAAAGCGATATTCCCCGCTTCCAGGGGATAAAATCATCTTGTCCGAGCTGTTGGGCTTTTGTGCTGTAATGTCCGCTGGCGGTAGCGATCACGAGTTCAAAAATATTGGCTGCCACTTCATCAATAGATACATCGCCGCTGATAATAGCGCCGGTATCGAGATCTATAATATCGGGCATTTTCGCAGCGAGTTTGCTGTTGGTAGATAATTTAATCACGGGTGTTACCGGGTTGCCGGTCGGTGTACCGAGGCCTGTAGTAAACAATACTATGTTAGCGCCGGCGCCTACTTCTGCGGTGGTAGATTCTACATCGCTGCCAGGTGTGCATAATAATGCGAGACCGGGACGTTGCACCCAGCCGGGATAATCAATCACATCTGTTACTGGTGAAGAGCCGCCTTTTTTGGCTGCGCCGGCAGATTTAATCGCATCGGTGATTAATCCGTCACGGATATTGCCGGCAGAGGGATTGGAGTCAAATCCGGAACCTACTGCTTCGGCGCTGCTGGCGTAGTCGCGCATCAGTTGTACATAGCGCGCGGCTAGTGCTTCATCTGCACAGCGGTCGCTCAGTTCCTGTTCTACACCGCATAGCTCCGGAAACTCAGAGAGGATCACGGAGCCACCGAGGGCCACGAGGATATCGGCTACACGGCCTACAGCGGGATTGGCAGAAATACCGGAGAATCCATCGGAGCCGCCGCATTCCATGCCAATGCATAATTTGCTGAGTGGGGCAGACTGCCGTTGCAGTGTGTTGGCTTTTGCTAACCCTTCAAATGTTTTTTGGATAGCTTGCGTCATCAGTATTTTTTCGGAACCTGTTTGTTGTTGTTCCAGGTAGATCACTGTTCTGTCGAATCCGGGTACGCGTTTTTCTATTTCTTCTTTCAGCATATCTATCTGCGCATTCTGGCAGCCCAGGCTCAGTACCGTGGCTCCTGCCACATTGGGATGGGTAATATAGCCGGCCAGCAGTCCGCAAAGTGTACGTGCGTCCTGTTTAGTGCCGCCGCAGCCCATGGTATGCGTGAGTAGTTTGATACCATCGATGTTGGGAAAAGTACGGCCCTGGACTGTGATGCCTTCACCATTTTCCGCGGTGGCGATATGGCTGCTGGTATGGCCCTGCCGGAAGTCCTGCAACAGTTGCTGCAGCATGGCTTCGTAGGTATGTTGTTTGCGGTAACCCAGTTCTTTTACCAGTACTTCATGTAATAACTGTACATTCCTGTTTTCACAAAATACCAGTGGAATGATCACCCAGTAGTTGCCGGTGCCTACGCGGCCATCTGTGCGGTGATAGCCTTCAAAGGTGCGGTTTTCCCAGGGAGATGTATCTGGCGCCGTCCATGCGTTGTGACGTTCTCCGCTCACGGCAAACTGCCCGGAGGCATGCCGGATATTTTTGGTGGTGATGAGTTCACCGGCAGGAATATCATCGTTGGCGATGCCTACCAGTACCCCGTACATCATCACCGGACTATCTTTTGGAAGCTGTTGGGCAGCTATTTTATGTTTGGCTTCAATATTACGTACAGCCGTTACCGTTTCACCACCACATTCCACGCGGGTACCGGCAGGAATGTCCTGCAGTGCTACCCATACATTATCACCGGGGTGGATCTTTAAAGTTGTCTGTTTCATGGTCGTTAGCATAAAGTAAGAAGAGCAAAAGATTATAGCAGCGATCGGTCAAGGTGCACATAGCCGCCGTCTACATGAATGAGTTGTCCGGTAGTATGACTGGATTTCTCTGACAACAGGAATACGGTCATCTGTGCAATTTCTTCCGGGGTGGTCATGCGTTTTTCCAGTGGGATGCGTTCCACGATGCTGGCCAGTTTGGCGTCTTTATCTTCGAAGGTGTTGATCCAGCTTTCGTATAAAGGAGTCCATGATTCTGCTACCACAATGGCATTTACCCGGATGCTGAAGGGGAGGAGTTCTACGGCCCATTCGCGGGTGAGTGCGTTGCGGCCTCCGTTGGCAGCAGCATAGGCGGAGGTGTTGCCTTGTCCGGTTTCTGCGGTTTTAGAGGTGATGTTTACAATAGCCCCTTTGCTGGATTTCAGGAAGGGCAGTGCATGATGTGCCACCAGGTAATAGTGTACCAGGTTACGATGCAGCGATTGCATAAATCCTTCGTAGGAACCGGTTTCCAGTCCTACGCCATCATTAATCCCTGCATTGTTTATCAGTCCGTCTATCCGGCCGAATTGTGCGGTAACTTCTTCCACCGCCTGTTTGCAGGCAGCGGGGTCGGTGAGTTCGGCGATGACATGTGCACCTTTACCGCCGGCACTGTGGATACGGGCCAGTTGCTGGAGGTTGTCTTCCCCGCTTCTGCCGATGATGACTGGTACAGCGCCTTCGGCGGCGAGCACGGAAGTAATGGCGGCGCCAATACCTTTGGCGCCACCGGTTACAATAATGATTTTATCTTTTAAGCCCAGGTCCATAGTTTGATTTTTTAGAATTACGAATTAGGAATTACGAATTACGGATTTGTAGAGAGATGGCAGAAGATCATCGTACATGATCTTTCTGCCAATCCATAATTCCTAATTCGTAATTCGTAATTTTTCATGGTTCCCATTTACCAGTCGCCAGATGTGCATAGGATTATGATCCTGTAGCTCCGGCGGCAGCAGGTAGGCCGGAAAATCCTGGAAACATACCGGCCGGCAGAAGCGGTACATGGCGGCAGTACCTACAGAGGTGCCGGCAGCAGGGGTGGCAGCAGGCCAGGGACCGCCATGCACCATGGCATGGTTAACGGCCACGCCTGTAGGAAAACCGTTGATGATGATCCTGCCTGCTTTTTCTCTCAGGATATCAATGAGACCGGCATGTTCCTGCAGGTCTTCTTCCGTACCGTGAATGGTTGCGGTGAGCTGCCCTTCGAGTCTGCGTGCCAGCGCATATACTTCTTCTATACTGCCTGCCTGAATATGCAGGGATGCCGGACCAAATACCTCCTGGCAGATAGCAGGTGTTTCCAGCGCTTTGGCAGCCGTTACCTGTAGCAGGTAAGGGGTGGCCTGTTCGGGTGCTGGATGGGCCGCGCCCAGTACTTGTACGCCTTCCTGCTGTAGCCAGTCGATGCCTTGCTGGTAGGCATGTAAAATACCTGGGGTCAGCATATGTCCGCCGCTCACACCATCAATACCCTGTTGCAGGGTGCTGATAAACGCAGCAGCCGTTTCTTCAGATGGCGTGATAAACATGCCGGGGTTGGTACAAAACTGTCCTACACCAAGGGTTACGGATTGGAGCAGCTGCATGGCCAGTGCGGATCCCTTCTCCCGTAATATACCCGGTAGAAAAAACACCGGGTTAACGCTTCCCATTTCTGCATACACGGGTATGGGTACCGCTCTGCGTGTAGCCGTATCGTATAGTGCCTTGCCGCCTTTGAAAGAACCGGTAAATGCAATGGCAGATACGAGTGGATGCGCCGTTAGGTATTGGCCGGTTTCGTGGGAGGTGCCGTGTACCATGGAGAACACGCCTTCCGGCATTTGTGTGCGCATCACTGCTTTACGGATGGCGGTAGCTACCAGGTAGGAGGTATGCGGGTGTGCGGGATGTGCTTTGAATACAACCGGACAACCAGCGGCCAGTGCAGCAGCAGTGTCACCACCAGCAACGGAAAATGCCAGCGGAAAATTGCTGGCGCCGAAGATACCGATGACGCCAAGGGGAATCTGCATCTGTCGCACATCGGGTGTGCCCGTGTTGATGCGGGCATTTACCCAGGAACCTTCTTTGATGGTGTTGGCAAACAACCGCAACTGCCCGGTGGTACGATCTCTTTCTCCCTGTAGCCTCGGCAGCGGCAGACCGCTTTCTGCCGAGGCCACGTTGATTAATTCATCTCCCAGGGAAACAATATCATCTGCAATAGCATGCAGAAAAGCAGCCCGTTGCTCAGGCGTAGTTTTTTTATAGGTAACAAATGCTTTGGCCGCCATGGTTAAAGCGGTATCTATTTCCCCGGTGGTCGCCTCCCTGAATTCCTGGGGCAGCCATTGTTGCTGCACCGGATCAAATGCCCGGAATAAGCGATCGCCTTCTCCGGAAAAATTATTTCCTATCAACTGTAATCCTGTTAACAATGCTCGACTCATTTTGTTGGTAATTTTAATGGTCAGTTTACTTCCAGATCATTCATAGATGGTAACTTGGGGAAAGGGGCATGTGGTTCGCGCTGATACCAGAACACAACGCTGCTGATATCAGATTGTTGGGGCAGATAACGGCCACCACTGCGCCAGCCCAGATCCTGTATGGTCACTTTCAGTTCTTTTTCAAAACGGATGGGATCCATAATATGCCAGCGGTACAAACCAAAGCGTTGCTGCGATTTATATAATCCGTCGGGGCGGATCACCTGGTGCAGACCCGTATAAGGAGTAGAGAATTCTGCATAACGCCCTTTGTGATCGAAGTTATAGGAGCCGCAGAAATAATCTTCGGTACCGGTACCACAAATAGTAGGGAACTTGCCATCACCATCCATAAAGAATTTTATTTCTCCTTCACCCCACCAGCCGTTGTTATTAACGCCCCAGGCCAGGTAGGTACCCACGTATTGTCCCTGTCCTTTAACGCCGTCCAACATTGTGAAAGACGCATCTTTCACCGGGTTGTTGCGGCGGAACTGCGCATGAAAATAGCCGGCATCTTCCGGTACGGTGGTCAGCGTATAGTCGACCTGGTAGTACAGGGTCATTTTTTCTGTATTAATATTTTCCATGGTGATTTTGCACTTCTTCCGGAAAGGCATGGCCCAGTAGCAGTTGAAGGCACTGCCGGGATTTACACATACCGCGAGAGAACTGAGGGGAGCATATTCGCCCCAGCCCATGCCGAAGAAATCACCTACCGGTACTTCTACGGAAGGAGTGGTTTCATCATCCCAATAGAAGCGGAGGATGGAGTAGCGCCAGTTGCCGGTTGGCGTCATCCATATATGCTGTATGGCGCCGGGGCCGTTTATTTCGGCCAGCGTTACTGTTTTGCCGGGTTCAATAAAAATATAAGGATTTACTTTCCAGCCCTGGCCCAGGTCCCTGGCGGCGCCGCGGGCGTTGCCCTGATCGAGTGTGGCCATGCCTCCTTTGCCGGGTTCGCCGGTAAGGTTTTCCGGACTGATAGAGCGTGTTTTCGCATTAGAGAGACGGAAAAGATTCCCCATGTTCATGTCTAATCCGTTGAAGGATTGTTGTGCGTAGGTGGCCCAGCTGAGACAGGCAGATAAAGATAGCAGCAGCAGTTTTTTCATCATGTGTGGATTTAGCTGTTAGCAGTTAGCGTTTAGCTTTTAGTTATTTAATGCTTTAACGTTTAAGCATTAGTGTAAAAATAACAGGCATCTTATGCAATGGTGTACAGGAGATAACCGCTGTTAGCGGCTACCACAGGACTTTCTGACCACCAGTGCCGTATCGATGCAAATATGTTCGATCTCTTTTTTATTGTCTTTGATTTCTTCCAGCAGCACACGTACCGCTGCTTTTCCCATTTCCAGGATGGGCTGCCGTACAAACGTAACGGGAGAGTAAAACAGGTCGAGTGCTTCTCCTTCATCGAAGGTGATCACCGCCAGTTGATCGGGAATGCGTATTCCCAATGAGTTAATATATTTCAATCCCTCCATGGCGAGGCTATTGGTCGCAAAAAAAACGGCATCAGCCGGATGGCGGCCACTGAGCAGCTGATCGATGGATATTTTAATATCTTCTTTCAGATGTGAATACCTTGCTGATTTCAGCAACGTATTCCCTGTCATATGATGCGCCTGCAATGCTTCTTTATAACCACGTTTTCTTTCACTGATATGATGCAGGGTTGTTTTATAAGCCACCATGCCAATGCGTTTCCTGCCCATTTTTACCAGGTGCGATACGGCATTGTATGCCGCTTCATAATTATTCACGGCAATGTGACTGGCTTCAATCTCCGGAAAGAAACGGTCAATCAGCACAAAGGGCACTTTCTGCGCCTTCAGTTGGTTGATCTGTTCTTCCGACCCTTCCGTAGGCGTAATGATTAATCCATCTACCTGCCGGTTTAATAATACATTAATAAGGTCCCTGGATTTATCCACGTTTTCATCCGAGCTGCCAAAGATCACGGTATAATTATTCCGCTTGGCTTCATCTTCTATGGTACGGGCAATGTTGGCAAAGAAAGGGTTCGAAATATCGGCTACAATCAATCCTATGGTGAAAGACCGGCCACTTTTTAAACTACGGGCAATATGATTGGGCTGATAGTTCAGCTTGCGTGCTATCTCCCGGATCTTTTTGGCGATTTCTTCCCCAACCCTGGCTTCTTTCTCCTTATTCGTCAGCACATACGATACCAGTGCCGTGGACACACCGGCTTCTGTAGCGATATCTTTCAGCGAGACCTTTTTCATTTCTTAAAAATATGCTTAAACGTTTAAGTAAACAAGTTTTTTGTCAAATTTTTTTTGAGCACAGGGAGATGTATACCTGGAGGATCGTTCTGCCGCCGGGGAAATTTACCGGAGACGGCAGAAAAAATAGTATTATGCTAAGATATGGCTATCCTCCACATCATCTCCCTGAAAAATATTTCAACTTTCTTTTTTTCAACTGACACACTGTTGTCACATTGCATGATTAGCTTTGTTTCAGAATAGGAGCCACCTACGCTGCGACATTAAAAAATCACTTAAAGAAAATACGATCATGAAACAATTACAGCCCTTTAAAATCGAAGTATCTGAAGACCTGCTCACTGACCTGCAAGTAAGACTGAAACAAACCCGTTGGACCGATGAACCGGAAAATGCGGGCTGGAACTATGGCACCAATCCGCAGTATCTGCGGGAGCTGACAGACTATTGGCAGAATAGCTTCGACTGGCGTAAACAGGAAGCCCTGTTAAACAGCTTTCCTCAGTTTAAGATAACAATTGATGGCGTAGAGATCCATTTTATTTATGTGAAGGGAAACGGACATGGTGCAAAGCCACTATTGCTCACACATGAATGGCCGGACTCTTTTTTCCGTTTTTATAAAGTCATTCCTATGCTCACGGAACCCGCGAACGGAGCACCTTCTTTCGACCTGATCATTCCTTCTATGCCAGGTCACGGCTTTTCCGGCAAGGTAGCTATGACCTCTGAAAAAACGGCGCATCTGTGGGCGAAATTAATGACGGAAGTACTTGGCTACTCCAACTTCCTGGCAGCCGGCGATTTCGCAGTTACCACTTCATTGGCCCAAAACTATCCTGCACAGGTAAAAGGGATTCACCTTACAGATACCGGCTATCCTAATGGTACGGAAGACTGGTCCACCATGTCGCCGGCAGAGCAGCAGTTCGGACAGTTTATCCAGGGCTGGTGGTTCATGGAAGGCGCTTTTAACATGATTCAATCTACCAAGCCTCAAACACTGGGCTATGGCTTGAACGACTCGCCGGTAGGACTGGCCTCCTGGATACTCGAGAAATTTTATGCCTGGAGCGATACCAAAGGAAATATAGAAAACAGCTTTACGAAAGATGAGTTGCTCACCAATATTATGATCTATTGGGTGTCTTCCAGCATCAATACTTCCATCAGAAGATACCTGGAAGATGCACGTTCCATGTTTGGAGAACACGGACCGAAGCCAGTGCCAAGAACAGAAGTACCTACAGCGGTATCTATCTTCCCGGCCGACAGTAATACACCGAAAGAATGGGCAGAACGCCGCGTGAATCTGAAGAGCTTTAACAAGCTGCCACAAGGCGGAAGGTTTGCTGCATTGGAAACACCAGCGTTATATGTGCAGGAGTTGCAGCATTTTGCACAGTTGCTTGGATAAGTGTTAAAATAAATAAGGCAGTTTTTGTAAAGCCCCCAAAAGTTTAAACTTTTGGGGGCTTTACATTTGCCAGAATCGTTTTCTGGCAGGAAAGCCGTATCTTAAGAGGCTATTGAAGCGCCGGGTGTCCGCCGCCCCGTTCAACAGATCAACCAAAGCATTATAAATATTACTCCCGTTATGCAAGTAATCAAATTTACCGCAGCTATCCGTATTCAGGCAAATGCTGCGAACGTTTTTGACTATACGCAGGATTATGGTAAGCGGCTTCAGTGGGATACCTTCCTGAAAAAGGCAGACCTCATGGATGGCGCCAGCACTGCCGCTAAAGGCGTAAAGGCCCACTGTGTAGCACAAAACGGGCTGGGCATGGTAACGGAGTATGTTACCTTCAATCCACCTAAAGTAACGGCCGTCAGAATGACCAAAGGGCCTTATATGTTTAAATCATTCCTGGGATCATGGACATTTAAAGCCATCGATCACCATACCACGGAGGTCATCTTCCTATATTCTTTTGCGGTCAGATTTCCCTTTACATTGCTGGCAAAATCTATCAGACGTCATCTTGAGAATAATGTAAAACAACGGCTGGCAGACCTGAAGCACCATATAGAATACCAGCCTGCGCTGTAAAGCATCGATTTATTTTCTGCACCCTATGTCCTATTCCTGACATTCCATTTGTTATTAGGGTATAGTATCATTATTCCTGAACACTAAAAACTTAAAAACATGGATGAGTTTATGTTAATTTTCAGACATGAAGACGGCAAAAAGGTCGCTTCTCCGGAACAGATACAGATCTGGATGAAACAAACGATGGACTGGATAGGAGGAATTGCTGCCCAGAACAAATTCAGCGGCGGGAATGGACTTCCTTTTGATGACAGCAGGGTTGTGCATTCCAATCAGGTGGTAACGAATGGTCCCTTTGGTGAAATAAAAGAAACGATTGGCGGATATATCATCGTAAAGGCCAATTCGGTAGAAGAAGCCGTGGAGTTTGCAAAAGGTTGTCCTGTTTTACAGGGAGAAGGCAATACGGTGGAAGTTCGTAAAATTGCCAAAGCAGATGGTGTTCATTAAAAAGTAAATGCCCCCAATGAGCAGCACCGTATTGCGGGGTCTTTGTTCGTATGATGCAATCCGAATTGATACCACA
Source organism: Chitinophaga sp. RAB17 (assembly GCF_052114225.1). Taxonomy (NCBI): domain Bacteria; kingdom Pseudomonadati; phylum Bacteroidota; class Chitinophagia; order Chitinophagales; family Chitinophagaceae; genus Chitinophaga; species Chitinophaga sp. RAB17. The sequence goes on along the minus strand of NZ_JBFREI010000003.1, from coordinate 353,376 downwards.
TTTGTTCCGGTCAGAATTCCGGAAAATTACAGCTGTGCTCTGTAAAGTGTTTGGTATGGAGCATATGGAGATTGCGGAAGACCTGGCCAGTGAAACATTTTTATCAGCACTGGAAACCTGGCCTTATAAAGGCATTCCGGAGAACCCCACCGCATGGCTTTATCTTGTAGCAAAAAACAAAGCAAAGAATTATCTGCAGCGCCACCAGCTCTTTGCGGAGAAGATTGCTGCGCAGGTAAAAGCAGATACTCCGGAAGCCGTTGAAATGGAGATTAATTTATCGGCCGAAAATATAGCGGATAGCCAGTTACAAATGTTATTTGCAATTTGTCATCCGGCAATCCCCATGGAAGCACAAATAGGCCTGGCGCTCCGTATTCTGTGTGGCTTTGGTATTGAGGAAATTGCCAACGCTTTTCTCACCAGTAAAGACGTGATCAACAAACGACTTTTCAGGGCCAAAGAAAAACTGCGTCTCGAAAAAGTAACCATCCTGTTTCCTGATAAAGGAGAAATTAATAACCGGCTGGACACCGTGCTGACTACCCTGTATTTATTATTTAATGAAGGGTATTATTCCGAAAGTCAGGATGTAGTGTTGCGGGAAGACCTTTGCCTGGAAGCCATGCGCCTGGCCTACCTGCTTATTGAAAATGAACAGACGAATCAGCCTCGTGTAAATGCCCTGTTTTCCCTGATGTGTTTTCATGCTTCCCGCTTTGAAGCCCGGAAAAATGAAAATGGGGAAATTGTTTTATACCAGGACCAGGACGAAACACGCTGGAATGAGGAGTTGATTGGCAGGGGAGTTTACTTCCTTCATGCGGCATCACAGGGAAAGCAGATGTCGAGGTACCATATAGAAGCCACGATTGCTTACTGGAATACGCAGAAAACAGATACCCCGGAAAAATGGGATCATATTCTGCAACTATACAATCGTTTATTACAGCTGGTGTATTCCCCCATGGCCGCGTTGAACAGAACCTATGCGCTCTCAAAAGTAAAAGGAAAGGAAGTGGCGATTGCGGAAGCAGAAAAGTTACAGCTATCCGGCAACCATTATTACTTTGTGTTGTTGGGCGAACTGTACACGGGTATTGACAACAGGAAAGCCATACAGCATTTACAGCAGGCATTAACGCTGGCTAAAACGGGAACGGATAAACGAACGATTCAGCAAAAAATAGCACAGCTGGAATAATCCGGCTGTGCTGGTGATCATACTTTAATTATTGGGTATTGGCTTTTATTTTTGCTGCATAAAAATGCCCATCTCCGAAATCATCGGTTCCATGCGGGAAGATGTGATACGCAACCTGATGAATTGTGCGCTCACATCCGGGAAGGTCAGCATCCGCTTATAACCAATGGTGGTGCCATTAGTAGCCTCTTTCCAGTCGTTGCCTGCTTTATACTCCAATACAAAGTTTTCTACCCGTTGTCCTTTTTTAATGTATTCCTGTAAGCGGCAAACATTAAACGTTTTTGTGGCGCCCAGATCGATTTCAATCGTAGCGGTGCTGTCTTTATCTTTAGTTGTCCAGTAAGTATTTGTATTCGCATCGGCGAGGCCCTTTGTATTTTTACCGCTGCTGGCAGTAATTTTAGCCTTGCTGATAAAGTTTTCTGAGAAGATGTGATCAATCGAATTTTTCCATGCCGTAAGATTTTTTACGTCACTTTCGGCTATCAGCCCCCGTTTATCTGGTGGAATGTTGAGGAGCAGTACCCCATTTTTACCAACGGAATTGAAGTAGATGTCCAGCAATTTTTCCGGTGATTTTACCTTGTCATCTTCCTGCTTGTGATAAAACCATCCTGGCCGGATAGATACATCTGTTTCAGCAGGATACCATACCAGGCTGTTGGCTTTGTATAAGGCATCGCGACTGCCCATATCTTCGCCATTGCCATACCCGGAGGGTTTTATCAGCAGTTCTTTTTGAGATAAAGCTGCCACTGCATTTTGATCTAAATTGTTGGCAGGCACCACACTCCATTCTGTGCTTCTGCCATAGCCGGATTCTGTACCTACCCAGCGTACATCCGGTCCCATTACTGCAATCACGGCGCCGGGTTGTAGTTTGCGGATGAGGCTATACCAACGTTGAAAATCGTACACCTGTTTTTTACCATTCGGCCCCTCTCCATTGGCGCCATCAAACCATACTTCGTCTATGCGGCCATAGTTGGTTAAAAGCTCCGTTAACTGGTTTACGAAATAATCATTGTAAGCATCAGTACCATACATGGGAGCGTTTCTATCCCACGGTGACAGGTATACGCCGAAGCCCATACCTGCCTGGTGACAGGCGTCCGCTACTTCTTTTACCACATCGCCTTTCCCGTTTTTCCACGGGCTGTTTTTTACGGAATGGTCGGTATATTTACTGGGCCATAAACAAAAGCCGTCATGATGTTTGGCCGTCAGGATCAATTGTTTTATACCACCGGCTTTAGCTGCCCGTACCCATTGGGTGGCATCCAGTTCGGTAGGGTTGAAGAGCGACGGTGACTCTTTGCCATCTCCCCATTCTCTTTCTGTAAAAGTATTCATACCAAAATGAAGGAAGCCGGTTACTTCCAGCTCCTGCCAGCGCAATTGCCGTTCTGTAGGGCGTACATTCGCTGCCTTCCGGATAATGGCGGCTCCATCATCTCCCGGTAAAATACTAACATAAGACGATTGTTGTCCGTGAGCGATAAAAGCAGTGCCTACGCTACAGGCAAGCGTAAAAAAAAGTAATTTCTTCTTCATGTTCATCTGTATAAAAAGCCAGTATACAGCAAATTTTTTATTAAAAAAAACAAGTGCATACCATATTACAGGATGAACGCTTATCTTAACACCATAATGCGCATACTATTTAATCAAATGCTAATGAAAAAATATCATCCGGTGGCCCAAAAATCCCTTCTGTTTTTTTGTTGTCTTTTTTCTTTCGCGATAAAAATAAATGCACAAAATAGTCCCGCCAACAGTGTATTGGGCGTATGGTTCAACGAAGAGAAAACGGGTAAAATTGAAATCTATCAGTCAGGAAATATCTACCAGGGGAAACTGCTATGGGGCAAATACATGCTCGATGAAAAAGGAGTTCTTCGTAAAGATACGAAGAACCCCGATGTAAGATTGAGAAGCAGGGAATGGCAGAATATGGTGATGCTGACTGGTTTTCAATATAAAAACGGGCAATGGGAAGGTGGCGAAATCTATGATGCTACCACCGGCAAATCTTACCGCGCTAATATGAAAGTCAGGAATGGCCGGCTGGAAATCAGGGGCTATGTGGGCATTTCGCTGCTGGGAAAAACCATTTACTGGGACCGGATAAAATAAGTGTCAGATTCCTTCGGGTTGCAACTCCTCCATATTGTCTTCCATTGTTTTGGGTAACATCCATAACATGATACCTACTATTCCCAGGCAAATAATACTAAAGGCAATCCCGGTATCAAAAGCTTTGAGATAATTTGGAGAGGAGGCCTGCTGGCTGACAACATAGTAGAAAACACCGCCCAGTATACTGATCCCTAAAGCAGATGCTGTTTGCTGAAAAGTAGAGAATACACCTGCGGCCACTCCGGCAAATTTTACCGGTACACTTTTTAATGCAATGTTCAACAAAAAAGGCAATACCAGTCCGTTACCCAGCCCATAAATACCAATCAGTAGTGTTACACAAAACGGACTTACAGCCGGTTTAAAGAGTCCTATTTGCAGCAGGAAAGAAATCAGGATAATCAAAAGACCTGCCTGTAACACCCACTTCCCGAATCGTACAATCAGCCGCGATGCGATAATTGAAGAGATCATGAACAGTACCGCATGCAAAATGAATGCGAGGCCACAGTCCAGGGCGGTGAATCCAAGCCCGTTTTGTAAGTAAATAGCACTCATCAGTAAATAAGCAGTATGCATCATAAAATGAAACAGCACTGCCAGCAGACCAATATTAAATTCGCGGATCTTAAAAAGCGCGGTATCAATTAAGCTGCCTTTGCGCAGGGCAACCTTCATTTGCTGATTACGGATAAAGAAAGCAAAAATGAACAGCGATAGCAGCATCACACCGATACTCCACAGTGGCCATCCCATTTCACGTCCTTTGGTCAGCGGATAAATAAGGCAGACAAGCCCGGTAGTCAGGATCAGCGCTCCTGAGTAATCAAACCGTTGCCCGGTATCCCTGGGCGTTTCTTTCAGATACCGGTGAATGGCCCACAGGGCGATGATACCTACCGGGAGGTTGATAAAGAAAATCAGGCGCCAGCCTTCTATCATAAAATGTGTATCTACCAGGTAACCGCCTAGTATCTGACCAATGATCGCCGCAATGCTCAGGGTGATACCGTACCAGCCGATGGCCTTCGCTCTTTCGCGTGGATCGGTAAAGAGTACCTGTATAAATGCGATGGACTGTGGCACCATGAAAGAAGAGCTGAGGCCCTGAAAAAAACGGGTGATATTCAGTTCCAGCGCAGTTTGTGATAAACCACATAAACAAGATGTCAATGTGAAGAAGAACATGCCCCAGAAAAATACTTTTTTTCTGCCGAGGTAGTCGCCGGCGCGGCCGCCGGTAATGAGGAAAGCGGCGCTGCCCAGCAGGTAGCCTGCTATTACCAGTTGCACTTCTCCGTCCGTGGCATGTACTCCTTTTTTGATGCCCGGGATCGCCATATTGATGATGAAAATGTCAATAACATACAATAGGGGGGCAGTGAGGATGACGAGGAGTGCCATCCACTTAGAACTTTTCTTTTCCATAACAATCGTGATATCCGGGTTAAATTGAATTTGTTTTTTCGTGGTCAAGCAACCATTTCTTTCTCCATATCCCGCCGCCATAGCCTGTGAGCTGGCCATCTTCGGCAATTACGCGGTGACAGGGCACCAGGATAGAAATTCTGTTCATACCATTGGCATTGGCTACGGCACGAATGGCTTCGGGTCGGTTAATCGCCAGGGCTTGTTGTTTATAAGAGCTGGTAGCACCATAGGGAATGGTTTGCAGTATATCCCAGATCGTTTCCTGGAACGGTGTTCCCGGGGAATACAACGGAACAGTGAACACTTTTCTGTTTCCTTCAAAGTATTCCTCCAGTTGTTGTTTCAACATCTCAAAATGTGGATTGGCGCCCTGGATGATATTTGCATTCAGTTGCTTCGCCAGCGACTTCAGTTCTGTTTCCAGCATTTTACGATCGGTAAATTCCAGCAGGCAGATGCCCTGTGTTACTGCACAGGCAAACATTGTCCCCAGCGGCGTTTCCAGCCGGGTAATATTGATGATCTGTTTATCCCTGCTATTGGAGGGCGATACTCCGAATATTGATTTGAAAGAGTCAGAGAAGCCACTTAATGATTCATACCCGGCATCGAAAGCCACAGAGGTAACAGGTTCCCCGTTTTGTATTTTTTTGAAGGCAGAATTGATCCGGAACATCCTTTGGTAAGCCTGAAACGTTACTCCATGGTTTTTTAGAAACCATCGCCTGATAGTAATGGGCTCAATGCCTTTTTGAAGGAGGTCTGCGTCTTTGAATTTTTTGGATGGATCGGCATTCAGTTCGTCCAGGATCTCTTTTATATGCAGTGGTGTTTCGTTCATTTTCTCCAGGGGATTACACACCTTACAAGGTCTGTAACCTTTTAGTATTGCCTCTTTTGTTGATTGAAAGAATTCCACATTTTCCTGTTTGGGCTTACGGGCTGTACAGGTAGGCCGGCAGAATATGCCGGTCGTTTTCACTGCTGCTATAAAAGTCCCTTCGTAAGAAACGTCCTTATCAACAAGCGCCTGGTACATGATTTCATGAGTCAGCATGTATGTCTTTTATCCAAAAGTAAGCCAGTTGCAGTTGGGTGGCAACCGGAAACTGAACAAGTATTTTTTTCTGTTTATTGCTGRGCTGCTGAAATGTGAGTACGGGAGCGCCAATAAGTCAGAATCCTGCGATGATGAATTTTGCGCAACATCGCAAGATTCGGGTTTGCCTCCGGGCGGAGAATCACCAATTTTGGGCATTCGTTAATACATGATATATGCATAAAATCAGTGAACCCGCCATTCTGTACTTTGGTACGCCTGTAGTGCTTATCAGCACCGTGAATGGAAACGGCAGCTATAACCTGGCGCCCATGTCTTCCGTTTTCTGGCTGGGATGGCGTTGTATAATAGGATTGGGGATGTCGTCTAAAACAACAGAGAACCTGTTGCGCACCAGGCAATGTGTGTTAAACCTGCCCTCCGTACAGGAAGCAGCAGCAGTTGACCGGTTGGCCTTAACTACCGGAACAGACCCGGTGCCCGAAAGGAAACGGCAACGGGGTTATCGTTTTGAACCAAATAAATTTGAAGCCGCAGGACTTACACCAGTAGCGGCTGACAAGGTAAGCGCTCCCCGTGTTGCAGAGTGCCCTGTACAAATGGAAGCAACTGTCACCGCTGTACACCCTATTGGAGAAGATGATCCGCAGCAACGCTGGCGAATCGTAACTTTTGAGTTGAAAATAGAAAGGGTGCACGTGGAAGAAACGATATTGATGAGCGGACAACCCAACAGGATAGATCCTGACAAGTGGCGCCCACTGATTATGAGCTTTCAGCAATTCTATGGATTGGGAGAACAGGTACATTCATCTGCACTCGCCGGAATACCCGAACGGTTATATAAAACAACGTTGCCTTTATCTTCTCCCGAAAAATATTAATGCAGTGGATTCACCATCGCCTTCTTTTAATCCGGCATTTTTACTTAAGTTTAATTTCTTTGGAGAAAATTTTCGTGATATGCAGGAAGATAAAGCAACAGGCTGGGACTTTACTTATTTAACCAACACGGGCAGGATGATGGAAAGCCCTTTGCCCTGGAATTACTTTGTGACCATATGTCAGCATCTTAAACCCGGGAGTGTATTACTGGACCTCGGTACCGGGGGAGGCGAGTTTCTGAGCCTGCTGCCGGATAAAGCATCGCTTCAGATCTATGCCACAGAAGGATATGCGCCGAATGTGGAACTGGCCGCCAAACGATTACAAACATTTGGGGGTACATTGATTGCTGATTATACAGACGACGACCTTCCTTTTGAAGATAATTTTTTTGATCTGGTGATAGATCGTCATGAAAGTTATGATGTACACGAAGTATACCGCATCTTAAAGCCCGGTGGATATTTTATTACACAGCAGGTAGATGGGAGAAGTGATTTGTCTGTAACCACCGTAATTCAGGCTAAGCCCAATGAAGAATTTTTGCATTGGAACCTCGGTTATGCATTACAGGAATTTGTGCCCACTGCTTTTAAAATATCCTTTAAAGCGCAGGATGTGGGTTTTATGAGATTTTATGATCCGGAAGCGTTGTTGTTTTATGTTCGGTCTATGCCTTACCTGTTCGAAGACTATGATGATTTTGATTTCACAAAAATATCGGCTTTGCTGAAAGATTACTTTGCTGTTCATCCTTATCTGGATGTGCAGAAAGATCGTTTCGTGATAGTGGCGGAGAAGTGAGCTGTTTAGCCTTTCCCGGGGAGCATGTTTTGTTAACCTGGTAATACAGGACCGGGAATTTCAGCAGTAGTATACAGTGAATGTAATCGCCATCCCAGTGTTTCATATAGTGCCCTGCCTTCCCTGGTGGCTACCAACAGGCCTTTGTTAATACCACGGGCGGCGCCAACGGCTTCCAGCGTTTTCATGATCACACTTCCCAGTTTGCGGCGGCGGTGACTTTCATGTGTTTCAATGCGGTCATAGATAGCATAATCGCCTACAAAGGCAATACGACCAATAGCAGCTACTTCGCCCTGCGTTGTTAATATCCTGACAATGGGAACGGGAATATCCTCGCTGATATCCAGTACGTATCCTTCCTGCAGTGCGGTGTTAACCGGTGCCATGGCGCCAAAGCAGGTCATCATATAAGCCTGCGGCTGTATGACCCATCCGGGAGGCAGGAGTCTGCTCACCACGTCGGGTGGTGCGCATACTTTCAGGAAAATATAAGGGTCGCTGATGGTATCTGCAATTTGCCGCACAGCTGTAGTGGCGGCGGAAAAAATATAGCGCCGCACATGATCGGGGAGTCCCACTTCTATCCGGAATGCACCGCCGTCGGGCACCGGAGGGGATACTTCCCGGGCGATAGCCCATCCTTTTGCCCATGTTGCTACAATATGCGGGTCGGCCTGGTAAAGTTGGTCATCCATAGTGCTGCTGAATATAAAGTAAAGATATAGTATGATGGGGAAAATTCCTTTGCGGGGCAAAACATAATGAGGGTTTCAGCATATACTATCCTTTGTAAATCAATTTCTTTTTTAACTAAAATTATTTTACATTTATAGTGTACGACTATAAAAACTGCTACCAGGAATTTCAAAGGCTCAATTTAAAATAACGACTCAATTATCCATTAATAGAATTACAAAGCTGGTTTTCTCTCTATTTACGGCATACCCTGAAATTCTTGCAATACCCTCAAATTTACCACCACAGCATGTTTGATTACATCAGGAAAGAAATGTATGTACCTTTTTACAAGGACAGTTCCCTTCTCCACAGACTACCTTTGGTAGCCGCGTATTTATGCAGTACTTATTTACAAAAACATCCGCATACTAAAAATAAAATGACAGATGCTTAGCGATAGTTGAGTTGAATTTATTATTGTTTCAATAATAAATTCAGACTGTTTTTATACTTCGGAAATTTATCAGTGGTACGCAACTACCATAAGGAGATGTAATGCCGTTGATGCCGGAGTAGTCCACTGCTTTTATCCACTCCCAAAATAACTATATCATGCAAACATTTCAAAACGTTCCCCCTTTAAGGAATTTTGTCCGCCTGGCCGGAACCAATGCCCAGATTGAAGAAGAATTAGGCCCGCTGGCGGCGTTGCTGGGAACCTGGAAGGGTTCCAGTGGCTGGAACCTGGTAGCAGTCCCCAACGGTGCTGAAGGCTTCCTGTTATTGATACAGAATTATACCGAAACGATCAACTTCACTGCCGTGAGTGCACCGGTGCCTAATCGTGGTGGCACTATCGAACAAATGGTAGGTGCCGTTTTGTATGACCTGGTGGTAACGGATAATCTCACGGGTGGTGTGCTGCATGTGGAAAATGGTATGTGGCTTAATCTGTCTCATATAGAACCACAAAAAGTGGAGCTTACTGCTGTTGCTCCGATAGCACCACCGTCCCAGACAATTGCGCGGCAGGCCAGTATTCCGCATGGTGATGCCGTGTTGGTGCTGGGTAACTCCTTTATTTCGCAGGGGACGCCTGCCATTGCAGATAATAGTTCTACTCCGGAGGCAGGTCCCAACGTGCCTTTAGGGTACCTGGATCAATACCTGCAGGCCCAAACAAAGTTCCCCGATTTTGATGTGAAGAATCCTAATGCTACGCTACGGAAAGCATTAACCAATCAACAAATCGGCAAGGTGACTACATTTGTACTGGATACTTCCAGCCTGCTGAATATTCCTTTTACTACGCAGCATGTAAACCCTAATAATTTTAACACCACTTTCTGGGTAGAAGAGGTGACAGCGGGTAATACCAGTTTCCTGCAGTTGCAGTATACGCAGCAGACGAATTTTAATTTTCTACCCCGCTTCGGTGAAGCCGGATTAATTATGTGGCCACATATTAATATCAATACACTGGTAAAACAGTAAGCACTTTATAATTATCAAGCATTAACCCCAAACGAAACCCGCTGCGAGGCGGGTTTTTGTGTGGGGTTAAAAATAAAGGGCAGCAGCTATAGAATAGCTGTTGCCCTTTCGTATTTTAGCGTCATAAAATGCTAAAAGAATATATCATGAAACGTTGGTTGTTAATCGGATTCGTATTGATCGTTAGCCTGGGACGCGTATCTGCGCAGGCAGGTGCGGCTTTGTTGTCAAAAGGTGCAGATGGCAATCCTGTCTTTGAAAAGAGTTACATAGATGTGCAGGGATCCCCTTATCTGCAGGACGAATGGGCAATAGGTAATGTAGAGCTGAAGAACGGTAAATCCTATAAGGGCGTGGCCCTGAAATATGACCAGGTAAAAGATGTGTTGCTGTTCAGAAATGAAAAGAACGAGATGAACACATTTGCACAGCCGGTAAAATCGTTTACTATCACCAACCGGAAAGACAATCAGCCATTGCTGTTTCGCAATGGTTTTACCCCGATAAAGAACAGTACGGAGAACTCCTTTTACCAGGTGTTGGCTGATGGTAAAATACAGTTGCTGGTAAGAAAGGTGAAAAAAGTACATGAGGATAAAGCATATGGCTCAGCTACTACTGTTCGTACCATAGAAGAATACACGACCTATTTTATTGCAAAAGACGGAGTGCCGCTAAGTATTAAGAAAAATGAAAAAGCGGTACTGGAAGCCCTTGGTGGCGACAGTACCGCATTGGAAGCGTATATCCGCAGTAATAAGTTGAATGTAAAGAATGATGAAGACCTGGTAAAGCTGATGGCATATGTAAATAGCTTAACAGCGAATAGCAAGTGATCTGCCAGGCGTTAGGCGTTATTGCCGGTATTCCTGTACCTGGTGTAGTAATTCCATCGCTTTTATCACCGGGTTCCATTCTTTGCCATTGAAAATAAAGTGGAACCACTTTTTGTGGCTGTTTTTATACCGGATGTTGACAAACAACCAGATGGCCAGGTACGTAAATGATACCGTTACCATGATCTGGAGTGCGTATAGCCAACCATTGCTGTTATCCAGCATACTTTGGTTCCAGTAGAAGGTGGTCCATACAGGTAGTTGCAGGAAAAGCAACCGGGCACACCAGAGCGTAGAGGATTTCAACTTCGATAATTTTTCCTGGGTATCCAGTACAGGGGCGTTAATGTCTACCTGCTGAATGAGAAGGAGCTGGTAGAGATATATCCCAATGGCCAGTTTGGTCAGCAGCACCTGTATTCCTGCCGAAACCAGGAAGAACGGGTTGGCGATGTGGAAGGTGCTGATCAGTATACTGTCTACCCAAATCACCCAAATAATACCTATGAGGATGGTGAATATTTTAAGTGGTTTCATGGAAGCCAGGGCTGACTGGACTTTCATATGGGTGATGTCTGCTGCATTTTGCCTGTTGAATGACAGGTTTTCTTCCAGTTTTTTGTCGTAAGATTTCCAGAGATGGATCATTTCTGTGTCTTCCATTGTACTAGGTTTTGAGATGCGTAAATTTTTGTTTTAGAACGGCTTTGATTCTGTTGACTTTCGTTGCCACATTACTGACGGAGATACCCATGATTTCAGCGATTTCCTTATGACTTTTTTCTTCGAGGTAGAGCAGCATCAGAGCCTTGTCTAGCTCTTTCAGTTCAGCGATGAACTGCTGTAAAAAAACAATATTGGTGGCTGTTTCGTCCGGTGCAGCTGTATCTGTCATATTCAATACGCCTTCCGATAGTGGATTATCTACCTGTTTTCTGCGACTTTCTTTGCGATAAAATGAAATGGCTACATTTAAAGCGATACGATAAATCCAGGTGGAATATTTGTACTGGTCGGAGTAGTTATCAAATGATTTCCACAACTGTACAATAATTTCCTGCACGAGGTCTTTTCTATCTTCCGCATCGTGGCAGTAAGCATTCGCTATTTTATATAGGATGCCTTTGTGCGTTTGAATAACGGTAAGAAAGTGTTCCGATTTATCAATTGACTTCATGCGTTTTAATTGTCAGCGTACCAGATTGAAAAAATGTTGCTTTCTTCATTATTCGCACCAACGTCTGAAAAATCACACTTTGCCCGGAGAATTTTTTATGAGCCCTTTGCCTTTGCTCACCCATTTATTGCCTTTTACGCTGAAGCGATAGGGGAGATAGGCGTCTTCTCCGGCATAAGCCACGCCTACACGCGTAGATATCACCATTTGATCTTCGGGGAGGTTGGGGGCGTCTTCTATCCATACTTTTTTGCCTGTCAGGCTTTCCCCGGTAAGTGCGATATTAATGCCCAATGCTTTGCTCAGGTTTCCCGGTCCGGCGGTAATATTGGGAGTGAGGAGGGGAAGAAAACGGGCTTTCATCATATCAATGCCGTCCACCGGTTCCAGGGCCCGGATCAATACGGCATGGGGCGTATCCTTTACATTCGTGATCACATTAAAAAGGTAATGGATGCCATAGATCAGATACACATAGGCCAGTCCACCAGGCATGTACATCACAGCGGTGCGGTTGGTCCGCCGCTCGTTCCAGGCATGGGAGGCTTTGTCGGTAACACCCGCATAAGCTTCTGTTTCTACAATCCTGCCGGCAGTACGTACGCCATCTATTTCCGTGACCAGCATTTTGCCCAGTAATTCCCTGGCGATCTTCACCACATCTTTTCGCTGATAAAATGCAGCCGTCAGTTTTTTTATTTTCATATGGGAGAAAATACCTGTTTTGGAGAGTGGAAGTTACAAATCATTTGCAGGATGACGGTAATTTACCATGATCGGGTTTTAAAGGAAAGATATGTTTTTTAGTATTAATTTAATGGAGCAGGAGCCCTAATTAGGCCCGCTGCTTTGATAAGAATAGTATTATGAAGACGAGACGCCAATTATTTGCAGCTTTAAAGAAAGCAGGGGAAGATCCGGATATATTATGCGAGATCGCAGCCAGTTATTACGGGGAGCAAAATTTTAAGAAGGCATATGTTTATGACAGGCGCGCGTGGATGTGTAATAGGAAAAATGCTATTCACATGGCCAATCTTTCTGCGGATTTAGAGATGTTGGGATGGTATGAGGATGCAATCACTCTTTCGAAGGGAATAATTAACTGGAAAATTGAGAAGATTTGTAAATATACAAATGTCGATGTCAGAAGAGCAAAATCAATTAAGAATGATTGCAGATATAGAATTAGTTTGTCGTACTACAAGTTAGAAGATGAAAGTATGGCCAGACGATATTTGAATCTGTATTTTAAAATAAAGAAGCGAGATAATTTAACAACATTTATCAGTAATAAGAATCAGAAAGGACATTGGCGGGATCTGCATCTGGAAGGTAAAATGAAAATATGGAAAGAAGATTAAGCCGGCAGTGAATAACATTTTTAATCTGATAAACTACGCCATCCACCTATCACGTGGATGGCGTAGTTTATCAGGAGATACAATTTCATTAAAGGGACAAAACAGACACATGGATATACGCGCTGGCAATATCAGCTGCAGTCACTGTGTAAGTAATAGAAGGTATTAATCCCAATGTATTCAGATAAAGTACATCTCCCTCCTGTACCTCCACATCATACAAATTACTGTTGTAAATAGTGCCGTTGGCTGTTGTATTCAGGTTAACCACAGTATACAGCGCAGTAGGTATGTTTACATCAATACCGAGCACACGCTGCGATAACTGCAGATGTGCATGAATGCGGGCACGACTGACAGTCGTTTTCATCGTGCTTTTAGTAGGAGTTGTTGCAACAGAGACGCTGGAACAGATGAATGTCAGCAATAGGAACATAGATAGAACACGTTTCATGGTTTGATTGTTTTGAGATGAGCAATAGGGTGTCAATGGTGGGGTTGAGAATGCTAAATTAAAACGGAATAACGCAACGCAAATGCAGGTGAAAGACAGAAGAACCTTTTTCCACATTCTTTTAATTTCCGGACATTTTTATTGCCCATGTCGGTTTTGTTCTATTTTCCGGATGTTGGTCGTCCTAGTTTTGGGAAAAGAAAATAATTATGAAAGCGGAAAAGAACAACCCATTGAATGTACTTGTATTAGGTGGCACCGGTAAAACCGGTAGCAGAGTGGCAGCGCAGCTGAAGGCGAAAGGCTGGCCGGTACGTATTGGTTCGAGATCAGGTAATCCTTCTTTTGACTGGGAAAATAAAATAACGTGGGAGTCTGCATTGCAGGGTATGGATGCGGTATACCTCAGCTATCACCCCGATCTGGCGGTGCCAGGCGCTGTAGATATTATTCGTGCATTTACCGAAACTGCTGTGAAAAATGGCATCCGGCATATTGTATTGTTATCCGGCCGTGGTGAGAAAGAAGCGCAGGCCTGTGAAGAAATTGTAATGAATACCGGTATTGACTGGACTATTCTCCGGGCAGCCTGGTTTAACCAGAACTTCAGTGAAGGCTACTTGTTGGACCCCTTGCTGGCTGGTCATGTGGCGCTGCCTGCCGGCAGTGTGGTGGAGCCATTTGTAGATGCGGATGATATTGCAGATGCAGCCGTTGCAGCCTTTACGGAAGATGGCCATGCCGGGCAATTATATGAGCTCACCGGGCCCCGTTTGATGACTTTTGCAGAAGCGGTAGGCGAAATTGCTCATGCCACCGGAAAGCCTATTCAGTATCAGCAGGTATCTATGGAAGAATATAAAGCCATGATGGTGGAATATGCTATCCCGGAAGACTTTATCTGGCTGGTGACCTATTTATTTGCAGAAGTACTGGATGGCCGGAATACCTATCTGACGGATGGCGTACAGCGTGCATTGGGAAGAGCTCCCAGGGATTTTGCTGCCTATGCCAAAAATACCGCTGATGCGGGTGTTTGGAATGCTCCCAACAACTAGTGCCAATAAAAGGGATCGTCTTATTAGCCAACAAGACGATCCCTTTTATTTATTTAGCCAGAAAAGCATCTACCTGTTCAAAAAACCATTTCGGTTGATCCAGCATGATAAAATGTTTGGATTCATCATTCATAGCAATAACTGTTTGCGGAGCTTTCCGGTATTGCTGATGATAGTTCTCCAACACATTTTCGTGGGTAGCACCATAGCTTTTATAGGCCGCCCAGTCTGCCAGTGCCAGAATAGGGCAGGTGATCATATTCATCTGATCCCGCAGATCAGTAGTATACAATTCATACATCACTTCTCCCTGTGTAGGTGAATCGGAGGTAACGGCCATCTCTGTGATCTTTTTAATGTTGATACTATCCGTAATCATGCCGCCCAGCATATATTTCTGCGCCGCTCGTATCTGTTCAGCAGTAAGGGACGACATTCTTTCTTTCATCTGAAGGGCCATGGGACGACTGCTATCCGGAGTAGCACCAGCGCCCATCATAAATGCCGGCAGAAAAGGCCCCGTACTCACGCATACGAGCTTGCCCGGAAGGTCAGGATACCATATGCCCAATTGTATGGCCAGCCAGCCTCCCAGACTATGTCCTATGATCACGGGCTTGTTTAGCTTGTTTTCACGGATAAAGTCTGCCAGCTCCCGGGTAACGGTTTGGAGGATGCTGTCTGACCGGATAGGGGCTTGTCCGGCAAAGCCTGGTAATGTAATCTCATAGCAGGTATAATCTTTTTTGTAATGCGCGACTGCTTCATCCCAAACGGCGCCGGAACAATAGAGTCCATGTATGAAGATAACCGGTTTGCCCTGTCCCTCTTTTTTAACAGCAAACGACCAGGTATGAGCGGCGTATCCGTTAATGGGTATGGTGTCCAGAAAGAGGAAGACTATTATCAGGATACGGGCAGGCAAATGTGAAAAGACCTGTTTCATAAAAAAAGTTTTATTGTTTCCGTAAAGAGAAGCATTACGTGCTGGCTGCAGAAATCATATTGACCAAACAGGTGTTTTAAAGGATAAGGTCTCCTTTAAAGGGATATTCACGACTTTATGGTTCATTCCTCCGGCTACTTTACATTTGATCAACCGGTAGCGTGCTTTCGTCAATTAATATTGGTATTTTGTGGTACCCAAAATACCTTGTTACCCATTATGCGTTTATTCTTTACCAAATATAAAGGGTTTCATATCCTGTTCTGGTTGGCCGATCTGATTTTCTGGTCCGTTTTTTCCTATAGATCTTACGATGCCTCTCTGCCGTCCGCTTTTGCATCTACTGGTATATGGCTGTTTTTCCAGGCGACCTTGGTATACTCGATTATTTACTGGCTACTTCCGCGGTATTTTTATCAGAAAAAGTACGGGAGATTTATGGCGGTTGCTATTTTGTTATTAGTGGCTTCGGCCTTTCTGATTGCGTGGATAGAAATATACTTTATAGGCAGTGATAAGCTCAAAACGTCTGCAAATTTGCTGTACTTTTCCCTCTTTATAGGTATGACTAATTTTTATACCTCCTTTGTGTTTATTGCAGCAAAGTTGATTAAGAACAAAATAGTCAGCGATCGCCACCATCATGCGGTGGAAAAAGAACGTACGGAAAATGAGCTGCGCTTTCTCAAATCACAGATGAACCCTCATTTTCTTTTTAATGCCATTAACAGCATTTATGTGCTTATCAGGAAAGACCAGGAAATGGCGGCCAGTACGCTGGCCACTTTTGCGGATATGCTGCGTTATCAATTGTATGAATGCAACACTCCTAATATACCGGTAGAGCGGGAAATATATTACCTGAATAACTATGTGCAACTGGAACAACTTCGTAAAGGGAAGTCGCTGCAACTGGATTACCAGGTTGGGGCAGAAGTGCGGAATTTTTCGATTGCGCCGCTGCTGCTGCTCCCTTTCGTGGAAAACGCATACAAGTACGTATCCACCTATACCAACAAAGAAAACAGTATACGGCTACATCTGCACTATCAAAATAATATATTTACACTGGAAATAGATAATACAACGGAAGCAACTATCCCCCGGGAAGATGATAAACGGGGTGGTATAGGTCTGGAAAATGTAAAGCGGAGACTGGAACTTATTTACAAAGGGAATTACGACTTACGCATTACTCCGGCTGCAACACATTACGGAGTGTTACTTTCGATCAACATCTTATGAACATATCATGTATTATTGTAGACGATGAGCCGCTGGCACGGGAAGGACTCGAACTACTGGTGCGGGATACCGGTTTTCTTCAACTGGCTGCTATCTGCAGGAATGTGATGGAAGCCAGCCAGGTATTATCACAGGAGAAAATAGACCTGATGTTCCTGGATATTGAGATGCCGAAAATACGGGGTACCGATTTCCTGAGAGGTCTTACTTCCAGGCCACTCGTGATCATCACTACGGCTTATCCAAATTTTGCCCTGGAAGGGTTTGAACTCAATGTGCTCGACTATCTTGTAAAACCGATTACCCCGGAACGTTTTCTGCGTAGCGTAAACCGCGCACAGGAGTTTTTACAAACCCAGCAACCGGCGTCTCCTTCTTCGGACACCTTCTTCTTTATTAAATGTAGTAACATCTACGAGAAAATAGCCTATCAGGATATTCTGTATATAGAAGGCAGCCAGAACTATGTGACTATCTATACGGCGCAACATAAATTTCTGACACTGAGTACGCTGAAGGCTATTGAAGAACAGCTGCCAGCCGCTAAATTTTTGCGCATACAGAAATCATTTATTGTGGCGATAGATAAAATTCAATCTATTGCGAACAATGAAATCATAATAGGTACGCACAAAATTCCTGTGAGTAAAAATTATAAGGAAGAACTGATGAAACTGATCAATGATCACCTGATTAAAAAATAGCTATTTACCTTTTAGTTTAGAGATGAGATCTGCGGTTTCTTTCACACCTGGTATTAACTGCTGTGCCCTTGTTGCCCATTTAAGCGCATCTTCCAAAGCCTTATCCCTGCTGTCAAGCACCGAGCTAAAGGACGAAGCGGCAGTAAAGAGTTTATTATATACTTCTCTCGAAAAAACATTGACAATATATTTCTTTTCTTCCTGGAAGCCTGGTATTTTGGTGCTATCTTTTTCTCCTTTGATGAAAGGTGCCATCAGTTGTTCATATCGTCGGGCATCTTGTGCATGAATAGAATCCATGGAGATGTTCATTAAGTTACCCACCATGGTATAGCCGCACTTTTTCGCCAGGGCCTCATTTTTCACCATGCCTGCATAAAGTAAATTGATCCGGTTCATGTGTACCAATTGTTGTTCACTGAGGGGACCCAATTGCTGCACGTAGCTGGTCATCTGTTTTATTTCCATTAGTTTCTTCTCTCCAATAGCCCTTGGGATAGCCGTTTCCGCCAGTTGGTCATACAGCCGTTGTTTGATGGCCGATTTAGCCGGTTCACTCAATCCATCATAATGATCCATTAAAAATACCAGGGCGCTGCTTTGCACCCCAACTATATGCTGCCCGATAAATACGAGGTGGTCTTCTTTTTTTAAATCATCCGGAGAAACTACTTTGAGCCATTCGTCAAATACCTGGCTATTGTCGAGTCCCAACGCCAGTTTCCTGGAAATATAGGTGCGCAGAAATTCGGGTTGACGGTTGCCGGATGTAAACTCGGCCTCCAGGTTGCTTAACTGATTTTTATCTCCCGCCAGGGTTATTGCTTTGTCCACATGACTGTTAAATGCTGCTGCTGGGCCATCGCCTACTGCTTTATGAATCAGATCACCACTGCTGTTAAGGTAAAGAAAAGAGGGGTAGGCTTCGATGTTGAATTTTTTTGCGAGTGCAATGCCTTCTCCTTTTTCTGCATTCAGTTTATAACTCAGGAATAACGGATTATATTTATCACCTACTTCTTTTAAAGGGAAAATATTTTTATCCATTGCTTTGCAAGGTCCACACCAGTCAGTATATACATCTATAAAAATCATTTTATGCTGTTGCTGTGCCTCCTTTAATAGTTCAGCATAGGTCCCCTGAAAGAAGTGAATCCCCGATTGCCGGGGCGCTTGAGCCAGGGAAAGGATTTTGACTAAGCATAGAATTATGATGGCCAGGCTTGTTTTCATACGCTTTTGCTTAAATTGAGTGACAAAATAGTGGGTGCTTACAAAGATAATAAGTTGAGTGAAGAACGGATAAGGAGTTAGGACAAGATAACCTTAAAAGCATACGCATTAAAAAAATGAAGATGAAAATTCACCGTCCCGATATAAACGATGCACCTTACTGGTATCCATATTTCTTTGATCTGGCTACAGGAGATGATTTAATAACAGCGTTAGAAAATAATAAGCTGCAGGTGCAGCAATTGATTCACGCTATTCCTGCTGCCGCAGCGGACTTTAGCTATGCTCCGGGGAAATGGACCGTCAAACAGATGCTTATTCATGTGGCAGATGATGAACGATATTATGCATATAAAATTTTCTGTTACGCCAGAGGAATAGATGTTCACCTGGAAGTACCGGCAGGAGAGCGGTATACGAAAGACCTTAATGCTGCTAATCGTACTTTAGCCGATATCGCAGCAGAACTTTTGACGATCAGAGAAGCGACTATCAGTCTTTTTAGCGGGATGACGGATGAAATGCTTGACTTTAAAGGATTTGGCGGCAAAGATATTTACACCGCCAGAAGTTTAGGCTGGATGGTGGTAGGACATAGCATCCATCATTGTAACCTGCTAAGGGAAAAATACCTCGTCTGAAAACCGGCCTCACACGGCATCAATTCCCCATTGCTGCATGGCCTCATTACTAAAAATCCGTATCATATCCGGATCCACTATCCTGGCGCGCGCCGCCAGAAACTGATCCAGTTTATCGCCGTACATATGTTGTAATCGTTCCCGCGTTAACGTATTCATCTTGCCCCAGTGGAAGGTAAACGGAATGTTTAACTGGTCCAGCATATTCCATACGGCTTCATAAAAGCGTACCGTTTCGGGCGACAGTACGCCATCCAGTTCCAATACACAGGTGACGGGGGGAAAATGCGTAAATGCCATAGTGGCTTTAGAGGCTTTTACAAAGCGAAACGCGAATAGTCCGGCAAAGGGGCCTGCCTCTTTATTTACCCGCAGCAGCCCGTTGATGACCTGGTCTACCACAGCAACGGGAAGTCCTACTGCCGCGCTGGATACTTTACCCCGTAGTGTTGTGTTGTTGAATATTTCCCCCAGGCGCCCAAATTGCTGTTCACATAGCGTAAGACTTTTCGCCAGTACTTTATTGACCAATAGAGGTACGGCAGCGGGCAGTACACCTGCCAGTTTACCAATAAAGCACGGTGCATCATCACCTGGGCCTATCCCGGCGCCATTGGGTTTGGGTCTTGTATAATCGTCACGATAAGGACGTTTATACATGGTGGTCATGTAGGCGCCTTTGTTCAGGTCGTAGGGATTGATGAGTGACTGGAAATGAAAGGGGATGATATCCGGAAAAGGCAAATGTGGATATGCAAAGTCAAGTGTGGTAAGCTGATGCATCAGTGCATCATCGAAAGGTACGCGGCGCAGATAATATTCCAGCAGGTAATCATCTTCAGCTTCAATCATAACGCCGTGTATAAAACCGAATGCACCAAAGCTGACTACGGCGGCGTTAAAGGCTTCATCATCCCGCACAATGGTGGCGCCTAGTTTATTCGCAAAGGAGTTGGCCACTACCGGGTAGGAAGCTCGTTCCAGCCAGATATGTTTATCCGGGCCTGTAATGATATGCAGGCCTACCACCCCTTCCTGTACGGCGCCAAAGCCAATGGCGGCGCCGTGTGTGCCGGTGGCAATGGCGCCTGCAATCGTTTGGCCATTACTGGCGCCACATGCCGATAAAGACAGCCCCCGCTGATGCAGGAAGTCGTTCAGTTCCCAGATACAGTTGCCACATTGCGCCAAACAAAGTCTTTTGGGATCGCCGGTATAGGCTGCTGCGGTGCTGCTGCTGTTGATCGTAAAACGAATATTCAGTGGCTTCGTATTAAGCAAAATTCCTTTGGTGGCTGCTATAGGAGAAAATGACCAGCTACCGCCCAGTGTGCGCAGGGAGGTACCACTTTGTATAGCATCTTTTATGATTTGCTGAATACCGCTGGTAGTGCTATTATAATTCTGAAGTACCGTACCGGTTACATCATTGGCAAGGTCATAGAGGTCTGTAACCTGTTGTGTGAAGGTATTGTGCAGATTACTCCAGGGGAAGCCGCCGTGCTTAACAATTTTCATGGCAGACGAATAATGGGGTGAAGAAATGAGTTATAGCGGAGCCTCCTGTGAACAGGGCTTGGCACATTTCCATTCTATTTTAACCGGGCAATAAATGCCAAGGGTACAGATGGTGAGTACTGCATTGCCAAAATTAGTTTTGACAGTTACTTCTGATACACCATTTACCCCCAGTGAATCGCATACGGGCGTACTGATCACCTGCGGCTTGTTGAGAAGCCCCCAGAACAGGCTGTAGGTCCGCTTACTGTTTACGGGAGAGGTATCTGTTGAAGGCAGTGCGTGGGTAGCCACGCGATAAGTGTAACAGCTGCTGATGCACAGCATGCCGGTTACCAGCAGCAAGTGCATACAATATCTATGGAATTTGGGGCTACACATAGATTTATATTTTCCTAAATATACTATTTGTAAAGGAAATCACCGCCGCAGTTTGCTATCTGCATGTAATTAGTGGTGCAGTTTTTGAGTCGACGTTCAACAGCACAGATTTGTATAACCTTCTAAAACCTTCCCCATGAACAGGAACAGGCTTTCGCCCAATATGGAAACCGGGCTGAACAAACAAATGACCCAGGAAGCGCTGGCATCCCAGATATATTTATCTTATGCTGCATGGGCTTCCGGTGAAGGATATAGCGGTATCGCCAATTTTCTCTTCCGGCATGCAAACGAGGAACGCAATCACATGACGAAGTTCCTGGAATACATTCTTGAAAGAGGTGGAAAGGTAACTATAGAAGCCATTCCACAGCCTCCAGGCGATCCGGTAAGTGTGCAGAATTGCTTTGAGAAAGTATTTCAGCAGGAAATAGAGAACACGGCATCGATTTATAAACTGGTGAAACTAAGCTTTGATGAAGGCGATTGGGCCAGCTGGAATTTCCTGCAATGGTTTGTAAGAGAACAAACAGAAGAAGAAACCCTTGCATTAAATCTATTGGATAAAATTAAAGTGGCCGGTGGTGAAAAAGCATCTGATGATGCTTTATACAACCTGGACAGAGATCTGCAACAGGAGCCGGATGAAGCGGAGCTGGCAGAAACCAAATCTGCCGCTAACCCGTGAGGATAAAGGATACTATGTGGCTTTCCTTCCACAGGAAAAGCCACATAGTATATCATTACAGATGATCTATACGCTTATGTGTTATCACCTCTCCGTTTTTATCCAGCGGAATAAAGGGATTATAAGCCACCTCCCAAACATTGCCTTCTATATCTTCCAACAGGAAAAAGTGCCCTCCAAAAGGAGGTGTAAACGGTTCTTTAATGATCTTTACACCCTTCTCTTTAAGGGAAGTATATAGCGCCAGTACTTCTTCTTTTGAATTGACCATATAAGCCAGGGTAACAGATCCGGAGGCCTTTTCTTTTACGGGCTTTCCGGTGTGCGCGAATAGATCATTGCTGCCATATAAACTAAATAGAAAGCCATGCAGCTGGAAGAAAATGATATCTTTGTTTTCTGCAACAGGTGTCCATCCAAATTTGTTTACATAAAAAGCGCGCAAAGCAGCGAGATTATCTGCGCCAATGGTTATTACACTCAGCCGTTGATTCATGACATGTGTTTTTGTTTGTGAGGAAGCCTTGAAGGCAGCTAACAGCGCTACCATACCTAATATCCGGAACATGTTGATTGTTTTCATATAGCCGTAAAGGTAAATAGCCGCAGCTGTTGGGTATTTGTAGAAAAACGACAAGTTCTTTAGTTTTCGGAAAGCAGGTGACCCAATATGATAATGTTTGAATTTTGCAATGATTCGTTTGATTTCTGTAAACGTCCTTCCCCAACCGTAGTGTAGTTTTGTGGTATAAAAAACTACCATGGAACAACAACACAAATACGTAGGTATGTGGGTAACCAGCAACGGTTATATCCGCCAGGAGCTACTGCCTGATGGCCGCTATGATGAGGCAAGAGGCAATAAACAAAGTGCCTACACAGGCAGGTATGAGATCAGCGGAGATCATATTAAGTACTGGGACGATACCGGCTTTACAGCCACCGGGGATTTTAACGATCCAGATACGCTGTATCATGGAGGGTATATTTTTTACCGGGAGAAATGACACAATTGGGGGGACTCTCAACAATGTCATACTCCGTTATGTTGATTAATATATTTGAAACGCCGATATGATGAAAAGAGCCTATAAAAAAGCGGATCTTCCGGTAGAGAAGATCCGCAAATTCCTGGAACCCGGCCCTATTGTGCTGGTGAGCTCACGCTGGAAAAACAAAACGAATATCATGACGATGGGCTGGCATACGGTGATGGAGTTTTCCCCTTCCCTGATCGGCTGTATGATCACCAGTGCCAATCACAGCTATGAGATGATCCGAAAGAGCAAAGAGTGTGTAATCAATATTCCAACTGTAGATTTGATCAACGAAGTGGTTGGAATTGGCAACAGTACGGGGACACATCTGGACAAATTCAGGAAATTTGGTCTTACTGCGGAAGAAGCAGAAATTGTAAAAGCGCCGTTGATAAAAGAATGTTATGCCAATTACGAATGTAAAGTAGTAGACACCCAGTTGTTATCCGGTTATAATTTTTTTATCTTGGAGGTGGTAAGGGCACAGGCAGCCGTTTATCCCAAATACCCCAGAACTGTTCACTACAGGGGAGAAGGGGTGTTTATGGTATCGGGAAAACATATTGCCTTACCGGGAAAGTTTAAGCCACAAAATCTATAGCGCTCATATATGCTTACTAACGTCATCGAGTATATTATCCTGATTTTTATTATCCTTTTTTTGGTGATGCTGGCGCAGAAGCTGAAAATAGCCTATCCTATTATACTGGTAATAGGAGGGTTAATACTTAGCATGTTTCATTTTCTGCCCTCTATACAGATTAATCCTGAACTGATTTTACTGATATTTTTGCCTCCGCTGCTGTATGAGGCGGCATGGTATACTTCCTGGAAGGAGTTCTGGCGATGGCGGCGGGTCATAGCCAGCTTCGCTTTTCTGATAGTGATTGTTACCTCACTGGTGGTAGCCGTAGTATCTCATGCGCTTATCCCTGGTTTTACGTTGGCGCTGGGATTCTTATTGGGTGGCATTGTGTCGCCGCCGGATGCTGTTTCAGCTACCACTATCCTCAAGTATGTGAAGGTACCGAAACGTATGTCTGCCATCCTGGAAGGGGAAAGCCTGATGAATGATGCGTCCAGTTTAATTGTATTCGGCTTCGCCAAAGTGGCGGTCATGACCGGGGTATTTGTGTTGCGGGACGCAGCAGTGAGCTTTGTAGTAGTGATTGTGATGGGAATTGCGATTGGCTTACTGGTTGGCTTATTATATTATGTGATGCACCGTTTTTTGCCTACCAGTACAGAAATGGATGTACTACTAACCCTCACAGCCCCTTATGTAATGTACATTGCGGCGGAATCCTTTCATGGCTCCGGCGTGCTGGCAGTGGTGAGCGGTGGGCTTTTTCTCTCTGCCAGGAGTCAGCGTATCCTCAATTACAGAAGCCGTTTACAGGGGGCTAACGTTTGGTCTACGCTCGGGTTTTTACTCAACGGACTGGTGTTTATGCTCATCGGGCTGGAATTGCCGGTGATCATAAGGGAGCTGGGTACGGTGAGTTTGGGAGAGGCCATCAAATACGGGCTTATCATTACCGGTGTTTTAATTGTAACAAGATTACTTTCTACGCTGGGAGCATCTGTATTTACGGTGTTCATCAGCCGGTATATTACAACTGCCGACAATCGTCCCGGATGGAAGGGACCATTGCTTATCGGCTGGGCAGGCATGAGGGGAGTGGTATCGCTGGCAGCCGCATTATCCATTCCGGTTTACATGGACAATGGCGCATTATTCCCACAACGCAACCTGATCCTGTTTATCACCTTTACCGTGATATTGCTCACCCTCGTGGTGCAGGGGCTTACTCTGCCCCTGGTGATTAAGTGGGTAAATATGGAAGATCCGGATAATCATCTGTCGCCGGCAGAACAGGAAAAGAATATCCGCGAAGCATTATTACAACACAGTGTGCAATACCTGGATACACATTTTCCGGAGGAGCTGAAATCAAACCCTGCATTGCAGCAGCTGCGGGAAGACCTGATACACCGTAAGTCCGTATCCATGCACAATAAATTGGACGGGGTAGATCATAAAGTGTACAAAAAGGTATACCTGAAGATGCTGGAGCATCAGCGCAGCGTACTGCATGACTTGAATAAAGATCCCCATACAGAGCATGAAATTATCAGGAAGTATCATGAACTGGTTGATATTGAAGAAGAAATTTTAAGGATGAAATATGAAAATATATAGAGGGAGGCGAAATTTCCAAACTCCCTCATAAATTGTATCTTGCCGCTATGAAAATGAGTCATTACCTCCGGCAGGGGAAGTCCGAAAATTACCAGGACGCAGAAGATAAAGGTTTACTGAAAGCCGGTGAGGTAGCGATTTTGCTGTCAAAGAAATTCAATACTAAAATAGCAGCAAAGGAGCTGGAGCCATTTGCTACAGAATGGCATCATGCCGGCGTATTTAAAAGTAGTGCCGGCCAGTCGCTACGGGGACGCAAAGTTTATTTCTTCTCTACAGCCGATGCGGACAACATCTCCCTGGAAAAAATACTCGCTAACAGGAATAAAGCGGCGAACAAACCACTGCCGGATACCAGCATCGTACAAGGCTGGTATACGCAGTATTTTCGTATGACCGATCCCGTTACCCGCAGAACATTTTCAAAACCATTTATAGGTATTTATAAAGGACCGGCAAACAAAGCGCCCAAGGGCTTCAAAGCGTTGACAGACGAAGCCTTTTCGATAGCAGAAAAGAAACGTGGCAGAGAATTGAAGCCAGGAGAAATACCAGATTTTAAATAATGCCAACTATGTTTTTCCGCACCAATATCCTTATCGCCTTTGCTGTATTGCTATGTATGAACAGCTATAGTCAGCATTTTGCAAAAAAAGATTTTGACATTATTAACGCAGTAGTGGATAGTGCCAAAACGACGAAAGCTTTAATGACGCGATTGAATGTTCTGCTGAAAAACTATATGGAATCCCGTAGCGGGGTAGGTTTACAGCTGAACCGGCCACTCGATGGTGCTTTTAATCATCAGCGCATCGCCATCAGGTTTTATCCTAACAATTTTTTCATCAACTTACTGACAAGAAATGACAGCATTTTTTTTAGTACAGTCTATTTCACCACCAGCTCGTTTTCGGAAGGACCAGGATTTAAAGAGGCGGATAATACTGTCAGGGCGATACATTATAATGCGGCCGTGACCAATGCCTTTCTGAAAGAACGGAATAACTTTTACGGCTCTGAAAAAACGGTAAACGATGTGGCAGTAGAGCTTTCTGGTAACGAGATGTACGCCATGAATTGTGGTATTGCCGCTTCGTTGACAAAAGAAGGCAAGCGTATAAATGATCTCGTATTGAAAGACGATCCGCTCCCGGAAATCACGGGGATGTTGCAACATCTGTCTTGTGAAATACAGGCGTTCGGTGTAACGGCTATTGATTTACTGATCAAAAAAGGTGTAATCATAGATCAGCTCAATAGTAAATTATACAATCGCATTAAGCAAAGAAATGCCCCCGTTATTACCTGTTCCGGTTGTATCGTGGGTGAAATAATGAAGCTTTACGACCGTAAATAATCACCATTTCTTCGCCAGCTTTTCCCGGAGTTGCAAATATTTCGCCGTAAATAGTTCCGGAGGCAACTTCATTTCCAGCAACAACAGGATCTCTTTGTACTGCCGCCGGAGAAACATGCTGTGCGCTATTTTCAGCTTCCTGTCCAGGTAATAGATTGTGGTTTGAGGATCGTCGTACTTCCCCACTTCAGCCATATCTACTTTAGTAATCGTTTGCCAGTCTATATCGTGCGGTTTCCATACCTGTTTAAAAATAATTGAGGTATCTGACAGGATTAGCTCCTGCCGCGCATAAGTAAACATCGACCACGCCAGGAATAAAAAAATAATAGCGACAAAAATAAGTACTGGCGATACATGGATCACCGACATGGTGTAACCAGCCATGATAAGCATAACAACGCTCAGCACAAAACACATCATCCTGAAAAAATCCGGTATTCGAAACCGCTCTGTGGTATAAATGGGTGGCATATCTACGTTTTTTAAAATACACCTGTAATATAATATCTTATATATTTGCAGCCTCAAAAAACAGATATGACATACCAGGAGAAATTGCAGGCGGTAAAAGTACATTACCCTTTTGAAAAATGGAGTGAAGCATTTTACCCGGACGAAAATGATGTAGGTGGTATGGAACAATACAGCGCAGAAAACTGTGACATCGCCACCGGCATTATGGATGAACTGATCGCAGACCTGCAGGATGCTGGTGAAAATGCCGCTGAACAAACTAAACTCGCCTTTTTTGAAAAAGCGGTAAAAGCATATAACGACCTGAATGATGAAATTTCCGGTTTCATAGAAACCGGGGAACGCGAAGACCTCTGCGAAGTGTTGGATATGATCACCATAGCGGCAGGATTACAACCCTCGGATTATGCCGATGGAGAAGGGATCTCCGATTTATGGCGCGAATGGTAAACCAGGTATCGGGATTCCGGGTTTTTTACTTATCTTAAATGAAGAAAATCATCCACGATATGAAAAGCTTGCACACTTTGCCACTTATTTCAAAATATGCCGCAGAGCAACCCCGCTTTACTTTACTGGACCCGGTCGCCAACAGGATTTCACTGATCGCTTTTTGCAGCGTGTTCAGCTTCCTGTTTATGTATATCTTCCTGCCCTTTAATATCAATATGTGGTATGAAGGGCAAGACCTTTCCCTGATGCCACTTTTCCTCATTTTTACCTTATGTGGAGTAGTGGTGATGTGCATCACTCAATTCGGGCTGGCAAAACTCAAGTGGCGCCGCAAGCTGACCAACGCCACCTATGGCTGCTGGTTCCTGGGTGAAATCATATTGGTGTCGCTCATGGTTACCATCGTAAACGTAACCATTACTGATACTTTCTTCTTTACCTGGACAGAGTTTATCAATACCCTTCATTATACTGCGCTGATCCTGCCTTTACCTTATTGCATCTGCCTGTTGTGGTTTTTTACCCGGGAAAAGATCGCCCAGCTGAAAAGTCTGAAGACAGAACAGGAACAGGTAGCCAAAACGGATGACAGTTGTATTCTCCTCCGTGATGAACATGATAAGCCGGTGTTAACCCTGCATCCGGGTAAACTACTGCTCATGAAGGCAGAAGATAATTATGTACAGGTGTTTTACCTGTCAGGAAATACCATCTGCAAAGAACTGATCAGAACTTCCATGAAAAAACTGGAAATGGGTTTACCTGCCGGCACTTTTGTGCGGGCGCATCGCTCATATCTTGTTAACCTGACCAAAGTGGTGCTTTTTAAGAAAAATGCAAAAGGACATTACCTGCAACTGGAAGGTTTAAATGACATCAGCATCCCGGTATCAGCTACCTGTTTGCCCACCTTCCAGGAACGATTCGCCCCGGCGGCCTGATTTTACCCCCAATAGCCACCATTTCGCCCCAAAGTCACCACCACTGCCATTTCCACTCAGGGTATTTTGGTAATATCGCTGTGTCACATTACCAGTAATACACACGTAAAATCTTACAACCAAACCATCTAAATTCCCCTGCCAATGCTAAGATCCATAATTATAGGGTTGGTTTGCCTGCTTCTGTTACCATATAGCGCTTTGGCACAAACCGTACTTTCAGGAAACGTCCGCAACAGCGTTACTAAAGAAGTGGTTCCTGTAGTATCCGTTACCATGAAGGAAGCGCCTAACGGCGACTATACCAATGACCAGGGGAACTTCAAATTCTCCACCAGGAAAAGTTATCCTGTTACCCTTATACTGTCATCGGTAGGCTTTGAAACAAAAGAAATCATCATTTCCGGCCCTGGATTCCAGCGAATAGAGCTGTCGCCGGCCTCCGTACTTGGTAAGGAAGTGGTGGTTTCTGCCAGCCGGTTTGTTCAGAAAAAGATAGAATCTCCTGTTACCATTGAAAGAATCAGCACCAAAGACATCATTAATTCGCCCCAGCCCAGCTACTATAATATGCTGCAGGGCCTCAAAGGGGTAGACGTCACCACCTCTAGCCTGCTGTTCACTACCGTTACCACCCGCGGTTTTAATACCAGCGGTAATACCAACTTCACCCAGATCGTAGATGGAATGGATAACCAGGCCCCCGGCCTGAACTTCCCCATAGGCGCTATCATCGGGTTAACAGAGCTGGACGTAGATAACCTGGAAGTGCTTTCCGGGGCCTCCTCTGCTTTATATGGCTCCCGCGGCCTGAATGGTACCATGGTTATGACCGGTAAAGACCCGTTTAAATACCAGGGACTCAGCGCCCAGATTACCCAGGGCATCAACCATGTAAGTAAAGGAAAGGCGAATGATCCGCTGGGGCCTTCTCCGTACTACGACTGGACCGTTCGCTGGGCGAAAAAAGTGAATGACAGGTTTGCCTTCAAAATAAATGTGCAATACACCCAGGCGAAAGACTGGATGGCCAATGACACTACCAACACCAACGGTCCCGGCGGTCCGCTGCAGGATCCTAACTATAATGGAGTGAATATCTACGGTAGCAAAACCTCTGTGGACATTAACCCCTTCCTGGAAGGCGCCCTGCAACAGGTGCCGGAACTGGCGCCTATCATCAACCCCTTGCTGGCAGAAGGTAACCACAACGTAGCCCGTACCGGCTACCCGGAGTACGGTTACCTCAGCAGCGATGCGAAGATGTTCAAAGCCAACGTGGAACTACGTTATAAGATAAGACCCAAACTGGAAGCGATCCTCTCCGGCACCTATGGACAAGGCGATGCGGTATATAGCAATGATACCCGTTACGCGCTGAACGGGTTTCACCTGGGCCAGTACCGTGCAGAAGTGAAAGCAGAACATTGGTTTGTACGTGCTTACACCAGCCGAGAAAATTCAGGGCATACTATCATTGCGATGCCCACTGCACAGCTGATCAACGAAGCCTGGAAGCCCAGCTACGATGGCAACACCGGTGATGGCTGGTATCCGCAATATACCAGCGCGTTACTGGAAGCTATGTCTCAGGGGAAAAGCTACCAGGACGCCAGCAACCTGGCCAGAACATTTGCTGATCAGGGCAGACCCGATGCCGGCAGTGCGCAGTTCCTGCGGCTGAAAGACAGCATCTCCAACATCCCTACCTCGAAAGGAGGGACCCTGTTTACCGACAGGAGCCGGCTCTTTAATGCAGAAGCCCAATATAATTTTACACACCTGATAAAATTTGCGGAACTCATTGCCGGGTTAAACTATCGCCTCTACCGCCTGGATTCGAAAGGGACGCTCTTCCCCGACAATGATTCCCCGATCGATGTGGCAGAGTACAGTGCTTATGCGCATCTCACCAAAAAAGTAATACACGAGAAACTGAGCCTGGCCGCCGCTTTCCGCTACGATAAAAATACGCTGTTCGCCAAACCCCGCATCACCAGCAGGGTATCGGCTGTACTGGAAGTAAACAAGGAAAGCTTTATCCGCTTCTCCTACCAGAATGCTTACAGCTTCCCGTCTAATATACAATCGCTGCAAAGCACGCCGGTAGACTATAACAGCTTTGCTTCCGGTGGCTCCGACCGCCTGCTCAATGGAGTGTACCATTTTGATCAGTATCCAGCCTACACACTGGCCAGCGTGGATAGTTTTAAGCGTACCAAAAACCCGGCAGATCTTAAACAATTTGCATTGAGTGATATCAAGCCGCAGTCCGTAGATGCGTTTGAGCTAGGGTACTCTTCCCTCATCGCCGGCCGTGTACTCATTGATGTACTGGGCTACTATTCTACCTGGAAAAATTTTATCGGATACGTTAATGTGGCCAATACTCCTGGTAGCAAGGATCCGAACGACTTCCTGGATCACAGCAAATACATACAATATAACATTGCGTACAACGGTGCAGAAAAAGTGAATACCTATGGCTATGCCGCCAGCGTAAGCGTAGATTTGTCGCACCACTTCCTGGCGAAAGTGAATTTCTCCTCCGACTTCCTGAAAAACAGGAACAATAGTCAGGTAAATAATTTCAATACGCCCAACTATAAATTCAATATAGACTTTGGTAATACCGGTTTTGGAAAGAAAGAACATTTCTCTTTCAATACTACTTTCCGTTACCGCCCGGCCTATTTCTACCAGATAGGTTTTGGCAGCGGTACCGTACCTGCTTCCGCCGTGATAGATGCACAGGTGAGTTATCGCCTGCTGCAGGCGCATTCCACCATTAAACTGGGTGGTGTTAACCTGACCAACACGTATTACAGGAATGGCTTTGGTAGCCCCGCTATTGGTGGCATGTACTATGTTACTTTTGCTTACAATGTTTTCTGATTTTTTAAAAACCCATATATGAAACGATATCATGTCTGCTTATTATTGATTGCCTTACTGGCCGCCTGTCATAATAACCCGGAAGTAAAAGAAACCGGCGGCTATAAAACACGGCTGAACTTCGGCCCCGGTGATGAAACAAAGATTGCGGAAGCTTTCCTGTCGCTGACCGACAGTAGCAGTATTACGTTAAAAGAAGGCCTCTACAAATTCGATAACCTGAGCATTGCCCAGGTAAAGCACATCCTGATCCAGGGTGCGGGTCCGGACAAAACGATCCTCGACTTTTCGGCCCAAAGCCAGGGTGGGGAAGGTATCCGGGTAACCGATGTGAAAGGCTTTACGATCGATGGCCTTACCCTACGCGATTCTAAAGGCGATCTGATAAAGATTAACAAAAGCGAAAATGTGGTGGTGACCAATCTCCACGCAGTTTGGACGGTATCCGATTCTACCAGTGGTGGCTATGCCATTTACCCGGTAATGTGTAAAAATGTATTGGTAGAAAACTGTTATGCACAGGGCGCTTCCGATGCGGGCATTTACGTAGGACAAACAGATAGCGCCATCGTGCGTAAATGTAAAGCCTTTAAAAATGTAGCCGGCTGTGAAATAGAAAACACCTCACATGCACAGGTTTATGATAACGAGTTTTGGGGAAATACCGCAGGCTTCCTCATTTTCGACCTGCCGGACCTGTCAAAACGTGGTGGCTTTGTAAAAGCACACGACAATTATTTCCATGATAATAATGAAAGGAATTTTGCCAAATCCGGTAGCTTCGGTTCTACCTGGGGCGTTGGTAATGCCGCTCCCGGCAGTGGTGTGGTAATTCTGGCTGCTTCAGATATAGAACTGTATAATAACCGCATCATCAACAATAATTCCAGTGCCATTTCTGTGGTATCCGGATTTTTTATAGATGAAAAAGCAGGTACAAAAATTAACGACCACTATTTCCCTATCCCCAAAAATGTATACATCCATGATAATACCATGGAAGTGGGTAGTGCATTTCCGCCTGCTGTATATGAACACCATACCGGTAAAATACTGGTAGGCATAGAGCAGCAGCTAAATGCGATGGATCCGGCACGTAAAAACGCCCGTTTACCTTTCATCACCTATGATGGCATCACCACTAATATACTGACCAAGGGGACCGCTGTAAACCCGGATTCACTCTGTATTAAACAAACAGGCCCCAATTTATTCGTAAATGTGGATGCCATGAATATGACATCAAAGAACTGGCATCCCAGCACGGATGTAACGCCTTATGTTTGTAAATAGTCTTTATTAAATTTTTTTTAGGGAGATGAGGAAGCCTTGCTTAATTATTGTGTGTTTTATATGCTGGATCGCCGCTACACAGAGCTGCCAGCAGAAACCGGCGCCTGCTGCGGCAGCAGGGCCGTTTCAGTTCAAAGAGAAATTATCGGACTATGGCTTCTTTACCGGTGCGCTCAAGGATTTGTTGCCACGTAAAGGAGTACAGAATTATGAGTTATCCACCCCGTTGTTTACAGACTATTCGGTAAAGGACCGTTTCATTGTGTTGCCCGAAGGGAAAACAATGCAGTATACTTCCCATGGCGCGTTGGATTTTCCCGATTCGACATTCATCGTTAAAAACTTTGCCTATACAAATCCTGCTCATCAGAAGATCATGATCGAAACACGACTGCTCTTCAAAGATCCGGCAGATAAGCAATGGAAGGTGATGAACTACCTGTGGAATGCAGCCCAGCAGGATGCGGAGAAGTGGATCCTGGGTAAGAAGATCCCGATCACCTTCCTGGATGATAACGGACAGCAGCAGTCTACTGTGTACCAGATGCCCAATACCAACGACTGCAAGCGTTGTCACATTAATAACAGCGTATTGACACCAATTGGCCCCAAGGCACGTAACCTGAACTTCACCCGCAGCGGCCAAACGCAGAACCAGTTGCAGCAATGGGCTGCCAACGGGTTGCTGACGGGGCTCCCTGCCATGGACAAGGTAGCACAGCTGCCCAACTGGAAAGACAGTATCCATTATACCGTTAACGAAAGGGCCCGGGCCTACCTGGACGTAAACTGCGCCCATTGTCATACCCAGGGGGGAGATGCCTATAACACCGGCCTCTTCCTGGAGTACGAGCAAACGGGTGCTGACCACCTAGGTATCCTGAAATCGCCTGTTTCTGCCGGTGGCGGCGCAGGTGGACTTGATTTTGACGTGATTCCCGGTGATGCCCTCCATTCCATCCTGGCCTACCGCATGAACAGCGTGGAGCCTGGCACAGCGATGCCGGAACTGGCGCGTACCGTGATTCACAAGGAAGGGGTGACGTTGATTAAGCAATGGATTAACGAAATGAAGAAATAGCGCGAGTTTTTGTCTTGGGACAGGATTATACTGATGTAGATGATTTTCCCGATTTTTTGTTTTTGATTTTGGAAGATTTTCCGGATTCCGGAAGATATAAGCGAAAATATCTGCATATATCTCCCGGAAATCTTCTAAAATCCGCTACAGCAGCAAATAAAATCGGGAAAATCATCTACATCAGTATAATCCTGTCCCAAGACAAAGACTTGCTTTTTTCCCGATTGCGTAAATCATTTTCCCGATCCGATCATCCTTACAGACCGCTTTAACGTTCCTTTGCGCAAAATTACGGTATTGAAGCACTTTTATTTTATCATCGGTCTCATTTTAATCAACCTTACAGTACTCGCGCAAAACGGTATCATTAAAGGAAAAATCAGCTCAGCAGACGGACATGCTGCTCCATTTGTAACTATTGGATTAAAGGATACCAAGAAAGGTACCCTTACCAATGAAGAAGGCGAGTTTGCATTGAAAAACGTGAAACCGGGCAATTACACCCTGGTCATCTCCTGCACAGGTACCAAAACCCTGCATAGCCAGGTAACGGTAGCAGCAGATCAGGTAACTGCTGTGACATTTGCATTGGAAGCTACTTCCAGCCAGTTGAGTGAGGTGGTGGTAGACGGTACTCAAACCAGGACCATTAATAAAAGACCTGTCAGCATCGGTAAATTACCTGTGCCTGTAATGGATTTGCCACAGGCAGTAGCGCTGATTGGTCATGAAGTAATTGAAAATCAACAGTCACAACGCATGAGCGATGTGGTGAAAAATATAAATGGTGTGTACATGGCCTCTACCAGAGCCGGTACCCAGGAAACCTTTAACGCCCGTGGTTATAGCTTTTCCAGCACCAATACATTTAAAAATGGCGCCCGTGTTAACGCCGGTGCTATGCCGGAAATGAGCTCCCTGGAAAGAGTAGAAGTGCTGAAAGGCAGTGCGGCTATCTTATACGGTAACGTAGCGCCAGGTGCGATTTTGAACATGGTCACCAAACAACCTAAGTTTAATTTTGGTGGAGAAGTAAATCTGCGCGTTGGTAGCTATGGTTTATTAAAACCAGCATTTGATATATACGGCCCATTGTCTTCCAAAGTAGCGTACCGCGTAAATGGTACCTTCGAAACAGCAGACAGCTACCGTGACCAGGTACACTCCAAACGTTATTATATAAATCCTTCCCTGTTGTTCAAATTGAGCGACCGCACAGAATTACTGGTACAGGCAGATTACCTGAAACATGATTTTACACCTGATTTTGGTATTGGATCTATTGGTGATACTGCTATTAACAAAGTATCCCGCAATACTTTCTATGGTGAAGGATGGAACTATGCACATACACAACAAACCAGCGCTTCTGCCAATATCAGACATAAGCTGACTGAAAAATGGACGCTGAATGGTATTGTTTCTTACTCCAAATACCAACGTGATTATTACTCACTGGAAAGAGTACAGGCTAAAGGAAATGGTAACTTCCTGCGCCCTTTAGGTGCCAATGCGACCAATGAAGATTATTATTCCGGTCAGATAGATGTAACCGGTACCTTTAAAACCGGTTCCCTGGAACATACTGTATTGGCTGGTGTAGATGCAGACAGATATCTGACAGGTACCTATGCTTATGGAGTACCTTCTATTCTCAGTAAGACTGCTGGTGTTTATGATAGCATCAATGTGTTGAATCCTTCCATGTACCCACGCCGTACCGATATGCCGGGAGATACCCTGAAATCAGTATCTAATGCACCTACGAACAGAGTAGGTATATATGTGCAGGACCTGATCAGCATTTCAGAAAAACTGAAATTCATGGCAGGCATACGTTACTCTTATCTGCAAACAGAATCACCGGTAGCTTACGACTTCAAAGGTGGTAAAACAGTGGGAAAATCAAGATATGACCAGGCATTTTCTCCACGCCTGGGATTAGTGTACAAGCCTATTGCTACAACTGCCTTATTTGCCAGTTACGCTACCTCCTTTACTCCCAACAGCGGACAGGATATATATGGTCAGAATCTGCAACCATCTCTTATTACACAATATGAGGCCGGTGTTAAAAACGATTTCCTGAAAGGACTGTTGTCTGTAAACGTAACTGCTTACCGCATCAGGAACAGTAACTATACACAAACAGCACCATTTGACAAAAACGGTGCTCCAAACAATAATACCAACTTTAAAGCATTGATCGGCGAAACACTTAGTCAGGGTGTTGAAGTAGATATCGCAGGTCATCCTTTGCCAGGACTGGATGTAATCGCGGGTTATAGCTATAATAGCATGACTATCGAAAACACCCCAGGTGTAAAAGGCAGTTCCGTAGAAGGAGAGCGCCTGGTAGGAAACCCTAATCACACTGCTAACGCAAGCGTATT
The DNA here is from genome assembly GCF_052114225.1 of Chitinophaga sp. RAB17. NCBI lineage: Bacteria > Pseudomonadati > Bacteroidota > Chitinophagia > Chitinophagales > Chitinophagaceae > Chitinophaga > Chitinophaga sp. RAB17. The sequence goes on along the minus strand of NZ_JBFREI010000003.1, from coordinate 317,300 downwards.
CTATACCCTGCAGCAAACAAAGCTGAAAGGCCTGAAAGTGGGTGCGGGTTATTATTACCTGGGTCAACGTTTTTCAGGATGGAACAACACCATCGGTCAAACACAGAACTATAACCGCCTCATCTCTGTACCTGGTTTCTCTACCCTTGATCTGAGTGCCGGCTACAACTTCAAACGCTTTGGTGTAATGGCGAAAGTATCCAACGTTACCAACACCTACAATTATTACGTACACGAAAACTATAGTGTTAACCCAATACCGCCTACCCAGTTCACCGGAACGGTATCCTATAAGTTTTAAGTTGTCATGTTATTCATAAAGGCAGCAGCCGGCTCTCAAAAGGGGCCGGCTGTTCTTTTTGTATCACTCAAATCCCGATTTGAGCGATGGGTTTTTATGCGGATTGCTGCATTCACCGCAGTTTTGCAGGTATAAGAAATTCACATGAGAAAACGGATGCTATCATTGTTATTATGCCTGTCTGCATGGACGTACGTACACGCACAAACGAACCTCTCCCAACAACTTGACCCGGTTTTATCTGCCGCTATCCCACCGCCCGATCCTGGCGTAGCGGTATTGGTGGCTAAAAAAGGAAAGGTCATTTATGAAGCGGCTTTTGGCAGCGCCAACCTGGAAATGCAGGTACCACTGAAACCCGATATGGTGTTCCAGATAGGTTCCGTTACCAAACAGTTTACGGCTGTAGGCATCCTGCAGCTGGTGGAGCAGGGGAAAATATCCCTGCAGGATAGTGTACAGCAATATGTAAGAGACTTCCCGGCTAAAGGCGCTACTATTACCATAGAAAATTTATTAACGCACACTTCCGGCCTCACAGAGTATACCTCTATTGAGAGCCACGAGCCTTTTATTGAAAGAAGGGATTTTACACCGGAGATTATCATCAACTATTTTAAACAAGCACCATTGGAGTTTAGTCCGGGTAGCCGTTATGGGTATTCCAATTCCAACTATGTACTGCTGGCGTATATCATCGAAAAAGTAACCGGGATATCCTATCACCGGTACATCACGGAAAAGGTGATTAAAGCTGCTGGCCTGGGGAATACCCGTTTTGCCGATGAAAAAGCCATCGTGCCGCTGCGGGTGACGGGTTATACCCGGGATAATGGTTTTTATGAACACTGCGCCTATCAAACCCTTTCCATGGGCTATGGCTGCGGGGATCTGCTTTCTACTGCGCAGGACCTCAACAAATGGAACGAGGCGCTGCTGGCAGGGAGGTTAATCCGTACCACTACCCTGGAAAAAGCATATACACCCTACCGGCTCACCAATAGCACTTTTTCTTCCTATGGTTATGGATGGTTTATTGACCAGGAAGCGGGTAAAAAGTGTATTCACCATGAAGGACAAACCAGCGGGTTTATTACCCTGGAAAAATATTTTCCTTCACAAAAAATGTACATCGTTATTTTAACCAACGTGAAATCGGGGGAAGACAAAACTGATTTCAGTGACCGGCGCTTCAAACTGTTTGCACAAATTACAGAACTGGCACTCGGCGAAGAAGTACCATCCGCCATCAATGTAAGCAGCCAACAGCTCGACAGTTACACCGGGACCTACCAGGCGGGAAAACAAACAATAGACATCCGTAATAAGAAAGGGATACTTTTCTGTAATGCATCGATGGAAGGTAGTTTTAAACTGCTGCCGGTGGGACCGGAAAAATTTATTATCCCGGGCGTAAATCCGGTTTCCGGCATTGAGTTTATAAAAGATAAGGAAGGCAATGTAGTGGAACTGATTTCTTTACAGCAGGCTACGTTTGACTGGTGGAAGGTAACGGGCGATGATGCTGTGGTCAATGAATCATTGCAGGCATATGCCGGCAAATACCAATTGCCAACGATGAGGAATACCTTTACTACCATTACCGTTCATGATAATAAGCTGATGGCATCTTCCACCACGCCTTTGCCGGATGCGGAATTATTACCGGTGGCTCCGGATAAGTTTAAATACAATACTCCCGGGATTGATTTTCAATTGGAGTTTGTAAGACAACCTAACGGGAAGGTGCAAATGGTACGGATTACGCAGGGACCGGTTCATTGTAAGAAGATCCGGTAAGTATTTTTGTCTTTGTCCAGGATTATACTGATTTAGATGATTTTCCCGATTTTATTTTTCAGTATTAGAAAAGATAAAAATCTTATAAAATCAAAAAAGTAAAAATCATCTAAATCAGTATAATCCTGGACAAAGACAAAATCCRCATTATTTACACGCGCCTTCTTCCAGCGGGATACTATCAAATTTCAATTGGCTGTCGTCAAGAGGGAATACCGGAAAGCCTTGCTGATCGATACTTTCTGGTACTGCTTCAAATGCCTGCTCTTTGGAGACTTTAAATATCACCCGTCTGCTGCTTTCCACGCCTTCGCTGAAGAAAGTGTAGTTGCCGCGAATAATACCATGATGCACAATCCCCCTGAATTCGCCGGTATTTTTATCTTTCTCAAAGAAATTATACACCAGTTTACCGGAAGCCACACTGTCCTGGTAGGAGAGGGTAAGCTGTATGGTATCTCTGCCCAGGACTTTTTCATAGCAGTTTACCTTTTTTTCGGTTTCTGCCGGTAAGGAATCTGTTACTACACTATTTTGTTGTTGTTGCCCCTGCTGATGGCAGGATACGAGGATACCAGTCCCCAGCGCCAGTACTATATAAGGTATTTTCATGTACTGAAATTAAACAAAAAGCAGCATACTGCTTTTGCCGGAGGTCCCTTTTTATTTCGAAAAAAAGATTGTAATTATGTGTGATCGCAGTGAAGCGTGAGTTAACAATCAATTAATTTCCGAATAAAAGCTATTGTAGGTTACTTTGTGAACAATGTAATTATTGCTAATTGTTGTTTTGAACAAATCAGACCACATACAACCAGGATCCACGGCCGCTTTTGAAAAGATGTATTACCAGTTTCATGAAAAACTGTATTACTATTTTCTTAAACGCACCGGTTCCGCAGACTTTACGCAGGAGCTGGTACAGCTTACCTTTATTAAGGTATGGCGGTACTTTGGTCATCTCGATGAAAATATTCCCCTCTCCCGGCAGCTCTTCCGGATTGCCCGAACTACCTTAATAGATGTACTGAGACAAAAGGCACAGCAGAAAATGGTACCGGTAGATCCGGAAATGCCATCGGCCGAGCCGGATATGTCTGCCGCACTCATTCACCGTGATAACATGCAATTGATCCATCGTGCCATGGAATCGTTGCCGGCAGAAAGGAAAAAAATATTCCAGTACCGGATTAATGGTCTCACCAATAAAGAAATTGCTGAACAGTTATCCCTTTCCGTTAAAACAGTGGAAAACCAGGTCAACCGCGCTATTAAGCAAATCAAAGAGGTGCTGGTGCTACTGCTTATTATCTCCCAGTTATAACACCGCAAATTATTTTAGGGTGATGCGTGGGTACAACGCTTTTTTCAAACGTAATATATACTGAACTGCCTGATATTTTTGAATATGGAAATAACTCCCGCCCTGATCCGGCGTTTCTTAGCGAATGATTGTACTGCTGCGGAGGCGGCCGCAGTAGCCAGTTACCTGGAACAGCATCCGGAAGTGCTGGAACAATGGATGCCGGAGGAAGAATGGGAGGAATTTGAAACAACGGAACATCTTTCACCTGCCCTCAGCGAGGCCATGCTGCAGGAAGTGAAACGGGAAATGCCCGTAGCACCGGTTAGAAGGATGTATACAAAAATAGGATGGGCCGCCGCCGCTGTGGTAGCCGGTTTGCTGACGTTTATATGCTGGCCTTCCGGTAAAGAAAAGAGCAGATCCCGTGAATCCGCTGCTGATATAGCGTCTACAGCACTCCCGCCGGAAAAGGTGATAGTAAATAAAGATCAGGACAATGTTCATGTATCGTTGGAAGACGGTTCTATCGTGGAGCTGGGGCGCAACAGTGAGCTGAAATGGCGGCCCGGCCAACGCAAAGTACACCTGGAAGGGATGGCGCGTTTTACCGTTACCGCCAGCGCCGCACATCCTTTTGTCGTGTATACCAAACAAGTCACTACTACGGTACTGGGTACAGTGTTTGAAATCAATGCCCGCACCGCCACCCATATCAAACTGGTATCAGGAAAAGTTATGATCCAGCCGGCAGCAGATACGTCAACGGCAAATATTGTTTACCTGGAACCCGGTCAGGCAGCAGATTTCAGGGCAGCAGCAAAAACCTTTGATGTACAACGCCATAAAGCGGAACCCACGCCTGCGCCTGCACTCATCATGGGCACCGTGGAAGAAACAAGTGACGCATTTGTATATACTAAAGTGCCACTGCCACAACTGCTGGCAGGACTGGAGAAACAATATAATATCCATATTAACTATTCATCTGCCCGGTTGAAGAAATATTATTTCTCTGGACAACTATTGAAAACAGAATCACCGGCCAATATTTTAAATACTATCGGATTATTGAATAAACTCAGTGTAACGCAAGACAGTACTGGATTCCATATTTATAAGTAATCTTTTCATCTACATTTTTCAACAAACATGCTTCATCAGCCAATGATGAAATTAAAAACGTATTGCCTAAAACCTGGTATATGATCACCGCTAAAAAGCAAACTATTTTTCTTTATCTGGCCCTGGTATGGATGCTCCTGACTATTCCTTACTTATCCCTGCAGGCGCAGTCACATGTGAGCGTAACTGGTATTGTGAAAGATGAAAAAGGCGAAGCACTTCCCGGTGTAACCGTGGCCGTTAAACTAAACGGTAACGCCACTACGAAAGGAATGCAGACAGACGAAAAAGGGCTCTTCCACTTTAATAACCTGGAAGCCGGCGGCCCTTACAGTTTTATATTTACCTATGTAGGCTATGAGCCTCAAACACTGGCAGGATACCAGCTCAAACAAGGCGAGCAGTTATCACTTGTAGTGAAAATGAAAGAAATTCCTACTGCCTTGAACCAGGTGGTGGTAGTGGGATATGGTACACAGAAACAGGTAAATCTTACCGGCGCGATCTCTACGCTGGATATGCGCACCAAAGAAAATACACCTGTTACCTCCGCCAGCCAGGCGCTGCACGGGGTATCCGGACTATGGGTAAATCAGGCCGGTGGTAAGCCCGGACAAGATGGTGCCACCATCCGCGTAAGGGGAGTAGGTACGCTCAACAACAACAACCCACTCGTGCTGGTAGATGGTGTAGAATATGATATCAATGAAATTAATCCCGACTTCATTGATAACATCACGGTACTCAAGGATGCCTCTGCCGCTATTTACGGCTCCAGAGCCGCCAACGGCGTGGTGTTGATCACCACCAAAAGTGGTAAGAAAGGAAAGATGGAAGTCAACTACAGCTACTCCTATGGCATTCAAAATCCTACGGCCCTGCCGGATGTGGTATGGGACCCTATACAATATATGCAGATGAAAGACCAGGCCCTTCTCAATGAAGGGAAGTCTCCTGCCGCAGTAGATTATACCCCCGCACAGATAGAAGAATATAAGAATGGCATGGCTACTAACCCATACGCCTATCCGAATATTAACTGGTTTGACCTGGTATTGAAAAATGGTAACCTGCAGCAGCATAATCTGCGCTTCTCGGGTGGCTCGGATAATGTGCTGTATAGTATTGCGCTGGGCTATATGGACCAGGACGGCGTACTCATTGCGGCGAATCACGCTAACCGCTATACGCTGGATGTAAATGTGTCTGCCAACGTATCCAAAAGATTACACGTGGGCACCAGCATCATCGGTAATTACCGCACCTATACAGAACCTCCTTTCGGCGGCAGTGATGCCACCGGTTATTATTTTACCCGCCTGACACGCGTACTGCCTATTTTTTCTCCCTATACAAAAGATGGAAAATATGGAAGCAGTGTTTTTACTACCCCGGGCAGAAATACCATCGAAAACCCGCTGATGCTGCTGAAAGAAGGCAGTAATTATCACGCGCCACAACGTATGCTGGCAAAGGTATATGCAGACTACCAGCTTCCTTTTAATATCACCTACAACATTAATTTCGGGGTAGATAAACTGGACGGCTATGCACGTAGCTTTGTGCCTTACCTGGTGACCTATAATCCTAAAACAGGTGCACCGAATAATTATAATATCAATCCTTCTTCCAATAGCTATGACGACAATAATCTCAATATTTCCTTTTACCAGACACTGAACTGGCAACATGATTTCCGCAAAAAGCATCACCTGAATGTGATGGCAGGTACCAGTTATAACCGTTTCGACAATGCCGGCACCACCGCGCACATCGAAGGCTATTTCGATAATACACTCACCGACCTCGATGCCGGTTCGCTGAATCCCACAGCCAATGGCAGGGTGACCCGCGATGTGCTGGCGTCTTATTTTGGCAGGGTGAATTATAATTTCGCGGATAAATATTTACTGGAAGCAACCGTACGTTATGATGGATCTTCCCGCTTTGCACCCGGCAACCGCTGGGGACTGTATCCCGCTGTATCTGCCGGCTGGCGCATTGATAAAGAAGCTTTCTTTGGACAGTCCCGTATCATCGATCTGCTGAAGTTGCGGGCTTCCTACGGTAAACTGGGTAACCAGGGCAACCAGGGAAATGATGCAGCAGATTTATACGGCTACATGAGTACCGTGAACCTGGGCCAGGATTATTCTTTTAATAATACCGTTAACCCCGGTGCGGCTGTGACCAAATTCAGCGACCCCAATATTTCCTGGGAAACCACCACTGCCTATAATGTGGGCGCAGATGCCAGCGCCTGGAATGGTAAACTGGCAGTCAGCGTAGATGTTTTTAAAAGACGTACAGAAGATATCCTGCGCCCGGTGCAGATCGCGCAACAGGGTGGTGGATTGGCAGGCCCTGTTACCAATGTGGGCACAGTGAATAATACCGGTTATGAAGTGACTGTTACACACCGCAATGATATCGGGGCATTCAATTATAGTATATCCGCTAACGTTAGTTATGTGCAGAATAAAGTGATTAGCCTGAATGGAGAATCTATTATTGGTACCCGCAGAATTACCAAGGCAGGAGCACCTATTGATGCATACTACCTGTACCAGGCCATCGGCATTTATCAGTCGCAGGAGGAAGTGGACAATAGCGCCAAAATCAGCAATGCCGTAAAACCCGGCTATGTGAAGTATGCGGACCTGAGCGGACCAGATGGCAAACCCGATGGAAAAATAGATGCTTATGACCGTATCATTGCCGGAAGTTCTATTCCTAAATACAACTACAGCTTTAACATCAACCTCGGATATAAAGGGATTACGCTGAACGCATTTTTCCAGGGAGTGCAGGGCATCAACCTGTATCCTACGGTGAACCTGGCCATGCCATTTAACAACGGCGCCGGCGTTACCAAAGAATGGATAAACAACTCCTGGACACCGCAAAATCCGAATGCCTCGTTGCCCATCCTTACCACCGCCACCGGCGCAACGGAAAATTTTCAACCCTCTACTTTCTGGTTGAAGAACGGATCTTATCTGCGCATGAAAAACCTGCAGTTGAAATATGAACTGCCACAAGGTTGGCTCAGCAGGCTGAAAATAAAGCGTGCAGCGGTATTTGCCAACGGTGAAAACCTGCTCACGTTTACGCCATTCAAAAATTTTGACCCGGAGAAAAATATCAAAGGAGATACTTTTTATGAGTACCCTTCTTTGAAAACGTACAGCTTCGGTGTAAACCTAACTTTTTAATCCAACCTGTAAATTATAGCCGATGAAACAACTGATTTTGATAGCAACAGGTATAATGCTGCTGGCAGCATGCTCGGACAAGGCATTGGACACCATGCCTAAGGACCGTTATACGGATGATAGCTACTGGACTTCTGAAAAAAATGTGACCGCTGCATTAACAGGTTGTTATGCTGCATTAAGACTGGAAGGTGTACTGGGAGGAGATGCTACCGTGTTGTGGGAAGAAACCGCCACGCCTAATGCCTATAATTATGATGATTCCAGGGGATTTAACTCCATTGCGCTCGGTACGCAAACACCTACTAACGCTACTATCATCAATGCCCGTTGGCGTGATTGTAATGTGGGTATAGGGAGATGTAATAATTTCCTGGCCAGATCCACGGCGGTGCCAATGGATAGCGCTTTAAAAGCGCGTATGACGGGAGAAGCGAAATTTTTAAGAGCACTTTATTACGGTATGTTGTCCACCTATTATGGTGGAGTACCGCTCATACTGGAAGCACCTGATCCCACTAAACAGGGCAAGCTGCCCCGTGATACCCGCGCTGCCGTAGTACAACAAGTGCTGAAAGATCTGGACGAAGCCGCTGCGGCCCTGCCGGTGAAATACAGTGGCGGTGATATTGGCCGCGCTACAAAAGGAGCTGCCATGGCGCTGAAAGCAAAGATATTGCTGTTTGATGCCAGCCCGCTGAACAACCCTTCCGGTAACATCGCCAGCTGGAAACTGGCCGCAGATGCCGCCAAAGCAGTGATGGACCTGGCCGGTACCGGCTATGGCTTATTTGCTGATTACAGAAGCCTGTTTTTGCCTGCCAACGAAAATAGTCAGGAATGTATTTTTGATGTAGGGGCAAAAATTCCGGAACTGGGTAATTCTTTCGATCTGATAGATCGCCAATACAATACCAACGCACCTTTGCGCGATATCGTAGATGCTTATGATATGAAAGATGGTGCATCCAAAGAAGTATCTCCGTTGTACAACCCGGCAAAGCCTTATGATAACCGTGATCCGCGCCTTTATAAGAGCATGGTATTCCCGGGAGACACCTACATTGGTGCGGTAACTACACCTACAGCACCTTTTAAGATCACCGGCTATGGTGTGAAGAAGTACAGCATTTATGACAAAGAAGCCACTACCAACCTGATCAACCAGGCGCTGAGATCAGAAACAAACTATATGTATATCCGTTTTGCGGATGTATTATTGATGTACGCAGAAGCACAGAATGAAGCGGCTGGACCGGATGCCAATGTGTATGCAGCCATAAACCGGGTGCGTCAGCGCGCGGGACTGGTGCCTTACGAAATACCCGCTACGCAAACACAAGCCAGCATGCGGCAGCTGATCCGGCATGAAAGACGTATTGAATTTGCTTTTGAAGGCAGCTATTATACAGATATCCGCCGCTGGAAACTGGCGGAAACAGTAATGAATGCGGCCATTTTTAATTCTGAAAATCAACAGATCGTAAAAAGAACCTTTAACAAGCAAAGAGATTATTGGTGGCCTGTTCCGCAAACACAGCGAGACCTGAACCCCAATCTTGCGCAAAACGATAATTACTGATGATGAAAAAACTATGGTATGTATTCACAGCTGTGAGCCTTATGGCCATTGCCTGTTCGGGTAAAAGCAATGTAGCGCCGGTAGTAGTGCCGCCACCGGTGGTGAAAACAGATACGCCCGCTACTGTGGCGGCCTGCAGCAAATGTATGGTCGTGGCAGAGCAATCGCAGAACCGGATCGTGATAGCAGATATCAACTCCGGGGCGGTGATCTGGGAATGGAAACCTGAAAACTCCAATGTAAAAGCGGAACATGTAAAGTGGTTTGGCAACCCCAGCGATGCAAAAGCCGTATACAATAATCAATACATCCTGACTAACGCCTCCGGTGGAGGCGTGGCCCTGATCAGGATAGCAGATAAAAAAACGGTGTTCTATGCCTATGCCGGTGGAAATACCCACTCCGCTGAACTATTGCCCGATGGCAATATTGTCAGCGCTTCCAGTACAGGAAACTACCTGATGCTGTTTAAAACAGATACGCTTCACTTCCCTGATGGCGTATATACGAAAAAAGTGCCTATTGACTTTGGGCATAACGTAGTTTGGGATGCCGGGCAGCAAAGACTTTGGTCTGCTGCCATGGCTACCATCCGGTCGTTCCGGTATAACTTCAACTGTGCCGCACCCGATCTGATACCAGATACCATCATTAACATCCCCGGTACGGAAGCACATGACCTGTTCCCGGTATATGGTGAAAATAACTTATGGCTGACTAATACCACCAACGTATATACGTTTAATGTGATCAGCAAACAACTGACACAGGCCGATGTGCTGCAGGCCAATATTAAGAGTGTTTCTTCCGCCGGGAGCGGTTTCCCGGTACTGCTGGTAAGACCAAAAGAATCGTGGTGGACGGACGAAGTACTGGATGCGAAAGGGAATAGTATCTTCTCCCAAAAAGGGTGGAAAATTTATAAAGCAAGATGGGTAATACCCAACACTTTCAGCTATCCGGCCAATGATCAGATGCACCTGTGCCGGTAAATGCCGGGAATTTTGTCTTGGGACAGGATTATACTGATTATACTGATTTTCTAATTTTTGATGCTAAGAGATTATCGGAGATATATAAGAATATATCCGCATTTATACCCACGAATCTTAAAAAAGCAAATCAGTTGCGGGGAATTTTGTCTTGGGGCAGGATTATACTGATTATACTGATTTTCTAATTTTTGATGCTAAAAGATTATCGGAGATATATGAGAATATATCTGCATTTATTTCCGTGAATCTTAAAAAAGCAAATCAGTTGCGGGGAATTTTGTCTTGGGACAGGATTATACTGATTATACTGATTTTCTAATTTTTGATGCTAAAAGATTATCGGAGATATATAAGAATATATCCGCATTTATATCCGCGAATCTTAAAAAAGCAAATCAGTATAATCAGTATAATCCTGCTCCAAGACAAAATCCGCGTTAATCTTCGTACTTTTGCCCCCAAATGCAAAAAGAAAAATACTCATTAGGTAATATCCTTACCAATCTCAAGATCGATTCACTCAATGAAATGCAGCAGGCATCAGTGGACGCGAACAAGCAACACGCTGATGTAATTCTGTTGTCAGCTACCGGTTCCGGTAAAACGCTGGCATTTCTGCTGCCTATACTGGAACAACTGGACCCTGCCAATAAAAATACGCAGGCGCTTATAGTAGTACCTTCCCGCGAACTGGCCCTTCAGATAGAGAAGGTGTTCAAACTCATGGGAACCGGTTATAAAATCACTGCCTGTTATGGTGGGCATCTGAGGGAAACAGAAGAAAATAACCTCATACAGCCGCCAGCTGTGATTGTAGGAACACCAGGCCGCCTGGGTGATCATATCCGCAGGGAAAATATCACCGTAGCCGCTGTTGAAACGCTGATACTGGACGAATTCGATAAAACACTGGAACTTGGTTTCCAGGAGGAAGTGTCTTTCATTATTGAATCCCTTCCCAATGTTAAAAAGCGTATCCTGACCTCTGCTACCGAATCAGTGGAAATACCGGAATTCCTGGCGCTCAACGAGCCACAGAAGCTGGATTATCTCCCGGAAGAAGGCACGCCGGCAGCCAGACTGACCATTAAAGAAGTACTGTCACCGGAAAATGATAAGGTGGAAACCCTGTTTCGCCTCATCTGCTCCCTGGGCAACCGCTCTACCATTGTATTCTGCAATCACCGCGAAGCAGTAGAACGTACCAGCAAAATGCTGTCAGAAAAAAGCATCATCAACACCTTCTACCATGGCGCCATGGAACAGCAGGAACGCGATGCGGCCCTCTGCAAATTCCGCAATGGCTCTGTAAACGTACTGGTAACAACTGATCTTGCTGCACGCGGTCTTGATATTCCGAATATCCGTTATATCGTACATTTCCACCTGCCACATACAGAAGATAGCTGGACACACCGTAATGGCCGTACCGCCAGAATGGAAGCCAGTGGTACTGCTATCGTGATTCTTTCTCCGGATGAGAAACTGATGCCTTACCTCGCAGATGAAATCGTGGAAAAGATTGAATTGCCAGCCACTTCCACTTTACCGGATAAACCAAAATGGACCACCATTTTCATCGGTGCCGGTAAAAAAGATAAAGTGAATAAAGTAGATATAGTAGGATTCCTCTCCAAGAGAGCGCACCTGAAACAGGAAGATATCGGCTTAATTGAAGTGAAAGATTTCTTCTCGTTTGTAGCAGTGGTGAAATCTAAAGTAGGACATGCACTGGAACAAATCAAGAATGAAAGAATTAAGAATAAGAAAGTGAAGATTGATATCGCTAGATAACTATCTGTTTGTATAATTACGAAGCAGCGATCGATTGGTCGCTGCTTTTTTATGTTTATAACGGCAGTGTATACACTATCCTTGTTTCTCTTTGTAATAAGACTGCGTCACCTCAATCACACCCACAATATGATCATTGAACTCCTCCAGTTCTTCTGCAGGTACCCATAATTCATTATGTATTTCTCCGCCCACATTTTCAACGGTATAGCGTTGCAGGAAGTCACTGTCTACCGAAAACTTTGTTACAAAGCCTGCATCATATGCCGGTACATTCCATTCCACAGATATCTGTATGGCATATGCCTCGTTCATAACGGGATAGAAAATGGGCTGATCCGGTCTTCTGGGAGGAAATCGCTTCCAGCCGGATTGTTCTATTAACACCAGCTCATCTGGTCCTACGGGTCGGTAAAGGGTGGTTAACTCCATTGGTATATTTTATCTAATTTTAAGGACGAATATAGGAAAATGAGTACAAAAATCAGTAAACCGGAGATCCCGCAGTATGTGTTGAACGACTTCCGCCACCTGCACCGCAAGGAAGACGACACCTCCGACTTCGGGTATAATAACCTGGAAGAGGAGAAACGTATTCCGGGCTTTGAAGTGTATTCCAGTGAAGGATTGCGGCCCGCATTGGGTCCGCTCAAATCTGATTTCTACCGGATCAGTATTACATTAAGTGGTAGCGTGGATGTGCAGTTGGGGCTGGAAAAGTTTCAGCACAGGGCGGGCACGTTGAGTTTTACGTTTCCGGGGCAGGTATTCAGCAAGGATAATATCAGTGCAGATACTTTTGGCTATTATATTTTATTCAATGCTGATTTCCTGCAAGACATTATTCCTGCCGGTAAAATACCCGTGGAATTTCCGTTTTTCGACTATTCCGGTGTTCCTTTTATACAGTTGGATAAGGCCGCTATCACAGCAGTAGCGGATTTTGTAGGTAAGATAAATGAAGAATTACAGCACCATAAATCCGGCTGCGAAAAGGCGGTGCGGATGTACCTGTACCTGTTGCTGCTGGAAGTAAAGCGGAGCTATGTAGCGCAGGAGCTGCATCTAACGACTACAGATACACGAAATACTTACCTGGTGCCCCGGTTTAAGAAACTGGTCAGCCAGCATTTTCTCGCTAAGAAAAAGGTAGCAGATTACGCGGCTTTGCTGGGCGTTACCCCTAATCACCTGAACCGTACAGTGAAAGAAGTAACCGGGCATACTGCATCTGCTGCTATTGCGGATATGCTGGTGCAGGAAGCCAAAGCGGTATTGCGGTATACAGATATCGCCATTTCAGAAATATCCTATCAGCTGAACTTCAGCGACCCTGCGGGTTTCAACCGGTTTTTCCGGGAGCAGACAGGACAAACCCCGTTGTCGTACCGTAAAAATGCATAATTGGGTTAATACAATGCATAATACAGATAATGCCGCATCGGCTTTTATGCCCCAACTTTGTGTACATAAAAGATAACAATATGTCTAACACATTTGAGAGTAAGAAAGTAATTATTGCAGGCGGTTCTACCGGCATAGGGCTGGCTACGGCTGCATTACTGGTCAACGAAAAAGCGAATGTAACTGTTACCGGTCGCTCTGCCGCTAAGCTGGCAGATGCAGCCAAAGCGAATCCCGGCATACAGACTGCGGCGATGGATAGTAATAACCGGAAAGAGCTGGATACGTTTTTTAGTACACAGGGAGGTATTGATCACCTGGTGATTGCATTGAGTGGCGCCAAAGGAGCCGGTAAATTTGCAGACCTGTCTTTGAAAGATTTACGGGAAGGCTTTGAAGGCAAGTTCTGGCCACAACTGAATACCCTGCAGGCAGCGTTGCCTTATATCAATAAAGGCGGCAGTATTACCCTGATTACAGCTATTTCAGCGATATCACAGGCGCCGGGTGTATCCGGTCTGGCAGCGATTAACGGAGCATTGGAATTAATGATTCCTTCTATTGCCAAAGAAATCCAACCCTTACGTATCAACGCCGTTTCTCCTGGCGTAGTCAATACGGGCTGGTGGGATTTTCTGCCGGCAGATGCCAAAGCAGATACCTTTGAAACCTATGCTTCCCAAACACCGGTAGGCAGGGTAGGAGAGCCGGGAGATGTAGCAGATACGATCCTGTTCCTGATGCGGAATGGTAATATAACGGGTACGGTAATACGTTGTGATGGCGGGCTGGCGTTGTAATTACCAGGCTACTGCTATATAATCTTTGTACAGTTTCCCAAAGCTGGGTTCACCATTTATCGCCTGTACAATAGGATCGTAGATACGTGCTGCTGCATCATCCAGCATCAGTGGTGGTAAGAAGCCTCTTTGTTCCAGTCTCGATTTCTTCTCTATCGGATTGCCGGTAGATACCCATCCCACATCTACGCTGTTCATATAAATATTATGCGTTGCATAGTCAGCGGCGCTGGTGCGTGTCATCATGTTAAGCGCTGCCTTGGTCATGTTGGTATGCGGGTGATAAATGGTTTTCTGGGCATAACTGAATTGCCCTTCTGAAGAAGTAACGTTGATAATGAATTTATCGGGGAAAGAGGATTGCAGCATCAACGGCTTTAAGCGGCTGTTCAGCATAAAGGGGGATATGTTATTCACGAGGTTGGCAGACAACACTTCTGCGGTATCTACCTCATCCAGCTTCATCACCCAGCTGTTGCTGCTTCTCAGGTCCAGTGGCTGGTTGAAGAAATCCAGCTGCCCGGTAGGAAATAATTCGCTGTTGCCAATGCGTGTTTGTTGTACCGGTACGGTAGCTACAATTCTTGCCTGGTCGGCCTCCGGCAGCAGTGGAAGTTGCGCTGCCTTCTCCACTAAAGGCTGGTAATATTCCGGCGGATAATGAATCGTTTGCGCGGCATTATTGATGATGATATCCAGTGCCGGCAGTGTTTGACAGAGGTATTGAATAAATTGTTCTACCTGCGGTAAACTGATAAGATCCAGGCCATATATGATGAGGCGGTCTTTCCATATTTCGTAATCCGGTTCTTTGGTATACTGGAGCAATGCATCCGCTGCAAAGCGGGTGGTAGCAATCACAGTAGCTCCGTCCCTCAGTAAACGGAGTGCTGTTACATACCCGATTTTCATGCGGGCGCCGGTAACAACAGCTGTTCTACCGGTTAAGGATACACGCTGTGCCTTCTTTTCCAGGTGAATTTGTGCGCAGGTGGGACAAAGCCGGTGATAGTGATAATGTACGGTCGTATATGGTTGCCGGCATGAATAGCAGATACATGCATTTTCCAGCTCCTGCTGTACGGGCAAGTAAATGGTATCGGTAATGGCATGACCAACGGAAGCCTGTAATCCCTGTTGAAACACAACAGTGTTCTGCAGCTTCTGCTGGTCGGCCTGGTAGCGGCGGTCGCTTTCTGTCTGCCTGATTTCTTTACGGGCGGTTTTATAGATTTTTGTAACCAATCCTTTTAAACGTTCGGTATCAGGAGAATCAAAGGGGTGTTTGCTGAGAAATTGTAATACCTCGTAAAATTTGTCCCAGTCGGCTGATGAAAACTCCTGCATGATGATAGCGATTAAATAGAAAGAAAGGCAGCAATAATCAGACTCGAACTGATAACTCCCAACTGGCAGTCGGGTGCTTTTCCAATTAAACCATACTGCTGCCGCAGCGAAAGTAATAAATCATGCGTATATACGGAAGCGTTATAGAGGAAGAAGATAAATTGGTAAAAGTGACCGGAGTCGAACCAGTGACCTCAAGCTGTGGGGCAAGTGCTCTTCCAGCTGAGCTACACTTTTACCGACGCAAAGATAGTTAAATTTAGTATATACGTTACCGTTATGGCCTCAATAATTTCATCACCAGCAGGAAAATCTGTCGCAGCATATCATCACTGAGTGAAAAAGTTTCTCCTTACATAGAAGAGTTATCCAGGTGAAATTTGAAAAGGGTGTAAAAAGTGCCATATCCCTATATTCATAATTACTTCAACATTGGAATGAAATGAGTTTGTCTGTGTTGAAAGAGAATGCAGTATCAGTAATTGGCGGGCAAGAACACTGTATCAGAATAGATTGTAAGCGATGGCGGACTGGCGTTGTAAAATTACCCACAAAATATATTGTCATTATGTAGATACCGTCTATGCTATGCTTAGCACCCGCTTAGGATCTATAGAAGTGGTGCAGTAGAGGTGGACTTGATGCGGGGATGAGTTCCGGATGTATAACCGGGATGAAATGGCATCAAAAGATGGATGGAGGCCAGCACTGGCCATAGCAGGGCTGCTTCCCTACCAGGGGGGAGCTGCGGAAAGAGATGTATTATTAAAAGGAAGCAGGTATAAAGGGATTATTCATCAAAATATCTCCGGAGGCAAAATAGCTTTATTCCAGTTGAATGACAGCTGGATATGTGTATGTATAGGTAAGTTTGGGAAGCAATTTCGTCCGCTTTGGGTAGGTACGTTTATGAGCACGTTTGGGTACCTGTGGCGCTGCCACCGCGATGATATCCGCGGCCATGTATTGTCTGTTGTGGGATGGGCCGTCTTTGTACATCGCTCTTACCTGGAAAACTACTACCAGTGAACCCTCCCCGGGCACCTCCAGCGAAATATTTGTTTCCTGGAAAGTGGTATCGGGGGCTATCATGAGTGTAATCGTTTCGCTACCCGCCACCTGACGTGATGTAAAATCAATCCGCATGGCGATCACTTTTACTTCCAGCGCAGCAATACCTTTATACCCATCGATGGTTTGTGCGGGAATATTTAATACTCCGTTACTCAAAAGCCGGGGAGCCACCGGGAAAAAACGATCTACTCTGGTATGCTGATTGAAGCGGAAGCCAGTGATGGCGGCGTGATGATCGCCGGCAGCAATGAGCAGCTTGTTGAGGCGGTTGATGTGGCCACCGTCACAATGGATATCCAGGTTACTGTAGAACGCCTTACGGATAAAAGCGCCTTTCCTGCTGGCGATGCCAAAGCGGCGTGATGCGCGGCGGGTAGCAGCCGTTTGCCGCACGCTTTCAGGCATGGAGCGCAGGAAGTATTTGCCATTGCGCTTATACCCAATGAGAGGACCGAGTTTTCCCGTAAAGGGAAGGATAGACATTTGTTTTGCCATGGGAGATTATTTTGATTACTATAAATATAAGATAATCCGGGGAACCTGTTTTCGGGGTAGATGGAAGATTAGCTAAAGGGAGTGTATGGCGTATTGTATAATATTCAAAGATAGTGTAGTAGGGATTTGACAATGGCTAACGCGAGTGTATGGGCAGTTAGAGCATATTGAAAAAAGATATTCCCTAACATTTCACCCTGATCCATCTTATCGGTTAAATAGAACGAAAGATTACCGTTATACTCTCAACGATTTCATGACCAACTGAAAGGTGTGTTTCAGCATATCATCGCTGAGCGAAAAAGGTGCCCCTGACATCGTGGAGTTGTCCAGGTGAAATTTGATAAGGGTATAAAAAGTGCCATAGGCTACTGCCCAAAAAATTTCTGTGGGCAATGATACGATCTCTCCTTTTTGTTGCGCATTCAAAACAAACTGCAGCATGGCCTTTTTGAAGGCGTGCCCCTCCAGGAAGTCCTGTTTTTCCACGAGGGGAGAGTTCCGGAACAATTCCCAGAAGCGATGATGCAGGGGATACCGAAGAATATACTGATAGCGGTTATGCCACTGTTGCCATAATCCCGCTTCAAAATCCATATCAGGACTAAACCCTTTCATCATTTGTTGCATGAAAAGATTGCCTGTTTCTACATATAATTGATTCAGCAGGTCTTCCCGGTTTTTAAAATAGATATAGATGGTAGAGACAGATATATTGGCCGCCTTGGCCAGTTTATGCATACTCATACCATCAAATCCTTCCTGAACAATCATCTCCATGGCTTTCTCCCGGATGACGCTGGCTTTATTTTCATCTTTTGCACGCATGTGGCAAAGATAAAAGAATGATTGCTCTTTTAAGGGATTGGGCTACATTTTTATTTCAGGGTGCTGAGGGAACTACCAGCTGGTAATTCATACGGCTCTTTGCCCACTTCAAAAATGCGGGCGCTCAAATTACCTTGCAGTGTTAAGTGGGTATCATGTGCGTAGATCCAGCTGCCTTCTCTCAGCCCTAGTACCGGCGTGGTGTTTTGAGTAAGATATTCCCTGATGCGGGTTTCCCTGGTTTCTCCCATATGTTGGGAACCTGCTATCGGATCGAGGTAGTGGGGATTCAGGTTAAAAGGGATCAGCCCCATGGTGTCGAAACTGGCCGGATATACAATGGGCATATCATTGGTGTTTTTCATGGTTACCCCACCTATATTGCTCCCTGCACTGCATCCCATATAAGGTGTGCCGCCGTTTACCGCGTCACGCAATATAAACATCAGTCCCTGTTCATGTAGTGTTTTTACCAGCAGAAAAGTATTGCCTCCCCCGGTAAAAAAGCCCTTCGCATTTTTAATGGCAGCAGCCGGATCATCGAATGTATGCAGCCCCCGTACTTTTATGCCGATAGCTCCAAATGCTTCGGCTGCCTTGCTGGTATAGTTATCATGTGAAATGCCACCCGGACGGGCAAACGGAATAAATATGATTTCATCTACGCCTGCGTACAATACTTTCATGGCCGGTTGCAGATAAGCCAGGTAGGTTTCTCCAAACAAGGTGGAGGTACTTGCCAATATAAAATGCTTCATAGTCCCAAAAATTACAGCGCAAATGTAGGTCATCTGCCTAAAAATATAAATGATCCTGTTTCTGATTATAAATTAGCAGATGCTAATCCTTATTTGTCATCTCTATGTCGATGTTGTGTTAAAAGAAATGCTTCGTATAATTTCCTGTGTCATATAATTATCACGTTTTGTTTTGGGAATATGACGTAGCAACTACGCTTATTATTTTGTGGATGATAGTGAACAACAATGAAACGATAGTTTAGTATTCAACCAAATTTCAAAAGCATTTATTAGAACCAGAATCGTAACGCACTAAAGATTTCCCTGTAAACAAATAATGAATCAGTTTTACTGAAAGATGAATATCTTTTTCGTTTGGCTGTAATCCGTGTATACCCGATGTTTTTTGCTTTGATGGACCCTGTTTGTCTACCGGCGGAGCTATAATCTTAAACGGCTTATTTCTTACATAAACACACGAACAATGAAAAATTTATACCAGTATTCCACGGGAAGCGATCTTCCTATGCGTAATTTTTACGGCCATTTTTAAACAGATTTTATTAGCAATAAATAGCTGAAATAACGGCGGTATTCTGTTTGTGCACAGACATTGAAAAATGCCTGAACGGAATGCTATTGCCCGGAATGAATCACTTCAAATATTAATGAACAATGAGAGATCATCTATCCACGCGGTTGTCCGGAAAAAAGCGGCGCTGGATCCTTTCGCTGATAGCAGCCTGCTGTACTATGCATGTTACTTTATGCATTGGCTCGCCACACGCCATGGCAGCGGATTATGGCAAGCCTTTTTTAGCACTGGATTCTGTTCCCAACGAAGAAAAAGATACCACCGTTATTTCCGAGTATGATGTGATCAACACCATCAACAGGAAATGGGTAAATGCGGCATTTAAAAATAATGATACCCTGAACGTACAGCATGTTGCCCTGTTTCCTTATAATTCGCTGCAGCAAATGGTAAAAGGTAACATCAGGGGCCTTTATACACAGGAGCCCAGTGGAGAACCCGGCACAGAGCAGTTCATGTATATACGCGGTTTGTCCATGCCGCTGCTGTCAAAAAAAGATGTTAGCCAGGTACAACCCGCCGTGTATTTAAATGGCGTACCCATGATCCAGGACAATACCCTGGTGTATGATATACAGAACTCCGATCAAACCAGGCTGGGACCAGCTACCAACCTGCTTTCTATCGTTAACCTGGATAATGTGGAAGAAGTACAGGTGTTCAAAGATGCTGCTGCTATCAGTTTGTTTGGGCCGAGGGGCGCTAATGGCGTTATTAATATCATCACTAAAAATGCTACTTCAGGTAAACGGAAAATCAGCGTGAACAGTTACTTCGGTGTCAACCTGTTTGATCCGGTTTATACTACCAATGCGCAGTATGAAAACCGCTTCCGCAGGCCGTTCTATCAGCAGTACGCCACTACAGCAGATTCACTCAGTTTCCCATCTTACCTGCGCGATTCCTCTAACCAGGGATATTTCGGTAATGCCAACTGGAGCGATCTGTACTTCCACAATACTACACAACATAGCATTAACGCCAGTATTTCCGGTGGTTCTGAAAGAGCCAACTTCCGTTTCTTTGGCGATAAAACACAGGCAAATGGTATTGCAGATAATACCCGCCTCGATAAATATACCGGCTCCTTTATAGTAAATATGTCACCCATTAAATGGCTCATGGCTTCTGCCATGATCAATGCCAACAGAATGGATCGTGTCAGAAATACTTCTATGCAGGACCGCTTTCTGGAAACAGCCTATATCCCTGACCTATCGAACCCGCTATCTCCTGATAAGGACACATATGGTCAGTACCGGGATGCCTTCCGTAAAGGATTCGACAGAAATCATGTAAACAGTATACAGGGAACATTTTCGCTGGTATTTGCGTTTAAGCAGCTACGTTATACCACGCGCCTGTTATATGACTATAATGAAAACCTAAGAGATGTCTTTTATCCCTCTACCTTAATGGATGGCGCCAACTATGCATCCAATTATTTTGGTAACAATCAGCGTACTGGTTTTGAAAACGTCATAGATTATGTATGGACTCCTTCCAGTGATCATCACTTTAATTTTGAAGCAGGACAATCATTCCAGGCCGATCTTCAAAAGTATAATTACGAGCGCGCATATAAAGGTATCAGCGACCGTGTGAAGGTAAATATTGTGGAGAGCGATGCCGGTAAAGGCAACTACTTATCACCACTGTATTTTGCCAATCAGCTGGTGTACCGTTATATTGATGCAGAGAAACAGCGGCTGTTGTCTTTTTATGGTAATGTAAAATATAATTACCGTGACATTTATCGCGTCACATTAACATTGCGTAATGATGCCTCTTCGCTGGTAGCACCATCCAAACGTTGGTTACTCACACCTTCAGTTAGCGGAGAATGGAATCTGAAAAATCAGTTCATAACGCAAATGCCTACACTTAGTGACTGGACATTGCACGCTTCCTGGGGACGTGTTGGCAGAATGTATGGAGACGACCGTTTCGCTGCCGGCCCGCAATATAAAGTGGATATGGGCTGGTCTGGTAACCCCAACGCCTACTCGTATACCGGCGTTGCCGGTTTGTCCAGACCCTATTCGTATGGCTGGGTAGGAGATGATATTGGCTGGTCTTATACAGATATACTTACGATCGGTACCGATGTCGCTTTCTTTCATAACCGGTTGCGTATTTCGGCAGATTATTATTCAAAAGATGATCGCAATATGCTGCTGCCGATGCCGGTAGTAGCGGAATCTGGTTATGCCAGCGCATATATGAGCGGCTTGCATGTAAATAACCGTGGCATTGAAGCAGGGGTGTCGGGCGATGTGATCCGCACCGCTAAGTTCCAGTGGACACCGTCTGTCAGCGGCGCCTGGAATGTAAATACCCTGAAAGCTTTACCTGGTGGTGTACAGTCATTCGTTACCGGTGATCGCAGATTTGAAGTAGGCAAAGCGGTAGATCAGTTCTGGGTGTATGAAAATACAGGCGGATACAGCAAGGTGGCGGATATTCCCATCAACCCAAAAAACAACGAACCTCTTAGCTTCAAAGGCGTAGCATTTAAGCCTGGTGATCCGGCATGGAAAGACAGGAACGGCGATTTTATTGTTGACGACAAGGATAAAGTAATGAAGGGTCACAGCATGCCTGTATATACCGGTAGCTTCGATAACAACTTCCGGTATGGCAATTTAAACCTGTCGTTCAGCTTTTATTTTGCCGGCGGCATGAATATCCTGAACAGCAAAACTGCGGTGCGTTACGATTTTGTCAACCACGACGGACAATCCAACCTGGAGTCTGTAAAAGATATCACTTACTGGCAGCATCCTGAAAATATGAAAACATATCCGCAGTATAATCCATGGAGCGCTGTGATTCCGTATCGTGCGGATCAGGACCTGTTCCTGGAAGACGGCTCTTTTATAAAGCTGCGCACTGTTTCCCTGGGCTATGATCTGGCGGGTACCAGGTGGATGAAGCGACTGGCGCCTGGCATCAGCAGGTGTTATGTATATGCTACCGGCAACAACCTGCTTACGTTTACCGCTTATACCGGCGGAGATCCTGAACTGACTTATTACAATGGCTATGATAACGGTTATGCGATACCCATTCCCAAAACATACACCATTGGATTGAAACTGGATTTATAATCATTTGTCATTTCATTAAGCATGAATAATATATTTCGATTAGTAACAAAAAAGGCGCTGGTGTTGGCTTTGATCACCATGTGCATGTCATGCAGTAAAATGCTGGATGTAAAATCTACGAGGCTGGTGACAGATAAGGACTACTGGTCATCTGTGGAAGATGCCCGTAGCTCCCTGATAGGAGTGTATGGACTTACCCGCGCTGCCCTCACGGATAATGCTGCGTTCTGGATGTATGGGGAGTTCCGTAAGGGTGACTTCCTGCCCACCTCCCGTGCAGATCTGAAAGCAGTTGTAAATAATGAATTAAATGTTTCTTTCCCGCAACTGCAATCGCTTAAAAGCTGGCGCAGGTTTTATGCGGCGATTAATGCCGCCAACCTGTTCATTGAAAGGTCTGGTGACATACCGGCGAAAGATGCCTATTACACCGCGTTGAATCATCAGCTGGACGTGGCGCAGGCAAGGGCTTTGCGCGCATTCCTTTATTTCTATATTGTTCGTATATGGGGTGATGTGCCGCTGATCGTATCTTCTTACGATGGACAATTCCCGCAGTTACCGCGCACACCACAGGCAAAGGTGCTCGATTTTGCAGAAAAGGAATTGATTGCTGCTGCAAAGGACCTGCCTTTCATTTATAACAGTACTGATCCGCAAAGCCCCGGTTTTTATTTTAACCAGGGATACAGTTTCTGGGCCGGTACCTTATTTAATAAGATCAGCGCCTATGCAGTGCTGTCACATATCGCAGCCTGGCAGCAACACTATACGGATGTAATGTCTTACACCCGTTTTATCCTCGACAACTACACGCGTGCGGATGCTTCCTTTACACCGGAAACGGATATACTCTGCGCCAGCGACAGCGGCTTTTTTGCGCGCAGAGGGCCGAGTCAGATCCTGAATTTTTCTTTCGATTATCTGAATGCAGAAGGCATTACTGCCGGTCACCTGGAAGAATATACGCTGGCGCAGCCCATTACCAGCAACCAGTTGCCGGCGATGTATATCCCCAGGGATTCTATTCTTAAATATTTTGAATGGAACGGAGATGAACGCTTCAGTATTGATCTGACCACAGGTTACCCGTTAACAACCTATTACTTCTCCAATTACACGACCAATACACCGGTGTTCAGCAAAATAAAAGTGATTGAAGATGGAAAAGCTGACAAAGGTACTTTCCGGTTGTACAATGGTACCATGATGTTCTCCCGCCTGGAAGAGCTGGCGCTGTTAAGAGCGGAAGCAGCCACCGTATTAAATGATCCGAATGAAGCTACGCAGTGGTTGTCTACTGTAATGGTAAGCAGGGGCATCGTAAGTCCTTCTTTTAAAGGTAAAGATCTGTTGGTGGAAATTTTTAAGGAGAGAAGAAGAGAGTTGATGGGAGAAGGCTGGCGATGGTACGACCAGGTACGGTTTGCCCGCCTGCGTCCTGGCAGTAGTGAGCTGGGACCATTGCTGCGCAACGGAGGTATCTACTGGCCGATTGCGGATGAAGTGCTGAGCGCCAATCATCAGCTTGTTCAAAATGCTTACTGGAATAAATAATAGCAGCTATGAAAAAGATACATGCTTATACCCGAATATGTTGCCTTCTGTTGTTAATGGCTGGTATATTTTTTACCGGCTGCCAGAAGGATGGAGGATATAAATCATACACCAAGGGCGTTACCCAGATAGATGCCAACATGTACGATTATCTTAAAAGCCAGGTGGGCGTTTTTGATTCTATGGTGGTGGTCATCGACCGGCTTGGTTTAAAGCGGGTAATGAGTAATACACAGCTCACTTTATTTGCGGTCACCAATACCAGTTTTAAAACAGCCATGCGCAACCTCAATGTATTGCGGGAAAAAGAAGGACTGGCCTCATTGTCCCTGGCCGATCTGGACCAGAAAAACCTGGATACGTTGTTTTGCCGTTACGTAGTGCCGGGCGTATATCCAACGGATAGTTTGGTGTTATACCCCGATGGCCGTGGCATCAACTCCATCAAATACAGCCGTGAAGTGAACCTGCAGCTATACACCCAAACTGCTTCAGGGTATGCAGGCGGCGGACCGGCGTACATCATCTACAGCGATACAAAAGGTTCCTTTTACATCAGCAAATGGATAAGGGCTAATACCATGTCGATGGATACTTATTTGAGGAACGGTGTGATGCACATCCTGGCCGAAGACCATGAATTTGGATTTAATGAATTCATCAACAGATTTAACAAATAGCTTTTAAGCTGAAGCCGATAAATAATTGTACAATGAAAAGATCATTTCAGTTGCTGACAGTTTTGGCCGCCTCCGGATTACTACTGTATGCCTGCGTAAAAGTGCCGGCTGACGTGGATTTTATCAGTTCAGGAGCTAACTATACCCAAACTACGTTTGAACCGGTGTTGGGAAGAACGTCCCTGTTGCCGCAAGATCCTGCCACCAATATTTTCAACGCAGACAATTCTACCAGTCCACTCACTTTTAAAATCATGAATATGAGAGGTGTAGATGGTGGATCCGCGGAAATCTTTAATAAAACTTTCCCGGTACTGGTATGGAAAGAAGCTTATACCGGTCTGGAAACCACCCGTGAAGAAATAGAGAAAAAACGTACCATTGAACAGCACCATCTGTTTGAAGTACGGGAGCACTCCGGGCAATTTGTTATGTGGGCGCCTACCGATCTGCAATACCTGAACGCTATCAAAATGCAGCCGGATTCCGGTTATAAATTTGATGTGGAAGTATCCAACAGCGGCGGTAGTAAAATGATCCGCAACATGGCATTGAAGCCGCTTCGCCCGCAGCCATATGCGCCCAGCTCCATTGATCCGGTAACGGGTAATGCTAACGGATATACGTATGCTTACCTGGTATCTGGTGTAAAGAACTATAACGATGAAAGTTATATCGGTAACTCGGGGGTAATAACGGTATTCTACAAAGATCCGAATGCCACCGGTAACTCCCTCACATTTGAGTTCCGCGATTCTTCCTACAATCCTATCAACCCTGCATTGTTTAAGCATACCAAATGGGAGGAGGTAGTGCATCACTTCGGGCAGCCAAAATTTACCCCGGAAGGAGTAACCTATGATGTGGCCTATCCTATTCCGCTGGCTTTGCGGCAAACAAAATATACCAATGGCACCGGAGACCGTGCAGTAGCCACTTTTAGCTATGATCGTGTTTCCAACGGTGCATTGAGAGTAACCGCGCAGGTAGGAACACAGTTCGCCATCTATCAGCCCGGCGTCTGGAAAATTGTATTCTGGTTCTGGAAAGGAAATCCCGATTTCAGGGACAACTGATCCAAACAGATGTCATTGGCAGAAAAATAAAATCATCAAATGATAAAATCAAACCTTCATGTATAAGTATAACACTATACCAGGGAAGATAAAACCACTTATCGCGCTGTTGATAGCTGTAATGCTCGCTGTTACAGCTTCGGCGCAGGATCAGATGGTAACGGTAAAAGGAATCGTGTATGAGAAAGGCGGCAACTCTCCGGTACCAGGCGTGGTAATATTCAGCGGTAAGCCACCTAAAGGGGTAGGCGCCAGCGCCGGAGACGGCAGCTTCTCTGTAACCGTACCGGCAGGAGCCGATATCAGCTTCCAGGCATTGGGCTTTAATACAACTGTACAAAAAGCCAAAACCGGTGAACTGATGCGGATATATCTCACGGTAAAAGAAAATAAACTGAATGAAACCGTGGTGATAGGGTATCAGAAAAAAACAAAAGAAACCACTACCGGATCTACGGTGTTAATCAGTGGTAAACAATTGCAGGATGTGCCGGTATCCAACGTACTGGAATTGTTGCAAGGTAAAGTAGCGGGTTTGAATATCCAGAATAATACCGGTGCACCAGGTTATGCAGGTACTATCCAGATGAGAGGGTTGTCTACACTGAGCATTACCGGTTCTGGCAGTAATGCTTTCCTGGCACCTACCTCGCCGTTGTTTGTGATCGATGGTATACCCGTTGATGCTAATTCCAATTACCAGTATGGATTTAATCAGGCAGGTCCGGGTTTGAATCCGTTATCACTGATTCCTCCGGAAGATATTGAAAGTGTACAGATCCTGAAAGATGCCCAGGCCACTGCATTGTATGGATCGCGTGGTGCTTATGGCGTAATGCTGATCAATACCAAACGTGGTAAATCAAAAGTGCCTATTGTACAATATTCGGGCAATTTCTTCGTAAGTATTCCGCCTACCCTGAGAGAAGTAATTGGCGGTAATGGCGAAAGACAGCAACGTATTTCGCAGATCCTTACTTATACGGATTCACTAAAGTATGCACAAGCTGATATCAATGCCACGCCTTTCCTGGCAGACAGCCTCAATCCTTACTATAACAATTCTACCAACTGGCAGGGACTGTTCTATAAGTATACCTATAACCAAACGCATAACGTCACCGTTTCCGGTGGTGATGACCGCTTTAACTATAAAGCCAATCTGGGCTATTATAATGAAGAAGGAGTAGTGAAGAACACTGACTTTAACCGTTATACACTCAGCACCAACATGCAATACCGGCCTACACCCCGGCTGAAGATTTACGGTGCGGTGACCACCAGTCTCGGACAAAACAGTAAGGGTAGTGGTAATGGTATCACGCAAACGGATGTAGGTAAAGCAGGAGGTCAGTCTTCCCTTTTGCCGGCACCTTCTTTTTATTCTGCTTCCGCCAACGCAGTAGCAGCCCTGAGAAATGATAATGTGAATAAAACAGCCAACGTGACCACCAACGTAGATATCGACTATGAAGTGCTCACAGGTTTACATGCCACCAGCCAGTTCAGCTTTGGCAATACCACCGGTACGGAGGATAACTTTATTCCCGCAGCTATCAATAACAACTATTCAGAAGTAAGGGCTTATAACGATCGTTCTACTAATTTATACAGCCGTAGCAGTCTTTCTTATTACAAGTCGGTAAATAATAAACATAACTTTACCGCTTCTGCTTTTAATGAGCTGACTAAAACCACATTTCAGGCTACCATGCTGCGTCAGCGTGCTACGCCAAGTGATCATGTATTGGGCCCTATCGGATCTGGTGGTGCATTCGATGCGGGTGGTGTACTGAATGGAAGTTCCGACAACAGGATGGTTTCTATTGCGGCTTCTTTTTCTTACAACTACATGCAAAAATATATGCTGGATCTTACCTACCGGCGTGATGCATCTTCCACTACCGGGAAAGCTACTCCGTATTCCAATAATCCTTCTATCGGCGTCCGCTGGAATTTTAATAAGGAGAACCTGCTGAAGGATAAAACCTGGCTCGACTATGGTTCGCTTCGCGCTACCTGGGGACGGAATGTAACCCCACAGGGTACCATTTTCGATGCTTATGGTGTGTACGACGACCGTAATGGTGGTAAATACAACGACCGGTCTATGAGCGGCATTTCCTACGATCAGTTACCGAATGCCAGTATGAAACCGGTTACCACTACCCAGTGGAATGGTGGTTTTGATCTCGGATTATGGAAAGGCAAATTGTCTACCGAAATGGACGTTTACATTAAAGATGTAAGCGACATGTTAATGGAGCTGCAACTCCCTACCAGTAGTGGATTCAGCAAAGTGAAAACGAACGACGCCGCCATGAGGAATATCGGGATAGAGTTTAACATTACTTATCGCCCTTTACCTGCTACCAGCAAATTAAACTGGACCATTACTGTTAATGGTGCGCTCAATAAAAATATCCTGACCCGGCTGCCAAACGGTAAACGGGAGTATATATGGTATGATGAAACGGCTAAACAAAATATCCTGTACCGTGTAGGTCGTAACAGTTTAACCAACTTACTGCTGAACAATACCGGCGCGTATTCCCAGCCCGGCAGCGTACAGGTAGATCCTGCCACTGGCAGGCCGCTGTTGGTATCTTCCGGCGATGGTAAAAATTATTATTATGCAGAAGCCGGCGACCCCAGGTGGACAGACCGTGATGGTAACTATATTATCAATGATGCAGATATCATTTATGCCGGTAACTCTCAGCCCCTCGCTACAGGAGGACTTAGTTCATTTGTGCAGTACGGCCCCTGGTCACTTAATATTACCGGTAGCTATACGGCCATCCGTGCTATATTGAATAACGCTGTACAGGACCGTTTTAACAGCTTCTCCAATCCATTTGGATATGATGCCAACGGAAGACCTACCGCACCAGGCGCCCTGGTACCACTGGATCAATACGATTACTGGGTCAAGAATGGAGACAATGCGTTGTATCCTAATCCGTACGATTATCAGCGCTATAAAAGCATAAGGCCGTATCGCGTAGAACAGACCCTGTTCGAAGAAGATGGTTCTTATTTGAAGATACAGTCTATCACGCTGGCCTATACAATACCGCGCGACAAAACCATCCGTTGGGGTATTACTTCCTGTCGTCCGTATTGCACATTGGGCAATCCTTTCATGTTCAGTAAATACAGCGGCCCTAACCCGGAAAACGTATCTGCACTCGGAAGAGATCAGACAGGTGGATACCCGGTGAGAAAAACCGTGACAATGGGTTTGAACGTGCAGTTCTAGGATATAAACAATCAATGTATTAAGCAATTAAACTGTGATATATGAAGCGTTTAGTTTTTGCGATAGGAATGGCCGCTTTACTTTGCACCAGCATGCCGGGGTGTAAGAAGTTCCTGGAAACGACTACCACGGACAAAGAATCCGGCTCCACTTTCTGGCAAACCAAAGCAGATGCGGAAAAGTTTACCAATAACCTTTACGGAGAGATCGCGGACGTACTGCTGACCAACTCTTTCTTCCTTGCAGCAGAGTTCCGCTGCGGTATATACCGTCAAACATCCACTTCCCGCGCCATATGGGGACGCCCGTACTACGACTTCCTGGTGTACAACGATTTGAAAGGATTAATGAAAGAGGGTTACTGGAATGGCTTTTTCCATTTTAATGATATCCCTAACTGGCAGGGATATTACCGCGTAATACAATCGGCTGCCATCCTGATAGACCGTGTGGATGATATTCCTGACACCCAGATATCGGCTACGGATAAACGAAGGTATAAAGCGGAAGGAGTATGGGTGAGAAATTTCCTGTATTTCCTGATGGTACGCCTTTATGGAGATGTACCTTATTATACAAAGCCATATTTCAATGAAATCATTGGCCGTACTAAGTTTACTGATGTACTGAATTCCTGTCTGGCCGAAATGGCGAAGTATAAAGATGACCTGCCCTGGGCTTACAGTGATCCTAAAATGAAAGCCGTACGTCCCAGCCGTGGATCAGCACTGGCATTGATGATGCATATGAACATGTGGAATGCTGGCTTTGATGAAGGCAATAAAGACAAATACTATAAAGCTACTGTGGCACTCGGCAAAGAGCTGATGGAACAAAATGGTGGTGCACATCGTTTGCTGACCACCTCAGAATTCCGCCGCCTGTACAGGGGAGGGTCTGAAGAAGGGTTGTTTGAGCTTACGCAGAATGTAAACTATGGGGAAGTACGCGGACTGGGTTATCAGTACCTGAACGATAATGTACTGGAACATGGTGCTGGCAGCGGCTATTCTTATGTAAACTACGTAGGCAAGTTCCTGGAGAAGATGTATCCGTTGGGTGTAGCTGATAAAAGAAAAGACCTGTGGTTTGATGCCAATACCATGTATCGGGAAGGCAACCTGGTAGAGTTCAGAAAGTTCATCGGCAACTCCGGCAGTAACATAGCATTTGATGGTAACCTGATTGTATTCCGTTATGCGGATGCCATTTTGCTGGCAGCAGAGGCGAATGCGGAGTTAGGCGCTGCCAATCAATCCGAGGCGATCCGTTTATTAAATCTGATTCGTGGCCGCGCAGAAACAGCTTCTTATGCCGGCTCGGATGCTACTGAGCTGAAGGATGCTATTTTCTGGGAACGTGCCAAAGAAATGATGGGAGAAGGACATGCCTACTATGACCTTGTTCGCACGCACCGTATCCTCAACCAGGAATACTGTACAGCCCCCATTTCCCAATCGGCTTTCCAGCGTGGCGCCTGGACCTGGCCTATCGCGGAAAGTGCGCTTACCAACAATGCTTTAATGAAACTCAATGAATACTGGCGTTAACCTAAAAACTGCTGAACATGAAAAATAAATATTTATCGCTCTTGGCAGGTTTCACCTTTACTGTGATGCTGTTTGCCGCCTGCAAAAAAGATTATTACCAGGATACCGGTCTTGCAAAAGGAAAATTCAATGGCACTGTACTGGAATATCTTCAGTCAAAACCCGAATACTTCAGCAAACTGCTGCAGGTGATCAGTATAACAAAGATGGAAAATGTTTTCAAAAATGAAACCATCACCTTTTTTGCTCCCTCTAATCCCTGTTTTGATAGTACGATCTCCCTGGTAAACCAGGTGCTGTTCCTCACAGGAAAGGATACCATCACCAAATTATCGCAGGTACCGGCGCCGGTATGGCGGGAAATGCTCTCCCGTTATATTTTCAAAGGAAAGTATATGCTGAAGGATATCCCGCAGATAGATCCGGCCCAGTATAAAACGTATCCCGGTGTGTTTATGCGCTCCTATGACAGTATACCCATGAACCTCGGCGTAATATATAATAATGAAGGTGGGGCACAATATGCCGGATACCGGCAGTTGATGATCTCTTATACACCGGATATCTCACAACCACCATTTTATTGGTTCCCGGCCCTGGTGGCTTCTGCCAACATAGAACCCACAAACGGTGCCGTGCATGTACTGGTTTTTTCAAAACATGATTTTGGGTTCAGCGTATCCGAATTCTATAGCCGTTGTTTGCAGTATGGCCTGGACTTACATTAATTACTCAGCTCACAAATTATTCAGATGATGCAATTGTTCAGACAAAATATATGGTTACTGCTGCTGTCGCTGGCAATAGTGATCGGTTGCAAAAAAGATGAGGGGAGTGTATTCCCCGATCCGTACGCAGGGGGGAAACCGCCATTGGGCGTGAAGTTCAGCGATGAACTACCCAATCCTTCACAGGGATCTTCCGGTGACCTGGTAACATTTAAAGTAACGGGGCTGATGGCTTATAAAGACTCCCTGCATTTTTTTCTGTCAGGCCAGGAAGCGCAGATCGTGTCGATTTCAGATGCAGCTATTACCGTAAAAGTGCCGCCAGCCAGTAGCTCTGGAAGTCCATACATAAATATCGGGTTGCAGGTGTTCCATGGACCGGTGTTTAAAGTAATAGGAAAGGTAAAGCTGGACAATACTTTCAAAGCCGGTACCGGTGCAGATGGTATTATTAATTACCTGTTGCCTACTTCTGATAACCGTTACCTGATGGTGGGCGATTTCAAAACCTATAACAGTAATGGCGTAGGTAATCCGCTGAATGGCATTGCGCTGATAGAGAAACACGGACAGTTTGTGAATGCCTTCAAAACAGATTCGGCAGTAAGCATGTCCGGAAGCATTTCCGGCGCAACGCAGCTCCCCAACGGTAAATTTGTGTTGGGTGGCTTCTTTACCCAATATGGCCGCATGAAGGGAATGACGAACCTTACCCGCATCTATCCCAGCGGACAGGTGGACACCACCACGGTGCAAATCATTCCAACGGAAACAGCAGGTGGCAATGCGCACGAGGGCGATCCCAATGAAGAGGAGAAGAACTCGTTTGATACCGTTCCCTCTTTCAATGCCGGCGTATCCGGGGTAGTGCAGAAAGTATTTTACGCCAATAACCGCGTATTGGTATTGGGCACCTTTTTTAACTATCTGCAGTACTACTATAAAAATTCTACCAAAACCGACAGGTCGATAGATGTAAGATATGTAAACAGTATCATGGCATTGGATATGGACGGCAACCTCGACTCTTCCTATCATTATAACCTGGCCATTTCAAAAGGATTCAGCGGAGCTGCGGGCAGCATCGTGGATGCGATTGTACTGCCTGACGGCAGGGTAGTGATGGGTGGTTCCTTTAACAAGTTTGATGACGTGAGTGCGGGAAATATTGTATGCCTGGATCAGAACGGAAGAATAGATCCGGCTTTCAAATCCGGTAGTGGTGCAAACGACCGGATATTCTCCATAAAGTATAATGCGGTGACCAAAAAGATCATTATCACCGGCGCCTTTAAATCGTTTAACGGCATCCCTTGTGATGGTATCATGATGTTGAATGAAGATGGATCTGTAGTGAGCACTTTCAAATCTAAACTGTTTAACTCCGGTTCCCCGACACATGCCCTGCAGCTAAACAACGGATTAATAGTAGTAGCCGGAACTTTCGATAAGTATGATAATTATGTAAGGGAAGGAATGGTGATCATAAATGCCGATGGATCGCTGGCCGCAGGTTACAACAACACCGGAAAGCTGGCAGGATTTGTTTATGGGATGACAGAAACCGTGTCGGCAGAGGGAGAGCCAGCCGTGATTGTGTACGGTTCGATTTCTTCATTTGACAATACAGCGGTAGGAAATATTTTCCGTATGGTTATCGCCAAGTAAAAATAATCATCACAATCAGTTAATCATAGTATGAAAAAGATTATTTCGCTTTTGGGAGTTGCCGTCATCTTTACGTTGTTTGCCTGTAATAAGGATAGCAACAGTAGAATTGACAGAAAAGTATATCCCAATGATCCGGGCAAAATGTCCGGCACGCCTAAAGTACTTTGTCTGGTGATAGATGGTGCCAGGGGAGAAACCCTGAAGTCGATGAAACCGCCCGTGATCTGGAGTATGCGCGATAGTTCCGTGTTTTCCTGGACAGGTATTGGTGATGCATCCGGCGCTGATGGAGCCACCTGGGCAGATATGCTCACAGGGGTTACAGGTGAACAGCATGGCGTAACAGGTGATGATTATACCAATAAAAACCTGGGCACTTACCCGGTATTTACCAAATATCTGAAAGATGCCGGCGTTATATCGCGCAGCGCTGCGTTCTGCGCTTCGACAACACTGAGTCAGGAACTGATCGCTAACAGCATGGATGTAAATAAAACATTTACTTCAGACGTGGATGTAACCACCGCCGTGATCAGCGAACTGAAAAATGACAGCGCGTCAGTGGTGTTTGCAGAATTTAATAAAGTAGAAACTGCCGGTAAACAATATGGGTTCGATGAATCTGTTCCTCAATACAATCAGGCCATCCTGGATGCAGATAAAAATGTAGGCAGCATCATGGCAGCATTGCGTAGTCGTAAAAACTTTGCCAATGAAAACTGGCTGGTGATCGTTACCTCCAATCATGGGGGAACATGGCCGGTGGCGC
The DNA here is from genome assembly GCF_052114225.1 of Chitinophaga sp. RAB17. NCBI lineage: Bacteria > Pseudomonadati > Bacteroidota > Chitinophagia > Chitinophagales > Chitinophagaceae > Chitinophaga > Chitinophaga sp. RAB17. The sequence continues at coordinate 283,499 of NZ_JBFREI010000003.1, read as the reverse complement.
CGGAAGATAATGACGGTACCCCTTTCAGCAATCCCGTGCAGAATACATTTACACTGTTCTTTAACCCCCGTTTTGAAAGTGAAGTAGTGGTAAGGCCGGAAAATATCCGTGTGCCATATGAAGGCAGCGCCGTGAGATTATATGGTCCTCCGGATAGTTACGTGCGTGCAGAAAACGCTGATGGGCAGTTGTATAATATCGGATCAGGATCAATGACCTTTGAGGCGAAAGTGAAGTTTAATAAAGGACCCAATGGAAATTACACCTACAGCTATCCGCCATTTTTTGGAAAGGTAGCTGCCCGCAGCGGTACCACACCTGGTTGGGCATTTTTCCGTAATGGCAGTAATATTTCCTTCTTTATAGGAGATGGCAGCAGTAAAATCGAGATCAGACCATCTGTAGGATTCACAGATGGAGACTGGCATACGATCACTGGAACCGTGACTAAAGTAGGGGCCAGCTATGTAGCGGCGGTATTCCTGGATGGGGAAAACAAAGGGACCGGTTCAATGGCCAGCAACGTAACGGGTATTACCAGTTCTGCCAACACTATCATGGGGTATTTTACCGAAGTATTTACCGACCAGTATGTGGATATGTACATGAGTGATGTTCGTATATTCAATACCGTAGTATCTGACGAGGTTATCAAACAATGGGCTCCGCGTACTTATGTGAACAAATCACATCCTAATTATGCTAACCTCATTGGCTACTGGCCATGCCTGGATGCACAGGGCGGCGTGTTTGCAGATAAGAGCCCGTCCGGGAAGAATTTTTCTCTCAAAGGAAATTATAAATGGGCGCCTTTTAGTGATGTAAGCGGCTACCTGTTTCCTGTGATTCCTAACCAGGAAAGATATGTTCCTAACCCGGTAGATATCCCTTTTATGATTCTGAACTGGATGAATGTACCGGTGCAGCCGGAATGGAACCTGGCAGGAAAATCATGGCCTGCGAATTATCGTGATTTCCCATCTACCATTCAATAATCATGGTGTTTAACTTAAAAAACAGTGCAATGAAAATATCATTTATCAGGTCTGTCCTAGGGTTAACACTGCTGGTGACCATGCAGACAGCCTGTAAAAAAGATTATGATTATAAAGATGGCTATGACAAGCCACTGGCTATTGATACATCCGGTGTTGGAACGATCGATACCAGCATGTCCAAGATCGACAGCAGCGGCTTTGCAGATGCGCGTAAGTTTCCCGGCCTTATTTCTGTTGTCGAACCCCGTTTGTATAATGTACCGGTAACACTTAACCTGGACTTTAAACTGGCCTCGCCCAACATCAGGATAAGCGTAGTGCCCGGCGCCTGGCTGAGCACCGGCTATTATGCCGCGCCCGGTGAACTGGTGAAAGTAGTAGTGCCTCAGGGTATGGAAGGAATGGCCGTGCAAATAGGATCACATACCGATGATGTAAATGGCAAGTTGCCACAGTTGCGCGCCGGCGTGATCACCACCCGTAGTGTGGTACTGCCGGGCGTAAACTATATCCGCAATATCTATGGTGGCCTGGTATATATGATTCCTGCGCTGCCGTCTAAAAAAACGGTCACTATTACCCTCAGTAATGTTTGCAAAGCGCCTGACTTTGTATTGGGGGAAACAGATCCTGTTGCATGGAAAGATCAGGTACGCCGCTCCCAGGTGCCGGTGCTGGAGCTGAGAGGCAAGCGGTTTATACTAACAGCCTACCGCAAAGTTTTACTGGGCTTGCTGGATAAATTTGATGCAGGGGCCGTAATGAGTAAATGGGACGAGGTAATAGAGAAAGATTATCACGAATGGTATGGGTTATCCGATAACCCTGCAGATCCGGTTGACCAGGCGCCGGGTACGCCGCAGCGTTTTGTACTGGACATACAGATTTCGTTGGGGAGTGGTCATAACGGTTATCCCTGTATGGCGTATCTCGACTGGCATTCTGATTTCCTGGATGTGGCGGAAATCAACAAGGGGGCCAGCTGGGGACCTTTCCATGAGATAGGCCATAACTTTCAGATGGGTAGCATGTGGAGCTGGAGTGGAGCAGACGGATTGGGAGAAACTTCCAATAACCTGTTTGTATTTAAGATAGCGCAGCGCTATGGAACCAAACCCCCACGCGTATACGATGAAGAACAGAATTTTGTGCAACCTGCACTGGATTGGGCTGCCAAGGCCGTTGGGAATGGTAAACACTTTTCAGATGTAACAGATGTTTTCCAGCGACTGGTACCTTTTGTACAGTTATTCCAGCGTTACGGTTATGGTATGATGGGATATGTCTGTAAAGAGGCCCGTCACGAAGCGCGTATTTCCTATATCAATGAGGTGAAGAAAAACTTCTTCTTTGTGAAGGCCAGCAGATATGCAGGAGTAAACCTCAAACCGTTTTTTGATCAATGGGGTATTGCTGTTTCGGCTTCCGCGGTGGCTGATGTAGCTGATCTGCCGGTACTCACGGAACAAGTATGGAAAAATGATATCAGATGATCATCTCCCAACAGTCAGCCAAAATAAAATTATTATGCGCATAAGATCCTTACAATATATACTGGGTTGCACACTTACAGCAACAATACTGCTGACAGGAGCCTGTAAAAAAATAGGCATGGTGTCGGATGACAATACGCCGCAACCTAAATTTTCAGATAAGAGCAAAGTACTGTTGATAGTAGTAGATGGCTTATCGGGTCTTGAATTGAAAAAGATCAAACCTCCGGTTATCAAAAGCCTGATGCCGCATAGCACCTATAGCTGGGACGCTATTGCGGATTCTATTACTACCGATGCTACGTCCTGGGCCAGTATTATGACCGGAACAGGCGTTGAGAAGAATAATATAAGAGATAGCAGCATTACGCCGGGATCTGCCAGCGGTGCCCGTTTTGCTTCCTTTCTTACACTGCTGAAAAATTCCGGCCAGCGAAAGCTGAAAACGATCTCCGTAACCGGATGGGATCAGTTGAATAAAACATTATTGGCAGATGCCACTGTAAAAGTAACCACGAACGATGATGATGCAGCCGTGAAAAACGCAGCGGTGACTCACCTGAAAGCAGATAGTGTGGACCTGATGATTACACATTTCAGTGGTGTTAATAAAGCCGGTAAATCTTCCGCATTCAGCGGAGACAACCCTGTTTATGTAGCTGCAGTCAACCAGGTGGATGCCTATATCGGCGAGTTGCTGGATGGAATGAAAAGCAGACCTGATTTTGCCAATGAAAACTGGCTGGTCATTATACAATCCACTCACGGCGGAGTAGACAATACCTATGGCGCCGACTCAGATGCAGAGCGCAATGCGTTTTCTCTCTACTATTGCCCTGATTTGTATGAGCACGAAATAGAAGTGCCGCTGGCCATTAAATATGGTGTACACATGTACGACCAGGGAAGCGGTGCCGTAAATGCTATTCTGCAGGATAACAGTATGTACAATATTGGCAGTACAGGCAACTATACTATTGAAGCAAAAATGCGGAATTATACTCCCAACTTCTCGGCTAACTATCCGGCATTTCTTTCTAAACGTGCTTCCTTTGATGGAGGCGTGGTTGGCTGGTGCTTTTTCCAGGAAGGTAATTTATGGCAGATAAACTTTGGCCAGAAAGGGAAGAACAACATTCAGTGCAAAGGAGGGAAGATGAATGATGGCAACTGGCATCAGCTCTCGGCAGTCATTTACATGATGCCCAATAATAAGAGATGGGTGAAAACCTATACTGACGGTGTGCTGAATAATACAAAGGAGATCACGGCCAATGGAGATTTTAATACCACGGCGCCACTTACCATGGGTTATATTCCCGGTTCTATCGGTACTCCGGAAAATATGTACATGTCTGATGTGCGTATATGGGGCGATTCACTCACCAGTGATGTTATTGCCAAATATTCCTGTACCAATCAGATTGATGAAACACATCCCAATTATAATAAGCTGATCGGCTATTGGCCTTGTAAGGAAGGGAAAGGTAATTTGCTAAGAAATCAGGCGCCTGGCGCCATTGGGAAAAACTTTGAACTGAAGGGTGGTTATGCCTGGGATGTACTGAACTATGTATTGCCCTGTGCAGGTAATGCGGAGTTGCAAACGCCTCCTTATACCAAAGAAGTGTTTTACCAGATAGCTTACTGGCTTAATCTTCAGATAGACACCAATTGGGAAATTGAGGGTCGCTTATGGCTCAAATTTTTCTAACAGTACGTGCATTTTTTTCTTTCTTAAACGAATGCTTTATGCAGAAATTATTATCAGGATATATACGCGGAGGATTGATAGCGGCTGCTATCATATTTGTAGCGGGTATAAGCGCCTGCCGGAAAGAGTTTCCGGCACTGTCTAAATACGATACCGATACGGCAGGATTGAATTATGGTGGCGCTAAATTCAAGAAGAGAAAAGTGTTGTTGATCGGGATAGATGGTGCGCCCGGCAAGCTGGTGGAAAGTTTTAATCCAACAGTAATGACAGGATTGCTCACTAAGAGTGTGTACACCTGGGAAGGGCTGAATGATACCGTATCTACCGTAGCTGCCGGCTGGACCGGACTTACTACCGGGATGCCCTATCTCAGTCACCAGATAGGCGACAGCACACTGATTCCAAAGTCGGTACAGGGAAGTCATGCAGATATCAAGTATTACTTCAGCTTCATCTACTATCTGAAACAGGATAATCTCAATACGAAAGTAACTGCCATTACACAATGGGATGACCTTAATAACTTCCTGCTCAATAATGCGGATAAAGTGGTGGACGTGAGCAGAGCAGCCGGCGACAAGGGAGTAGTGGATGCAGCAGTAACTGAGCTGTCATCATACAGCCCGGATGCGTTGATTGTAAACCTGAGCGGGCCTGCCAAGGCTGGTTTACAGGCAGGCTTCAGTGATAATGCAACCTATCGCCAGGCCATTTCAGACGTGGATGCCAATGTAGGCAAACTGCTGGATGCCCTCAAGGCGCGTAAGGACGCCGACAAAGAAGACTGGCTGGTAATCATACAGTCTACCAGTGGCGGCTATATGAAACAAATGGGCGGCAAATCAGCGATGGAGCGTAATACCTTCTCTATCTATTACAGCCCCCTGATCACACCGGGAAAATTCGTTGGCCCCAAAATATTTGACTATGGCGTCCGGTTCCATGGCGGAGATCCGGGATATGTACGTGCAGAAAATTATAACGATAGCTACAACCCCGGCACAGGAGATATTACCATTGAGGCAAAAGTTAAATTTGCGAAAGGACTCAACGGTGACTTCGATTACTATTATCCACCCTTCCTTACCAAGTGCAGAAACGTGGACAGTGCCGTAGTTGGATGGTCATTTTACCGCAGTGGGAATGATGTGGTGTTTGTAGTGCATGATGGTACCAATGCGTTGGAAATCACCCCAACAAAAGCGATTGTAGACGGTAACTTTCATGCTATTGCCGCCACCATCACCCATACTAAAGATGCCGGCGGAGGAAATACCTACAAGGCCAATGTATATGTAGATGGGGAAGGCAAAGGTTCCGGCACCATTACAGATGGAGAGCCATCCATTGTGTCGCCCAGCCCGCTGGTGATTGGTTACAATCCTACAGTATGGTACGATGATAACGTGGTGGACATGAACATGGCGGATGTCCGTATCTGGAATACGGCTATGCCGGACGATGCGATTAAGAAGTACGCCTATGTTTCTGATATAGATGCCACACATCCTTATTATAAGAACCTGATAGGCAACTGGCCGGGTAATGATGGCAGCGGTAATAAACTGGTTGACAGAAGTGCTTCCCACAGCGATTTTACGATTGTAGGCCCGTATTCCTGGGACTTCATAGGCGCGGCGATCACACTTTCCGATGATGCCCCATCAATACATGATGTGGTGCCTTCCATGATGACCTGGATAGGTATTACCCTGCAGGGCGATGATAAGCCGCCGGGAAAGAACTGGCTGCAGGTGATTGGTATTAACTAAAGGTCGATTATAGTACAGTATATCAGGGGGCACCGGCAATGGTGTCCCTTTTTATTATTTTCAAAGGATAGATGAATTGTAATCCTTTACTATAGCTGGTTTTTATTCAAGAAATATTTTTTCTTACTTTTTTAATTGTAAATGTGACAATTATTTTGTTCTTTTGAATTGTCACAGTAAATCAAAGTTGTGTGACAGGATATTTTAAAACCTCGTTATGAAAAAACAATATCATTATATCTGTACAGGTATTATAGGTCTGTTGCTTTCCACGCAGGCCATACAGGCACAAAATACGGTTACCTTCCGTTCTGATGCGCCCACACAAACGATCAACCGCAATATCTACGGACATTTTGCGGAACATCTCGGCAATTGTATTTATGGTGGGTTTTATGTGGGCGACACTTCCCATATTCCCAATACGAACGGGGTCCGCAAGGATGTTATCGCCGCCCTGCGCAAAATGAAAATTCCCAATCTCCGCTGGCCGGGTGGTTGTTTTGCAGATACTTATCACTGGAAAGATGGTATAGGCCCGAAAGATAAAAGACCGGCCATCGTAAATACGTGGTGGGGAAATGTCACGGAGAACAACAGCTTCGGCACACACGACTTCCTGAACATGTGTGAAGAGCTGGGGGCACAGCCTTACCTCTCCGGCAACGTAGGCAGCGGCACGGTGCAGGAACTGGCGGACTGGGTGCAGTATGCCAACTTCGGTGGTAAAAGCCCGATGTCTGACCTGCGCCAGCAAAACGGCCGGAAGGAACCCTGGAAGGTTCGCTTCTGGGGCGTAGGTAACGAAGCCTGGGGCTGCGGCGGTAATATGCGTCCTGAATATTATGCAGATCTGTACCGCAAATTTGCCACCTTTATGAATAGTGATTTGAAGGATGGAATTTTCCGGATCGCCTCCGGCGCCAGCGATGCGGATTATAACTGGACCGAAGTGCTGATGAAAAATATTCCACTGCATTTGTTGCAGGGCGTGGCCGTGCACCATTATTCTATCATAGACTGGAACCGCAAGGGCGATGCGGTGGATTTTACAGAGCAGCAATATTTCACTACGATGAAGTCGGCCCTGCTGACCGATACCCTGATCCGTAAACATACGGCCGTAATGGACAAGTATGATCCGGCAAAAAAAGTAGCCCTTGTAGTAGACGAATGGGGCGGATGGTATAACGTGGAAGGGGGAACGAATCCCGGCTTCCTGTTCCAGCAAAATACTATGCGCGATGCTATGATCGCAGGTTCCACCCTCAACATCTTTAATAACCATTCCGATCGTGTACGCATGGCCAACCTGGCACAGGCGATCAATGTACTGCAATCGGTTATTCTTACTAAGGGAGACACCATGGTGTTAACGCCCACCTACTACGTGATGGAGATGTACAGTGTACACCAGGATGCCACCCTGATCCCTGTTGACGTTCACTGCAACGACTATACGCTTGGTAATGAAAAATTACCGGCCGTTACTGTTTCTGCTTCGAAAGATAAAAATGGCGTTACGCATATTTCCCTGGTAAATATTGATGCCCATAAAGTACAGGAAATTACGCTGGATACCCGCAGCCAGGCCTACAAATCTGTCAATGGCCGATTACTTACCTCCACTAAATTGCAGGACTACAATAGTTTTCCAAAGCCAAATACTATTAAGCCGGTAGATTTTAAAGGAGCGTCGCTTAAGAACAATACCATCAGCGTAAAATTACCGCCTTTCTCAGTGGTAATACTGGAGCTGAAGTGAGAATTACGAATTAGGAATTACGAATTACGGAGTTGTGGGGAGACTTACGCGAATATCTCCTGCAAAATCTCCCCTCAACTCCGTAATTCGTAATTCTTAATTCGTAATTCCTTTTTTAATAAGTGTCAATTTTACAGTAAATATGAAACCATCATACGTAATAGGTGTTGACTTCGGCACCGATTCGGTTCGTTCTATCATAGTAGACGCACAAAACGGTCAGGAAATAACAGCGGCGGTATTTTACTATCCACGCTGGAAAGATGGCCTGTACTGCAACGCCGCACAGAGCCGTTTCCGTCAGCACCCGCTGGACTATGTAGAAGGACTGGAAAGCACCATCAAACAATGTTTGCAGCAGGCAGGGACTACTGTGGTGGCTAATATCAAAGCCATCTCCGTAGATACCACAGGCTCCAGCCCTGTGGCAGTAGATGAAACCGGTACACCGCTGGCGCTTACACCCGCCTTCCATGATAATCCCAACGCCATGTTTGTATTGTGGAAAGATCATACCGCTCTGAAGGAAGCAGCCGCCATCAACGCTACGGCAGCCACCTTTGAAGAGAACTATCTTCGCTTTGTTGGCGGCATTTATTCTTCTGAATGGTTCTGGGCTAAATTGCTGCATATTCTTCGTGCAGACGAAGCCGTTAGGAAAGCTACGTATTCCTGGGTAGAGCATTGTGACTGGATACCTTTTCTCCTTTCGGGAGGCAAACATGTAAGTCAGTTGAAACGGGGTGTTTGCAGCGCCGGCCACAAAGCCCTTTTTGCAGAAGCATTTGGCGGGCTGCCCCCCGATGCTTTTTTCACGGCCGTAGATCCGTTGTTACAGGGATTCACACAACGTCTCTTTAGCAAAACATATACCGCCAGTGAAGCCGCCGGGCATCTGTGTCCGGAGTGGTCGGAGCGGCTGGGACTTCCCACCAGTGTAGTCATCGGCATCGGCGCATTTGATGCGCATATGGGTGCCGTAGGCGGACAAATAGAGCCATATCACCTCAGCAAAGTAATGGGTACTTCTACCTGCGATATGTTGGTAGCGCCCATGGAAGAGATGCAACACACCCTGGTGAAAGGCATCTGTGGTCAGGTACCGGGATCCGTGATCCCCGGTATGATGGGCATGGAAGCCGGACAATCTGCTTTTGGAGACGCTTACGCCTGGTTCAGCAACGTACTGGCGTGGCCGTTACAACAGCTGCTGCCTTCCTCTTCCCTGATAGACGCCGCCACTGCCGCCAGGTTAGCGGAAGAAACGAGTGGTAGAATGATCACTGAGCTGGCCCGGCAAGCCGCGCAGATTGCCCCGGAAGAGCATAGTGAACTGGGGATCGACTGGCTGAATGGTCGCCGTACCCCCGATGCGGACCAATCGCTCAAAGGCACCCTCACCGGTCTGAATCTCGCTACAGATGCTCCCCGCATTTTCCGTACCGTGGCGGAGTCCACCTGCTTTGGCGCCAAAGCCATTGTAGAACGTTTCGAAAGGGAAGGCGTACCTGTAAAAGGATTGATCGGTATTGGCGGTGTAGCCAAAAAGTCGGCCTTTATCATGCAGATGATGGCAGATGTGATGAACATGCCTATCCGTATTCACCGCTCCGAACAAACCTGCGCATTGGGCGCCGCCATGTTTGCTGCTACCGCCGCCGGTATATTTACCCGCGTGGAAGATGCCATGGAAGTCATGGGGCAGGGCTTCGAAAAGACTTATCAACCGGAAGTACAACGGGCAGGAATATACGAAAACAGGTACCAGAAATATAAAGCATTAGGCGCCTTTACCGCCGCCATCACCATAGATTAATAGTAGCATGCAACAGTATCAGGATATCCGGCAGGCAGCATACGAGGCCAATATGCAGTTGCCTGCATTAGGACTGGTGATCTTCACCTTCGGTAACGTGAGTGCGGCGGACCGCCGGCAAGGTGTATTCGCCATTAAGCCCAGCGGTGTGCCCTACGCTGAACTGACACCGGAAAAAATGGTGATAGTGGATTTTGATGGCAGAACAGTAGAAGGACAATTACGTCCGTCTTCTGATACGCTGACCCACGCCGTATTATATAAACACTGGGAACATATTGGCGGCATTGTCCATACCCACTCTACCTATGCCACCGCATGGGCACAGAGTCAACGTGATATTCCCATTTATGGCACCACGCATGCCGACCATAATACAGTAGACATTCCCTGCGCACCGCCCATGTCTGATGAGATGATTGCCGGCGACTATGAATACGAGACCGGCTTTCAGATCATGAACACATTGTTACAGCGCGGACTTACTTACACCGACATAGAAATGATCCTGGTAGGAAACCATGCGCCCTTCACCTGGGCTACCACACCTGCCAAAGCAGTATATAACAGTGCCGTGCTGGAATCAGTGGCACAGATGGCGTACCTCACCGAGTCGATCAATGGCAACGCTCCCCGTCTGAAAGACGCACTCATCAAAAAACATTTTGAACGTAAACATGGCCCCAATTCCTATTACGGGCAGTAAACCAAGCAACATGATTAATCTGAAAACATTTGAGATCTGGTTTGTCACCGGTAGCCAGAATCTATACGGAGAAGAAACATTAAGACAGGTAGCTGCACACAGCCAGGAAATAGCCGCCGCGCTGAACCGGGATGCGCGTATACCCGTTACCGTAGTATACAAACCAACGGTGAAATCACCTGAGGAAATTTATACTGTATGCATGGAAGCCAATGCTGCTGACAATTGTATCGGTATAGTTACCTGGATGCACACTTTTTCGCCAGCCAAAATGTGGATACGTGGATTGAAAGCATTGGCCAAACCCATATGCCACCTCCATACTCAGTACAACCGTGATATTCCCTGGAGTGAAATAGATATGGACTTCATGAACCTGAACCAGAGCGCGCATGGCGACCGGGAATTCGGATTTATGATGAGCCGTATGCGCATCAACCGCAAAGTAATCACCGGCCACTGGCAGGATCCGGAAGTACTGGATGAACTGGGTGCCTGGGCCAGGGTGGCCGCCGGATGGCACGACTGGCAAGGAGGACGCTTTGTGCGCTTTGGCGATAACATGCGCTTTGTTGCTGTAACAGACGGTGATAAGGTAGAAGCAGAATCCAAACTGGGCTTTTCCTGCAATACACATGGCATAGGGGACCTGGTGAGTGTGATCAACGGTATCTCTGATGCCGCGGTAGCCTCCCTGGTAAAGGAATATGGTGATAGCTATACCATTTCATCTGCGCTGCTGCAGGATGTAGCGTTGAAAGATGCCGCCAGAATAGAACTGGGCCTGAAAGCATTCCTGGAAGCAGGCGATTACAAAGGATTCTCCGATACATTTGAAGACCTGCATGGCATGCTGCAATTGCCCGGTATTGCCGTACAACGCCTCATGAAAGCAGGCTATGGCTTTGCAGGGGAGGGCGATTGGAAAACAGCCGCACTGGTAAGAGCCATGAAAGTAATGGGCAGCGGTTTACCCGGCGGTAACTCTTTTATGGAAGATTATACCTACCATTTTGATCCGGCTAACCCACTGGTACTCGGCTCGCATATGCTGGAAATCTGTGAGTCGATAGCAGACGGTAAACCTTCCTGCGAGAAGCATCCGCTGGGAATAGGAGGAAAGTCAGATCCGGTAAGACTGGTGTTTAACTCCGCTGCAGGTCCTGCCATCAATGCGTCTATGGTGGATATGGGGAACCGTTTCCGTTTGCTGGTAAACGAAGTGGAAGCGGTTGCACCGCCACAGGATCTGCCTAAGCTGCCGGTAGCCCGCGTATTGTGGAAACCTTATCCCGATATGAAAAAAGGATGTACCGCCTGGATACTGGCTGGTGGCGCACATCATACCTGCTATAGTCAGAACCTTACCACCACACATATGCAGGACTTTGCCGAAATGGCCGGCATAGAACTGGCGCTGATAGATAAACATACTGACCTGCGCGAATTTAAAAATGAACTCCGCTGGAATGACAAAGCATATTAGAAATAGCTTTTAGCCATTAGCTTTTAGCTTTTAGCAAAATGCAGCATAGATGATGTTATGCTAATGACTCGCTGCATTTTGCTAAAAGCTAAAAGCTAATGGCTAAAAGCTAAAAAACCCTCCCGTTATGAAAAATATACTCTCCACTGGCGACATCCTCGTCTTTATCATTTACTTCGTTGTTGTATCTGCTTACGGTTACTGGATATATAGCAAGAAGAAGAAAACCGCTACTGATACCAAAGATTTTTTCCTGGCAGAAGGATCACTTACCTGGTGGGCCATCGGTGCCTCTCTGATTGCCTCCAATATTTCTGCGGAACAGTTTATCGGCATGAGTGGCGATGGCTATTTTGTAGGAATAGCGGTAGCCGCCTATGAATGGATTGCTGCCATAGCACTCATCATCATTGCAGTGTGGTTTATTCCCATCTACCTGAAGAATAAAATTTATACCATGCCACAGTTCCTGAAAACACGCTACAATGAAACGGTAGCGTTAATCATGGCAATTTTCTGGCTGTTTTTGTATGTATTCGTTAACCTTACTTCTATTTTATACCTCGGCGCGCTTGCTATCAATGGCTTGCTGGGCGGGGAATACCTGCATGTTGTCATGATTGCCCTGTCTGTTTTTGCTGTCATTATTACATTGGGAGGCATGAAGGTAATTGGCTATACCGATGTGATACAGGTGAGTGTACTTATCATTGGCGGACTGGCTACCACTTATATGGCCTTAACGCTGGTGAGTGAAAAATTTGGCCTGGGGCATAATGCCATGGCTGGTTTTAACGCCCTGATGAAAGATGCACCGGATCATTTTCATATGATATTAGCCAAACCCGATGCTGCATCTTCACAGGAATATATCAACAAATATTTAGTGCTGCCGGGTATCCTGATGTATGCAGCAGGACAGTGGATTGTGAACCTCAACTACTGGGGTTGCAATCAGTATATCACGCAACGTGCGCTGGGCGCTAATCTGCAAACCGCCCGTAATGGTATTCTCTTTGCCGGTCTGTTAAAAATTATGATGCCTGTCATCGTTATGTTGCCGGGTATTGCGGCTTACGTGTTGCAGAAAAATGGTCACCTGCCAGGTCTGGATAGCAAAGACGGGGCATATGCAGCTATTCTCGGTTTTCTGCCTTCCGGCCTGAAAGGCTTGTCTATTGCCGCCTTAACAGCAGCTATTGTAGCGTCACTTGCAGGCAAAGCCAATAGTATCTCTACCATTTTTACATTGGATGTATACCGGAAATATATCAGCAAAGATGCGTCGGAAGAAAAGCTGGTGTGGACCGGCCGTATTACTGTCATCGTGGCCATGGTATTAGGGATCCTCTTTACCTGGAATGATCTGCTGGGAATTGGCGGTGAAGGTGGTTTTACCTTCATTCAGAAATATACCGGCTTTATCAGCCCCGGTGTATTTGCCATGTTCCTGCTGGGTATGTTCTGGAAACGTACTACCGGTGCTGCGGCAGTAGCAGGTATCATTACGGGCTTTACCCTCTGTGTTTTCTTTAACCAGTTTGCACCAACTGTATTAGGTCACGAAACGATTTTTTATACGGCTTATCCCAATGGAAAAGGAGGATATGAAATTCCTTTCCTCATCTGTATGGGACTGGCTTTTATGTTTACCATGATCGTGATGATTGCCATCAGCTTCGCCGGACCAAAAATAAATCCCAAAGCATTTGTACTTGATAAAGCGATGTTTAAGATCAGCCCGGCTACTACCGTATTGATTGTTATTACGCTGTTGTTGCTATCGGCGTTGTATATACGCTTTTGGTAAAGCGTGGATTTGTCTTTCTCAGGATTATACTGATTATACTGATTTTTACTTTTTGATTTTAGTAGGAGTAATAGAGATGGTATAGCATAAAAAGCAAGAATAACTTCGCTATCTTACAAAATCCTACAAAATAAAAAAAGCAAAAATCAGTATAATCAGTATAATCAGTATAATCCTGAACAAAGACAAAGCTCCGCTTTAATTTGTACTTTCACTGACTAATACATCGTTATGAAGAGATATTCGCAGCAGACCAGGTTGTTATTTGCCGTTGACTGTATCATATTTGGGTTTGACGGGCAAGAGCTGAAACTGCTGCTGATAGAGAGAGGTTTTGAACCTTGCAAAGGGCAATGGAGCCTGGTAGGCGGCTTTGTACAGGAGAGTGAAAGTGCGGAAGATGCGGCCAGCAGGGTGCTTAAAAATCTGAGTGGACTGGATGGTATTTACATGGAGCAACTGCATACCTTTAGTTCTCCTTCCCGGGATACAGTAGAACGTACAGTGTCTGTGGCCTACACTGCCCTGATAGATATCCAGAAATATAAACAACAATTGAACGAAGATTTTCACCCCGTATGGTTTCCTATTAATCATCACCCTGACCTGATCTTTGATCATAAAGCGATGGTAGACCTGGCGAAGGAAAAGCTTCGTTATAAAGCAGCCCTGCACCCGTTATTGCTGGAGCTGCTGCCAGGTAAATTCACGATCCCTCAATTACAGCACCTGTACGAATCTGTGTATAATATCTCTTTTGATAAAGGTAATTTCAGCCGCAAGATTCTTTCTACCAAACTGCTGGTAAAGCTGACAGATAAGGATAAGCTGAGCTCTAAAAAAGGCGCCTTTTACTATAGAATAGATCGCAAAAAGTATAACGCCAACTTCCACGCGTTCCTCAACTTTGTTCCTGATCCGCACGTGCTGCAGCATAACAGCAGGTTGTAAAAAAAGGAGAAGTTATTTAATTGTTATTTTGACAATTAAATAACTTCTGTTAATTTAGATTTGTTATGAAAATACAAAAGCACTCCATACTGTTGCAGGTGGTAGTTATGTCATTACTCCTGTCGATGTTGTTTCCTGCAGGGGTAGCGGCGCAACGGCCATTGAAATTTACCGTGAAAGCCAATGAAGTTAAAACGGCTGTTTCACCCAATATGTGGGGCATCTTCTTTGAAGATATCAACCTCAGTGCAGATGGAGGTATTTATGCGGAGCTGGTGAAGAACCGTTCCTTTGAATTCAGTGCACCGCTCATGGGCTGGAGTATTCCGAAGGAAGTAGCCGCTAACGGGCAGGTGCTGGTTATCAACCGGCAGCTTACCAACGCTGCGAATCCCCGCTTTGCCAGGGTAACGGTACCCGATATACGTAATTTCGCATTGGTGAACGAAGGATTCCGTGGTATGGGTATTAAAGCCGGAGAGCGATATAATTTCTCTGTGTATGCCAGACAGGAGTCCGCTACGCCAGTGGAACTTACTGTTGCCTTACTGGATGAAACGGGAAAGGCTATCGGCAGCACTACCATCACACCCGCAGGCAACAGCTGGCAGCGATATAAAGGTAGCTTCACCGCTTCCGCTACGGTATCTAAAGGAAAGTTACAGGTGGCATTCAAGGGTCCGGGCATAGTTGATATAGACATGATTTCATTGTTCCCGCAGCATACCTGGAAAGAGCGCCCCAATGGCTTACGCGCGGACCTCGTGCAATTGCTGGCGGATCTCCATCCGGGATTTCTCCGCTTCCCCGGAGGTTGTATTGTAGAAGGACGGGAGCTGGCCAACCGTTATCAATGGAAGAAAACAGTAGGAGATGTGAATGAACGCGAAGTGATCATGAACCGATGGAATACCGAGTTTGCGCACCGTGCTACGCCGGATTATTTTCAATCTTTCGGACTGGGCTTCTTTGAATACTTCCAGTTAGCGGAAGATATTGGTGCTTCACCACTACCTATTCTCAACTGTGGCATGGCCTGTCAGTATAATAGCGGCGAAGTTGTTGCTGTAAATGAGCTGGCCCCTTACATACAGGATGCACTGGATCTGATAGCATTTGCCAACGGGGACGTGAATACCACCTGGGGTGCCCTGCGCGCCAAAATGGGACATCCTGCACCATTTAACCTGGAAATGATGGGGGTAGGCAATGAACAGTGGGGACCGCAGTATGTAGAACGTTATACCATTTTTGCAAAAGCGATTAAAGAAAAGTATCCGGACATAAAATTGATCAATAGCCTGGGACCCGGGCCGGACGGTGATAAATTCACTTTTCTGAATGATACATTGCGCAAACTGCACGCAGATATCCTGGATGAACACTATTACAGTTCCCCCGACTGGTTCCTGAAGAATGCCTCGCGTTACGATGCATACGACCGCAAGGGACCTAAGATTTTTGCCGGTGAATATGCCGCTCACAGCAAAGGTGTGGGCAATGGTGACAATAAAAACACCTGGCAGTGCGCGCTGGCGGAAGCTGCGTTTATGACCGGTCTGGAACGCAATACAGATGTAGTGGTAATGGCTTCTTACGCGCCACTGCTGGCACATGTGGAAGGCTGGCAATGGACACCGGACCTGATCTGGTTTGATAACCTACGCTCGTATGGTACGCCGAATTACTATGTACAAAAAATGTATGCTAACAACAAAGGGAGTGCAGTGGTGCCGATCCTGAAAGATAATGACGTGATCAGTGGACAGGACAGCGTTTATGCGTCGACGGTAGTTGACTCTGCTACCGGCGAACTGGTGATGAAGCTGGTGAACACATCTGCCAATTCTATTCCTGTGGAATTGACAGTGCAGGGCGCGAAGCTGGCTACCACCGGCAGCTTAACTACATTGAGAAGCAATAGCCTGGAGGGACTGAATTCATTGGATCAGCCCATGAATATTTCCCCGGTAATACAAAGTATTGATATTAAAGGCAAGACGATACGAGCCAATATCGCACCCTGGTCCTTTTATGTGATCAGGAGTAAGATGAATAAGTAGATCCTTTAACTGTCTCACTACATAAACCGTTGACGGGAAATACTCCTGTCAGCGGTTTTTTTTCAGCATGATTGCATGTGTCAATGGTACGGTGGGAAAACGGTTCTTTCGTGGTAGCTGACCGCTGGGTTGTTTCCGGGCGATTGCCGCGGAAACAACCCAACGGTCATTTACTCTTTCACCATTCTGCAGCCATACAGTGGTCCGGCGCTGTTATTGTTTTTAGGTACAAAACGTATGTTCACGCGTTCTTTTCCTTTTGTCAGACTTTCAGGTATTGCATAGGAGATGTGATAAAACCGGCTCTCCTTGAATTTATTGAGATCTTCTGTGGCGATCGTGGTGCCGTCTACTATAATGTCGAATGTTCTGCCGCGGTTATCCATGCCCCAGTACGTGCATTGCAGGGTGTGCTTGCTGTTGGGAGCTACTTTCATCTGGAAGGAAAAATAGCCTTCCGGCCAGGCGATGCGCCATTTGCGGCCATGCTCTTCTTCTGTGGTTGTTTTTTCGCCGGTGAATTCATGATCACGTTCTGGTTGCATTTCTCCGGGTCGAAGGATATCTGTGGTGCGGGCATCGAGTTCCTGTTGCTGCTTTTTTTCGGCTGCATAGCGTACCTGTTGGAGTTTCCAGCTCTCCGGTGAAAATACATCCCAGTAGACAGTGTAGTATTCGTTCTTAGTTTGATAGAAAGGTGTCAGCATAACATCCTGTGGTTGTGCGGTACCAGCAGAACGGAAGGTGAGTGTATTGTTATCGGTACGTTTGATCCAGGTACCAGGAGAGTGATTGGCGGTGACCAATACCGGCACACCACTAACCGGGTCTGGTTCTTTTTCGCCGAGTATACCGGATAGCAGCGCTGGGCCATAGAACAATGCCTGCCGGTTTGGATTATCGGGCATCGCTTCCGTGTACACATCTGCCGGTAAGGTAAGCGTTACCTTATCATTGTTTTTCCAATTGCGGCGGATCACAAAGTAGCCACCTGCATCTGTGGTGAGCGGCTGGTCGGTACCATTTACCTGCAGGGTAATGCCAGCTCTCGCCCAGGCTGGTTTACGAATGCGTAACGCAAAGGAAGCAGTCTGCTTCGTACTAACGGTGAAGGCAGTACGATTATCGGCTGGCAGATTGTTTTCCTGTTTCAGGGTAATCCCTTTTTCCTGCCATTGGAGTACAGATGGGATGTAGAGGTTGACATACAGACTTCCGTCTTCGCCTTTGTAATAAATGCTCTCGCCATATTTCACATGATTTTCCATACCTGATCCAACGCAGCAGGTAAAGGTTTCGAACTCATCACTGTACTCTTTTTTGCCACCCATACGGAGTGGTACGAAGTAGCACATCATACCGGTTTCATGATTCTGAGAGGCGAGGATATGATTATACAATGCCTTTTCGTAATAGTCCATTAGTCTGGCTTGTGGCGACAAAGCAAACAGGTGCCTGGTCAGCTTCAGCATATTATAGGTATTGCAGGTTTCGGTGGTATTGTCTGTTAGTGCTTCGTTGAGTTGTCTGGCGGCGCCGAAATATTCATAATTACTATTACCTCCGTTGGCATAGGAATGATCTTTTGTTACTACCTCCCAGAAGTAGGTGGCAATCGCGGCATCGTTGCTGTCTTTATTCAGTTCATATCTCCGGATGCTGGCAATGGCTTTGGGGATCTGGGTATTGGAATGCTTACCGGGAAGTACATCTTTCCCGATGGCCAGTGAATCAAGAATACGTTTATCATAAAAGCGATAGGAGAGGTCCAGGTATTTTTTATCGCCACTCAGGGCGTAGGTATTGACAAGTGTTTCCGCCATGCCACCGTATTCGCAGATCAGCATTTGCTGCATTTGTGCTTCCGTGAGGTTTTTGATGACGTTGTCGGTCCAGTCGGCGATACCTTTGTTTACCTGCAATGCTTGTGCATTATTGCAATAGAGCCATGCGTCCAGTAAGCCGGCCATTATTTTATGTACCGTATACCAGGGTGACCAGGCGCCATTGAGGTCAAAGCCACGGGAGCGGATATCGCCGGCGGCTACTTCGGTCCAGAGTTTATCATCATTGGGGAAGGCGCCAATATATCCGCTGTGGCGGCTTTGCTGACATTGTGCCAATTCATTTACCAGGTAGTTCACCCGGTTCAGGTAAGTGGTATCTTTTGTGGCGGCATATTGCATGGCGCAGGCGGATAAGTAATGGCCCATGGTATGTCCGGCGAGGCCACCGGTTTCCCAGCCGCCGTATTGTTTCCCTTTAGGTGCCAGACCAGCATTGGAGCGGAAGGCCGACAGCAGCCTGTCGGGGTCTATTTTTAACAGGTAATGTGCATCCGCCAGCATGGCTGTTTTGAAGGGGCCATCCAGCAACGTTACAGCCGCTAAGGGAAACGGATATGCTTTAATGGCTACTGCCGGCAGCACTTTCATCTTAGGCTCTTTCCAGCCCGGAACATAGGACTGGGCAGTAGTGCTATAGTACCCTGCCAGTGCGAGACAGGTAATGATCAGTCTTTTCATATTCATCGATATTTATCCCGCTAAAGCTAGCTACCACGCTGTATACTTACTTTCCGATTATTGACAGATAGTACACGTATTTTAATCATTCGCTTTTTTAATTGTTTAATTGACACTAAAAATAAAATAAAATTATTTGACTTTAGCCGGATTATCCCGATATTTAGTGACTCTTTTTCACTTAATACCAAAATACGTTATGGACATGAATTTAAAGGCGATGACTGCCCTATTGATTTCCGGTGGCACCCTACTGGCTTCCTGTAACAACAATGCCCCTAAAACAGAAGAAAGTAAGGATTCCACAGCAGTTGCCACCACTCCGGCTAATGGCCCGCGCAGCTTTGGTCAGGCAGACGGTCAGGAAGTATTGCAATACACCCTGAAGAATGCCAATGGGATGGAAGTTAAGATCCTGAACTACGGTGGTACCATTACCGATATTATCACCGCCGACAAGCAAGGCCAGAAAGGAAACGTTGTATTATCCTACGATTCACTATCAGGTTACCAGCAAAAAGGACAGCCTTACTTTGGCGCTCTGATTGGTCGTTATGCCAACAGGATTGCCAATGCAAAATTCAAACTGGATGGCAAAGAATATTCCCTTGCTGCCAATAACGATGTGAATAGTCTTCATGGCGGTCTGAAAGGCTTTGATAAAGTAGTATGGGCGGCCACCCCCGCCGGCGACAGCAGTCTGCAGCTGGTATATACCAGCAAAGACGGGGAAGAAGGTTATCCCGGCACTTTACAGGCAACAGTAGTGTATACCCTTACGCCTGACAATGCCCTGCAGATTACTTACAAAGCTACTACCGATAAAGCCACCCCGGTGAACCTCACCAACCACGCTTACTTTAATCTTTCTGCGGGTAAAGACAGCACCATTCTGGGCCATGAACTGTCCCTGAAAGCCAGTCGTTATACCCCGGTTACGGATAAACTGATTCCTACCGGTAAACTGGATCCGGTAAAAGGCGGTCCCATGGATTTTACTTCACCTAAGAAAATCGGTGCCGATATTGGTAAAGTAAAAGGTGGGTATGACCATAACTGGGTGCTGGATAAAAAAGAAGGCGACCTGGAAACTATTGCTACCCTGTATGACCCTAACAGCGGTCGTTTCATGGAAGTAGCTACTACGCAGCCAGGTATACAGTTTTATACCGGCAACTTCCTGGATGGTACCCTTACCAATACCCGTGATGGTAAAAAGTATGTGAAGAACGCAGCACTTTGCCTGGAAACACAGCATTTCCCCGATTCCCCGAATCAGCCATCTTTCCCTAACGTGATCCTGAAGCCAGGTGAAACGTTTTCACAAACCACTGTGTACAAATTCTCTACAAAATAAGTAATAGTAAGGCGGTTGTTTCCATTTGGGACAACCGCTTTATTTTATACAGCTGGGCTCCGATCCGGCATTTCTTTCTTCATTATGCCGATCATTCCCCATACACCCAGGATAGCAGCTATCAGGCACATAAACAGTACCGGCGGCAGGTATAGGATCCCCACATAGCCGAGCAGCGTCAGGTTAAAGCAAACCAATATCCCTATAATGAGCTTTCCGAGCCATTTGCCGGCATTAAATTCAAGCGGACGACTGATAGGCTGCGTACTGTACTTATGCACCAGCAGCGCCGTTAATTCAGCGGAAAACTGCTCCGTTGTCTGCGCAATGCCGTTTTCTTTTAAAAATACACGGAGTTTGTCGTCATTGATTTTATTCATAATAAATTTCTTTTTTCCTGGTCCAGTAATAGCTGTAATGCTGCTTCCAGTTGTTTACGCCCTCTCAGCAGCCGCATTTTTACGGCGGATTTATTCATTCCCAGTATATCGCAAATCTCTCCGATACTTTTTTCCGCGATATAATGAAGCGTGATGATGGTCCTGTCTTCTGCTGCCAGTTCATTGAGCAGCAGGGTCACGTATTTTTTCCTTTCTGTGACGATTAACGCCTCCCAGCTCTGATTTTCGGATAATCCCGGTAAACCGGCTGCATACTGTGTATCGAAAGGGACCGGCTGCGGTTTTCTGTACTGGATTTTTGTAATTGAAGTATTATAAACAATTTTATAAAGCCAGGAAGAAAATTTAGCGTTGTTATTAAATTTTCCGAGAGCAGCAAAGGCTTTTACAAAGGAATCCTGTACAACTTCCTCCGCATCCTCCCTGTTTGAAACAATCCCCATGGCGATGGTGAAGGCAAAGTCCTTATAGGTATTCACCAGATAAGCGATGCCGGTCGGGTCACCAAGCGCTGCTTTTTTTAATAGTTCATCTTCGGGTTGAATTTGCCTAAATAGTTTCATCAGGTAGTTAGACCAGCAAAGAGGGAAAGTGGTCACATCAAAAATATTGTGACCATTTGGACAAATGGCTGGTCTAATATGAAAGTAGCCAAAAACTTTTAAAAAATACATCATGCAACTAACGTCCGCCGCCTTATTTATTGCTATTGCACTGGTCATATTCGGAATCAGTTATTATTATTTCACGACCAGGCATAAAGAACGAATGACCATCCTTGAAAAAGGACTACCTCCCGATTATTTCAAGAGAAATTTGACTGTACTGCCTTTCTTATTAATGCTGGGTATTATAAGTATTGGTATTGCCATGGGATTGCTGACAGGCGCCTTACTAAATGCACTACCCATTCCAGGGGTTAGCGATGACCTTAGATTTGTCTTTTCTATATTCCTTTGTTTAGGTATTAGTTTATTAGTGGGATATAACGTGCTTAAATCCCATTCCCGGAAGCCTTAATCGTACCTAAGGAAATAAATCCATCACATCACAGGAAACCCACACCTGTATGTATTAGTTTTTAATCATGCCGCCTTCCTGTGCCCACTATCGTTACCAATTAAATACAGATTATCATGAAAAATAAATTAGCCGGTTGGCTATTACTATTATTCCTCCACCTTCATTTTATTACGCCGGCACAGTCAGCCGCTGGCCAAATAGATACGCTGTTGTCGAAGGCATTTCCGGATACTGGTCCCGGAGGTGTGATACTTGTGGCAAAAGATGATAAGATCATTTACCAACAGGCATTCGGTAAAGCAGACCTGGAAGCTGGTCTTCCCATGCAACCGGAACAGGTATTCCGCATCGGCTCCATCACCAAACAGTTTACCGCCTGCGCCATTTTGAAACTGGTGGAAGAGGGCAGGCTGTCACTGCAGGATGATATCCACCGGTTTATCCCCGACTATCCCACGCATGGACAAACCATCACCATCGAACATTTACTCACGCATACCTCCGGCATTTCCACCAGTGCCGGCAAGTGGACACCGGAAGCACGGAAGAAAAATATGACACCCCAGGAACTGATAGCGCAATTTAAAGAGGAGCCCATGGAATTTGAGCCAGGCACAAACTTTCGCTATAATAACAATGGGTATGTGCTTCTCGGTTACATCATTTCACTGGTCACTCAAACTTCCTATGAGGAATATATCACGACACATATCTTTGAACCCCTGGGCATGAAACATACCTTCTTCGATAACGAAGATCATATCATCCCGAACAGGGCACATGGTTATGAAAAGTATGATGATCATTATAGAAACGCCGCCTTCCTGAGCATGTCCCAACCTTATGCAGCAGGTGCTATACTCTCTACTGCGATGGATTTGTATACCTGGAACAAGGCCGTCATGGAGTATAAGGTTATCCGGGAAAAAAGCCTGGACAAGGCATTAACACCCCATCACCTGAAAAACGGAGCTTCTACCGGATACGGCTATGGCTGGTGGAGTGGCAATATTCAGGGAAGTCCTGACCGCCACCATGATGGACTGATTAACGGATTCTCCACCTTCGCTGTTTATCTTCCAAAAGAAAAAGTATTTGTAACCCTCCTGACTAATTGCGAAAATAATAACCCGGAACTCACCGCAACAAAAATAGCCGCCATCACAATCGGCAAGCCTTATCCACAACAGGAAATACCACTATCTGCTGAACAGCAAAAGGAATTGGAAGGTGTATACGGGATGACGGCAACGGGTGAGAATTACATCGTGTATGAAGATAACCGCCTGTTGTTGTATAGAAAAGGAGGAACTAAAACCCGTTTGGTGCCTTTTGATAGGGATCAATGCTGGCAGGATAACAGCCTGAATACCCTCCGCTTTACCAGGGATAGCAACGGACATATCAATGCGCTGGTGATACATGGTACCGGCGATTCCACCATCCTGAAACGCAGTGATAAGATGGTTATAGCCAGGGAAACAATACCCATGGATACAACCGATCTTGAAAAGTATGTAGGTAAATACCGGTTCAGTTCCGGATTCATATTAACCATTAGCCGGGAAGCTAACCGGATGTATGGTAAGGGGACCGGTGGCAGACAGGTAAAGCAGGAAATATCAGCGTATGCACCGCATCAGTTTTTTGCAAAGAATATGGATGCGCAGTTATCTTTTCACGTGGACGAGCAGGGGAAAGTGCGGGGTTTGACGAAGATGCAGAATGGGCAAGAGGATGCGGAGAAAATAGAATAATAAAAAAGCCGCTCCCGATAAGAGAGCGGCTTTTCGTATATCTTAAAAATTCGGATTCTGTATCAATATCCCCTGACTTCTATCTATCTCCTGTTGCGGCATCGGGAAATAGTAATTCTTAGGACGAACGAATGTTCTGGCTGCACCACCGCGGGTGATCGTAGTACCGTCATACGCCTTTTTAGGCAATTTGTACAACGCTACAATGTCTACCAGTTTCGCTTTATCCCAGCGCAACAAATCCTGATGACGCTCATTCTCACCACATAATTCTACCCGGCGTTCGTGCATCAATTCTTTCATACCAGCATTTGTTACTACAGGCAAAGTAGCGGAAGCACGCTGACGAACTGCTTTAATTTCTGCATCACCGGCACCGGCGCCATTCACACGGATCTTAGCTTCTGCCACCAGCAGGTAAATATCTGCGGAACGCATCAACGGCGTTTTAAGTGAGTAGTCTAACCCACCGGAAGGTTTCCAGCTACAGAATTTTTTATAGTGATAGCCACTCCAGGAAGCATCTGCATTGTAGGTAGCAATACCGGTACCTATGTTCACCTGGTCGCCGGGTTGCATGATGCAGATATTCTTGCGTGGATCACCTGCTTCAAATTCATCGACCAGTCCTTTGGTAGGATAGAAGAAGCTCCAGCCATTCCAGTTACGGGGGGCGTGATAAGTGATGAAGTCGGAATAGCCGTTACCATCTACTGTTTGAACGGCCAGTAACATTTCTGAATTGTTACCGGTGGCTACGCTGAAATTATCGGCATATTTCGGAGCTAAAGCATAATGTGCATTGGTAGTTACTTTGCTGCCAAATTCAATTGCCTTGTCCAGTTTTTCCCAGTTCATATACAGTTTGCAGAGCAGGCCCCAGGCGGTTCCTTTGCTCACGCGACCTTTATCGCCATCACCATAGGTTTCCGGTAACTGATCGGCTGCTGCCAGCAGGTCCGTTTCAATCTGTGCACGCAGCTGATCTGCACTCACTTTAGGTTTTTTGTAATTGGATTTGAGTACATCGTCTTCTGTAACAATAGGTGCTTCTCCGTATATCAGCAGCAGACGCCAGTAGGCGAAGGCGCGGAAGAAATGTGCTTCACCAAGACAACGGTTTTTAATCGCGGCGTCTATATCTGTTATTTTAGGAACATAAATGAGCACGTTGTTGGAGCGGCTGATCGTTTCATATTTCCATCTCCAGCCTACTCTGACACTGTAGGTAGAAGGATCGTAGGAAAAGTCTTCAATAGCGGCGTCGTAATCGTGGTCTCCACCACGTACCTGGTCATCTGAGCAGTTATCAAATACAAACTCGTTAAAGCCGGTATAATCTTCTTCCAGTAAGGTATTGTAAATGCCGGTAACACCATCTAACGCATCGCTTTGGTTACGCCAGTAGTTGCCGGTGGTATAATTTCCTTTTGGCTTTACATCCAGCACACTCTTACAACCTGCCAGCAGCACAGCGGTAATTAAAAATATATGTTTGATCCGTTGCATAGTAATTAATTTAAAGTTCCCGTGAATTAAAAGTTAAGGGTAGCGCCAAATGTAAAGGTCCGGGCCTGTGGATAGGCAGCTACGTCTACACCGCGTTGTCTGTTACCATCGCTGGTACCATTATATCCCAGTTGCGGAGTTAAACCAGAGTAGGAAGTAAGGATGAACAGATTTTGTGCGGCTACATATACATGGATATCAGAGATGCCGCTGTGACCCCATATTTTAGATGGAATGGTATATCCCAGTGAGGCATTCTTCAGGGAAAAATAATCACCTTTTTCTACAAAACGATCGGAAACACGATTGTTCTGATTGTCACTGCGGAGCGACATGCGTGGTACGCTGTTGCTGGTACCTGCACCATGCCAGCGGTTCAACGCATCGGCATACATATTATACGGATAGGCAGGATCCATCCCCTGCATTTTATCAGCGTTGTACAGTTTTACACCACTTACGCCGGCAAAAGAGAGACTCAGATCAAAGCCTTTATAGCTGCCGCTGGCCTGTATACCGTATACCATTTTAGGATTAGGGCTACCCAGGTTTACGCGGTCTTTATCGTTAACGATACCATCTCCGTTGATGTCTACAAAGCGTACATCGCCGGGCATGATTTTAGCCTTGTTGGGATCGTTTTTGATGTTGGCATCATTATTTACTTCGTCAGCTGTCTGATAAATACCATTGGTTTTCCAGCCATAGTAAGACGCCAGTGGCTGACCTACATAGGTGCGGGAAATTTCCACTCCCTGGCGGCCGTAAACAGTTGAGCCAATGTAAGAGGTAGGATCGTATAATTTGGTGACTTCATTTTTAATGAAAGAAGCGTTGGCGCTTACATTAAAATGAAAACGATCATTACCGCCCTGGTAGCCTACTTCCACTTCCCAGCCTTTGTTATTCAGCTCACCGATATTACGATCGGGGATAGCAGCAGTACCATGCAGGTCCATTTCCGGAGCTGGTACCAGCATATCGCGGGTATTTTTATTAAACCAGGTAATGGTGGTATTCAATTTGTTTTCGAAGAAGCCAGCTTCCATGCTGATGTTTGTCATCTCCGCTTTTTCCCAGGTGATGTTGGGGTTGGCCAGTCTGGAATTCCATACGCCGGTAAATGGGTTTTCACCAAAGTTATAGCGTCTGTCTTTGTCTATCGGTGCCAGGTACTGGAAATCATTTATGTTCTGATTACCCAGTTGTCCCCAGCCTCCGGTGATTTTCAGGTTGCTGACTGCTTTCACATGATCTTTAAAGAAGGTTTCGTCTGAAATGCGCCATCCTGCGGAGAAGGCAGGGAAGTATCCCCAGCGCTGATCCGGTGCAAACCTGGAAGAACCATCCGCGCGGAAGGTAACTGTCAGCAGGTATTTATCTTTATATCCATAGAAACCTCTCACAAATCCGGATGCGATAGCGTTGGCCGGATAGTAGTTACCCTGGGCATCGTGGATGTCGTTACCATTGCTGAGTACACGCTGATCTGGTGCTTCATCATTAAAGCCCCAGCGGTCGGCGCGGAAGAAGGAGCCGTTATAAGTTTGCTGAGAATAACCACCGGTAACGGTGATATGGTGTATTTGTCCGAATATCTTATTATAGGTCATGAATATTTCACTGAGCTGGGTGTTTTCGGTGGCATTGCGGTTGTACAGTTCTGCGTGATCACGTGCCCTGGTCTGGTCCAGTACTTTTGGTGAGAAGCTATACTGGTTGTTGATATTGCCGTCAAATCCGTAGTTGGCGCGAAGGGTCAGACCGTCCATAATTTCCAGTTCTCCGTATACGCTGGCCAGCATGCGGTAAGTTTTGGTCCAGGCATCGGTGGTTTCAGCAGTATATACCGGGTTGTTGATATCGCCGAGTTCATTGCTGGCTTTGGAGCTGCCGTAGCTGCCATCGGGATTGCGTACCGGGATGGCAGGGTTGAAGCGCAGGGCGCTGAAAATGAGACCTGTCTGTGAAGAGTAGGTATCAGGACCGGCGCTCTGTTTATAGGTCAGCTGCATGTTTTCACCTACTTTGAAACGTTTACCCAGCTTATGTTCTGAGTTGAAACGTACGGAGTAACGTTTAAAATAAGAGTTGACAATCAGCCCGTTTTCATTATAGTAACCTGCACTGAGCATGTAATTGGAACTGGCGTTGCCACCGCGTAAGTTCACATCAGCATTGGTTACATCGCCGGAACGCAGGAGGGCACGTTGCCAGTCGGTGCGTTGGGTGGAATAATAAGGATCTTTCCAGAGTGGATCTACTGTGGCGCCATCGTTGGTATAGCGTTCCTGTTTGAGCATGGCGAGGTCCGGTGCCGTTAGCAGAGGAATATACCGGATAGTGTTGGATACGCCCCGGTAAAGGTTCACAGATGCTTTCAGTTTTTCGCCGTAGCTTCCTTTTTTAGTGGTGATGATGACCACGCCGTTGGCCGCACGGGTACCGTAGATCGCGGAAGAAGAGGCGTCTTTCAGTATTTCCATGGACGCAATGTCGTTGGGATTTACATCGCTGAGGCCACTGGCCGGGATCCCGTCAATGATCACCAAAGGGTCTGCGTTGTTAATGGTACCAGTACCACGTATACGTATGGCGGGCGTGCTGCCGGGAGCACCATCTGAGCGGACAATGTCCACCCCTGTAACACGACCTTGTATAGCCGAGGCGGCATCAGGTACCGGTAAGTTTTTAATATCCGAGCCTTTTACGGAAGCAATAGTACCGGTTACATCGCGGCGTGTTTGTACGCCATAACCTACAACCACTACTTCACCCAATCCTTTGGTGGTAGCGCTGAGAGATACATTGATGACAGTTTTGTCACCAACTGTTATTGTTTGTGGTTCATAGCCGATAAATGAGAACAAAACCGATTTAGCACCTGCGGGTAAAGAAAGGGTGTAGTTACCTTTTGTATCAGTACTGGCCCCGCTGCTGGTGCCGGGCACAATTACATTTACACCTGGCAGACCCGTTCCGTCTGCCGCCGCGGTGACTTTCCCGGTAATGGTCTTTTGTGCCATCACAGCGCTGGTAGCTGCGCATAGAAAGACCATCAGAAAGCATAATTTTCTAGTGAATGAGTACCTCATAATTTGATGAATAAGACGTGAACTTGAATAAACGTGATTGGAACAGATATATACGGCCTGTCTGTTTTAGTGTTGCTGAATTACTGGTTTTGGTTGTTAAATAATAATTGTTGCTAAATCGTTATTGCACTATTGCCTGTTGTAGGTAAATTTTTAAAATATTCACTGGGTTCCAAAAAACGTAGATGAAAAAAACTGGTTGGCATTTCACGATGACTACATTACACCTCTGACTCAGCCAGAAAGATAGTGAATTTTACAAATGTAGCAGTATAGTTTTTTACCAGGGTCTGATAGTAGATTAATTATGTATTAACACTTGTAAATGCGTACGGAGAACACTTATAAGGGGAGATATTAAAAAGGAGGCTGATACATCAGCCCCCCGGAAATGATTGGTTTGGTCAGTAGATTAGTTGGTGGTAGTAATTTTTTCCCTTTGGGAGACAGGTGGTTTATCGCTCCGTCTTTTCCTGTTAACCAGGTAGTATACGGGAATACCTGACAGCGTAATGATCAGTCCCGGCCAGGTGAATCGTGGTTTATAGACAAACAGCAACCCACAGAATGCCAGGCCCATTAAAATATATAATACCGGCAACACCGGGTATCCGAAAGCCTTGTACGGTCTGTCAGCATCCGGCCGCTTTTTACGCAGGATAAAAATACCGGCTATCGTCAGCATATAAAATGCCACCACTACAAATGAAATCATGTCCAGCAATTCACCATACCGGCCACTTAAGCACCATAAACAGGCAAGCACACATTGGATCCATAAGGCAAATGCCGGTACGGAAGCACTGTTTAAAGTACCCGCCCGTTTAAAAAATACGCCGTCATTCGCCATCGTATGATACACCCTCGCGCCGGCCAGAATAAGGCCATTATTACATCCAAAAGTAGAAATCATGATCATCAGCGCAATAACAACTGTGCCTGCATTACCCAAAACAACCTGAGATACGGACACGGCTACACGATCTTTTGGCGCCTGTGCAATTTCTGATAAAGGTAGTACGGCGAGATAGGTAATGTTGGTCAACAGGTAAATAACAGTCACGATAGCGGTACCCAGGAAAAGACTTAGCCCAATATTACGTCGCGGATTTTTTATTTCCCCTGCCACAAAAGCAACATTATGCCAGGAGTCACTGCTGAATACGGAACCCACCATCGCCGCGGCAATAGCACCAAGGGCCGCTATGGTAGTATAGGAGGGGGCAGTATCACCGATAGTTAAAGGATGGAGGTCCCATGCATGCTGCCAGTTGGCCGTCCATACCCCCGGTTTTAATGCCAGCAGGCCGCAAATGATCAAGGCAGCAAGACTCACCAGTTTAGTCAGCGTGAAAGTAGTTTGTATTTTTTTACCGCCCTCAATACCACGTGTATTCATATAGGTTAGTAATACAATCACCATAATAGATAGCAGTTGCGCCGCACTCACCTTCATCAATCCCAGGTCCAGCAGCACATTTTCTTCACTGAATACAGGCAGGAGGTAGGCGGTGAATTTGGCAAAAGCAACGCCTACTGCCGCAATGGTGGCCGTTTGTATGACCGTAAAAAAGCTCCAGCCATATAGGAAAGCCGTCATAGGATTATAGGCCTCTTTCAGGTACACATATTGCCCGCCGGCACGGGGAAACATGCCGCTCAGTTCCCCGTAACTTAAAGCAGCAGTAAGCGTCATAAACCCGGTAATCAGCCATACCAGCAATAACCAACCGGCGCTTCCCGTATGACGGGTAATATCGGCACTGACAATAAAAATTCCGGAGCCTATCATGCTGCCGGCCACAATCATAGTGGCATCCAGCAGCTTTATAGACGGCTTGAATGATGGAGCGTCTGACATAGTAGCTATAGTAATTGGTTGATTACCCTAAAACTACAGCTACTTCGGGGTGAATTCTATTCGCTTATTGACCAATACTATGCAGATTTTGTAGCTGCAGTATCCGACGTGTTGTCCAGTTGTTCATATTCCCGCAGATAGCTGCGCGGTGATTTCCCGGTAATACTTTTAAATACCCGGTTGAAATTGGCAATACTATTGAATCCGCAATTGTACGCCACGGTAGCGATGCTGTCGAATGAGCCACCAGCCAGTTTTTTGCAAGCCTCATTGATGCGTACCTCATTCAGAAAGGACACAAATGTTAACCGCGTATGCTTTTTGAAATACCGGCAAAAAGCCTGTGGTGTCATATGCGCCTCCCGGGCAATATCTTCCAGCTTAATTTCCGTATCATAGTGCTGCATAATATAATTGTAGATATACCCGATACGGATACCTTCCTGCTCATTCACTGCCGATAACCTCGACCCCGTAATTAACGGCTCCAGGCTCTTAATCGTCAGAAAGAAATTCATCAACTCCACAAATGCCAGAAACTGCACAATCCCCTGCGACTGATGGATCTTCAGCATACGGCTCGAAATATCCAGTACATGCACTTCCGGGATCTTAAATCCGTTACGGGACTGCTCTACAAATGACTTGATCTTTTTGAATTCCGGCAGCTCAAACAATGGCGCCAGCTTACCTTCAGGATTGAAAAATACGGTCAGCGCCTGCACATTCTTTTTGTTCTTACTGCCAAAAGGCAACTCTTCGCTCTTTAATACATGAGGTTGATTACTGCCTAACCAGTAAATTTCATTCGACCAGAAAGCATGCATATTGTTTTCCACAATCAACGTACCGTGCCCGTGCTGAATCCAGGTGAGCTGAATTTCTTCATGACGGTGCAGGTGCGGATAGAAAGCTGGCAGCGAATCTTTTTGCGTGATAATGGTTTTGTCGTGCGCTACAGGTATTGTAAACTGTAATACTTTCATGTAGTTACATTATTCTTTTTTTAACACCTTTGAAGGCTTTGTGGCCAAATTTAGGTGAAGATATGAGAACAAGTTATTAAAAATCGTTCAAAAACTACGCATTGTGGATAGTACTTTTAAAAAATATTCAAACAGTGTATTTTTAATAACTGTCAGGTATACATTTATTTACAGCCGATCAGAATTATTTATGAAGTACCAGAAGTTTCTTTTTTTGCTATTGTTACTGGGCATCCCCGGTGGGCTGCTGCAGGCACAACAAAGCAAGCCAACGCCCTATTTACCCACACATGCGGATATACTGCAGCGATATCGCCAGGTGCGGTTACTGGATAGCATCACCCGGAAAACGGTGTTTAAGCATAATGTAGATGCCAACTGGCTGCCGGGAGGAACCTCATTCTGGTATGTGACTGATAGCAAAGACAGTATTAAGACTTATTACCTCGTGAACGCCGCTACCGGCAAAAAAGAAGTCATTACCGATACTGCAAAATTTGCAAAATTGTCGGGGCCTAAATCCACCTCCCGACCTTTCCAACATCGGGAGCCCAGCCGCTGGGAGAGTTTTGCCACCGACAGTGTCTCCCCCGATAAGAAATGGGTGGCTACCACCATCAATGGCAATGTCTACGTACGCTCCCTGCAGGATGGGTCAGTGATCCCCTTTACAAAGGATGGCGACACAACAAGGGAAAGCTACGGCGCTCTGGCCTGGTCGCCAGACAGCAAGTACCTGGTGGGCTATCGCATCCACCCGGTAGAGGATTCTTCCGTATATTATATCCTGACGGATGTACCGGGAACTACCCGCGGACAGCTGCGTTCGCAACCCTATAAACAACCCGGTGACCCTTTTACCACCTATGAAATGTACGTGTTTAACCTGGCAGGCAAAACTACCGCCAAAGTAAACACCGACATCATTGATTTCTTTGATGCACCGGTATTGCACTGGCGCCAACCCGATGCCCGATACTTCCTGTACGAAAAAGCAGACCGTGGGCATCAGCGCTTCCGCATCATAGAAGTAGATGCAACTAACGGTAACACCCGAACGATACTGGAGGAAAAAACGAACACGTTCATCTACGAATCGCGGATATACACCCACTACCTCCCCGAAACCAATGAACTGCTGTGGACCTCTGAGAAGGATGGCTGGCAGCACCTTTATCTTGTGAACACCCTTACCGGGGAAATAAAGAACGAGATCACCAAAGGAGATTGGATTGTAAGAGAGGTGGACAGCGTAGATGCCCAAAAAAGAGAAATCTGGTTCCGTGGCAGTGGCCGGAATGCCGGGGAAGATCCTTACTTTATTCATTATTATCGTATAGACTTCAACGGTAGTAAACTGCTGGACCTGACTCCTGCCACCGGTAATCACCTCGTTTTCTTTTCTCCCGATAAAAGATTTTATATAGATAAGTACTCACAGGTAAATGTGCCGCCGGTAAATGAACTGCGCCGTACGGCTGATGGAAAACTCATTACTGTACTGGAAAAAGCAGATGTAAGCGCCTGGCAGACTACCGGCGTTCCCTTCCCTGTACCATTTGTTGCCAAAGGCCGCGATGGGAAGACAGATATCTGGGGTGTGATGTGCCGGCCATCGAACTACGACTCCACTAAAACATATCCGGTAGTGGAAAATATTTATGCCGGTCCGCAGGACGCTTTTGTACCCAAAAGCTTTATGAGTTATTATATCGACATGCAAAGTTTGGCAGATCTGGGTTTTATTGTGGTACAGATAGATGGTATGGGAACGGCTAACCGCTCAAAAGCATTCCATGACGTATGCTGGAAAAACCTCGCAGACGCAGGTTTCCCGGATCGTATTTTGTGGATCAAAGCACTCGCCAGGAAATACCCTTTTGTGGATACATCACGGGTAGGCCTATATGGCACTTCTGCCGGCGGACAAAATGCGTTGGGTGGACTCCTTTTTCATCCTGAATTTTATAAAGCAGCCGTGGCTTCCTGCGGTTGTCACGATAACCGGGTAGATAAGCAGTGGTGGAACGAACAATGGATGGGATACCCGGTTGGCAAGCATTACGAAGAACAATCCAATGTCACCAATGCCGGCAGATTGCAGGGTAGCCTTTTATTGATAGTAGGAGAGGCGGATACGAATGTACCTCCTGAATCCACTTACCGTGTAATAGATGCCCTGATAAAGAAAGGAAAGACGTTTGAATTCCTGCCGGTTCCGGGCATGGGACATAGTGATGGCGGTCCTTACGGCCGTATTAAACGCCGCGATTTTTTTGTGCAGCACCTGTTACAAGCCACACCACCAGATAGAAATGTTAACGAGTAAAACCTGACCACCTTGAAAAAAATATTTCCACTGATCGCTGTGCTGCTCTTACAGCAGGTGATCGTATCCGCACAATCCGCTGATAATGACCTTTACGCACAAACCAGTGAGGTCAATAATATCATGGTACAGTATGAGGCAGATGCCGGTATCCTGAACCGCTTTTATTTTGTAGAGAATTCACCGGAACGTTTTGCCCGCTTCGCCACGCTCATTAAGAGCTATCAGCAACGCCTGCAGCAGCTGAACTACGCCGCATTGAATGTAGGGACACAGGTAGATTATACGCTGTTTAAACGCAAGCTGGCTGCTGCAGCGGAGGATTTGTCCGAGGCACAACAGGAATATGCCCAGGTGAAAAAGTGGTTTCCCTTTGCAGATAAAATTTACCAGGTAGAGCAAAGCCGCCGCCGCGGCGCCAAACCGGATGCACCGGTATTGGCGGCACAGTTCAACGAAATAGCAAAGGAAGTTAACAAAAGCAGACAACAACTGGAACATGATAGCGGCATCTCTATTGTACAGATACGCCGGAGTAAGGCTACTGTAAAAGACTTGCGAAATGCGCTTGGCAGCGTGTTTTCTTTTTACAACGGATATGATCCGCTTTTCTCCTGGTGGATACCTGCTCCCTATAAACAATTGGATAGCCTCTTAAGTGGCTATGGGGCTGCTTTCGCCGCTAAAGAGAAAAGCAGTGGGCAGCTCCCGGATGATGGCAGCGGTATTATTGGTCACCCTATTGGCAGAACACAGCTGATCAGGGGATTGCAGCAGGAAATGATCCCTTACACGCCGGAAGAACTGCTGGCCATTGCCAATAAAGAATTTGCCTGGTGTGACGCAGAAATGGAAAAAGCTACCCGTGAAATGGGGCTGGGTACCGACTGGAAGGCGGCCATGGAAAAAGTGAAGAACAGCTACGTACCGCCGGCCGACCAGCCTGCTGCCATGATGCAACTTTATAATGAATCCATCGACTTTCTCAAACAGCATGACCTCATCACACTGCCGCCACTGGCAGAAGAAACCTGGCGCATGAACATGATGTCGCCGGAAAGGCAACTGGTAAATCCATTCTTTTTAGGCGGAGAAGAATTTATTGTATCCTATCCGGTTAGTAGCATGAGTCATGAAGATAAGATGATGAGCATGCGGGGTAATAATCCACACTTCTCCCGTGCTACCGTACACCATGAATTGCTGGCCGGACATGCACTGCAGGAGTTTATGCAGAACCGTTACAAAGCATACCGTCATTTTGAAACACCTTTCTGGATTGAAGGATGGGCTTTGTACTGGGAAAGATTGCTCTGGGATCAGGGCTTTGCTAAAACACCGGAAGACCGCATCGGCATGTTGTTCTGGCGTAAGCACCGTTGTGCCAGGATCATCTTTTCTATCAACTACCACACCGGTAAATGGACACCGCAGCAATGTATCGACTTCCTCGTTGATCGTGTAGGACATGAGCGGGCCAATGCAGAAGGAGAGGTACGGCGCTCTTTTGTGGGCGGTTATAGTCCGCTGTATCAGATCGCTTATATGATCGGAGGATTGCAGTTCGAAGCACTGAAAAAAGAATTGGTAGACAGTGGAAAAATGTCTTACAAACAATACCATGATGCCGTGCTGAAAGAGAATATGATGCCCATTGAAATGTTAAGGGCGATTCTTTTGAATAAACCAGTACCCAAAGATTTTGTCAGTACCTGGCATTTTTACAAGCTATAACGGAAATACGCCGGGTGCTTTCCAGCCCCGGCTTTTTTATGTTGCTATGGACTCAACTTATCAGGCGCGCCTGCAGCTGCATAGTGTATGCTGCTGCGCTACCCGGGATTGATAAAATACAGGGAATACCCGTTAATATTTACGCAGTATTCCTCTTTTTTTATGAATACTTTTAAATGTCATTGAGACAATTAAAATGACCTGTTTGAACCGACCTTTTAGCAGGCCTGTTTATCCGGATGAGATGAGTAAGAACAATGAATTGAGTCAAAACGCATGTTAGGATATATAATTGTTTAATTGACAATTATAAATTATTATATTAGGTGTTTATAAAGATAAAAAGGTATGAAATCATTTTTGGGAAAGATGGCGATGGCTGGTGCGGGTATGTTGCTCAGCAACACTGCATTAAAAGCGCAGCTGCAAAAAGACTATCCGATAAGGCCGGTGGCCTTTACCCAGGTAAGGGTAAACGACCAGTTCTGGGCGCCAAAAATAAGGACCAACGCCGGTGTAACGATACCGTATACACTGGAGCAATGTAAAAAAACAGGCAGAATAGATAACTTTTTGCGTGCCGCGGGTAAACTTTCCGGTGATAAACTAACGGAGTATACTTTTGATGATACAGATCTTTATAAGGTGATTGAAGGTGCTTCCTACGGACTGCAGGTGCAGCCGGATCCCGGCCTGGAAAAATACCTGGATACACTCATCAGTATCATCGGTGCTGCCCAGGAAAAAGATGGTTATCTCTATACCTTTCGTACGGTGAAAGCAGCAAAACCACATGAATGGATTGGCAGCAAACGTTGGGAGAAGGAAGAAGACCTCAGTCATGAACTCTACAATGCAGGTCACCTGTTTGAAGCAGCTGTAGCACATTACCAGGCCACAGGAAAGAAGACATTGCTCAACATCGCTATTAAGAACGCGGACCTGCTGGTGCGTGTTTTTGGCTGGGGTAAGGAAGAAAAGTTTCCGGGCCATCAGATCGTGGAAACAGGTCTCACGAGGTTATACCGCGTAACCGGTAATAAATCTTACCTGGACCTTGCTAAATTTTTCCTGGATGTACGCGGTCCCGGAACGAAGTATAGCCAGGAGTACAGCCAGTCGCATAAAAAAGTAACGGAACAGCATGAAGCCGTAGGACATGCGGTGCGTGCTACGTATATGTATACCGGTATGGCGGACGTGGCGGCATTAACAGGCGACCGGCAATACCTCAGCGCCATTGATGATATCTGGGAAGATGTGGTAGAGCGGAAGTTATATATCACTGGTGGCATTGGTGCAACTGGTGCGGGAGAGGCTTTCGGTGCCGCATATGAGTTGCCCAATATGTCCGCTTACGCAGAAACCTGTGCAGCTATTGCCAATGTATACTGGAACAGCCGGATGTTTCTGCTCCATGGTGATGCCAAATACATCGATGTGCTGGAACGCACGCTGTATAATGGATTGCTGTCCGGGGTATCATTAAGTGGTGATCGCTTCTTTTATCCCAACCCACTCGCCTCCATGGGACAACACCAGCGGAGTGCCTGGTTTGGCTGCGCCTGTTGTATTTCCAATATGACCCGCTTCCTGCCTTCTATGCCGGGGTATGTATATGCACAGAAAGATAATGACCTGTATGTAAACCTGTTTGTAGGTGACTCTGCCAGTATACAGCTGAAAGCAGGGAAAGTTAATATTGTGCAACAAACAGATTACCCCTGGAATGGTAAAGATGAAATTACGATCAATACCACCAAACCTACTGCCTTTAACCTGAAAGTACGTATTCCCGGATGGGCGGAAAACAGGCCCGTACCCGGTAATCTCTATTTTGAGGATGATAGTGCTGCTGTGAATATCCCTGTTTTACTGAATGGTAAACCGGTGGTGTACACCGTGGATAAAGGCTATGCTGTGATCAGCCGTACCTGGAAAAAAGGAGATAAAGTGGTGGTAGACTTCCCCATGCAGGTAAAGAAAGTGCTGGCAGCAGCACCGGTAAAAGATGATAAAGACCGCTTTGCCCTGGAGCGGGGCCCTGTGATGTTTTGCCTGGAAGGCCCGGATAATAAAGATGCTACTGTGCAGAATATTGTAGTCAGCAAACAGGCTGATGTGAATACTGTCTTCCAGCCAACCCTGCTCAATGGAGTGATGACCCTGCAAATGACAGGTAGTTCGGCCAGCAGACAACTGCACTCAGATTCACTGATCAGCAGCACGCAAACGGTAACGGCTATACCATATTACGCATGGGCCAATCGTGGTCCTGCAGAAATGACGGTATGGATACCTTTTGAATCTTCCGCGGCCCGTCCCAAGCCAGCGCCCACCATTGCATCTAAAAGCAAAATCAGCGCTTCAGTGAAAAATCAGCGCATGTTTATGGCGTTGAATGATCAGTACGAACCTAAAGATTCCAAAGATAACAGCGCCCTCTATTTACA
This sequence comes from Chitinophaga sp. RAB17, assembly GCF_052114225.1. Lineage (NCBI taxonomy): Bacteria > Pseudomonadati > Bacteroidota > Chitinophagia > Chitinophagales > Chitinophagaceae > Chitinophaga > Chitinophaga sp. RAB17. Next base: position 245,892 of record NZ_JBFREI010000003.1, on the reverse strand, counting down.
TTGGTGGCCAGCCAAAGGCAGCACAGAATGGGTACGCTACGACTTTGACAGCACCTATACCGTTAGCAGCTCCAAAGTATACTGGTATGATGATGGCCCTTTTGGAGGCTGCCGCATTCCCGCCGCCTGGAAGCTCTATTACAAACAGGGAACTGACTGGATACCGGTGAAGAATAAGACACCCTATGTCGTGGAGAAAGATAAATACAACGTCATCACCTTTGAACCCGTTACAACAACTGCGTTAAAACTCGAAGTACAATTACCTGCAGAAAATGCAAGTGGTATACATGAGTGGATCGTGGAATAACAAATTATACGCATGAAATACGGCCATTTTGCTGCCATCGCTCTGTTGATGGGGTGTAGTGCTGCTATAGCTCAATCAAGAGCCAGCATCCATGTAAATACCGCTGTAAGAGGTGCTGTAGTACCAGCTACCCTGCACGGTATTTTCTTTGAAGAAATCAGTCATGCCGGCGAAGGAGGACTTTATGCGGAAATGGTACAGAACCGCGGCTTCGAAGACCATTGCATTCCTGCAGGTACACAATTGAAAAACGGATGGCTGCAACCTTTTCCGCTGAAGCCGCATTTTATGCTTAACGGACAGTCATCCGACTGGAAAATGGAATGGCCCCTGCAAAGTCAATGGCCAGCCTGGCATGCGGAAGAAAAAGGAAATGCCAAGGTACAGTTATCCATTGTCAGCGATCATCCCTTACACAAAGCTACTCCGCATGCTATGCAGGTGGAGGTAACTGATACGGATATACGTAATGAAGCTGCATTGGTAAACGAAGGTTTCTGGGGTATGAACATCACCAAAGGATCTCCATATCGTTTATCTCTTTTTGCCAACGGCAGCAAAGGTTATACCGGCAATGTGCGTGTTTCTCTGCAAACAGCCAGCGGCAGGGTACTCGCGGATACTACTTTTGCGATTGCCACAAAGGCCAACTGGAAAAAGTACACTGCCATACTCACCGCAAAGGATACTGACCGGGATGCGCGACTGGTACTTTCCTTTCAGCACTCCGGTACCCTGCTGCTCGATATGGTGTCGCTCTTTCCGGTGCATACTTTCCGCGATCGGCCTAATGGTATGCGGGCAGACCTGGCTACCCTTATCAAAAAAATGAAGCCTGCCTTTGTGCGCTGGCCCGGTGGCTGCTATGTAGAAGGTATTACGGTGGAAAGTGCGCCAGACTGGAAAACTACGCTGGGACCACTTGAGCAGCGCATACCAACGTATAGCCCCTGGGGTTACTGGAGCAGCAATGGATTTGGATATCACGAATACCTGCAGTTTTGTGAAGATATTAATGCCGCCGCGCTGTACGTATTCAATGTGGGCATATCCTGTGAATACCGCAGTGGCACCTTTATTCCGGACGATAGCATTGCACCGGTGATACAGCATGCACTCGATGCTATTGAATATGCTATTGGCCCGGTTACCTCGCGCTGGGGTAAACAACGTGCTGCCAACGGCCACCCGGCGCCTTTTCCATTGAAGTATGTAGAAGTAGGTAATGAACAGCATGGCCCCGGCTACGCTAAGCGATACAACCGTTTTTATGACGCCATACACGCCAGGTATCCCCGGATAGGTATCATAGCCAGCATGGGCATTGGTGACGTAAACCGGCATACACTGGATAGTATGCAACATACAGACATCGTAGATGAACATGCATATAAAGATGCCGGCTGGAGCCTGCGCAACTTTGATCATTTTGATCAGTATAAACGAGGCCACTGGCAAATGTATGTGGGAGAATATGCCACCAATGCCGGTGTAGGCAATGGCAACCTGCGTGCCGCCCTGAGTGATGCGGTATACGTGATGAGCATGGAGAAAAACGGCGACCTGGTAAACATGAGTAGCTATGCCCCCTTGCTGGTGAATGAGCATGATGTGGACTGGCCCGTGAACCTTATTCATTTTAACGCCGCCGCCAGCTTTGGCCGCATTTCTTACTATGCGCTTAATATGCTTAATGATTATAAAGCCACCATCAATTTCCCGGTGACGACCAGCATTCAGACCGAGGCAACGGAACAACCGAAGTTTGCCGGTGGCATTGGTCTCGCTACCTGGGATACGGAAGCAGCGTATAAGGATATCGTAGTCGTACAAAACAAAGATACGGTATATCACAGCAGCTCATCCACCGGTTTAAAGGAATGGCTGCCGGTGCGGGGTAACTGGCAGCAAGCCAGTGGCATTATCGCGCAAACCGTGGAAGGCGCCCAGCAATTGGCCGTATTGAAAAATCATCACTTTAACGCCTATACGCTTACTTTGAAAGCACGTAAAACGGGTGGGGTAAATGCTTTCATTATTCCGTTTGCCGTGAAAGATACCAATACCTGTTTGCGCGCTCATATAGGATCATGGCTGAACTCTCATGCGGTATTTGAAAGTCTCACGGACGGGTATGAGGTAGCAGGTATCAGTAACCCGGTGAGACTGAAATCTCCATTGACATCAGACCATTGGTATAATATCCGGCTGGAAGTAGGCAACAGTGAGGTAAAATGTTATTTAGAGGATACCTTATTGATGACTTACCAGGAACCACAAAAGCTGTTCACCATCGCCGGGGAAGATGAAAAAAACGGAGATATTATTCTGAAAATAGTCAATGCCGGTGAACAACCAGTGAATGCCGATATTCAACTGGATGGCGCTCAAGCTGTTCATCCCATAGCACAGGTCATCACGCTGACAGCCGATACACCGGAAGCGGAAAATTCTTTTGACCGGCCTACTGCCTATATGCCACATACAACCACCATTGCTAATGCAGGCGCGCAATTCAACTGGACCGTGCCACCACTTTCGGTAAATATTATCCGATTGTCCCTGGATAAAACTGTAATGCACAAATTGCAGGCTCCTGATAAATTGAAGCGGTAGGAACCGCGATTCATCCTATACCATCATCGGATACCGGCAAGATAACTATTCACTTTTTCCGTTTTTTGAAAGAAGTGGGGGAGATGATCGCTGATTATCAATGATCATCTCCCCATTTTCTCCAAAAACTCAAAAATATATTTATACTTTGTATTACAAAGTGCTTTTTATTTTATAGCTTTACCTCCGTATTCAAAACCTATATATGGAAGTTGGAATTTCCAAACGCCAGCCGATAATAATTACCATCGGCCTGGTATCACTATGCTGTTCAGTACTCGTATTTGTATTATCCTCTTACCGGATAGGGAACCCCAAATCGGAAGCCTATTTTCTGATAAATCATTTTATCGTATTAATCTGGTTCTTTGCCAATTGGTTCGGTGGTGAGCTCAAACGAAACCCTCATAGACGAAAAGTGGTAGCCATATTCGTTGTCCTGTTATTGCTGGATGCTTATACCATCAATAATGAGATATCCGTATTTAAATCAACAGCTACCTGGTTTGCTATTATATTGGTAATGATGTGTGTTAACATCATGGCGTTTTGTTTCTTTGAACAATGGCCGGAATGGGTAAAGTGCCTGCAAAGCGCGGTATTGGGTTTCACATTATTGGCACCGGTTTACCTGGCCTGCTATCTGCTGGATATGTATGTTATCAGTCTGATTGGCCTGATTGCTATTGGCATTTCTATTGTTACATTTTCCCCGCTATTCCTTTTATGGTTTAACCTGCGAATGGTTCAAAAACTGATATGGCCGGTGTTTCGTTACCGCGTCATTTATTTATTTATGCTTGCCTTATCTATGGCCATTATCACCACTTACGCATTATTATATGCAGTAAACATAAAAGCCATGGAGGATGTTTTCAGTGTGGGCGACAGACCAACAGAATTGCCAGCCTGGGTGAGTGTTGCACAAAAGCTGCCGCATAATTTCATGACGGAAAAGATCCTGAAAACAGGTATTATTTATATGGCCCCTGGAAGTTGGGATAGCTTTAACCTCTGGTCTATGCCACAAAAGGAATATGATGGCGAAATAAAACATGATCCGCTGTTCATTACATCCGCTTTTATATTTGGGGCCACCAACATACCGGAAGAAGACAGACTGAATATCCTTAGTGTAATATACGACAAGCGACATTTTGCAGAAGATCGTCTTTGGACCGGAAAAGACTTATCCACTACGAAAGTGAGCACCATGGCTGATCTATGGCCACGTTACCACCTGGCCTATACGGAGAACACGATCACCGTAGCCAACAAGAGCGAAAGGGGCTGGCCACAAAACGAAGAAGCTATTTATACTTTCCATTTACCTGAAGGGGGTGTTGTTACTTCTTTGTCGTTATGGATCAATGGGAAGGAAGAAAAGGGGATACTCACTACCAGGCAAAAAGCACAGGCAGCTTATAAAGATATTGTTGGTGTTCAATACCGCGACCCTTCTGTAGTTCATTGGCAGGAAGGAAATCGGGTAGTCGTACGCGTATTCCCGGTACCCGTGCAGGATACCCGGAAATTTAAAATAGGTATCACCTCTCCGCTGCTGGTGAAGCAAGGTAAACTGGTATACCAACCCACCTGGTTTGAAGGACCGGTACACGATCAGGCTAAGTATGAGGTCAACCTGAATATGGATAACTGGCCCAGGGAAATGACACTTCCATCCGGATTCCATCCAGGTAAAAGCAGCACCATTAATCGTAAAGGTAATTATGATGCAGACTGGGAGCTAAGTATTCCGGAGGAACCTATAGACAATACTGCTTTCAGCTTTAACGACCAGCGATATACGTTGCTGCCGTATACACCTGCTTACGAATTTTTTGCGCCGGAAAATTATTACCTGGACGTCAATAGTAGCTGGAAATACAACGATTATCAGCAAATAACGACACAGCTGAAAGACAAAGCAGTGTGGATATTTCATCCACAAAAGGGAATGATAGCCTTAACAGAAAATAATAAGAAGGAATTATTCGATGAACTGCAACAGCTTCGCTTTTCGCTGTTCCCGTTTCACCATATCATTAATGCAGCCAGTGCTATGGTAATTACTGCTTCCGAAAGTATTTCTCCACAACTGGGCGACCTGGAAGACGCGGGGTTCCGGGATAGTTTGCGTACTTTCTTTACCAGGCAACCCGTACGACTATACGATATTGGTAATGCCCTTTCACCTTACCTGGCTACCCTGAAGGAATCACGGTCATTGATCTACGAAAAAGGAACAACATCGCAGTTATTATCTCAACTAAATAAAAATAGTTTTCTGAAACCGGAAGAAGATACTTCACAGCTGATTATGGCCCAGGCAGGTATGCGCATTACAAGAAGTACAGATAGCACCCTTGCACATGGCCCTGATCACCTGGCACGACTGTTTGTGTATAATCATGTGATGCAACAACTGGGACCGCGCGTTACAGCAAAAGACCTCAACAACGATACCACCCTCATCGAGGCGGCAAAACAGGCGTATATCGTGTCTCCATTATCCAGTTTGATTGTACTGGAAACGCAGGCAGATTATGATAAATTTGATATCAAAGATGATGGGAATACATTGAAAAATGCTTCCTTACACGGACATGGGGCTGTTCCGGAACCGCATGAATGGGCGCTGTTCATTGTAGCCGTGTTACTATTGACCTATGTCAGATTTGAGAAGTTGCTGTTCCCGAAAAGGAAGAATATATGCTAACGTTATTGTATAAACGATGTATAAGCAGGGGGGCAAAACTGCCGGCATCATGGTTACTGGCGGTTTACTTAGTAATAGGTATCATGCAGCTACATGCCTATTTTGCCTGGCACAACACTTTTTTCATATTGTGTGTAGTAGCCATGGTCATGGTATTCCGGATAGATCGTACCTGCGTAGGCAGTATGCGTTGCGGCTGGGTGGCAATGTTTTTTTTATTGCTGTCGTGGCAGCTGCCGGTGTTTACTTTACGTTATGCTGCGCTGGCCTCCGCCATCTTTTTTGTAGTAGAGTATTTTTATGGACGCATTCATCTGCTCACCTTTATTACTGCTATACTGGTTACACCGGCAATAGACTATGCCGCTAACGTGTTTAGTTTTCCGCTGAGACTATGGCTCACCGGGATGGCTGGAAAAATGCTGGCAGGTGTTAATCCCAGTATTACCATTAACGGCAATGTAATTCAGCTGGGACACAATGAATTTACAGTGGATGTTGCCTGTATGGGATTGCAGATGATGCTTACCTCCCTGCTTTGGGGGGTGATGCTGATCGCCTTTTATCAGCGCAGGTATCAGAAAACGCTCCCGGGAATTCTTGTCGGCCTGGTACTAACGGGCATTATAGGTTTAAACATTATAGCCAACTTGTTTCGCATCATTTTGCTGGTACAATTTGCATTGCCACCCGACACGGCTGCACATGATGCAGTGGGTATTTTATCGCTGCTTATCTATGTCATACTTCCCCTGATACCCGGAATTAAATGGTTATTGCAGCGGTATGGAAAAGCAGCGATGGAGCGTACCTTTGCGGCTCCGCACAGGTATGGACTTGTACTGCAGCTGTTGCTCCTGCTGGGCATTGTAGCCGGATATTATTTAAAAAGGAATAATGCCGGAAGTGATATGGACAGCAACAGCCGAGTAAAAACACTGCCAGGTTATTTGCAAACCATTGAAGCCGACCACGTGGTTAAACAAACAGCTGCTGATGCCTTGCTGTATATCAAACCTATTCCAGGCTTCTATTTTACCGATCATCAACCTATGATTTGCTGGAAGGGGAGTGGCTTTGAATTTTTTAATGTAAAGGAACAGACGATGCAGGGCGTGAAAATGTATACAGCGGAATTAAGAAAGGGAAACAGCACATTGTACACCGCCTGGTGGTATGAAAACAGTACCCGCCGCAGTAGCAGCCAGCTGGAGTGGAGATGGGATGCACTCTGCAGCGGGGATAATTATTATCTCATTAATATGACGGTAGAAAAGAAAACACTACTCGAACAAAAAATAGGAGTGTTACTCCATACACACCTTATTCAGTAATCACTTCTGTTTCTTCTTTATGTCTTGGCTGGTAATACAGATAGAAATAAGCCAGTATTAAAATGCCCGTCACAAAAGGAATCAGTGCCAGATGCTTATAGGTAATATTGCCCATAATTACCTGCGTATCAAAATGAAAGAACTCGCTGATCATCCAGTAGGAGTTCGCCGAAATCCAAACGGTGATGGCTACGTTGTGGCATAGCTCAGACATAAACTGACGGGTGCGCCACGCAATAACGATAGAGATAATCAGCGTTGGAAAGATCATGGCAACGCCCAGGGGCTTCCAGATCATACACCAGCTGATATCTTTCAATAGCCAGAAAACAATATGGAGATTTTCCATCTTACGGTAACTTAAAGGAATGGAGTATACCGGTGATGTGGTTGCTTGCTTACTCATGTGTGTGTTTCAGTTAATTTTATCTGGTTGAAATAGGGGATAAAGATATTCTTTATCTTCGTTTTGCACCAGCTAAACTCCGGCTATGAATGAATTTTACTGGAATTACCAGCACACAAAGTTTCATGGTATCAACTGGATCCCCGAAAATCTTGACCGGGTAATGACTATTGTACACGGGATCGGAGAACACATTGGCCGTTACGATCATGTGGCCGCATTCTTTATGAAAGAGGGTTTTGCGGTGATTGGCATTGATCATTATGGGCATGGTAAAAGTGATGGTCCCAAAGGAGGCTCTAAAGGTTTTGAATTTATGTTTGATTACCTGCAGGCATTCCTGGGTTATGTAAAGAATACTTATGGTAAGCCAGTCGTGATGTATGGCCATAGTATGGGCGGTGGTGTATTAACGGGTTTCTTACTCAGAAGACAGCCGGATATCCAGGCAGCGGTGATTTCGGCACCCGCGCTGATCATTGGTATGCGTCCTGGTAGTTTCCTGAAAGGGACCTTGAAGGTATTGAGTGCAATAGCGCCTAATCTCCGTATTAAACAGGGGCTCGATATTAATAAAATTTCACATGATAAGAGGGCAGTGGAAAAGTTTAAGGCAGATCCTTTGCGTCATGATAAACTCAGTTTGCGTTTGGCCAATGATATGATTCAAAATGGCGCCTGGTGCCTGTTACACGCGGCAGAATTAAAAGCCCGCTCCTTACTTATTCATGGCAATGCCGATGAATTTACTGCTGTGGAAGGCTCCCGGCTCTTTGCGCAGCGGGCCTCCGCTACACTGCTCACTTATAGGGAATGGGAGGGTATGTATCATGAAATGCATAATGAACCGGATGCCCGGGATGTTTTATTGTTTGTGGCCGGTTGGTTGAGTAATGTGAGATAATTAGTAAATTGGGTTTACAATTCTTATTAATTATGAAAATCCAAAGCTCTTTTAAATGGCTTTTGCCGGCTATTGTCATGTTTTTTGGCACCACCGCCTACGCACAACAAATTGATCTCGGCGTAAGAGGAGGCATCAGTATTCCAAATCTTACGGCGGGTGGCAGTGAAGAAAATCCCCTCAATAAGGGTTACAGCTCCCGTCAGGGCCCCGACTTCGGTATTTTCGGGGAATACCACATCAGCAAACTTTTCTCTATCGAAGCAATGATCAGCTACTCTTCACAGGGTGGCAAAAAGAATGGATTGCAGGCATTTCCGGTTCCGCCACAACAGGCAGGCCAGTTGCCTCCCGGCACCACTTATCTCTATGCAGATTTCAAAAGTCAGGCAAAACTTAACTACCTGATGGTGCCTATTCTGGCTAAATTTGGCTGGAACCTGGGACCGAAATCACCCCTGCGTTTATATGTAGATGCAGGCCCTTTCTTTGGATTTCTGCTGAGTGGTAAACAGGATATCACCGGCGGTAGTACCACCGTTTTCCTGGATGAAAAAGCTACACAGCCAATAGGCCAACAGTCTTTCGACCAAAACGTAGACATCAAAGATCAGCTGAACACCTTCAACTTCGGTGTAAGCGGAAACGTAGGACTGGCTTACCTCTTTGGTCGTAGCCAGGTATTTGTGGAAGGCGGAGGAAACTACGGCTTCCTCAATATTCAGAAAGGAAGTGCCAATGGTAAAAACAATACCGGTGCTGCTACAGCATCTATCGGATATGCTTACCGCATCCGTAAATAATTTATAGAGGATGTTAGTTGCTGATGAACATATTCATCAGCAACTAACATCAAATCACTTAAGGATTAGTAGACCATAACCCCGCTGATTTTACCAGCACTCTTCTGTTTAGCTTCAGCTGCGCCACAACAAATTCCGCCAGATCTTCCGGTTGTAATACTTTGTCCGGATTACCATCCGTTAAATTCAGGTCTTTTGCCATATCCGTAGCAATCGTACTCGGTGTTAAAGCACTCACCCGGATATTATGTTTTCTCACTTCCAGCATCAGGGATTCCGTTAATCCCAGCAGCCCGAATTTAGAAGCGCTGTAGGCACTCGTAAGCGGAGCTCCACGTTGCCCGGCTGTAGATGAAATATTGATGATATCACCTGCTTTCCTGGTTATCATACCCGGTAATATGGCACGGGTTACATAATATACGCCCATCAGGTTTACCTGGATGATTTGCTCCCATTGTGCCGGTTCCAGTTCCAGGAAACCACCAAAAGCTGCAATGCCTGCATTGTTGATCAGGATATCAATGTCTCCCAGTTCTTTTGTGAGATGTGCAACAGCGGTGTTGACCGCGTTCATGTCGCTTACATCAGCAGTAGCATATGCCACTTTCACCCCCATGCCGGTTAATTCTTTGGCCACTTCCTCCAGTGAACCTGCACTACGTCCCATCAGGGCGATGTCAACACCTTCCTGTGCCAGCGCTACCGCCAGCGCACGGCCTATGCCTTTGCCACCGCCGGTGATCAGGGCTTTCTTTCCTTTTAATGATTCCATATAATGCCTTCGTTTTTTAAGAAAAAAAATACCTGGCAAAGGTACAAAGCTTTGTTCCAATTACAGGTTATCTTCGCAGATATCCACTATATAACAGTATCAGACCATGATAGAAATCTCCAATGAAAAACTCACCGTTGTGATTGACCCACAAGGCGCAGAATTACAAAGCATTATCCGTAAAGATACGGGGCTGCAATATTTATGGAGCGGTGACCCCGCTTTCTGGGGCAAAAAAAGTCCCGTACTCTTTCCCATTGTAGGAGGTCTTAAAGACAATACCTACCGCTATAATGGTCAAACCTATACCCTCGGCCGCCATGGCTTTGCCAGAGAGCAACTGTTTATGGTGACGGAGCAGGGAGCGGAACATGTCAGTCTCCGTCTCTCTGATAATAAAAATACCAGGAACGTATACCCTTTCCATTTTAATTTTACCATTCAGTACCTCCTGCAGGACGATCAGCTGCAGGTAACCTACCAGGTGGAAAACAAAGATGAAAAAGTATTACTCTTCTCCGTAGGCGCGCACCCAGCCTTCAAATTGCCACTGGTAGCAGATACTACTTACGAAGATTATTACCTGTATTTTAATAAGGAAGAAGAAACCGGTAGCTGGCCGTTATCTCCAGGTGGACAAATAGAAACGGCTCCTGTACCACTGCTACAGCATACGCACGAACTGCCCCTGAAAAAATCATTGTTCTACCAGGATGCCCTGGTGTTCAAAGACCTTGCCTCTACCGCTATCAGCATTAAAAGCAAGTCTACACCACATGGATTAACACTGGCTTTCGAAGGCTTTTCTTACATGGGAATATGGGCGGCGAAAGATGCCGACTTCGTTTGTATTGAACCCTGGTGTGGTATTGCCGATAGTGTAACCGCTACCGGAGAACTGGAAGAGAAAGAAGGGATCAACCGGTTAGCTCCCGGTAAAGCGTTTGAAAGAACGTGGACAGCGACGATGTTCTAGCTATTAGCCATTAGCTTTTAGCTTTTAGGAAAATGCAGCGAAGATTAACAAATGATGCTCTTCGCTGCATTTTCCTAAAAGCTAATGGCTAATAGCTTAAAAATTATATCCGGCTTTCAGGCCAAAGAAGCTACGTGTACCATCTTTGAACCATGCTTCATACTTGCCTTCTACATCCAGACCGAGTACACGGATACCGAGACCTGGTGCTACGAGTCCGCCTACACCGTTATAGCCATTTCCGGTATACTGAACAGTACCACCTTCTACCTTCACATACAGAATGGAGATCAGCTTGTACCGTAACCCCAAACGGATAGGTACTACATTGTAAGCTTTGTAATCAGTGGTAAAGTTGTTGGTGGTAACACTTTTACCGCCGAAGTGGAAGTAGCTTACAGAACCTACGGCCGTTAAACCTGCTACCAGTTTAACATCAGCACCTAAACCAATACCATAACCGGTATTATGGGTCTTACTGAAATCACCTACAGGAAAGCCCGCTTCAACAAAAGGGCCAATACTGAATCGTTTTAATTGTGCCTGCGATGATTGTGTACTCATACAAATCACCAAAAGCATGGTTGCAAATGCCAGGAAGATTTTTTTCATAAGAACTAATTTTCAAAGGAATGGTTGACTAGCAAATTAGCCATAAAAGTAAGGAACTAATTTTAAATGGTTGACTGATAAAATTTTGTGGGGATTTAAAACTAACTGATTATATTTAATGCATATGTGTTTAATGTGGGCGGAGAATAGCGGTTTAAGAACACCGACAGCAGTTATGATACCGCTTCCATGCCAACCATGACAAGTTAAAACCATCCGTAGCCAACATGAATTTATTCAAAAAACTATTTGGTAAAACAGCAGCTTTGTCAACTCCTCCGGCTTATTCAGCCGAGGAGAATTTTCAGCAGGAATTTCTGGCAACAGTGCCAAGATATATTTGTAAACCAGGTGCGCCGGTTAATTTAAGTATGAAAAATCCCGATACCGGGAAAGCCATGCCCTTCGCAGATGCTTTCCCGGAGCAATATGCTACCTGGAAAACGGTTAAATCAGCCGCAGATCGCAGGGGAATTATTTATGCCATATTAGATCAGTTTATGGGTAGTAAACTGGAACTATGGCAACTCATCGAGCGGTTCACAGATGATCGTTATCCTGAAAAAGCTTTGGGCCTGGCCACCACTCATCAGACGGCGGCAGATGAACAAAGTGCAGATTACTGGTCGGCTTTGGCGAAAACAAACTTTGTGCTGACCAACTACGCGGAAGCCAGTGCCAATGCCTCGAAAGCAATTGCATTGGACCCTGCTCATAAAAGAGCCAGAATAGTGCTGGCAGATACTTACCATTTTATTCATCAGCAGGAAGAAGCACACCGGATTTATAATGAAATACTGGCCGAAACGTTACCGAAAGACAAGCCATTGGAGCTGTCTGTTTATGAGTTGTTGGGTTTTGATGGCAACATCCTGCCTTCACCTATCTACGCCGCTGCATGGCTGAAAGACGATATAAATGTTACAGAAGAGGTATGGAACTGGGCAGGAGAGGAGTTTTATTATAGCCCGCAATTCCGTTGTCAGCACGCATATTACCTGATAGAAAAGAAAGAACACCTGAAAGGTTTTGTAAAATTGTTTAACCTGGCGAAGGATATGCCCTGGTGCAGGGAAGCAGTGATGAATAGCTATAGCCTGATAGATCAGCTGGGTTTAGGTGACCGGTTTTCGGAAGAAAAAAACATGTTGAAAGCGTTGATGGATAAAAATAGCTGGACAAACGAATAGCTGTATTTCTATGCGTGACGACTTAAAACAGAAAAACCTGCTATAAAGCAGGCTTCTTCTGTTTTAAGTCATAAACCAATTATGAATGATGTAAAATGGCATCCTGTGGCAACAGCAGATCTTTCTTATGATGTGATCCATGTCCATTTGTAGGAACCACGTCTATTTTGGGTGGAATCAGCTTATATACTACGGGTGTCACTATACGCGATAACAACGTAGAACTGATCAGGCCTCCAATCAACACAATGGCCAGTGGGGCAATTAACGGATTGGTAGATATAGCCACCGGTATTAATCCGCCGATAGCGGTGAGTGATGTGAGTACGATGGGCAGGAAACGTACTTCTCCGGCCTCCCGTATGGCCTCTTCCAGAGGTTTGCCCTGCATGCGCAACTGGTTGGTGAAATCTACCAGCAAAATAGTATTCTTTACTTCTATCCCTGCCAGCGCTATCAAGCCTATGATAGCCACAAAGGAGAGGGAGTTACCTGTCAGCCACAAACCTATGGCGGCACCTACTATGCCTAATGGAATCACTGACAAAACAATCAGCATACTCTTGAAAGTTTTGAACTGCAGAATTAATACCGCAACAAACAGGAAGATGGTAACAATGATCACACTCATAAATCCACCAAAGGAATTTTTCCTGCTCTCTACTTCTCCACCCATCTCGTAAGTATAGCCTGCAGGGAGTTTCAGCGCATCCATCTGTTTTACCACATCTCCGATCACCTGGTCTGTCAGAAAACCTTTCTTTATAAAAGCACCTATGGCTACTACCCGGTTTTTCTCCTGGTGATTAATAGTTAAGGGAGATGTTTCCAGCTGTAGCTGTGCTACCTGTGAGAGCGGAATCGCGGTCCCCTGACTATTATTGACATACAGATCTTTGAAAACGTCCATCGTTGGTTTGCCCGTTTTCTGTTTGGTCAGCAGGATATCATAATCATTGTCGTTCTGATCATTGTACTGACCCAGGTTAATACCGGATATGGCTAAACGTACCACACGGTCGATGTTGGCCGTTGGAATGCCCAACTGCTGCGCCTTTTCACGGTCTATCTTTACACGGATATCTGACTTTAGTGTACTTACCGGGTTGTTGATGTAAATAGTACCGGGTGTTTTTTCCAGCATCTTTTCTACATTGGCAGCCATCGCACGTAAGCTATCCAGGTTATCTCCAAATAAGCGTACTTCTACCGGTGCTACCATCGGTGGTCCCTGTTCAAAATTCTTTACCTCCACTTTAGCACCTGGATAAGGCGTCCATTTTTTACGAAGGGACTCGATCAGTTTGGTCTTTTCAGCCGGGCTGGTATGTTCACCCAGTTGCACAAAGATCTGTGCATAATCACTTCTTTCGTTTTCCTGTGTTTCGTTGTAATAGATACGGGGATTGCCTTTCCCGATATTGCTGGCAAAAGATTTGATGATCGTCTCCTGTTTCAGTTCTTTTTCTATTTGCTTTACTACCTCGTTGGTGTACACCAGATTCGACTGCGGCGGTGTAAATATATTGATCAGGAACTGTGGTTTTTCGGAAGCAGGAAACAGGCTAAAACCAATCACTTTAAACAATCCTATTGCCGCACCAAAAATAACCAGGGATACCACCATCGTGATCACCGGACGGTGTAATGCCTTATCCAGCAATTTCGCGTAACTGCCATGGATCAGCTTTTTGAGCAAACGCATAAACAGGTTACCTTCCGGATTACCGGTATGCTCTTTTAGCAAACGGCTGGAAAGGAATGGGATGATGGTAAGCGACACCGCCATAGAGGCCAGCACACTGAATATCACCGCCAGCGGAAGACTCCGGATAAAGTCGCCACTGCCTTCCGGCATAAATACCAGGGGCATAAAGGAAATCACCAGGGCAGCAGTACAACCTACTACGGCCAATCCTATTTGTGACGTGGCTTTGAGGGTGGCTTCCATACGACTATGTCCCTCAAGCATCCATCGCTCTATATTTTCTACCACCACAATACTATCATCTACGAGCAGCCCCAATGCTACTACCAATCCTACTATGCTCAGCTGGTTCAGGTTAAATCCAAACAGTTGCAGCAACACAATACCAATAGATAACGACAGCGGAATAGAAATCATCACAATCAATGCCGGACGTTGCCCTAAAGGCAGCAGGGTAAAGGCCACGAGTAGTATGGCGATGATGAAGTCCTTGCCCAATCCGCTCAAACGATTATTTACTGCATCAGCCTGATCAAAATATTGCACCAGGTCAATATTGGAAGGCAATGTTTTTTTGAATTTTTCTATGACCGGTTTATACTGCAGTTGTGTTTTGGTAATGTTTTCTCCGGACTTCTGCGCAGCTGAAACGACTACACAGCGGTGACTGTTGAGCCGGACGAAATATTTCTCATCTTCAAAACCATAGTATACCCTTGCAATGTCTTTCAGGAAAACATTTTTTCCATTACCGGCAGATACAATCGTGTTGCTGATTTCATCGATGTTCTGATAATTGCCGCTGGTTTTGATATTAAAGCTTTTCGCACCGGCATCAATACTGCCACCAGGTATATTGGCCATTTCGCTTTGTATGGCCGCCATCACGTTGTTAACGGGCAGGTGCAGCTGCGCCATTTTATCCAGTTGTAATTCTACACGCACCTGTTGTTCGGGCAGGCCATGCAGTTTTACATTTTTCAGTGAGGGTACTTTTTCCAGTTCATCCTGTAATTTATCTGCGTAATAGCGGAGTTTATCACGGGATGCATTTTCAGAAATCAGTGCTATCTGCATCACGTTTACATCGGATGGTTCCTGCTTTCTTACTTCAATGCTGTAAATGTCTGCTGGTAAATCTTTCCGCTTGTTGTTCACTTCTCTTACCAGTTCCTGGTATTTCTGGTCTACGTTGGAGCTGTATTTGTATTCCACCCGCATTACGGCTACTCCATCACTGATAGAAGTACGTACCCGTTTAATATCATCCAGGCCGTAGATTTCTTTTTCCATCGGATCTACTACCAGGTCTTCCATGTCTTTAGGACTGGTGCCGGGATACACTACAATAACGGTGTATTGTGGAGCTCTCATTTCCGGATCTTCAGAGCGGGGCATGTTGAGGATGGTAGTGATACCCAACACAATGATCATAATAAATATCACCAGGGTGAACTGGTAATTTTTGACGGCATAATTAGCTATTTTCATGATCGTAGGTGTTATTGGATGATGCGGATGGGTGATTGATCTTTCAGATAGGCGCTACCTGAAATGATAAGGGCCTTTGCCTGTTCCATGCCATTGCTGATGAGCACATTTTCTTTTTCCATACCGGTGATGGTTACCGGGATTTTCTGTGCGGTTTTATTGTCGTTGGTAATGAACACAAAACCACTGCTGCCATTGCCATCCAGCAGGGCGGCATATGGGATGCTCCAGGCGGTGCTGCCGGTAACAGCGCCAGCGTTAATATGACAACGGCCAAACATGCCGGCCGCGATAGCGGCGGGCTTGCTGCCGGTGAGTTGTACATCGATGAGGAAGGTGCCGCTTTGTGCGTCAATACCTTCAGATTTACGTGTAACCATTCCTGTTAGACTGTCGCCGGGTACACCGGATATTTCAATTGTAGCTTTGTCGCCGGTTTTTACCTGCGCCCATTCTCTATCACTTACGCCTACACGAAGCAACCAATGTGCGCTGCTGGCGCCGTTGGTTTGCAACACCGGGGTACCTGCATTCACCATTTGTCCGCTGCTCACCAGTTTATGCAATACGTATCCATCCTGTGTAGCGTGAATAGCCGAATAGCTGCGGTTAAACTGGGTGGTACTAAGCTGTTGGCGTGCCTGATCCATGGTGGTTTTGCTGTTTTCCAGCTGTTCCTGCGTAGCTACGCTGTCGTTATGCAGGCGAACAATACGTTGATAGTCCCGTTGTGCTTTTTCAAATGCCAGCTGGTCTTTCTGTACCTGCGCATCTATTTCTGTGAGGTTCAGTGTTGCCAGGAGCTGACCTTTGTGTACCGGGTCGCCTTCTTTTACCAGTATGCTGCTGATGATACCATTTGTTTTGAAAGAAAGATATACTTCGTCATCCGTTGTAAACTGGCCGGATGCGTTGATAGATACTGCGGTGCCTTGCTTTTCCAGTGGCATTATTTTCACTGGGATGGTATCTGAAGGTGTGGTGGTAGCCGCCGGCTTGCTGCCGCAGGAATACAAAATCAGGGAAAGAGGCAGCAGGAGCAATGTATTTTTCATATAAGTATGTTTATTGGTTGTTGTTATTATCAATGTTGTAAGATGCCTGTGCACGTTCTACTGCAGCATAGGCCGTTTGCACAGATGCCTGTGCCACGGTAGTTTGCAGCTGTGCCTGTGTCAGTTGATTCTGTGCGTCCAGTAATTCTATATACAGGAGTTGCCCTTCTTTGTAGACTTTCATCTGATCGCGGTAATACCTTTCGGCAAAGGACAGYTGGCTTTGTGCGGTTTTAAAATTCCTTAATGCAGTCTGATAGTTGTTAACTGCCTGGTATAGCTGTAAGCGTAACTGATCAGTTGTCTGCGATGCGGCGTTGGTGATGGTTTCCACATCATTGGCGGCTTGTTTGATCTTGTATTTATATTTATGAGAAGCAAACAGGTTCCATTCCAGGTTTACGCCAAAGAGATAATAACGTGTGTTTTTATCGAAAGTTGCGCCTGTGCCCTGTGAGCCCAGGTCAATAAAAGTGCTGAGCTTAGGGATAAGATAGGCACGTTGTAGTTGTTCGTTTAACCGGTATGCGGTAGTGGCACTTTTATATTGAGCCAGTTCCTCCCGCTCGTTGATATCTTTGCCTGGCAGTTGTGCCGGCGTGATCAGCAGGGTGCTGTCCAGCGTTACGTTTTCGTCCAGTCCCCGGTTTAGCAGGAAGTTGAAATATGCTTTGGAATTCTGACGGGTGTTAATGGCTTTGTTGATATCCGCATCGGTTTTCTCTTTCTCTGTTTGCGCACGATAGAGGGCGGTGTTATTGCGCATGCCATTGCGCACCATGCTTTCGTTGATGCGTATGTTTTCGTTGATCAGCGAAAGGGCGTTGTTATAAATAGCAACTGCCTGTGCTGCCTGGTAGTATTGGTAGTAGGCTGTTTTGATGTCACGCACAAGTTCCCGCTTGTATACATTTACTGCAGCCTGTTGCTGGGTAATCTGTTCTCTTTTGATCTTCTGGTTGTAATAAATTTCTGCGTTGATCAGTGGGAGACTGGTCCTCACTTTTGCATCATAAAAGTTATCAGGGTTGAGCTGAACCGATACGTTTTCCAGTGATTTGAAGTTGTGGCTGTTGGTCAGCTGATTCAGACTGTTATACACCGGGTTCATGATATCCCCGATAGGAAAGTCGATGGTACGCCCACCGCTCGATTTAGTGTAGCTGCCGAGCAGGGATACATTGGGGCCAAACAGGCTTTTAGCTTCCTGTAATGCGAGCAACGATTTGGTGAGCTGGAAGTTTTGCTCCTTGAGCCCCTTATTATTGCTGAAAGCGGATTGTATGTATTGATCCAACACGGTGTTTTGTGCGAAGGAGCTGAAACCTGCCGTGAGCAGGCCTATTAACAATGCTCCTTTTGTGAGTGACGTGTACATAATGAACG
Organism: Chitinophaga sp. RAB17; assembly: GCF_052114225.1. NCBI lineage: Bacteria > Pseudomonadati > Bacteroidota > Chitinophagia > Chitinophagales > Chitinophagaceae > Chitinophaga > Chitinophaga sp. RAB17. Next base: position 227,607 of record NZ_JBFREI010000003.1, on the reverse strand, counting down.
GTGTTTATTTATACCGAAAAAAATAAAGCCATATGGCTTTTGTTATCGTTGTTGATATACTGAACAGTGTTTAATGCCAGGCTTTAAAAAAAGCCGTGAAGGCTTTTTGAATTATTTCGGGACACATTTCTCTTTCACACCTGGTCTGCTAAACGTTAGCTGCTAAGACTTTCCCGATTTCAGCAAGTATTTGTTACAGCAAAAAATCGGCTCGCTTCTAATGCAGACGTTTAACTCCGGGATATATTTTACGATTTGGTAAATTTATTTTACGCTTTAATCATCCGAAGGTATTCCCGGATAGCTTCATCCACCACAGCAGGCATTTCTTCGTCAGATACACGGGATACTTTTGAGCACCTGCCCCGCAGGTGCAGGCTGATCAATCCATGTGCAAAGCCCCATACGGAAAGCGTAGCAATAGTAGCATCTTTAAACTTCACTACTTTCTTATCAATACACTCCTGCATGAGATTATGCAGTGCATCATATGCCGGATCCCCGTTTTTCCACTTTTCTTCCTCCACCAGCGCATTCATGGGTGCTTTGATGATAAACATCAGATCATATAACTCAGGATGCTCCCTGGAAAATTCTACGTACGCTTTGGCCAGCTGCTCGAGTCTTTTGAATGGAGCATTGTCTGTTATCTTATTCAGAAACTCACTTGCAAGGGTTGCAAAAGCATCAGACTGCACATCATACAGTAACTGGTCTTTATCTTTATAATAAAGATAAATAGTGGCAGGACTGTACTCTATCTTATCTGCGATGTTGCGGATAGATACTTTTTCATATCCTTCTTCCACAATCATTTTAACAGCTACGTCTACAATACGTCTGCGCATCTCCGCTTTTTCCCGCTCTTTTCTTTCTATTATGCCCACGTTGAATTGTTTACAGTGCAAATATACTGAACAGTGTTTATTTTCCAAATTTATTTCTTGTCTTGTAACAGGATTATGCTGATTATGTTGATTTTTAATATTTTATGATTGGGCTGAAATTGAAATTTGCATAATGGCATCCAACATCCAATCCTGAAACTCTTCAATCTCTAAAATCACAAGAGAAATCATCATAATCAGTATAATCCTGTTTCAAGACAAAAAGCGCATTACTCCACACTCACCTCATCACAACACAACGCCGGTTTTTTTCCTTCCACCAACCGCCACTCCGGTAACACCGCCGGGCACTTAGCCGTTACCCGTATATACCGTGCTGAAGTTGCTGGCAAGGTAAATGAATAGTGATTAATATGCACCGCATCATCCTCTTCCGGCACTGGTATATCCTTTAGACCAGCAAATTTAAAAGACACACCATCTGTAGATGTTTCAATCAGTAGCTGTGTAGGATTGAAGATATAATGCCTGGCGTCCTGCAGAAAATTCAGCTGTATCTGATGGATGGCTTTATTACTGCCCATGTCAATGGTGGCGATCATATCCTTACCATAAGTAAAGAGCCAGTTATAACTAAAGTCGTTACCACCAAATAATCCGTCTGTGAGGGTGGCTTCTTTTTTAGGTGTGTATTCCGGTGTATAGGCGTTTACGAGTGTTACCGGTGCGCGCAGGGCGAGACTATTGATCCATTTACGGGAGAACAGCTCCTCCCATTCCTTTGCATAGGCATCAGGAGATAAGCCGCCTTCAGAAAGCTCTTGCACACCGGCTGCTTTACATTGCTCCGTGAAATGCTTTACCCGCGCCGGCCACTTGGGATGTACGCTGCCATCAGGTTGCAGGTAACCATATTTTTCGTTGCCATAAAAACGGGATTGCTGCAATACAACGTACTCCAGGAACAACCGCGTTTGATATACCCGTTGTAAATAAGTATTGTTGTTACCCGCGGCAGCTTCGGCTTTGTCCAGCAGGGTAGAGTATTGGTCTATCAGCGCTGGCGACAAATAATCCCGGGAATTAAAAATCGGGTTGCCATAAATATCCAGGGTGCTGTGGGTGCTTTTAACGGCATTGCTAAGCGCTTCGATATACTGCCCTGCAAAAGGAGCAGCAGGACCGTAATAGCCCTTTAGAAACGTACTGTTCACCTGTTTAATGTCTGCATTGGGTTGCCATAACAGGGCCGCCTGCACGTAGCTGTTATATTCCGCCATATCGCCATAGGTTTCACCACTGCCCTGCGAGAAGACCCCTTTTACATGATGTGTGGCGAAATATTGAAGATTGGGTTGCAGGTTATTATAATCAGGAAATGGTGCCAGGTAGTTGGTGAACTGTGTGGTATAATCCCAGATAAACAGGTTGCCGGTAGTAGCTCCCCAGCTCTCAAGATTTTTCCGGAAGCCTGCAGCAGAAGGTGTTTGCGATAACGGATCCTGTCGGAAAGCATCAATGGTACTCAGCATAATGAATACATTGCCTGCCGGTTTTGTTTTCAGGGGTGCTTTGGCGGTATAGCCATAGGCCAGTGTGGTAAAGCGCTGCTCCGGAAACTGACTGGCTACCCGGTTTACAAAACGGATCAGCGAGCAGGAAGGTCCACCTTCTTCTGCATCTGCTTTCTTACATTGATCACAGGTACAGGCGCCACCACCATCCTGTGGGGCTATAGACCAATACATGGCATCAGGGTTGTCAGCAATAGCTTTTTTAAACCAGGCTACCGTTAATGCATACACGTTTTCGTTGCTCAAACAAAGTTGTAATGCCTGTCTTTTTCCATTTACCAGCGAATAATATTCAGGATGCTCTTTAAAATAGGTGGTGGGGGGTAGTATTTTAAAAAAAGAATGTCCCCATACGCCCCATAAGTCTTCGAAGCGCTGTAGCCCATGCCATGCCAGGTATTCCGGATCGGTGGAGGCAGGGTAGTAGCTTTCCCGGTAAATAAAGGCTGGCTCCTGCAAGTCCGTCAGCGCGCCATTTATGCGTATATCCTTTGACGTGAGAACAGTGGCGGGGCCTTTCGTATCCTTACGGCAACCCATATACGTTTCTAAGGTGTGATATACGCCGTATACTACTCCTTGTCCGCTGCCCCCGCGGATATAAAGCTGTTTGTCTTTGCTCCCTGTGAAAAAGCCATCGTTTTTGATTTTTTCCGGTCCTAACGTATGAATGGTATTACCAATGAACACTGCCGGCTGATCTTTATACAGACTTTCTGCTATCACGACTAACTTCGCCCCGGAAATACGTTGTACATAATCCTGTAGAATACCGGCTGCCCTGGTTTCCGCTTTGGTAGGAGATGCCGGAATCACAATCACATAGGCACTCTGGCCCTGCTTTACCAGGAGGAAGTCTTCCGCCTTACCAGGCTGACACGCACTGTATAACAACGTTGTGATCATTAACAAAAAGCTGTTCATAATTCTGCACATTGTAAGTCGGTTAAAATTTCCGCTGAAGCGTTACATAAATGTCGTACTGGTTCTGGAACCCGGTGTCACTGATCTTCTGATTAATCCAGGTACCATATAATCCCAGTGTAGTCCGGTAGTGAAATACTTTCTGGTAGCCTGCGCCCACGCTATGTGTCAGCAAACCGGTAAGATTAGGGAAATTTACCAGCCTGCTCCTGTCATCTGGTGAGGTACCCAGTCCCGCTACCACCTGTAGGTAATCCTGCCGCCTGTTCATATAATAACGGGTGGTCAGGTTAAATGCGGTATAGCTTTTAGGCGACTCACTGATCACAAATCCCCGGAGGTTCACCCAGAAATCACCAAATGGCTTTGCTACAGAAATCACACCGGAAATGCTGCTGGTGCTATCAAGGTTCAGGTAACGTCCACCCAGTTCCACTTCAATTTCTTTTTTAAATGTTTTGAAAATAGAATACGCAGCACGCAACTGTGGAAATACAGTTTTGTTGGAGTATGCCACCATACCGTAGGAGTATAGTTTAGTGTTGTGGGTATAATACATTTCTGCCAATCCCTGTAAGCCGTTGCCGGTTTGCCTGCCGGCATAGTTCAGCTGCACCGCATAAGAACCCCGCTTAATAAAACGCCGGTATTCTATTGTCGCGATGTTGTATTTATTATCTGAATAATCGTAGCTGGAATTGAGGTAGTATAAACCAAATTGGTTCTTCAATGTTTTACTTTGCAGGTAATCGTGGTAGTCAGTGTTCACTGCAGTAGGTTGTAATTTTACCACAGAATCGGCTACCAGTGCAGCAGCAGCAAAGTCTTTTTTATTTTCCAGGGTAATTGCCCGCTTCATTAAAAACGTTTCGTTACCGGGGTAGTATTTTATTCCCTGCGCGGTATACGCCAGTGCGCTGTCGTAGCGCTGTTGCCCGTTCAGAATATTGATACTGTACAGCAATGCCATAGAATCTTTATGATTCAATGCCAGCACCTGGTTAAACATGGCCAGTGCGCTATCCGGCTGTTGATTCCGCTGGTACTCCGTACCGGCAGACATCAGGCTGTTGATATATGCTGTTTTGTATTTGAGCGTATACGGATATTTAGACATGAGGTCGGCGGTGATAGCGGCAGCGGCATTATAGTCATGATTATCCTGTAATACAGAGGCCTTCTTTAAGAGAAAATCACGGTTACCGGGATAATATCCCAATGCTTTATCTGCGTAGTATAATGCGCTGTCGGGCTTGCCGGTGGCGCTTTCCAGGTTGATCATATATTCCAGGGCATCCTGGTTGGAAGGAACTATGGCCAATACCTGCTCAAATTGTTGCTTTGCCAGATCGTACTCTTCCCCCTTCATTAAAATCCTGCCGGCGGTGAGCCGCATCTCTGCCAGGTTACTACTGAAACGATTATCTGCAGGAAAACGGGCAGCCAGTTGTCCGGCTATTACTGCGGCCTCTTCGTATCTGCCGGCATCTGCCAGCACGCTGGATTTTTTCAGTAAAAAGTAGGCGTTGTCCGGGTAATAGGTGAGTGCCTGGTCCAGCACCTTTAGAGCTGCAGGTGTATTTTTTTGAGAGATGTAGGTATTGGCCAGGAGATTCAGTACGGTGGTATCGTTAGGATTCACTTTCAGGGCACTTTCAAAAGATGCTAATGCCAGATCGTATTGTTGCTGCGCCAAATACTCGCGACCACCGGCCGTTTGCAGCAGTACCAGCCTTTCTTTTAACTCCGGATTAGGTGCGCGCTGATATAGCAACTCAGCCAAAGCGGCGGCAGTACTGTATTTATGATCGCCTTCCAGTACATCCAATTTTAATGCCAGCAGGCGGGTGTCAGTAGGATTGTTTTTTAAGCCCCTGTTAATCCAGGCCAGCGCTTCTTTGTAGGCGCCCCTGGCCATGCTGTAACCAATCAGTTTATCCAGTGCTTCGCGGTTGCCGGGATTTTTTTCCAGCACGCCTTCATATAACGTATAGGGGTCAGTGTTAGCATAGTAGGTGGCTGCTTCCATCCGCAGAGATGTTTCCAGCGTGCGGGCTTTGGCATCGCCGGGGTATCGCCGTAGTATTTCCTGCAGCGTGCTGAGTGCTTCTGCATAGGCATGCATTTCCTGTAAAATGCCCAGCTTGCGCATCAGCAAATCATAAGAACCCGGATAGGCGGTGAGGCCTTCATTCACCTGGTCCAGCGCCGACTGGTAGCTGCCGCCTTTGATCGCCGCAGCAAGACTGGCTTCCCTGGCCTGCTGGTTGCGGGGATCTACCAGCAATACTTTATCATAGCTCTGCCTGGCCATGCCGGTATTACCGAGTTGCTGATAGTATCGGCCACTCAGGAGATAATGTTCTATATAGGAATTCCTGACAGTCGTGTCTTCCGGGTATTTGCTCATCAGTGTTTCCGCTAACTCATTGCCACGATAGGTTTTATGTTGTACATCCAGTATCCCTAATTTCTTCAGCATAAAATCCAGGCTGCCCGGAAAAACACTGAGCGCTTCATCTGCATAACATTCTGCTTCGGTATACCGGCCGGTAGTCAATTCTACATTGATGGCATAGTAATAAGCATCCCGGTAACGGGGGTTTTTAGTCAATACTTCTTTAAAATATTTGCGGGAAAGGTCATATTGTTTGGTGAGCATGTATAACCTGGCCAGCAGCAATTGCTGATCAATAAAGTCTGGTTGCTGTTGTAATGCCTGCTTCGACAGGGCAATGGCCTTGTCGTAGTGCTGTTGTTTTGTTTCAGCTATTGCCTGATCATACAGTCCTTCTGCATTATTCTTCTGCTTAAAAACCTGCGCCTGCGTTTGTAACGCCAAACACACTACTATACCTGTTAACAGATGTTTTAATACAGCCATTGCTTTTCTTATTTATAAGTTTACTTTCTTTTACCAAACCCTTGTCTTTGCATATTTCCCCAGGCAGTTTTTTTACCAATAAGAAAATACCAGTATCCCCGGAGCGCAAAAAATACGATCAGCGGATGGTAGATCAATGGTTCAAAAAAGGCCATGAATGCCAGTCCGATTACTTCCCACCAGGTTTTGTAATAGCCATAGGTAATCTGATCCCAGCAGATAGCCAGGGTGGTGATCATCACTGAATACAGGTATACAAACAGCAATAGGATGATCGCATATTGCCAGTTTACCTGATGTGTTATGATCAGGTAGATATAGTAAAGGATTCCGGTAAATTCAATAATCGGCGCGAGGAATTCGAAAAACAGGTTGTAGGGTAATACTACCAGTCCCAGTTTTTTATACCGCGGATTAAAAAATATTTTCCTGTGAATAGTAATGATCTCTGCGAGGCCACGTCCCCAGCGGGTACGCTGCCGGCTAAATACTTTCATATTGGGCGGCCCCTCTGTCCAGCATTGTGTGGTGGGAATATAGCGGATCGCATATTTCACTTTGTTGTCTAACATGTAGGCACACATGCGGGTCACAATATCCATGTCTTCCGCAAAAGAGGAGTGGTCATAACCACCGGCTTTGATCGCTATTTCTTTATCGAATAATCCCAGTCCACCGGATACGTTGGGTACACTGTTCAAACCACTCCATCCCATTTTTCCCAGTACATAGGCCCTGATATATTCCATCTCCTGGAAACGGGGCAGCAACTTTTCGGGGGGGCGTACCCTTACAATGACTCCATCATCTATCTCTGTGGAATTGGCAATACGCAGGGTTGCGCCGGTGGCGATTACCTGCCTGCTATCTTCCACTACATGCACATAACCGCACTGAGGGCAAGGTTCGCCTACTTCTTTGGTTTGCTTATGCTCTTCATCCATGAATGGTTTTATCATGCGTAGGAGCGTATCTTTCTCTATAATACAATCCACATCGGTACACAGGAAATAGTCAAATGCGGCAGCATTGATACCGGCGTTGGATGCATCGGCCTTACTTTTACCATTCACTTTGTCAATGACCAGGAGCTTGTCGTAGGCGGTGTTGGTAGATTTAAAAAGACGCTTTACCGGCTTGGTAACAATCCTTTCATTATAGGCAAAGTCTACCGGCACCAGTTCAAATTCATGGATCAGTTTCTCCAGTGTATCGTCTGTGCTGCCATCATTTACAATGATCACTTCAAAACGTGTATAGTTCAGCGTTAGCAGGGAGCGAACGTTCATTATAATGGTAACACCTTCATTAAAGGCGGGGGCAATCACTGAAATACCCGGTGTGAGCGGGGAATCCAGCAGGTGATCATAATTGGTAAAACTGTTCTTTTTGCGAAAGCGTATAATGCCACGATAGGACATATAAGCCAGCAGGGCGTACATGAACAATAGCGTAACACCATATATAAATACACCTCCTTCAAAAATGGTTCTTAGCATACGATTCTCTTTTCTTTATTTCTTCTTTCCAAAACCTTGCCGCTGCATATTACCCCAGGTACTTCTTCTTCCGGTCAGGAAATTATAATAACCACGCAATGAATTAATCACAATGAGCGGGTGATACAGTAAAAATTCCATAAAGGGAGTGAAACAGAGATAAGCCACTTCTTTCCATGTTTTATAATAACGGAAGGAAAGCTGATCCCATAATATGGAAATGGTAGTGATCATGATGGAATAGGTATACACGAAAAGCAGTAACAGCAAGGCATATGGCCAGTTGATTCTGTCAGATGCTGCCAGGATGATGTATACAATGATGCCGGTGAACTCAATCAGTGGTGCCAGTAATTCAAAAAAGAAATTGAACGGAAATACGATTAACCCCATTTTGCCGTAGCGCGGATTCAGGAACATGCTGAAGTGGGCAGCCATTAATTGTGCAAGTCCCCGCGACCAGCGTACGCGTTGCCGGCTCAATATTTTAACAGAGGATGGTGCTTCCGTCCAGCAAAGGGTTTTAGGAATGTAACGCACGGCATAGGAAATCCGGTTGTCGTGCGCATACCGGCACATCCTGGTGAGGAGTTCCATATCTTCCCCGAAAGAAAGATGATCGTACCCGCCACAACGTGTGGCTACTTCCCTGTCAAATAATCCCAGTCCGCCGGATACGTTAGGTACACAGTTGATGTAGCTCCAGCCCATTTTTCCCAATACAAAGGAGCGGATATATTCTACTTCCTGGAAACGTGGTAATAATTGTTTAGGTGGCCGCATCCTGGTCATCACACCCTCGTCAAATTCAGAGGAGTTGGCAATACGCAACGTGGCGCCAACGGCGATTACCCGCTTCTTTTCTTCCTGCATTACCGGCCGGATGAGCTCCAGCAGGGTATCTTTATGAAGAATACAGTCTACATCCGTACAAACAAAATAGTCGAAAGCCGCTACGTTGATACCGGCATTCACCGCATCTGCTTTACTTTTCCCGTTTATTTTATCTATTACCAGCAGGGAAGAATAAGCAGGGTCGGTAGACTTATATATATTACGTACCGGCCTGGTAAGAATCTTTATATTATAGGCAAAGTCTACCGGGACTATTTTAAATTCATTGATCAGTTGTTCCATGGTATCATCCGTACTGCCATCATTGATGATGATGATCTCGTAACGGGGATAGTTGAGCGTTAGCAGGGAACGTACATTAGATACAATAGTGAGCCCTTCATTGAAGGCAGGTGCGAGGATGGTGATACCCGGCGCCATAGGGGAGCTGGATAGAATATTCAGCTGATGATCGTTGTTCCGTTTAACATACCTGCGGATGGCCAGCATTGATAAGATAGCGAGCAATGCATAGGTAAACAATAACACCAATCCATATACGAAAAGTGTGTTTTCATAAATCCTGCCTGCTGTTTCTAAAAGTCCATTCATCAGTATTTGATTAACGGGTTCATACAATGTTTCAGGATGAGCAGATTTTCGGGGTCTGCAGTATCCAGTAGTTCCTGTAATACCTGGCTGGCGATCCATTCATTTTTTACAATGGATTTGGCGGCACTTTTACGCAAATCAAAATCGGTGGAATGCAGGAATTCCTGTTTCAGGAAGTCGATGTGCTGCCCGCTGCCAATGCGTCCCAGCGCTTTCAGTATTTCTATCTGGCAATGCAGGGGTTGACTGCTGTAAATAGCCACCAGCTTATCTTCCACATCAGGTACTTTCAATTTTCCGAGGCAGTTAATCGCATCCGCACGGAGGTAATGGTCTTTGGTATCCAGCAGCTTTTTTACGGCCGGTACCGCCGGCAACTGGTTGTAGTGAATGATGAGCTTTAAACAGAACGATACCACGCTCTTGTTGGAAGAGTAAGTGATCCATCGCGCAAAATTGGGGATGGCGATATCTTCGGTAGTGGTGATGATGCGGAATAATTCTACCTGGTCCCACATCAGCAGCGGATCTGTTACCACATCAAAAAATTTGAACGGCTCATTTTTACTGAGCTTGATATAGGCATGTCTGGCAGCAGCCCTCAACTCACGGTTATGGCTATTCGTTAATGGTAATATGGATACGTCGGCAATAGGAATGTCCATGTTGATGAATTCTGTCAGTGCCCGTACTTTCCGCTCCCACCTGGACGATTTCATCTGCTTGATATTATCCTTATCCAATTCCAGTTGCAAGTATAGCGTCCGCAAAAGATGTCCGGCATTGCCTCTCACATTCCGGCGGAAATGGATGATACGGTCGGTGGTAGCCTGTCTGGCCCATTTTTTTTGCAGCGGTAATTTCCAGAATCCTTCCAGGTTCAGTTCTACCCGGTCCGGATGAGTGTTGGCAAGTGGATCCTGATTTGCCAGTACTTCCTCAATGATCAGGTTGTCCAGTGTAGGTAGGAGTGATGCCAGTCTTTTTGCACGCTGATAGCCCCGGTAACGGTTTCTTAAAATTGAGAAATAGGCCAGTAGCGTAATCACAGCAGCAATTATAATAAATATCATCGCCAGCTGTATGGCCAGTGGCGCTCCCTGGAACAGGTTCCAGGCTGGTTCCAGGAAAGCAGGTACTTGTATGTCCAATATCCAGCTATTTAGTCTTCATTAATAATCTTTTCACCCTTATCAATAATTCCGCAGGAATGATGGGCTTCTTCAGGAAGTCATCGGCGCCCAGTTTAAAACCCTCCATGATCATATCTTCATTACCTGCATTGGAAACGATGATAACAGGAATGGGCTTTTCCCTGTCAGGACTTTTTACTTTACTGAGAATTTCAAACCCGTTGGCATATGGCATCATAATGTCCGTAATGATCAGGTCATAGCCGTAATTGGTGGCCTCCAGTTTTTCAAACGCTTCTTTGCCATTGGACACGTGGTCCAGTTCATATTCAGTGGAGGCAAGAATTCTGGCAACTATCTTCGGCATGATCTCGTCATCTTCTACTAACAATATTTTACTCATAGTGGGCTGAATTTAATCCGGTAAACAATGCAGGTGCCGCATTGTTTAAGATGTACGGATGTATGATGAAATTTGGTTTTGATGGTATGCATTAAATCAGGAATATGATTTTTTTTAGTTGTTGCAATCACTCAACAATTCATTTGCGTAGATATATACATTAAAAGCATATGGTTAGGTTTTTCACAGACGGTATAATTTTTTTAAATTAATGTCAAAACTGATACGTTGCGTTTTGCAAAGGTATTGAATATGAAGGCATTTCGGTACATTTATACCTAATATAACAATTTTACAAAACACAACAATTACCTTTTTTTCGCATTCAACGATGAAGATCTCACTGGTTAACAGACTGTACCTTGGCTTTTCCCTTGTGGTATTACTTGTAATACTGGGAGGATTTCTAACCTGGCGCACATTCGATACACAAACGGAGGAAGCAGGATGGGTGCAACATACGTACCGTGTACTTAATAATTCAGAAAGGGTGCAGCGACTGTTGTTTGATATGGAAGCGGCCAGGCGCGGGTTTCGCAGCACGTTCGAGCATCGGTACCTGCAGCCGTATGAATTGGCGTTACCCAAAGTAGCACCAGCATTAAATGATCTGCGCACCATGGTGGAGGATAATCCGGTACAGGTAAAGAACATAGACTCTCTCGAAGACGATGTGAACCACCTGTTAAGCTTCTGGAATGAGCTGGATCATGTCGCGGATGCACAACGTTTTAAAGATAACGCTAACATCACGGAGAAAGAAACGCTGCTAATGGACAAAGTGCGGGCGAAGATTGGTGCTGTAAATGCGGAAGAGCGCCGGCTGCTGGCACTCCGGGAAGAAGTCAAGAAAGATTCTTTCGGTAAAGCCGTCAAAGCGCTGCTATTTAATAATGCTTTTATCCTGCTCGTAGGTTTTATCCTGATGAGGATTACGTATACGGAGTTCAGAAGAAGATTGAAAGCCCAGGATGCACTTAACAGTAAGCTGGATGAGGTGGTAGATCTGAATGCAGCCGCCAATGAAAGAAACTGGCTGCTCACCGGTGTAAATAATATGAATGAGAGCTTACAGGGAATCCATAACCGGGATGAACTGGTAGGTAAATGCATAGATACCCTAACCGGTTTTGCCAGTTTTGCTGCCGGCGCCTTTTATTGTTATGATGACGTACATAATAATCTTCGTTTAACCTCGGCAGTTAGTATGCCGGCAGCTATACCTGGTATTGTTGCTATGAATGATGGTTTCCTGGGAACTGCTGCCAATAGCAGGACTATCCGCGTGATCCACGATCTGCCGGCTACGTACTTGCAACTGGGCTCCGCCAGCGGCAAGGCTATCCCCGGCTCTGTGGTAATGGTGCCACTGTGGATAGAAGATGAATTGCTGGGTGTGATAGAACTGGCCAGCTTTAAGGAAGTAACCCCGCTGCAGCTCCGCCTGCTGGAACTGCTGGAAAAAGATATATCCGTGGCCGTTAATGCGGCCAACGCCCGGAGTAAAGTATTGTTATTATTGCAACAGGTACAGGAACAAAAGGAAATCCTGATCAGTCAGCAGGAAGAACTGCGGCAATCGAACGAAGAACTGAGCCGGCAATCGGAAGTACTACAGGCTTCCGAAGAAGAACTACGGGTGCAGGAAGAGGAAATGCGGCAAGTGAATGCGGAAGTTAATGAGAAGAACAAAGCGCTGGAAGCCGCCAGGGGCGCTCTTGCCGTAAAGGCGGCTGAACTGGAAGCCAGCAGCCGCTATAAATCAGAGTTCCTGGCAAATATGTCGCATGAGTTGCGCACACCACTCAACAGCGTATTGATCCTTGCCAAAATGCTGCAGGAAAATAAAGGCAAAAATCTTACGGAAAAACAAATGGAATACGCCGGCATCATTTATAAATCGGGTTCAGATCTGCTGCACCTGATCAATGATGTACTCGACTTATCTAAAATAGAAGCAGGTAAAGTAGAGATGAACTTCGAAGAGGTAACCGTTACCAGCATTATGGACGACCTCTCTGATCTTTTCGATGTCATCTCCGCTGAGAAGAAAATCCAATTTATCAAAAATATTGCGCCGGATGTTCCCGCTATCATCGTTACAGATAAACTCCGGCTGCAACAGGTGATCCGCAACCTGTTGTCCAACTCCTTTAAATTTACCCCCGCAGGTGGCATTATCAGTATTTCCTGGTATAAGAGTGACGCCAACGCCATAGGTATCAGTGTTACCGATACTGGCCCGGGTATACCTGCCGATAAACAGGAACTGGTATTTAATGCCTTTCATCAGGGCGATGGCACTACCAACCGCAAATACGGAGGGACCGGTCTGGGCCTCAGCATCAGTAGGGAACTAATGCTCCTACTGCATGGCCAGATCCGCCTGGATAGCAGTACTTCGGCCGGCAGCACTTTCTCTGTTGTGATTCCTGCAGATGGCAAAATATTACCGACCGCAGAACAGGTGGTAACCACACCGGAAATCTCCACGGCCATAGCTTTACCTGCTGCTACAGTGGAAGATGACCGTAACAATATCAGCAAGCAGGATAAACTGATACTGATTATTGAAGATGATATCTATTTCGCAGATATACTCCGGGATTTTGCCCGCAATAAAGGCTTTAAAACTATTGTGGCACATAACGGACAGGATGGATTAGCCTATGCCCGCAAATACTTACCAGCAGCCATTATACTGGATATGAACCTGCCTGTTATCGATGGCCGCAGCATCCTGAAAATTCTGAAAAGCAGTGACGAGTTGAGTAAAATACTGGTCCATGTGGTAACGGGTGCCGACATACAGGGAATCGCAGAAGATAACATCCACGGTTATACGAGAAAGCCGCTGGAGCTGAAAGATATGGAAGAAGTGTTCGCCAGCATCAGCTCACAGATACAGGCCCGGCTGAAGAAAGTATTACTCATATCCGCAGGACCGTTGAGTGCCGACGCCGCGCTCAAAACAAAAAGCGATGAAAGAAACCTGGAAACACAATATGATATCGCTGCTGGTATCAACCCGGCATCGTCATTACTGGCAGCGAAAAAATATGATGCCGTTATCGTAGAAATTGGCCACGACTTAAATGCCGGCATCGCACAGTTACAGGCGCTTACCCAGATACCGGAATCGGGAAATACACCACTTATCGTGTATCTCGACCAGGATATTACCAGCAATGAAGAACAACAACTGAAGAAATATGCGTCAGCTATCGTACGCAACTCTTCGCATTCCACGGATCGCCTGATGGACGAACTGGAACTGTTTCTCTATAAGCTACAGAAAAAAGCAAGTGTGGAAAATATTCCGCTGGAAGGAATGGAAAGTACATTGTCCGGCAAAAAGGTATTACTGGCAGATGATGATATGCGCAATGTTTTTTCTATCAGTGCCCTGATGGAAGAGCAGGGGATTGAGGTGCTGACTGCTGCCGATGGCAGGGAGGCGCTGGATATATTACAACAGCATCCACACCTGGATCTTGTGCTGATGGATATTATGATGCCGGAAATGGATGGCTATGAAGCGATGAGACGTATACGTGCAGACGCCCGGTTTCAACAATTACCTGTCATCGCATTAACGGCTAAAGCTATGGCCGGCGATCGCCAGAAATGTATGGAGGCGGGCGCTTCAGACTACATAGCCAAACCAGTGGATAACATTAAACTGCTATCCTTGTTAAGGGTATGGTTATCATAACAGGCCTATGATAGAAGACATCAGCAACAGCGATTATACGGATCTGGTGAAGATAATTCAACAGCGATATGGTTATGATTTTACAGATTATGCTCCCGCTTCGTTGAAACGCCGATTCATCCGGTTTACAGGTTATGCACATATCGACAGCGTCTTTGAATTAAAGCACCGGTTGCTGAATGAAAACGGCTTTTTTCAGGAAATGGTCCAGTATATTACTGTGAACGTGACAGAAATGTTCCGGGATCCATCTTTCTATAAAACACTCCGGGAGCAGGTATTACCAAGACTGGCATCATATCCTATTATAAAAATATGGCATGCAGGCTGCGCATCGGGTGAAGAAGTATATTCTATGGCTATCCTGCTGGAAGAAGCCGGACTGCTGGACAGATGTCGTATATACGCGACCGATATGAATGCCGCTAATCTCCGGAAAGCAGAAAATGGTGTCATCAACCTGAAAGACATGAAAGACTATACCTATAACTATATGCAGTCTGGAGGAATAAATGATTTCTCTAATTATTATACGGCGGGTTATGATAATGCGATTATACAGCCGGCCTTACGGCGCAACATTATTTTTTTTCAGCATAATCTGGTGACAGATCAGGTGTTCAATGAATTTCAACTCATCTGTTGCCGGAATGTTTTTATATATTTTAACAGAACACTGCAGGAACGCGTAGTTAAATTATTTTATGAAAGCTTAACTTCGTTAGGTTACCTTGCATTAGGTATTAAAGAGTCATTGTTATATAATGAAGAGCGGTATAAATTTGAACCAGTGAGCATTTCAAATAAGATTTTCAGACGCAAAGTATAGTCATTGACGCTTTCTCACAAATACAGTATCCTCATGATCGGCGGTTCTGCCGGGAGTATGCCTGTATTGGTGGAGTTACTGAATCAGTTGCCATCTCCCTTTTTTATACCTGTAGTGATCATTCTGCATCGGTTAAAAAATGTAGAGAGCGAACTGAACAGATTGTTATCTGTGCAACAAACCATTGTAGAACCAGAAGACAAAGAAGCATTATTACCAGGAAATATTTACCTGGCCCCGCAAAACTATCATTTGCTCATAGAAGATGATAGTACCTTTTCCCTCGATTATTCTGAACCGGTAAATTATAGTCGCCCTGCTATTGACCTGAGCTTTAGCAGTGCCGTTAGTGTGTTTGGCCCTGCCGTGCTGGGAGTTTTACTCAGCGGCGCCAATAAAGATGGCGCAGCCGGATTATGCCGCATTGTTGCTGCCGGTGGCACAGGGATTGTACAGGACCCGCTTACAGCCGGGTTTAGTATGATGCCGCAGGCCGCCATAGACCTTTGCTCCGGCGTGCAGCCGATGCCGGTAAATGACATCATTCATTATTTAAGACAAATAAGCACAGCAAATAAAAGTTGACAAATGAAGCAGCACAAACCGAAGACGTTTACCATCCTGCTGGTAGATGATAAAGCGGAAAACCTGGTATCCCTGGAACACATGCTGGAAGGAGATAACCGCGAAATCCTGAAGGCCACATCCGGTAATGAAGCATTAAAAACAGTCCTGCGTCACAATGATATCGGATTAATTATGCTCGATGTACAAATGCCCGATATGGATGGTTATGAAGTGGCGCGGTTATTACAGGCAAACCCTAAAACAAAAGATATCTCCATCATTTTTGTTACGGCTATCAACAAAGAAGAACAGTACGTGATGCGCGGTTTTGAAGAAGGTGCAGTAGATTACCTTTCAAAACCACTGGATATAAATATCACCCGGGCCAAAGTCAGCGTGTTTGAAAAACTATACCTGTATCAGCAGGAGCTGAAGGAAGCGATGGTGGAAAAAGAAAAGGTCAACAAGCAACTGGAACGTTTTATGTATGTAGTAGCCCACGATCTCAAATCTCCTCTGTCCGGCGCAATCGGCCTGCTGGCACTCATCAATGAAGATGAACGTATCCAGAGCGCCCCTGACCTGAAAGAATACATGACGATTGTTTTGGGAGCTACTAACCACCTGACAGAAATGATTACTTCTATGCTGGATTATACCCGGCAAAGTGAAATGGAACAAACCATTGAAGACGTAGATGTACATGAACTGATCGGACAATTGTCGCACTTATTATTTCCACCGGCACATATCCGCATCGAAACCGTTGATAAGCTGCCGGTGCTGGAAACCAACAAACTAAAACTGCAGCAGGTTTTTCAAAACCTTATTTCCAATGCCATCAAGTACAATGATAAGAAAGAAGGAATCATTACCATTGGAGGCACCGATAAAGGTGAGTTTCATGAATTTTACGTAAAAGATAATGGTCCTGGTGTGGCCAAACGTGATACGGACCGCATATTCAAGTTGTTTGAAAGACTGGATAATGATGGTAAGGGCGATGGCACAGGGATCGGTTTAAATATCTTCAAGCTGTTGGTAGAAGAGCAGGGAGGCAAGGTATGGGTCGAATCTCAGCCAGGAGAGGGTAGTACTTTTTATTTCCTCTGGAGGCAACGGTATTAGTATTATTCAAATATCCACAGCCGGCCACTGATTTGTTGCGTGGTAACGGGTAAACAGGAGACCTTTAATGCTTTATGTTCCAGCTTCCATATCCAGTTGGTAATAGAATTTTCGGGAGAAGAAAACAGCAGTACTGCTTCTTTATAGATATCGTCTATATTCAATGCCCTGTTCCGGAGTTGCATCATCGCATCAGAAAGAATAGCCGGTAATTGTTCTCCCGGTCCTGAAAGTCCCAGCAGGGTTGCTCCTTCCTGGTTTACCCATCCGGAAAATCCATCGTTGTTAATGAACACCAATGCATACGGGATGGTATGCAGTATTGCGGCAAAACGGATGGCTACCCGCTGAAAGTACAGCTGTTGCTGAGAATGCAGCAGTATTTCTTTCAGGCGTAAACGGATGGTTTCTATGCATTCCAGGAAGTCATTGTCAAACTGCTGGGGCGTACTCCAGCCCAGTATCAGCAGGCTGTTGTTGGGGGTTGTATTAATGGGAATAATGATAGCAGAGGAAAAAGCCTGTAATATTTCCTGTAACACATTTTCCTTCGGCGGCGGAATGTCGCGCCAGTAAATAGTTTTAAACCCCTGTGTGTACAGCAGTTTTTTTATAGGCTCCGGGTTTAATACCATATCATTCAAATGCACGGGTGATGCACATTTCACCTTCGCTGTTTCCTCATCTTCAAATTCAAGCTGCAGGGCAATATCCGCCTCTGTAAGATTTTTTACAAGAGAAATACTGAAGGCAAGAAAAGAGGAAATATGTTTGTCCTTATCCCAGCGACTCGTTTGGTTGATAAAATTTAATGCTTTACGCTCCCAGGTACTCACAGTATGAAATTGAAGTATGAAATAATTACAGAAATGATTGTATGGCAGCAATAACTTCTTCCGGTGCACTGATATGCGGAAAATGTCCGTGGGTCTTTACTTTCATACGCCGACTGTTGGGTATGTTGGCTTCCAGGTATTCGCTGACGATGGCAGGTACCGCAATATCATTCTCTGTTTGTACCACCAGGGTAGGAATAGTGACTTTAGGCAAAGCGTCCCGGTGATCCATATAAAAGATGGCTTTTGCTACCTGTATAGCTACGTCCGGCCTTATTGCCTGCAGTGATGCTGCAAAGGCAGCGGCTAATTCCGGCCTGTCTTCATTTCGCATGGCCAGTTTAGAAAAGCCACTTGCCCAGGCATGGTAATTTCCTTCCATGGCTTCAAAAAGACTGGTCAATGCATGATTATCAAATCCACCTATATAACCATCTTTAGGATCATCCAGGTAGCGGGGACTGGAACCCAGCAGTATGAGGCGTTCTATCATACCAGGATAATGGTTGCTGGCCAGCAGACCAGTCATACCACTTACCGAGTGACCAATAAAAGTGACATTTTTTACTTCCAGTGCCTGGATAATATCTGCTATATCTGTAGCGTAACCGTTTACAGACTCATAACGTTTGGGACTGTACGCTTTCATCTCGGCTTTACCGCCGCCAACATTATCAAATAATACAATCTGGTAATCTTTTTCGAAGGCCGGGATAACTTTTGAAAAGGAGGTCTGGTCTATTCCAAATCCATGGGAAAATAGGAGGGTTTGTAGGGCATCCTGGTTACCAACCACGTGAATATTATTTCTCTGAATAATGTCCATAACAACAATTAATATTTGAAAATGATGAACTATAGCCGCTAACAACCAGGTTATTTGAGAAAGCGGACTAATCCGGATAGGGGTGCGCTATCTCGGTTTAGTCCGCTTTATTTTAGCTTTTAGAGCCGTCGGAAAGTCACATTTTCAAATATAAGTAATTCCTTCGAACCAACTACTTACTAACCTCCAGCACTTTAAATGTGCCGGGAGCAATAGTGGCGCTGGTTTTACCTGTAGCAGGTAAAAAATCAGCTACGGGCAGGTACACATGATGTGTTTGTGGATCCAGCACCAGTGTTCTGGCGCCTTTACGGGTAGGTATGGTAGCCTGGGTGATATATTTATCGGCGCTGGTTTCCTGTATTACGGATAAGGTACCTTCGCCGTTTGCCGCAAAAATGATTTTCTCCGCTGCATCAAATGCCACGCCATCGCAGCCGTCGCCAATAGGCAGCGTGGCCACAATTTTTCCGTTGTCGGCATTGAGTACTACCAGCACCTTATTATCGCAACCGGAAAATAATCGGTGGGTAGCCACGTCTATCGCCAAACCGGTAGGCGCCTCTCCTTTACCCAGGGACCAATGCGGGCCGGCAGTAAAAGTATGGGCATCTACTTTCACCACTTCACTTTTATCTTCCAGGTTAACATAAATGTTTCCCTTACCATCTGTAACCGCTGTTTCGGGACTGCCGCCCAGCGCCACGGTAGCCACTACCTGGTCATTACCGGGGTCAATGACAGTGAGGTTTGCACTGTTGCCATTACAAATAATGATTTTCTGAGAAAAAGGATCAAATAGAATAGCATCGGGCTTAGTCCCGGTTTTGATTTCTCCCAGCACCTGGTTGGTTTGAATATCAAATATGGTGGAGGTATTCAATTTGCCATTCGTGGTATATCCTTTCCGGAATTTTTCCGCAAAAGCAACACCATGTACCCCGGTGGTATTGGCAATCATACCGGTGCTGTCGCCGGTTTTTTTGTCGAGGATATTTACAGCGGTACCATGGGCCGCATATAATTGCCCGGTGACCGGGTTCAGGGCAATGTAATCCCATTTGCCGTCACCACCGGCCCTGAAGGTCCGGCTGACATGATATCCCGATTGCGCCATCACAGCGGCGGAGGACAGGAAAA
Organism: Chitinophaga sp. RAB17; assembly: GCF_052114225.1. NCBI lineage: Bacteria > Pseudomonadati > Bacteroidota > Chitinophagia > Chitinophagales > Chitinophagaceae > Chitinophaga > Chitinophaga sp. RAB17. The sequence goes on along the minus strand of NZ_JBFREI010000003.1, from coordinate 207,855 downwards.
AAAGAGCAGTCAACATCTGTTTCATAGCAGTGAATTATTATGCGGCAAAACTCGTGGTTGATTCTGGAGACAACCTGTAGTCTTTTTACCTAACACTAAATACCCCTTGCTTTTTTGAACCGCTTTTCTATATATTTACGTTTAAACCTTTTGGTGATTGATGCACTTGTCGGATACCGCGCTGCTGGAACGTATGCAGTTGCTGGATGATAGAGCTGCTTTTGATGAATTATATCGCCGCTACTGGGAGAAATTGTACATCGCAGCTTACGCCAGATTGCAAAATGATGCAGACGCAAAAGATTGTTTGCAGGAAGTGTTTGTGGCCCTTTGGCATAAGAGAAAGGATATCGTGATCCGGCAGCAGCTGGATGCTTACCTTTTTATTTCGCTCAAATACCGTGTGCTCAATCATCTCCGCTATCATCACAACTACCAGAAACACCTGGATGTTTTTGCAGATTTTCCAATGCCTGTTTTGCCTTCGGCAGATGACCATCTTTTTTTGACCGAAATACAGGCGGTCATTGCCGCTACAATCGCAGATATGCCGGAAAAAATGCAGGAAGTATACCTGCTGAGCCGGCGTGATGGACTATCGGTCCAGGAAACAGCCACCCGGTTGGGCATCTCCGGCCAAACAGTGAAAAATCAGCTGACCACCGCACTGAAACGGCTGAAAGACAAACTAAAGCACTACAAATAAAAAATATTTTCTCACCCTATAGTACCACCTTTTTACACAGGTGTCTTTACTACTACAAATGGTTAAAGCGTGGATGCTCAAGATAAAATAGCAAAGATCCTCCAGAGGCTTGAAACCGGAACCTGTACTCCACAAGAACTGCAATGGCTGCAGGACTGGTATGAAAACCAGTCTGAACAACCTATGCATACATTCCGGGACGATGCCCACAAGCAACAGCTGCAAACAGATATGTTACAACATATCCATGCACAGCTGGAGCAGGTACAAGCGCCCGTAGTACGGATGCGGTACCGCTGGCATATTGCTGCGGCCTTATTGACCGGAGTCGTGGGAGCGTGCAGCTGGTGGTTTCTGAGCAACTGGCAGCCCCGCCATAAAATGATTATTGTGCAGGTAGCCACCGGACAACAACAGGAACTCGTATTGCCCGACAGCTCCCGTGTATGGCTCAACGCAGGTGCCAGAATGGAATATCCGCAGGAGTTTGGCAACGTGCGCACCGTGAAACTGGATGGAGAAGGGTTCTTTGACATAAAACAGGATGAGCAACATCCATTTGAAGTGCATACGGCGGAACTGAATGTGCAGGTACTCGGTACCTCGTTTGACGTAAAGGCCTACGGCACCCTGGATGAAACACAGGTAACCGTGAAAACAGGCATGGTGAAGGTACTGCACGCACAAAAAGGACTCGATGTACTCAGTGCCAACGACCAGCTCATATTCAGCCGGTCGGCACAGCAATACATGAAATCAAAAGCAGACAACCAACAGATAAATGAATGGGCCAATGGCATGATCAGCCTTTCACAGGTAGGTTTCGCAGAACTGGCGCTCACACTGGAAAATCAATATGGCGTACATATCCGGTTTAATCCGGCAGAAATGAAACAGGACGAATATACATTGAGATGCAGCAAACAACTAACCATTACGCAGGTCCTGGACCTGGTAAGCAGCATACATCCTGTACAATATGATATAAAGGAAAAAGACATCACGATACACCGCAAAAGCTTTTAGCTATTAGCTGTTAGCTTTTAGTAAATGCAGCGGAGATAATCATATGTTGGTCTTCGCTGCATTTGCCAACAGCTAACAGCTAAAGACTAACCGCTAAAATCCGCATACAAGGAGGATGCAACCAAAATAAATAGGATGGACATGGAAGCCCATCTCTGCGATAGCTATACCCTTTAAGCAGTTAGCTATTAGCTATTAGCTTTTAGTAAATGCAGCGGAGATAATCATATGTTGTTGGTCTTCGCTGCATTTGCTAACAGCTAAAGGCTAACTGCCAAAAAAAAACCGCATCTGTTGGAGCAGACACGGTTTTAGAAAGTTATACAACAGTCAGGCAGTGATTTGCAGACACGCTTGATGACTGTTATATGCGTTTAGTTAACACTAAAATCAACCAAATATATGCAAAAATCGCTTACGCTAACTTTTATACCAGGTCTTATGAGATGGAGCGTAATGGTCACTGTTTTTATACTGGGAGGTATTAGCCTCCTGTATGCTAATAACGGGTACAGCCAACTGTTACAGCAAGTCAGAGTGACAGAAAAATTTGAGAACGAATCCCTCGCTTCCTGTGTCAAAAAACTGGAATCGGGCTACCACCTTTCTTTTGGTTATGATAACCAGGAATTGGTACGCTACCAGGTAAAGAAATTGAAATTTGTAAACGAGCGGCTGGAAAAGGTATTACAGGCTCTGCTGGAAAATACGCCACTGAAGTATGTAGAAAAAAACGACGTACTGTTGATCGTGAAACAAACAGCACCGCCTATCGTTAATTTGCAGCAAACCGGTCCCGGTAAAATAAAAGGTGTTGTCAAAGAAGGTGAACAGGGACCTCCAATACCAGGCGTTACAGTGAAAGTAGCCGGAACAAAGTATTATGCGGTCACTAATACAGAAGGTGGTTTCGAAATATCTTTGCCTGCCGGCACCTATCAACTCACATTTACATCCATCGGCTACGGTGCCGAAGAATTGAAAGCGGTGAAAGTATTGCCAGGAGCGGTGACATCAGCATCCGTAAATTTATTTATCGCGGCATCGCGTTTAACCGAAGCCGTAGTAATTGGCTATGGTGTACAGGAAAGGCGTAGCCTGCTGGGAGCGGTGGCCACCTATGATGCCAGCAGAGAACCCGGACAATCGCCACTGACCATTGATCAGGCCATGATCGGCAAACTCCCCGGTGTATTCATTGCCCCCTCCAGCGGTGTGCCGGGAGCAGCTTCCAACATCACCATTCGTGGTATCAGCACCCTCAATACCAATGGTAACTCCCCGCTGATCGTAGTGGATGGTGTACCCATTTACGGGATTGATCCCAACCTCAACACAGTGGATTATAATAAAGGTAGCTCCGCAGGATTCGCCTATGGCGGTAACCAGGTGGTAAACGAATATCGTCAGCCCACCACCTTTGAAAAAAATCCACTCGCCACCCTCAATCCGGATGATATTGAATCCGTGGAAGTATTGAAAGATGCCTATTCTACTGCCATATATGGCTCCCGCGGCTCCGCCGGCGTTATCCTGATCACTACCAAAAAAGGAGCAAAAGGGAAAATGCGTGTAGACGTACAGGTGAGTACTTCGCTGAGTAAACCACGGGAGCTGCCTGCGGTGATGACCGGCGATCAGTACGCTGATTTTTATACCGAACTTTTCCGGCAGAAAGATTCTATCGGAAAAGCTACCTCCGGCAACTGGTACACGCCTTTTAATTATAAATTTCCTAAAGGTACCAACACCAACTGGCTGAATGAAGTAGTGCGGAACGCCTATGGTAACAATGCGGTGGTATCTATGAGCGGCGGCACTGATAAGTCTAACTACTACGTGAGTCTCGGCTATAATAAAGAACAAGCCTATATCATCAATAATGATCTTACCCGTTACCAGGGCCGTGTGAACTTCGATAACCAGATGAGCAAATCGCTGAAAGTAGGTGTGAGCATGACGCTGAATCAAACCACCAACAATTCACTCAGTGCACAGAATGTATATCGTACCGCTATTCAGAAAGCACCTAACATCAGCGTATACGACAGCACGGGCAAATACAACTGGTTGAATGGTAAGAACCCCACCGGCCCGGAAGATGTATCGAACCCGGTAGGAGAGGCGAGGTCAGGTAAAAATTATAATACGGATAACCTCGTACTGGGTAATGTTTTTGCCGATCTGAAACTGCTGCCCTGGCTAAGTGCACACTCGGACGTGGGCATAGACTGGATCAGCTCCCGTGCCTATGATCGCATCATTGACCGCCCCAAAAACATAGGTGGATCTGCTACTGAAACACAACAGCAACTGCGGAAATGGGTCATCAATAACCGGCTGGACATTAATAAGGTCATTGGAAACGGACATGCCATCAGCGCCATGCTGGGACAAAGTTTTGAGAAATCGGTAGAAAATACCAATAGCGTAAACGGTAAAGGTTTCCTGAATGATGATATGCTCAGTATCCTCACTGCTACCGATAAAAGAGTGCAGAATTCACTGCAGCAGCAATGGGCACAGGTTTCTTTCCTGAGTCGCCTCAATTACGAATACAAACATAAATACATGGCGGGTGTTACTTATCGCCTGGATGGATCTTCCCGGTTCTCCGCCAATCACCGCTATGTTGGCTTCCCTTCCTTTGCAGCAGGATGGGCACTCAGTGAAGAAAGTTTCCTGAAAGGAAGTAAAGCTATTGAACAGCTGAAGTTGCGTGCCAGCGTAGGATTCACCGGTAACGATGGTGGCAACGGCTATTATGGTAACCAGGGCCAGTATGTGATCAATACTTATGGGGCTACTTACGGTAACACATCTACAATCAACAACCAACAACCAGCTAACCCCAATCTGCAATGGGAGCGTACCACCACCTGGAACATCGGTGCTGACTATAGTTTATGGAAGGGACGTATCAGTGGTTCTGTTGACTACTACCGCCGTCAAACTTCCAATGCCATCCTGCAGTCTGCATTGCCTTATTTCATGGGCTTCGACTTACAACAGCAGAACCGTGCTGACCTCACTAATAAGGGAATAGAGTTTAGTATTAACAGCCAGAATATGGTTACGAAAGATTTTAGCTGGAATACGACTTTTAATATCTCCGGTAACCGCAACATCGTTACCCGTTTGCACCAGATCGATGAAGAACAGCTGGCCGCAGAAAATGAAACCACTGGTGGTCGCTTCTGGCGCGTAGGACATTCTGCCACCGCGTTTTATTTATATGATTGGGCAGGCGTTAACAGTGCCAACGGACAACCACAGTGGTCGGACAAGAATGGCAAAGTATCTGAAGTGCCTATACAAAAACAATATCCGGATGCACCCTATGTAAACAGGAAATATATGGGAGATGCTATGCCGGTTGTTTTCGGTGGATTCGGGAATACATTTACCTGGAAAGGATTTGAGCTGAACTGCTTTTTCTCTTTCTCTGCGGGCAACAAAATGTACAACGGTGCCAAAGCAGCTATGTACAGCTACCTGGGTAGTTCCAGTGCTGCCAACAACGTGTACAATCTCTCTTCGGACTTGCTGAGCTACTGGCAGGCACCTGGTCAGAAGACCGCCATTCCTGCGCTGATCAACGCATCCAATTATTCACAGGTAGGCTTTGGTACCTCGTACGACTATACGCTGGATCGGAAGAGCTCCCGTTTCCTGGAAGATGCTTCTTTTGTAAAACTGCGTAGCCTCCTGTTGGGATATAATTTCAACAGTCAACAGTTGAGAGGTGCCAAAATATTTACCGCATTGAAATTGTATGCAGAGGTGAACAATCTCTTTATCCTCACAAAGTACTCGGGGCTGGATCCGGAAGTGAGCGCATATGGCTCTTCTGCATTGAATATGGGATATGATGAACTCACCATGCCTTCTCCACGTACCTGGAGAGTAGGTATTAAAGCATCTTTCTAAAATTATAAACTGAGCTGGATATGAAAAAATATAAATACCATATAAGCCTGTTTACGTTGCTGCTGGTGATGAGCGCCTGCAACAAACAACTGGATCTGAAGCCGGAAGGCACCATGGTAGAATCGGAGTTGCTGAAAAATGAACAAACCACGGAAAGCTACCTGGCAGGCACTTACCTAAGCATGATGGATGCGGTAGCAAGTGATAATTACCTGTTGGGAGATGTTACCGGAGGCATCGCTGATACTTATGATAAGGATCTCATCAAGGGCAATATAGATCCGCGGGATGATCAATATGCCGCACTCTGGTCCAAGCCTTACGCAACAATTAACCAATGCAACGTGATCATTTCCCAGTTGCCTAAATACGCGCAGTTCGACAAAACCAAACAGGCCGTATTCATTGGAGAGGCGAGGTTTATCCGTGCTTACTGCTACCTTGCGCTGCTGCGTCTCTATGGCGATGGTGCATTGCAGGGGAAACCAGGTAACATGGGGGTACCCTTGAGATTGGGTGCCTTTGATGGATATGATGGCTCACAGGATGTACCACGGTCCACCAACGGTGAAGTGTACACGCAAATACTTAAAGATCTGGATGCTGCCATTCCTGATTTGCCGGTAACGCGTGGTGATGCACTCAGTCAGGGTAGCAGGGCCACCAGAGGTGCGGCTAACGGACTGGCGGCAAGAGTATGCCTATATAGCCAGGCGTACGATAAAGCGGTCGTATATGCACAGGCTGCCATGACTGGCAACGTGTATCACCTGCAGCCTACTTTCTGGGACCTGTGGCCGGATAATTATGCCGCCAGCAAAGGAAGCTATCCGCTGAGTAATGAGATATTATTTGCCTTGCCGGAAAGCTTCAACAAAACGTCCAGGTATAATGATAACAACGGTATCTATTACGTATATGGCTTTAGTAATCCACTGCCTGCTTTTCTGAATACCTATACAGCAGGTGATGAACGCAGGGATAGCCTGATGTTATCGCATGATCCGGTGATGCGTAAATTCACTGACCAGAACATCCGCGATAACGTGGTTTTGATCCGTTTACCAGAGGTAATGCTTACGCTCGCAGAAGCGCTGACGCAAACAAAGGGTATTAACAACACCGCCATTGATTTGCTGAACCAGGTAAACGCCCGCGCCTATACGAAAAATGGAGCGCCACATGTGTATACAGCGGCAGACTTTACCACACCGGCAGCACTGATCACCAGGATACTGCAGGAACGTAAATGGGAACTGGCTTTTGAAGGATTTGCCCGCTTCGATGCTATCCGCAGCAATACAGCACCAAATCCTGAACTGCCGCCCACCCGCTACGCATTGCCAATACCACAACACGAAATAGATATTACCAAAGGCCTGATCAAACAAAATACAGGCTATTAATCATCATATCGGAAACTCAAATAAAAGCAAATGAAAAAAATCATCGCCGTCATTTCAGGAACTATGATCTGTATCGGTAGCTATGCTCAAACCCAGCAGCAGATTGTACTGCAGGGCACGATTACAGGTGACCTGAAGGGACACAATAAAATGTATATCTACTCGCGGACCTATCATGATTCTGCTGTTATAGATAATGGGCGCTATACCCTTCATATTCCTTTCACAGAACCGGTGTATCTCATGCTGGTGCCGGAATATGTGCTGGCAGAGCGACAGATGTATTCTCCCTTCGGGATCCTGATGGACAAACCGGTTACCTATACCGTTACCACCGATGTGGCAAAAGGGATGAGCGCTTCTGTTGTAAAAGGCTCCGAGGCGGTAGAAGTATTACAGGCATATGGCAAACAAAAATCCGCTGCGTGGAATAGCATCACGGGGGAATTGAAAAAAGAATATGGTAAACCCTGGATGGAGGAAACAGATCCACGCTATGCCGCATTTGAAACAAAACAAAAGTCCCTGCAGCAGAAATACCTGGTCCCTTTACTGCAGAAGCTGGTAAAGGATCATCCTAACTCCTATGCGGCGGTATTTAGTTTAGGGGAGGCACGGGAGATGATGAGTTCGGAGCAACAGGAACGACTATACGCTGGTTTATCTCCCAATATGCAAAAAACAAAAGAAGCAAAAGAGTTCCAGCAGTTTACACAGGGGATAAAAAATTCTGCCGTGGGCAGGCAGGTACAGAACTTTACACTGCCCGATGAAAAAGATCAGTCGCTGGCCTTCAGCCAGTTCAAAGGAAGATATGTGCTGATTGACTTCTGGGCCAGCTGGTGCAGTCCCTGCCGGCAGTCGTTTCCACATATGCGGGAAGTGTACCAGCAGTATAAGGATCAGCCCTTCGATATCTACAGCATTTCCATCGACAAAAGCAAATCCGACTGGCTGAAAGCAGTGGCGCAGGAAAATAATCCATGGAAGCAGGCATTGGATAATATCAACATTGCAGGTAGTGGCTTCGCGATCACAGGAGTACCCACTACCTACCTGATCAGCCCTGAAGGCACTATCCTGATGAAGGAAGTAGGCTTTAATCCGGACGGCAGCGGCGAAATAGAAAAGAAGCTGGCAGCACTCTTTGGAGGCAAAGTAAAAACCGCTGAAAAGCCGGCAAAAGAAGAGGGCAAGGTGATAGAAGCTATGCCGATGGTACCCATACAATAATTCATCCTTTTAAAATATACACTTTCAAATGAATAAGTACCAAAACAACATCACTGGTATGCTGTTGCTGGTGGCGGGGATTACCTCCTCCGCCTCCGCACAGCAGGCAAAGAAGTTCATTACAGTGAGCGGTAAAATCAAGTTCCCGCCTTCGGCAGAACAACAACAGAAATTCCCCTTTCGTGTGCAGAAACAGGTGGGGGATGACCGCGTAACTTTAGATACGATCCACCTGAAGGCAGATGGTACGTATAGTGTTAAAATTGACGCCACCCGTCCACAATTCTATATCCTCAACGAGTTTGAGGAAGACCGACTCACCATCTGGGCAGGTAAAGACAACCTGAAAATTGATTTCCGGGGAGAAGACACGGCGGTGATGAAAATAAAGAATCCGCCTTACGTGTTTATTGAAGGCAGCAAGGAAAATGACCTGATCAATGAAGTGAATTTTATCAATCACCGCAACTATCAGAACATGATTGAAGTTGGACAGTTGCAATACAAAGCTTCCCTGGCAAAAGATACTGCGCTGGAACGGGCGCTGGGTGAGCAGTTCAACTGGTTATTTAACGATATGGGGGAACGTATTAAACTGCTGGTGAAAATGAATCAGCATACGCCGGTATTGATGTATGCGCTCGATTTCCTGCATCCCATCAAGGATAAAGCACTGATCCTGGCAGAAATAAACCGCTTGTCAAAAGAGTATCCGTGGCTGGCAGAGGCAAAGCAGAAGAAAACAGATATGGCCAATGCAGAAGCTATTGCCAGGAAAACCGGCATAGGTGCTACTGCTATGGACTTTACTCAAAACAACACTGCCGGTAAAGCAGTCAAACTATCTGATTATCGCGGCAAATATGTGTTGCTGGACTTCTGGGCCAGCTGGTGTGGTCCTTGCCGTGCAGAGAATCCCAATGTGCTGGACAACTACGAAAAGTACCACAGCAAAGGGTTGGAGATCCTCGGTGTATCTTTGGATGATAAAAAAGATGCCTGGCTGAAAGCCATTAAGGACGATGGCCTGGAATGGGCACATGTAAGTGATCTCAAAGGCTGGAAAAATGATGTGGCGAAAGAATATAATATTCGCGCCGTTCCCAGCAATTTTTTAATTGATAAAGAAGGGAAAATTGTAGCCGTAGACCTGCGTGGCGAAGAACTAAGCCAGAAGCTGCAGGAAATTTTTGGTAAATAGATTGGATCACCTGTAATTAACTATGTTATGAAAAAAATATGGACACTGTTGTTAATCTGTTGTAGCACCGCTGCTATGGCTCAAATGCAACCGGCTAAGAAAATCATTCCTGATTATACGCACGAAACATTCATAAAAGGATCGCCTGTAAAAATATGGCGTGTTATCCGTAACCTGCCGCAGGTAAAGGATTATTCGAATGGTACTATCAAGGACGTACAGATTGTTACAGAAAATGAAACACGCTACCGCGATATCACGTTTACGGATAATCGTAAACGCCGCGATATCATTGACCAGGTGCATGAATCGTATAAGTTTTTTGTTTTCAGTATTGTATCGCCTTTGCCTACCGGCATCACACATGCTACGGTAACAGCCCTCGTGGAATCTTTACCGGATAAGGAAGATACTTCTGTAGTAAGATGGAGTATTATGCTGGAAGGGGATAAGAGCAACCGCAAACCATTGGTGGACACGCTTTCTGCTGAGATAGCCAGCTACGACGCGGGCCTGAAGAAGTTGCTGGAATAGATAAAGACCGCGGATATTGTCTTATTCAGGATGATACTGATTTTGATGATTTATTATTTGATAATTTTCCTGATTTGGAAATTATTATCATCATCAGTATCATCCTGAATAAGACAAAATCCGTGTATCTTTGCGCCTTATAAAAAAAGGCATTATGACCCGGCAGCACAAAGCATTTCTTTTTGACCTGAATGGCACCATGATTAATGATATGGAATATCACCTGGAAGGATGGTATAACATGTTGAATAAGCTGGGCGCCAACCTTCCGCGGGAAATAGTCAGGAGCCATATGTATGGCAAAAATGAAGAACTCCTGGTGCGCGTATTTGGCAAAGACCATTTTACGGCAGAACAAATGCAGGACATCGCCCATGAGAAAGAAGTCCTGTACCAGGAAGCATTTCGTCCTCACCTGGAGCTGATAGCAGGATTGCCTGCTTTCCTTGAAAAGGCCGCCACCGGGCATATTCCCATGGCGATAGGCTCCGCTGCCAATACTTTCAATATCAATTATGTCCTGGACAATCTGGATATCCGCCGCTATCTCAAAGCAGTGGTGAGTGCTGATGATGTTGCTACCAGCAAGCCCAACCCGGAGGTATTCCTCAAATGCGCTACCCTGCTGGGTGTTACACCGGCAGATTGTATTGTGTTTGAAGATGCGCCCAAAGGAGTAGAAGCCGCTTTAAATGCAGGGATGCAGGCAGTAGTGCTAACCACCATGCATACACGGGAAGAGTTTGCACAATACGACAATATCATCGCTTTTGTAGCAGATTACACTGATCCGGTGTTGCAACAACTGTTTGTATAAATAGGGAATATTGCAATATAATTTCCTAATGTCAGCAGGGTACCATAAATTGCCGGGTTATATAAATATATTGCTGGTATGACACGTTATACAGGGCAATCAAGAATGCTGGTAGCAGTTGATTGCATCATTTTCGGTTTTGATGGGGAAGAGTTGAAGCTGTTGCTGATCAAACGCGGATTTGAGCCGCAGAAAAATAAATGGAGCCTGATGGGCGGCTTTGTACAGGGAGATGAGAGTTTTGAAACCGCCGCAGCCCGTGTATTAAACAAACTGACCGGTCTGGAAGGAGTATACATGGAACAGCTGTTTGCCTTTGGTGAACCTGCCCGTGATCCCGTAGAGCGTACCATATCTATTACCTACTTTGCCCTGATAGATATCAACAAATTTAAACTACAGATAAGCGACGAATACCATGCAGAGTGGATTGCGCTGGATAAACTGCCAGACCTCATCTTCGACCATACCGACATGGTGAAAATGGCCCAGGAAAAGCTCCGTTATAAAGCCGCTATACACCCCATCCTATTTGAACTGCTGCCCCTGAAATTTACTATTCCACAGTTACAGCTGCTCTACGAAGCTGTATATGATGTAACATTCGATAAACGTAATTTCAGCCGCAAAGTATTGTCAACCGGACTACTGATCAAGCAGAAAGATAAAGACAGACTAAGCTCCAAACGTGGCGCTTTCTACTTTAAGCTGGACAAACGTAAATACAACGCTAAGTTTAATGCCTTCCTGAATTTCGTAACAGATCCGGGAAATTTGAGATAAGCTTTTAGCCATTAGCTGTTAGCTTTTAGCAAAATGCAGCGGAGAACATAATATTATATGTTTATCTCCGCTGCATTTTGCTAAAAGCTAACAGCTAATGGCTAACCGCTACACCGATCCAGATCTTTCCGCTTACCGGCGTATAATTCAACATCACATTCCCCTGACTTTCCGGCCCCATTTGCGCAGCATCCTGGAACTTGGTGCCTATGGGCGCTATAGCGCTCATAAAGCCGATATCGCCTTCGGGAAATGCCGGATTGGTATTGTTGTTACTGGCTCCTTTGGGTGGCTGTGGACGGAATACCTGGAGAAACGTACCCTCGTTAGCGGTATAAAAGGTCAGGTCAGCTTCCGTGGTATGAAAGGTTGCCCGGTATACATTGGCATGATAGCCCTTAAATTCAGGATACTCCCAGCTTTCACCGGTAACAGTATTGTTATAGGCCTTATACCAGCTGCCAAACTGTTGCCCCTGTAGCCTGTTTTTCCATACCCGGTAAGGCCCATCGCCAATCCAGCTGAGGCCCTGTACCTTTTCTTCCGGATAGCGGAAAGTAATACCGGTAAAGGGCGTTTCCCCTTTTATGCTATAACTGTAGTCCAGTTGTACAGGCAAACCTCCCGGTCTGAAAGTCCATGTGAGCTGAAGGAAGCCACTGCCTTCATACTTTACAGTAAGGCTACCACCACCATGCGCGTTGTCTTCCTGCCAGTTGAATTGCTTCAGCTCCTGCTTCACCCCCGCTAGTACAGGGCCTCCGCCAAGTGAAATCTTTCCTGCAGGCGTGGTGAGTTGCAGCAACTGCCCGGAGCTACGGCTGAAATAATACACCTCATGTACATTGTTAATGATCATGGTATCTCCGCTGTTGGCTACGTTGATGCCCTGTTGAAGAGAAGACACGAAGCTGTTGGGGGCTTTTGCAGGTGATTGCAACGGCCAGCTTCGGGTAATAATTTCCCGGTCATAAGGATCCCAGGCAGTTACATAAAGCACATCCGCCTGCTGCCATCCGGTAGGTAGTGCTAACTGCAGAAAGCCTTTGGTATGAGGCGCCAGGTCAGGTGAGGCAATAATACCTCCGGCAATGGTATCTGCTGTAGTATTTTTTCCGGGAGATGGGAACCGCAGCAGCTGCCATCTGAAGTGGCACTGCGCCAGGGAAGTGTAGTCATAGCGGTTTTCTACCGGTATCCGGCCGTTGAATCTGCCGGATATAACGGGCAGGGATATATGTACAGGCGACCAGGTAGATTTGATCGCATAAAAGCTGCCTTCTTTTTCCCGGTGTGGCCCCACAATGCCGTCTGGCGCATGATTCCCATCTGTATCTATGATGCCGTTCTTGTCGGTACGCACCAGGCCTTCATCAGCGAAGGCCCAGAGGAAGCCGCCTGCACAGCGGGGATGCTGCAACATCCGCTCCCAGAAATCAGGTAAACCGGCACCCATACCACCATCATATAGTCCATGCATGAATTCTGTAGGCATCAGGATATCGGAGTCGTATAGGCTGGAATTAACCAGGTAGTTGAAGTTGGGATAGTGTCTGGTGTCCAAACCATTGTAGCGCTCCCAGGGATGCAGAACAGGCCGTTGTTGGGGATCGTATAAAGCGTAGTCGCCGTCCAGTGCACGGTTAAAGCCACCTTCATTGCCATTGTCCCAGAAAATAACGGAAGGATGATTTACATCTCTTTCCACCAGCTCCCGCACCAGTCTGCGTCCTACCACCGTGTCATAGGCTGCCTGCCAGCCGGTGAGTTCATCCAGGACGAACAGTCCCAGCGAATCACATACTTCGAGGAAATGCTCATCCGGCGGATAATGCGACATCCGCACGGCATTCATATTCATATCCTTCATGAGGTTTACATCCAGTATGCTGATGTCCTTACTCAGTGTACGACCGGATTCAGGCCAGGCACTGTGGCGGTTCACCCCCTTCAGCATGACTTTGGTATCATTTACGTATATGCCATCCCGTTTCCTTATTTCAATGGTACGGAATCCAAACGGCTGCGTTACCTGGTGAATAACACGATCACCGTTTTTAATCTGCACCACCATCCGGTACCGATGCGGGAACTCCGCACTCCAGGTAGCTGGGTGAGCAACAGCCTGTTGCAGCGTATAGGTTTGTTCGTTAGTAGCAGCAATACTCACTGCCTCCTGTACGGCCTTGCCCTCCATCGTAAATACCTGTGCACTGAGTGAATAGCCTTTCGGCAGTTGGCTGGTAAAAGTCTGTACCCAAAAATCACCCTTTGCGGTGGCATTGATAGCGATCCTGTCTATATGAATCAACGGCTTCACTTCCAGGTAAACGGGACGGTAAATGCCTCCAAGTACCCAGAAATCACCATTGCGTTCTGCCCTGTTCACGCCTGCATTGGCCGACATCTTGCTGACCTTTACTTCGAGCAGGTTGCTGCCATTATGTAATAAAGAGCTGATGTCATATTTGAACCGGTAAAAGGCCCCCTGATGTATAGCGCCGGCCAGCCGCCCGTTGACCTTTACTTCGGCATCCGTCATTACACCATCGAAAACAATATTTACCTGCTGTTGCCGCCAGTTGGCTGGTGCGGCAAAACGATAACGGTAAGTGCCCTGTTCATCTGCCTTTACCTTATCATGGCCATAATTATAGCCGCCAAAACCCTGCTGCTCCCAGTTGGAAGGAACCGGGATGCTGGTCCATTTACCACTACGCTGCCCGCCGGAACAATAAAAGTCCCAGTTGATGGTATGGTCTTTATCTGTGCCTGAAAGATAGATACGCTGGGATTCCTGTGCAAACACTGCGTGCAGACATAACATGCCTCCAAGCAGCAACCATATTCTTGCTGACATAACCGGAATTTTAAAATGCTTTTAAAAGTAAAAAAGAAATAGGGGATATTTCTAAAAATAGGATAAATGGAGCGGCGTTAATTGTCAGGCAGACAATATGATATTGCCGGAAAGGACATAAAAAATCCCGGCAGCTTCATGCTACCGGGACTGCTTATAAAGATAGTGGTTATTACAGGTGGAAACATTTCAGCATTTTCGCATGGATCTCGTTATTCTCGTACACGCCACGGAAAAGGTTGGAATTAGGGCCATAGGCAAATACCATCACAGGAATACCGGTATGGTCGTTGGTGGCAAAGTGTCCACGTAAGGTGCCTTTGGCAATATCACCATCCATTAATGCAAGACCACTGGTTTCGTGATCGGCAGTAACGATAACAGTGGTTTGTTTATCCTGGTCAGCAAAGCGCAATGCTTCTCCGATGGCATCATCAAAGTCCAGCATTTCACGTACCAGGTAATCCAGGTCATTGAAGTGACCACCATGATCTATGCGGGAACCTTCTACCATTAAGAAGAAACCTTTGCCCGAAGCATTCAACTGTTGTAATGCCTTCTTCAGCGCTGTTTTCAGGTAATTGCCACGGCCATTGCGCATAGAAGTAACTACTTTATCACTTAGAATAACCAGGGTGCGGTTTTTCGTAGTAGCGTTCCAGTTATCCAGGTTGTCGTATATCTGTATGCCGGAAGCAGCCAACTGGGGTCCGAAATCTTTATTCAGTTCTTCTCTGCCACCGCCTACAGCCAGTTGCAGCTTGCTGCCAAGCAATTGCTTGTTCAGCGTGTAGGTGCTGTCCCTGTCCGGAGTATGACCATAAAAGGAGGCAGGAGTAGCGCCGGTAATTTCTTCCGTTACAATCACACCACTCTGAATGCCTTTAGGGGCCAGTATTTCAGGGAGTACGGGGATGGCTACATAGGTATTGTCCATTCCTATAGCACGGTTATGGGTTTTGGAACCGGTGCCCAGGGCAGAGCCACCAGCAGCGGAATCTGTGTGGTAGTTATCGGTAGACTGAGTTTTGGATAAACCCAGTTGTTTCATCTGGAAAATGTTGAGCGCTCCTTTGTTACCAGTATAACCCGCAAACATTTCTGCCAAACCTGTACCATCGCCTATAAACAGGATCACATTTTTGGAACGCACCTGCGTGGCATCAGATACATAAGTAGGTGTATAGACCGGATGCACCGGCATGTTGGCTGCCGTATTACGGGTAGTATTATGCATAACATCGTACAACTCTTCCGGATGATCGGTACCAATCCAGTCTACGCCCAGGTCCATTAGCTTGTAGTAGGTAGATCTGCTGGAGGGGGCGCCCCAGAAACGGAACGCATATCCGCGTTGATGTACCTGATCTACTACCTCGGTCACTTTTTTCAATTCTGCCGGTACCAGGGTCCCTTTGCCGTTCCAGCTGCTATAGTTATGAAAGTCTACACTCAGCATAGCAATGCGGGGCTGTAACGCCGCCGGATATACGCTGTCGGGTCTGCCATCAAAAAAGAAGATAGGGTCAAACTTAGACCATTCCGTTATTGATGGCAGGTTACCGGATATCACCAGCTTCACAGCGGAGGGGTTGGTGCTTCTGTCGAAATATTGGCGGTAGGGCAGCAGTAAATCCTGCAAAGCCTGCAGGGTGGGAGTGCCTTCCGTTTTAATATCTATCAGCAACTGCATTGGTGTGTTTTCCGCATACGGCTTGCCGTTATACAGGGCAAACTGACGTAGCACCGGCTGCAGGTACATTTCTTTAAAGGTGCGGAAAGACTGTATAGCACTGGCGTCGTGTGCTACATATAAGATACCGTCTCTCAGGTGTACATCTGCCTCAATAGAACCAAATTGTAAAGATGCCGCTGCATAAAAAGGAGTAGCCCGCTCATAGTCGTTATGAGAATGCGCTGCCGCCATGGTATACTGTCTTATTTGTGCATTTGCACTGGCTGCCAGCAACACGCCTGACAAAATGGAAACAAAATTCTTCATTGTATAGTAGTCTGTTGGAAAATGCTGTTTTTTTTCTGGTAAGAAATAAATACCGTTGATTTTAAAGGGGGCAAAGGTAGCTACAATCATACCTTGTATTCCTCCCGGGCATCTTTATCTTTATGTTAATTGTCACAGATGAAAAATCGATTTAGTTATAGCTTCAGAGAGCCAAGATATATTTTTTTGCCGGCAAAAGGAAAGTATTGAATACAGGAGGTGGAAAAGCGGTAAGGAATAGTGAAAATTACAGGTTAAACGTTGTTGACAGGAAACAATCAGAGGGTGGGCCAGTTTTGAACCAGTTCTTTCAGCAGGTTCTGTCCTTCCTGCCATTCGCCCAAACCGGATTCGCTGTTAATATGGCCCTTGGCACCGGTATTGACAAAACGGCTGCCCCAGTGGCTGGCAAAAAAAGCAGCTCTTTCCAGGGAACAGTAAGTATCATTGGTACTGGCCACGATAATACTTTCAAAAGGCAGCTTCACTAAAGGAATAGGCGTAAAGCCCACGGCTGCTGCCGGAAATCCGGGTCGCTCCGCGTCTGCCGGCGCTACCAGTAATGCCCCCGTAATCTTACTTTTACTCTGCCTGGCCCAATGTACCAACGCCATACAGGCGAGACTATGAGCGGCAATAACTACCTGAGGCCCCGCTGCTTTAACAGCTTTCTCTATTTGTGCTACCCAACGTTCGCAAACCGGCGCATCCCAGTCGCTCTGCTCGATTCGCCTTGTTCCGGGTATAGATTGTTCCCATAGGGTTTGCCAGTGTAATGGACCAGAGCTTCCCAGCCCCGGCGCGGTCAGAACTTTAATTTCCATGACATAGTCGCATTGTGTCTTGAAAGATAGGAAAAAGAATGACGAATTACGAATTATGAATTACGGATCACACCTGACGGATTTGTTTGGAGACCAGTGAGGAGGAGTACTCATAAAATAGCCGGAGCTAAAAAGCACCGGCAACAGGTAACAACCAAAACAGCATTGATTAATACTGAGTATCTTAATTATTTATAATTATTAGCATAGATCATCTTTAAAAAAAATGTAAAGAGAGATATCCGCGTTAATCTTCTCACAAATCCGTAATTCGTAATTTTTAATTCGTCATTCAAAAAAATCCCGGCGGGAAACTCCCGCCGGGGGCCATAAGTGGATTTTTAAAATATAAAACCTTTCCGCTTGAACATCCAGATATTACGCCAGCCATCACCTTGCTGCACCAGCGTCATCTCATTTTCATTCAGCTTAATAATATTGTAGGTCACATTGTTTCCCCAACTGATATCTGCACCGTTGATCTTTAATTTTTGTGTCAGGGTATCCAACGCAAAGAAACCATTGGTAGTAACACCTTTATGCGTAATCGTAAAATGTGCATTCCCGTTAAGATCAAACTTCATCTCATCATCAATCACTCCCTGATCTTTCAGTCCAGCCGCACCTACTGTCCACCATCCTGGCTTATCTGCATCGCCGGGACCATTTCCAAAACAATATCCCCCCGGTACATCTACCGCCCATACCCACGTTTTACCTGCCGAACTGTTGGAAAGCAGATCGTATAATTTGCTGGAGAAGAATTTCGGATCATTCTCACTGATCTTCACTTTTACAGAATCCGTTTTCGGACCTCCACTACCATAGGCAGAATACTTAATATAGAAGTCGCCGGCAAAAGGTAATATTACCACGGCCCTGCTTTCTTTGGTTACGCCAAAACCATAATCCCAGAAAGGAATCACGCCCTTTGTCTTGCTTTCTAATGTTACCTGGTTATCATAGCCAGGTGTTTGTGTCACGGAGAAATCCAGCTGTATGCCAGCCGGATCGGCAGGGGTAACGCGGTCTTCATAAGGACTGCAGGCATTGAAAAATACGGCCGTTAATCCCAGTAAAAATATATGCAGACGTTTCATATTCTTAGTTTTTAAAGTGAACAATATCACCATCCGGTGTTTTGTTTGAGCGTACCGTTAGATAGGTTGATCTGTGTTTCCGGAATAGAAAACAATCCACCTGTTTCACTGCGGAAACTGATGTTGAATGCCGCATTGGAAGAGGTGTTATCGATCGCCTGCTTCGCCACAGCTGTTCCCTGACGTAGCAGATCCCAGTAGCGCTGCCCTTCCAGTGAAAGCTCCAGTCTGCGCTCTTCCATGATCTGTGCCTTATTGCTCAGTGTGATACGATGCGTTTGATCACCGAAAGCACGGTCGCGTACCCTGTTCAGATAGCCCTGCGCTTTACCTGCATTACTGGTTAGGTTAAGTTCTGCGCCCATCAGCAATACATCGGCAAAACGGATCACCATATAGTTGTCGAAATTGTCCCACTGGAAACTACCGCCCAGGTCATCAGCATTCTTATCTTTTAAAGGAGTATATTTTTTACAGAAGAAGCCTGTATACTGCGCCTGATCGGCTAATGTGTAGCTGTTACCAAATCCTTCTCCCACAATAGAAATAATGGAAGCGCTTTGTCTGCTGTCGCCGGGAGCGAAGGCATGATACAGCGTTTCATTTACAGTGGCAGCGCCCCATCCTTTATAATATGGCGCCAGCACCTGGCTGCGGATACCTATCATTACCTGCATGCGATTACCATTTTGCTGGCTTTGATCACCCATACCCAGGTAAGTATATTGTATGGTGAAAATGCCTTCCTGGTTGTTTTGTCCGGCGTAGGCAGTAGTACTTTCTGCCGATGCCCTGAACAGGTTTTGGTACTTAGGTACCAGGCTATAACCGCTGTTATTGATCACATCCTCTATCGCCGCAGCAGCATCCGCCTGTGTAATGATGCCTGCAATATCCGGCTTATTGTAGTACCCGGAATAGTAAAGGAATACCCGACCCAGTAAGGCTTCTGCAGCCCATTTGGATGCCCTGCCATTTTCCGCAGCCGGGATACTGCTGTAAGGGGTAGGTGCAAGGTCAGCCGCCGCCTGTTTAAGATCGTTGGCGATCAGCATGTACACACTGTCCGGACTGGATTGTGGAATACTATAATTGCCTGGCTCCAGTGGTGCCGTCAACAAAGGCACATGACCAAACATCCGCACCAGGTCAAAGTAAAAGTAAGCGCGCAGGAAATGCGCTTCTGCGATGTAACGTTTTTTCGTAGCCTCGTCACCATTAAAATTAACGTTCCCTACTTTCTGTAAAAACTTATTAGCACGGTAAATGCCGGCATAATATTTTGTCCAGGCATTACTGTTGAGATCATTCATCTTCAAACTTTTGTCCCATTGACTCCAGCCATTGTCGGAAGCACCCCCACCGCCAAAACAATCATCTGACGCTATTTCAGAACTCAGGGCAATGTTGCCGTAACCATCCCAGTTTAATACACTGTATGCGGAAACCAATGCCTGGAAGGCATCTGAAGGTGTTTTGTAGAAGTCCTCTTCTGTAACAGCGTCTACGGGTAATGTTTCCAGGAAACTTTTAGAACAGGATGTGATCAACCCGGTGATTAGTATTGCTGCAAATATTTTCTTCATGATTGCCGGAGTTTAGAATTTAACATTAAGACCGAATAAAATGGTTCTGGGTTGAGGGAAATAGCCAAGGTCAGTGCCGGAAGACCAGCTGTCAATACCATAACCTACTTCCGGGTCAAGCCCACGGTAATGTGTAAACGTAAATACATTCAGTCCTGAAACATATAGCCTGAACTGTTGTATAGGAACATGTTTTAATAATGTTTTCTTAAAATCATATCCAATGTTGATACTCTTGATGCGCATAAACGCACCATTGTGTACATACAGATCAGAGAAGCGGGTATAGTTTTGATTGGCTTCATTATTTTGCGTTACACGGGGCATGGAGTTGGAAGTACCTTCTCCGTGCCAGCGATCAAAAACAGCTGTTGTGTAGTTATTGTAAAAGCGGTCATAGGCCCTGGTGCCATCTACGATGTCATTGCCACCTACACCACTGAGTAACACCGAGAGATCAAACCCTCTCCAGCCTGCAGATAAGGAGATACCATAGGTTTGTTTCGGATTGGGATCACCTACTTTTGTTTTATCATCACCCGTAATCGTGCCATCACCGTTGAGGTCTACAAAACGGGCATCTCCGGGTTGTGCACCTGGCTGTATTTTTTGTCCGCCTTTGCCGGTATAGGCATCTATTTCTGCCTGATTCTGGAAGATGCCGGCTGTTTTTAATCCATAGAAATAACCGATAGGCATACCATTCTGCGCACGGAAGTATTCATCCATATTGGAAGATAACACGCCGTTATAAGATGGATGCAACACACCTTCCTGGTTAGGGATTTCCACTACGGTATTTTTATTGAAAGCGATGTTACCGCCAATGCCAATAGTTACTTCGCCAAACTGATGATTGTAATTGATGCCCAGCTCAATCCCTTTGTTTTCAATGTTCCCGCCATTAATGGTAGGTGCACCGGTACCTACGATTGCAGGAATGGGTGCGTCTACCAGCCAGTCGCCGGTTTGTTTACGGTACCAGTCAAATGTTACCGTAACGTCTTTAAAAAGGGTCGCATCAAATCCAATGTCTGTCTGCGTGGAAACTTCCCATTTCAGATTAGGATTGGGGATTCTGTTAGGAGATGCTCCCACAGTTTGTACTCCATTAAAATAATAATCGCGATAGGTAGAGTTAACGCTGGCTAAGTAAGCAAAGCTGGCAATTCTGTCATTACCATTCCTGCCCCAGCCACCGCGGATCTTCAGGAAGTTTAGCCAGCTGATACCCTGCAGAAAGCTTTCGTTGGAGGCAATCCATCCCGCTGAAAAAGAGGGGAAGTAGCCATAACGATTGTTGGCGCCGAATTTGGTTGAACCATCTCTGCGCAGGATAGCTGTTAGCAGGTATTTTTCGTCATAGCTGTAAAACACGCGTCCGAAATAGGATTGCAGCGCATCCATGTTTCGGGTGCCGAATACCTGCCGGGTGTCTTTATTTAATCCGTTGCTGATAACAGCATGTTCAAAATCTGAAATGATCAGATCGGTGGTGCTGCCACCTACATTATAGGCTTCGCTTTTCCTGGCTGTAGTACCTGCTAATATGTTCAGGTTATGTTTGCCCACTGTAAACTGGTAGTTAAGTGTGTTGTCCCAGTTCCAGGCGAGGTTGCGGTACATGGCTTGTTTGGCCTGGGAATGATCGTTACTGTTATTGGTACCCAGGTTATATACCGGCAGAAAGGAATTGAGATAGTTATAGGAGATGTCGGCCCCAAAATCGGTGCGGAAGGTCAGCCCCTTTATAATAATGGCTTCTCCATAAATATCACCAATGATCCTGTCGGTGATGCTTTTGTTATTCTGCAGGTAATCAATGGCGCCAATCGGATTGATCTCATCTGCATAAGCAGGTTTGCCATAGCTGCCATTGGCATTATATACGGGGAAAGTAGGATCAGCATTCAATAGGCCCCGAATAGAGTTATTGTAAATATTACCGGTGCCGATACCGCTTTGACGTGTATGCGCATACGTGAGGTTCTCACCTACCTTGATCAGGTCTTTGTATAACTTATGTTCTGAGTTAAGGCGTAAAGACGTTCTTTCGAAATTAGACTTACCAGGTAATCCCATGACGCCCTGCTGTCCCTGATAGGAGAGGGAAGAGGAGAAAATGGAATGTTCGTTACCGCCGGAAAGACTCAGACTATAATTTTGAATAGGTGCATTTTTTATTGTAGCTGCTTTTTGCCAGTCGGTACCCTTACCCAGTTTAGCAATGGAGTCTGCTGAGTAAATAGGAATGGTGCCGGAGTTGATGGCGGCTTCATTCATAATATTGGCATACTGTTGTGCATCCAGCAGGTCCAGTTTACGGGCTGGATTCTGTAACCCATAAGAGGCGTCAAAGCTGACGCTCATTTTTCCGGACCGTCCTTTTTTAGTGGTAATCATCACCAGCCCATTCGCGGCGCGGGTACCATAAATAGCTGTGGAGGCGGCATCTTTCAATACGTCCACGCTGGCTATGTCGGATGGGTTTATATAGGAGATATCATCCACCGGAAAACCATCTACTATGAAAAGCGGTCTGGAATTGCCATTGGTGCCAATACCACGGATGGTAAACTTCATGGCATCACCCGGTTGTCCGGAGTTGGAGGTGACCTGCACCCCTGGTACCTGTCCCTGCAATGATTGCTCTACGCTCACACTGTGATTCTTTACCAGGTCTTCTGTGTTTAAATGTACGGTAGCACCGGTCAGTACTTTTTTCTTCTGTGCACCATAACCTATTACCACCAGTTCCTCTAAACCGGTAGATGCCGATGCTAAACGTATCACCATGGGAGCGCCGGCTTTGGCGGCCAGTTCCACCTTGTCGAAGCCTACCAGCGAAACTACCAGCATTTCACCGGCATCGGCAGATAAACTAAAGGCGCCATCCACGCCGGTAACAGCGCCACGGGTGGTACCTTTTACTAAAATATTTACACCCGGCAGGGGAGACCCATCTTTAGCATCCAGTACCCTGCCCGTGATGGTTTGTTTTACAGGATGCGTATATGCCCTCCCGTTATTTGCAGCGGCTTGTAAGGCGGGAGGCGCAACAGCCAGGCTGCATACTGCAAGTGTCCGTAAGACAGATTGCCGTGGAAAAAAATGACTGATAGTGTACCAGATTTTCATGTTTAACGTGTTTTATTAAGGCAGAGGAATTTGAATAATGTTTATGTTTGATTGGACTATTCAACAATTGAATAAATTGGTCCAGGTCAGATGGCCCGGACCGTTTTTGCTATTCCATTATATGATGTAATCTTATCTGTTTTACTGCTGAGATCAGGCCCTGCAGGCGTTTGCCTGCTCACAAACGTTACGCGGAAGTAACGCTGCTGTAACATGCCAGGGAAACTACCTGCCCGTTTTCCTATACTCAATGTTTGCGCTGCTTCATCCCAGTGGAAAGAAATATTACTGTAAGCGCCTTTTTCGTATTGATAGTTATTGTTTTCATCTTCATACAAACTAAAGTCACCGTCTTTACCAGTATATACAAACAAGTGTATAGTATCTGCTTTACGTTCATTGGTATACTGTAATGCCGGGCCTACAGGTAGAATAGCGCCTTCTTTAACATACAAAGGCATCCGCGACAAAGGTGCTGCGGCAGTGATGTGCTGTCCGCCTGACTGATATACACCTGTATAGAAATCATACCAGCCATTGCCCGCCGGCAAATACAATTCCCGGCTGCGCGCCCGGTACTGTGTAACCGGATTTACCAGCAGAGAAGGCCCGAACATATATTGATCACGGATATTCAATACAGCAGTATCTTGCCCGAAATCCATCGGTAATCCACGCATAATCGTATAGTCGTGATGGTAAGTGCTGCCAGCCAGTGAGTAGATGTAAGGCAACAGGCGGTAACGCAGCTGATCATAGTAAAGCATAGACTGGTACGCTACACTGCTGTCTGGCGCTATGTTAAACATTTCACGGTAAGGATACTGCCCGTGAGAACGGAACAGCGGGCAGAAAGCACCATACTGAAACCAGCGTGTATTCAGTTCTCTCCATTCTTCCAGTGCAGGCCCCTGCGGATTAGGTTTGTCGTATTTATCTTCTACAAAGAAGCCACCGATATCTGTAGTCCAGTAAGGCAAACCAGACATACAGAAATTTAATCCGGCAGGTATTTGCCTGCCCATTTCTTCAAATGTAGCGGCAATATCACCACTCCAGGTAGCGGCAGCATAGCGTTGTAAACCGGCATAGGCAGAACGGGTAAGTATAAATACACGCTGACCGGGTTTGGTGGCACGCTGACCATCGTAAATACCTTTGGCATTCAGCAGTGCATAAGTATTGAAGTATTGTGTGGAAGATCCCATAGCCGTAGGATTCATCAATGTCTTACGCTCATCAATAGAGGAGTTGGACAGAATGTCGGGCTCTGTGGCATCCAGCCACCAGGCATCTATGCCTTTGCTGAACAGGTTTTTGTTGATCAGATTCCAGAAAAGCCTGCGGGCTTCCGGGTTAAATGCATCATAAAACGTAGATACATAACCGTTACCAATCCAGTCGCGCTGCCTGTTTTTGATGTTCTGTTTGTATAACCAGTTTTTGCTATCGAATAATTTGTAATTATCTATCCCTTCATAAAATTTAGGCCATACAGAAATCATGAAGTTGGCATGGTACTTTTCATGCAGGTGACTGATCAGCCCCGCCGGATCAGGAAAACGTGCCGGATCAAACTGTTGACTGCCCCATTCATCCTGTTTCCAGTAACTCCAGTCCAGCACAATATTATCCAGCGGAATTTTGCGTTTGCGGAATTCAGCTACCGTATTTTCTATTTCATCCTGTGTTTTATAACGCTCCCGGCTCTGCCAGAAACCCAGTGCCCAGCGTGGTATCAGGGTGGCTTTACCAGTTACCTGCCGGTAGCCACTGATTACTTCATCCATATTTTGACCGTACATAAAGTAGTAGTCAATTTTTTCGGCAGCTTCAGAAGTGAGCTTCATCTTATCTGCTGCAGCTGCCGGTGTAGGAGAAAGAAATTTGAGGGAAATGAAGGATTGAGAAGTTTCTGGTATCCACTCCACTTTAATAGTGGCGGGTTGACCTTTTTTAAGTGCATGACGGAATACGGAAGCACCCGGATTCCAGCTTTCGCGCCACCTGTCCAGCTTTAAGTGTCCATCTATCCATACTTTGGTATATCCGGAGGTAGTCATGAAGAATTTATATTCACCGCTCTCATCTGCATTCATTGTTCCCTCCCAGGTCACTTTCCCTTTTACCATCGGGAAAGCCGCCGGGAGACTAGCTAAGCGGTCGAGGAACTCATAGTCAATTTTATCTTCCACTGCTTTAACATACACGGTATTGTTATAGCGGTCGCCATAGGTTGCACTTAAACCACCGGCCTTTCCTTCTGCAGATGTTAAGTGTAAGGCAGACATTTGTTGGTATGGGCGCTCATCTCCGAAACGGGTAATGGAATAGTTATCCCATAAAATGCCATAGTTGCGGTTGGATATTACAAAAGGGACTGCCGCCACAGAGTTGTACTGGGTGAGGTCTACATCCTGTCCTTTGTAATTCATTAAGCCGGTCTGGTGCTGCCCCAAACCATAAAAGGCTTCATCAGCAGGAGATTCAAACGTCTGTTGGATACGGTATAATTGTTTGTTGTCGATAGTAACGGGGGTAAAGTGTTTACCACCACCTGTTTGTTCCTGTAGTATAATACGTCCGGCATTGTCGCGGAAAACTACTTCGCCGGTATTAAGGGCTACGGTGGCAGAAAGACTGGCCGTCTTCAATACCACTGTTTCATTGCGCTCTTCTGTATCCCATTTTACGGTATTCCCTTTTATATCTACTGCCATCAGGCTGGGTGTACCATCGAAGTGGTCCCCGGGCGTGGCGGTTACATGGATCACTTTGTCGGATACCACTTGTAACCTCACTTGTTTGGCACCATTAGGTGTGGGTTGTTTTAAATGTATCACCAGACCATCTGCCAGCTTATCTACCTGGCCGGCATAACACCAGGAAGTTAGAAGCGTCATTAGTACGAACGGTATCGCCCTCTTTATCTGCATATCTGAACGGATTTTTTCCTTGATTGAACGTGGTTGTTTGTGGTACGTGTAGTCTTATTTCAAAACGTGTTTACTTCAGAACGTGTGAAAACAAAAATAAACGGACACACGGAATCACAGGGTAGTGGTATGTTTTAGATATAGGGTGATTATGTTAACCGCAGGCAATCATAGGGTAGCAAAATGATAGCGGTTAGGGCATAAAATGTTAATCAGCTAAAGGGAATACGCCTGGTTCTAAACGGGTTATAACAACAATAACCCTATGAGAGAGATGGTGATCAAACAGTATAGCAGGATTTCGATCAACAGATACAGCCGGTTGCTTTTCTTAAAGTTGTGCTTGAGCATAAACAGATTTAATAATCAATCCGGCAAAATTATCCATTGCCCCCGGGAGGAAGGGGTAGCATTTCGTTATTTAATAGGGCAGATTTGTTGTTTTAGCAGAAGGCAGAAGGCATAAAGCATAAAGCAGAAAGCTATTGTCGCGAATGTATCCGGTTGCAGACAGCAACCTCCGCTACAATAGCTTTATGCTTTATGCTTTCCGCCTTCTGCTTTATATACAGACGGCAGTACATTGTACTCCATCTTAAAATACCTGGTGAAATATTTAGGGTTGTTGAAACCTACTTCATAGGCCACTTCGGCCACTGTTAGCTGACTCTTCTCCAGCAGTTGGGCCGCTCGTTTTAAGCGTATACTCCGGATAAATTCAATGGGCGACCTGCCGGTGAGCGCTAAAATTTTCTTATAAACAGATACCCGGCTCATAAACAAAGCACGACTTAGTTCTTCTACAGAAAAGTCAGGATTGGAGATATTCTTCTCTACAATTTGTAATGCCTGTTGGATAAATTGTTCATCAGCGGAAGAAATAGCCACCTCACTGGGATGTGCCTCTATATGCTGCTGGAAGGTTTTCCGTAAGGAGGACTGTTGGGAGATAATGTTTTTTATACGGGACAACAATACTTCAAAATTAAACGGCTTGGTAATATAATCAGACGCGCCAGTTTCGAGGGCTTCCAGTTGCTGGGCCTCTTCTGCCCGGGCAGTAAGCAGTACGATAGGAAGGTGTGCAGTGCGCTGCTGTGCACGCACTTTCTTACATAGTTCCAGTCCATCCATCTCAGGCATCGATATATCACTCACGATCAGATGGGGGAGGGTATGCTGTAGTAACTTCCAGGCAACCATTCCGTTTTCGGCTTCTATGATCTGGAAATATTGTCCCAGGTTGTCTTTCAGGTAGAAGCGAAAATCTTCGTTGTCTTCTACCAACAGGATCACCGGCTTCTTGCTGCTGCTACTAACAGGGATGGCAGGTGCTACAGTCGGGGCATTGTTTATCGTTTCCTGCACAGTGCCCAATACCACCGCCGTTGCCGTTTTTACGGGCAGGAGTACGGTGAAGCAACTGCCCATTTCCGGGGCACTATCTACACTGATACTTCCCCCATGCATTTTTACAAACTCACGGGTAATGGATAAACCAATCCCACTGCCCTGATTTACCATGGAAGCAGGTACTTCATGCTGGAAGAAGCGTTCAAAGATATGATCCTGTTTTTCCAATGGAATACCGATGCCGTTATCTTTCACCGCTATTTCCAGTTGTGCTGCTGCTTCCTGGTAACTAACATGAACGGATATACTACCTTGTTCCGGGGTAAATTTAAATGCATTGGAGAGCAGGTTGAAGAGGATCTTCTCTATTTTATCTGCATCGTACAGCATCTTCAGTTCTTGTACATCACTCTGAAAGGCAAGCTGTATATGCTTTTTGTCGGACAGGTCAGAAAAGGAGCCGGTTAGTTCCTTTATAAAACCAACGATATCTCCTTCAGTGGTATGTAGTTTTATTTCCTGTACCTCCATTTTACGGAAGTCAAGTAACTGGTTCACGAGGTTAAGCAGGCGCCTGGCATTTCTTTGCATCAGTTCCAGCTGCCCTTTTAAATTTCCTTCAGTCGTTTGCCGGATGATCTTTTCCAGGGGGGTAATAATAAGACTGAGCGGTGTTCTGAACTCATGACTGACATTGGTAAAGAAGCGTATTTTCAGGGTATCCAGTTCATGCATGCGTGCGGCTTCCTGTGTTTGTTGCTCCATCCTGAACTTCAGCCTTTCTCTTTCCTGGATAATCCTGCGGGCCAGCAATAATGCTCCCAATATCAGCAGTGCATAGCAAAGGAAGGCCGGCCATGTTTTCCAGAAAGGCGGTAGTATGCGGATTTGTAAGGTAAGCCCGGTATCATTCCAGATGCCATCATTATTGGAAGCTTTTACCCGGAAGGTATACACCCCCGGATCAAGGTTGGTAAAGGTGGCCTTTCGTTGCAGGCCATCGGTATACAACCATTCTTTGTTAAAACCTTCCAGAATATAAGCGTACCTGTTTTTCTCCGGATGGAAATAATTCAGGGAAGCAAATTCCAGGGAAAAAACATTTTCACTGTACTTCAGGGTAATGCTGCGTGTTTCTGATATAGCGGAAGTGAGTAGTATCCTGCCATTGATTTTTTCACCAGGGAGAATACTTTTATTAAATATCTGCAGATCTGTTAATACAACCGGTGGTATATTTTTGTTGACGGCAATTGTATTGGGGTAGAAGATATTAAAACCGTTGCCACCACCAAATATGAGCTCACCCCGACTTGTTTTTAATGCGGCATTTTCATTAAACTCCTTGCCCTGTAAACCATCGGATTCATCATAGTTTTTGAACGAATACGTAGGCCCTTTGCCGTTAGTTGCCGGATGAATGGTCATGTTAGACAATCCATTGGGTGTACTCATCCATATACTATGATCGTTTGCTTCCAGGATATTGAGGATAGAATTATCGGGCAGCCCGTCTTCTTTACGGAGTGTATGGAAGCTGTTGTTTTTAGGGTTAAAAAGATCCAATCCCTCGCGGGTGCCTACCCAGATGCGGTCCTGGCTATCCTGGAAAATACAGACGACGTTATTATGACTCAGGCTTCCTCCTGCGGAAGGAGTATTGCTGTAATGTTTAAAGGCACCGGTTGTTGGGTTTCTTACATCCAGTCCTTCGGAAGTCCCGATCCACAGGTTGCCTGCTTTGTCTTCAAGCAGGGCGGAAATATATTTGGAGGGTACCTCCTGCTGAAAGTGACGGAACTGTTGTGTTACAGGGTCCATCCTGTTAAGACCGCCGTTGAGGGTACCTACCCAGAGCTGGTGGTTTTTGTCTTCCAGCACTTCCCAGATGCTGTTGTCACTGATGCTGTTACTGTCTTTAGGGTCATGCTTGTAATGGATAAACTGATGACCATCAAACCGGTCGAGTCCCCCGAAATAGGTGCCCACCCATAGTTGCTGGCGATGGTCTATCCACAGACTTACTATAACGTTACCGGATATACTGTTGGGGTTGCCGGTGTCATGACGGTATTGGGTAAAAGTATTCCGGGTTCGGTCATAATAGATCAGTCCACCGCCGTTGGTACCTATCCATAGGTTATGGCTGGCATCTTCCACAAATCGGTTCACATCATTATACGGTAAACTGTTACGGCTATACGCCTGGTATTGAAAGAGTGGGAACTTTACCATGTTTTCGTGGTAGTAGTTCAGTCCTTTTTTAAAAGTGCCTATCCATATAATACCGGTATTGTCTTTATACAGCGTGGTGGTGCTGTTCTGGCTCAGGCTGCGGTTATCTTCGTTGATATTCTGGATATACCGGATGCTTTGGTCTTTCTTATCAATAATATTGATGCCACCATGGTCTGTGCCGATCCAGATCTGTCCGTTATTATCCGGAACAATACCCCTGACAATATTATTGTTCAGTGCCAACCCCGGGGTAGCCTGATCAATATGACGGAAGTGGTGATCACTCACGACAAAAAAGTAAACACCGTTGTCTTCATTATTACTGAATATCCAAAGGTCGCCATCGTTGTCGGTGACCATGTTCCAGGTGGTAACCGGATGTTCTGGTTTTACGAGGGTATGGTTACGGTACACGATCCGATGGCTGCGGGCATCCATTTTTTCCAGGGTACCGCTGCTATGCAACAGCCAGTAATCGCCTGCCTTATCCTGGACCATGGCGGAAACGCTGTTGGTGGCAATGCTGGTACTGTCAGCTGAATGTGCTAACGATAGGGACTTGTTATGGGTATCTACCATAAATATACCGGCAGTAGGATGGAGAAACCAGCACTGTCCGGCCCTGTCTTTTACGATGTCTGTCAATACGTTGCCCGGAATACCCCATTGCCTGAGGAGGGTTTCAGGATGCCGGTTAAACTTTGCGGTCTGCGGTTGATATATATTAATGCCGGTGCGGGTTTGGATCCAGAGCTGCTGCCCGGGACCCGCCATGATTTTACTTATATTATTATCGGACACGGAAGTGCTGTCGCGCAAATCATGCTGGTATACGGTAAAATGGTACCCGTCAAACCGGTTCAGGCCAGATACGGTGCCGATCCACATGAAACCGGTGCTGTCCCTGAATACACAGTTTACCTGGTTATTGGACAAGCCCTGGTTAATATCAATCCGGTTGAACTGATAGGTGAGGGTTTGCGCCCACGTAAGCGTTGCAAGTAGTATTAAAAACGTGAATATGAAGAGCCTCTTCCGCATGTACACATCCCTTGGTTGAAAATTGTTAGTCTGACAATTATAAAGGCGCAACAATATAGTACAAAACGGTTATAAACAAAGAAAGGTCGAAAGAATTCGACCTTTATTGCTAAAATTCCACGTTATGGCACTCAGGTCCATAAAAAGTTAATCAGCTAATTGTCCGGCATAACCGGTATATAATAAGTGATGTTTGCGATTTTATTGGGGTAGCCAGCCTCTTGCTATACAAAAGTAGGTGAAGGTAAAACGATTGTCAAGAAATTAGCAAACAATATTTAAAAAAAATTGGAAACCCGCCATGAATGACCTTTTTTCCGGTACAAGATAATTTCATTCGTGGTCTGCTATAATCTTTAAATATTATTGAGTACTTTTTTTGCCAATCTGAAAATCCATGAAGCGTATTACTATAAGTATGATGTTGTTATGTGGGCTGGCATTGACTGCCATGGCCCAGCAACAGCCTGGAAAGGGACTCACCGTAACCCTCGACTACTACTACAACAACGAATTTAAACCCGACAAAGCCGGTAATCCCGTCCGGTGGCATTACATCTGGAATGAAACGGATAATGGCGGTATTTCCATCTGGGGAGGCATCTTTGACTCATTGGGTGTGAAAAGAGATAGCCTGCTGGAAGCACCCACCGCTGCCAATCTGCAGAAAACCAATATCTATATGATCATTGACCCGGATACGGAAAAGGAATCTCCTCATCCCAACTATATGAATGAAAAGGATGCTGCGGTCATTTTTAACTGGGTAAAAGCCGGTGGCGTATTGGTATTGATGGAGAATGACTCTGCCAACGCAGAATTTGACCACTTCAATAAGCTGAGTGAAAAATTCGGTATCCATTTTAATGGCGACAGCCGCAACCGGGTACAGGGAAAGAACTGGGAGCAGGGAACATTCAATATCCCTCCCGGCCATGAGATCTTTAAGCCAGGAAGAAAAGTATATATCAAGGAATTGTCTACCCTCCAACTAAAATCTCCTGCCCGGGCAGTATTCAAAGATGGCCAATACGTTATCATGGCGAAAGCGCGGGTAGGTAAAGGAACAGTGTTTGCCGTAGGAGACCCCTGGTTTTACAACGAATATGTAGATGGAAAGAGATTACCATCATCTTACCAGAACGTCGAAGCAGCAGCCGACCTCACGCAATGGATTATTTCAGCTGTTAGCCATTAGCTGTTAGCTGTTAGGCAAATGCAGCGTAGTACATAATTTGTTGATCTTCGCTGCATTTGCCTAACAGCTAACAGCTAATGGCTAACAGCTGAAAAATGGCTAAGAGCTGAGAAAATTAAGATTTCTGCGGATACCGGCGAACTTGCTTCGCTTAAGGGGGGAGTGGCGGAAGATGTTTTTAAATGCTTCTTCTGTCAGCTCTTCCCAATCCCGGGTAGAAAAGTTGAGTATGGCTGGTACTGGTGTAAATTCCGCCTCCTGGTGTGCCTTGGAGAAACGATTCCACGGACATACGTCCTGGCAGGTATCACAACCAAACATCCAGTCGTCAAACTGTCCCTTCATCTTATCAGGTATCAGCTGATCTTTCAGCTCTATCGTAAAGTAAGAAATACATTTACTGCCATCTACCACTCCCGGTGCTACCAGCGCTTCCGTAGGACAGGCGTCCAGGCAGCGGGTACAGGATCCGCAATAGTCGGCCACAGGGCCATCATACTCCAGTTCAATATCTGTAATGAGGGTGGCAATGAAGAAAAATGAACCTGCCTGTTTGTGGATCAGGTTCCCGTTTTTTCCTATCCAGCCAAGACCGCTACGCCTGGCCCAGGCACGCTCCAACACCGGCGCCGAGTCCACAAACCCACGTCCCTGCACGGGACCGATACGTTCCTGCATGCGCAGTAACATCGTTTTCAACCTGGCCCGGATTACCTCATGATAATCATGTCCATAAGCATACTTGGAAATACGCGGCGCATCCTCCCGCTGTAGCTTGGAAGGAAAATAGTTAAACAACAGCGTAATCACGGATTGGGCACCATCTACCAGCTTACGGGGGTCTATCCGCTTGTCGAAGTGGTTCTCCATATATTGCATGTTGCCGTGCATACCCTTATTCAGCCAGGTTTCCAGCCGCCGCGCGTCATCATCCAGCTGCACTGCTTTCGCAATGCCGCAGTGATCAAATCCCAACTCTTTTGCCAGCTCTTTTATGAATAAAGTATGCGTCATTACAGCGAAATTACGTGAATTTTTATACCTTAGCCCTGCATATTATCCCTTATGCTATTTAACTGTATGCGTTATACCCTTGTTATGCTTACCTGCCTGGTAAGCAGTTTGTTTTCCCTTTGTGCAGTTGCTCAGGAGGGAGTTAAAATGAAATTCGGAAAAATTTCAAAAGAGGAATTCATCGTAAAAAAATTTGAACAGGACACGGGCGCCCACGCTATCGTGCTCGGTGAAATTGGATCCTCTGTTTTTGAATCAGATGGGAATGATCTGCGACTGGTGTATAAAGTTCACCGCCGCTTTAAAATCGTTGACAAAAACGGCTACGACGTAGCTACTGTAGAGGTTCCGCTATATAAATCCGAAACACAGGAAGAGAAATTGCTGAACCTGAAAGCATCCGCCTATAACCTGGAAAATGGGGAAGTGGTAGAAACGAAAATGGAGAGCAAAAATGTGTTCAGTGATAAACAGGATAAGGCGCTGCTGGTAAAGAAATTTACCCTGCCTGCCGTAAAAGAAGGAACTATCATAGAATATACCTATACCATTGCTTCGCCATATTACCGACACCTGCGGGCCTGGGACTTTCAGGGCGAGTACCCGCGCCTGTGGAGCGAATACAGTGTGTCCATTCCTGAGTATTTTGACTACATGCTCATCCCGCAGGGATATGAGAAGTATGTGGTAAAGACAAAAGATTTCAGTCGTTCTACTTTTACTTTCCGTGATGAATCACGTGGTGCCGGCGGTCCTACTCAAATGGTGACTGTGACACCTAATATTACTACCTATAGATGGGCATTGAAAGATGTGCCGGCTATTCATGATGAAAGTTTTATCACCACCACGGACAACTATATTAACCGGGTAGAGTTTCAGCTGTCGGCCTACAACTGGCCCGATCAGCCACGTAAACCGGTGCAAAGTACCTGGGAAGACCTGATGAAGGATATGATGAAAGATCCGGAAATGGCCGGCGCACTTGATAACAATAACGGCTTCCTGGCTAATACCGTGGAAGACCTGGTAAAAGATGCCAAAACAAACAAGGAAAAAGCACAGAAGATATTTACCTGGGTACGGGATAACTTTACCTGTACCGGTCACCGCGCATTGTGGATGAAAAGATCACTGAAAACTGTCTTCAGCTCAAAGAATGGAAATGTGGCAGAAATAAATATCCTGCTGGTAGCCATGCTGAAAAAAGCAGGGCTCTTTGCTTCGCCCGTAATACTCAGTACCCGCGGCAATGGATATGTGTACCAGTTTTATCCGCTGTATACCCGTTTCAACTATGTAATTGCCAGTGTAAACCTGGGAGACGGATACATTAACCTGGATGCTTCTGAACCGCTGATGGGCTTCTGTAAATTACCGCCGGCCTGCTACAACGGCGCAGCCAGAACAGTGGATGATTTTGCCACACCTGTTTTCCTGGGCGCCGATTCGCTGAATGAACAGAAATTCACCAGCGTAATGTTAGGTAAAATAGAAAATGGTTCCATCAGTGGCTCATTCATGCAACGACCTACGTATTTTGAATCCTATAACGTACGTACCAAAATTAAAGAGAAAAGCCAGGAGGAATACTTTAAAGAAATCGCGAAAGGATATACCGGCGACCTGGAACTGTCAAATAAAGAGGTGGAAGACCTGAAAGAGCTGGAATCACCGGTGATGGTGAAGTACGAATTTAAAATGCAGCTGGGCAATGAAGATGTATTATACATCAACCCGATGCTGGGAGAAGCCTATAAAAACAACCCTTTTAAATCAATGGAACGTAAATTTCCGGTGGAAATGAATAACGTATCCGATGAAGTATATTCCTTTAACATGGATGTGCCGGAAGGGTATGAGGTAGACGAATTACCCAAACCTACTATCGCGAACTTCAATGAACATGAAGGACAATTTCAGTATCTTATTCAGCAACAGGAAAATCATATACAGTTGCGCTGCCGCATAAAATTGAGCAAAGCAAATTTTGAGCCCGAGGATTATAGCACACTGCGTGAGTTTTATGACCTGATAGTAAAAAAACAGGCAGAGCAGATTGTCTTAAAAAAGAAAAAGTAAAGTATGCGCAAGCTGTTAACAATAAGCGTGGGCCTGCTGCTGGCAATAGCCACACAGCCTGCGCTGGCAGGAGAGCCGTTTTATCCCGCTAAAAATATTCCGGCCGCCCTGAAAGAAAATGCACATGTGGTGAAAAGGCTGGATGAAACCACCGTTAAAGTAAATGATCTGTCGGATACGCGTATTACTTATCATTATATTACTACAGTGCTGGATGAAGCCGGCGCTGCAGACGTACATCTGTACGAATACTACGATAAGCTGCGGGAGATCCGCTCTATCAGCGGCGCCTTGTATGATGCTGACGGTGAACTGGTAAAGCGGCTGAAACAAAGCGAAATCAGGGATGTAAGCGCTGTAGATGATGCCAGCCTGATGACAGATGCGCGCATGAAACTGCACCAGTTTTATTATGCCGTATATCCTTATACGGTAGAATATACCGTAGAAGTTCGTTCCGGTAATACCGCCTGGTTACCGCTATGGCAACCGCAGGACGGCATCGACTGCACCGTAGAGCAGAGTAAGCTCACCGTAACAGTGCCATCGGATTATGCATTGCGCTATCGTAGTTATCTCTATAATGGAGAACCAGTAGCAACAACGGATAAAAATATAAAAACCTATGCCTGGGAAGTAAAGCAGTTGGCAGCATTGAAGTCGGAAGTGAACCCGGACGAATTTTATCGTCGCACCCCCAGCGTTTTCCTGGCGTCAACGGATTTTGAACTGGAACGCTACAAAGGTAATATGAGCACCTGGAAGGATTTTGGCACTTTCGTATATAAACTGAATGAAGGAAGAGATGTGCTGCCGGATAACATAAAAGCGAAAGTACAGGAACTAACCAAAGGCATCAGCAGCCGCGCGGAAAAAATAAAGGTGCTCTATAAATTCATGCAACAGAATAACCGCTATATCAGTATTCAACTGGGAATAGGCGGCTGGCAAACCTTTGAGGCTACCGCTGTGGCAGCAAAAGGCTATGGCGATTGTAAGGCGCTGTCTAATTATATGATGGCATTATTAAAAGAAGCAGGTATCAAATCCAATTGTGTGCTGGTGAAAGCCGGTCCCAATGCACATACTATCCGGGAGGATTTTCCATCGTTCCAGTTTAATCACGTAATCCTTTGTATACCGGATGCAAAAGATACCACCTGGCTGGAATGTACCAGTAACACAATGCCCGTGGGGTATTTGGGTGCTTTTACAGACAACAGACCGGTACTGTTGATAGATGAAAAAGAAAGTAAACTGATACGCACCCCCTTTTATGGAATGGACTGTAATGAACAACTCCGTACCGTTTCCGCTTTGGTGGATTCCAGCGGTAACATTGATATCAGTGCTGTCACCATTCATAGTGGATTGCAGCAGGACGGGCTACATAGCATGATTCATGAGCTGAGCGAAGAAAAGCAACTGGAGGCCCTGCGGAAAGGATTGGACCTTTCCAGTTACGATATCACAGGTTATCGCTGTAAAGAACTGGGTACCGTCATTCCTTCTATTGAGGAGAAGATACAGATCAAAGGACATAACTATGCTACGGTAACGGGTAAACGAATGTTCCTGGTGCCTGATATACTCTCCCGTGGAGGCATGAAGCTGGATGCGGAAGAAGCCCGTAAATCGGAGATTAAATTTAATTATGCATACCGGGATATCGACACGGTAAATATTACATTGCCTCCTGGCTATCAGCCGGAATCATTGCCGGCAGGGGTAACGGTGTCAGGAAAGTTCGGCACTTACAGCAGTACCATTGTATTGAAAGGAAATACGTTAAACTATATACGAAAAATGGAACAGAAGGCGGGCGTGTTTCCGGCGACTGATTTCCCGGAACTCGTAAAGTTTTATGCCACGATATACAGGGCAGACAGAAGTCGGCTGGTGCTGGTGAAGCAGTAACAAAAATTACGAATTACGAATTACGTGAGTCGTAATTCATAATTCGTAATTCGTAATTTTTTTCTTTATTTCTCTCTCACGCTAACAGATATATGTCTGTCTTTTTTCTTTTCTTCATCAGAAGCAGTAGCCGCAGCCTTGGCGAATTGTGAACCATATCCTTCTGCACCAAGTAGCTGTGCACTATTCGTATTGTTTTTCTTCAGTGAAGTAACTACGGATTCTGCACGTTCTTTGGAAAGACGCAGATTGGCAGTGCTGTCACCGGTACGATCGGTATAGCCACCTATTTTTATTTTGGCTTTTGGAAATGCCTTCATGATTGCCGCGATGTTACCCACCTGTTTCATACTTTCTTCTGTGAGTTCAGCGCTGCCGGTTTTGAAATTCAGGTTATCGAAATCAAACCATACATCTTTGCCGGCTTTACGGGTATCATCTTTCAGGAATGTTACGAGCTGATCTTCTATACCTCCTTTATATGCATCCAGTACAGTGCCGTCTGGGAGGGTTACTTTAATGCTTTCACGGGTTACTACCGGACCACCTGGGGTAACGTTCATAGTAGCAGAATCGGCCAGCTGGCTGGTAGTTACACTATCGCTCACCGGCATGGTGCCTGGTTTGTTACCACCACAACCGCGCATCAGGTACCACAGTAAAATGATGGCGACTAATATCAGGAGTAACGACCAAACCCAGCGATTACTGGTGGGAGCTGGTTTTATATTTACCGCACCGCCGGTAGTAGTGGCGGTATCGCCGGTAATGCCCAGTTTCTTACCCAGATCACCCAGGTTGGCCAGTCCCAGGATCCCTGCAATGTTTAAGCCACCGGGAATAGCCCCCAGTATTTTATCTTTTTGAGAATCCAGTAAAGAAAGAAAGGAATTAGGCGAAAGATTGTTTTGTGCTGCATACTGACCTACCGTGCCCAGCGTGGCCGGCGTAGCTGATGCCATCAGCGTACTGGCAGACGATTCTTTAATACCGGCAAAAGAGGCCAGCATACCAATAAGAGCGTTCACCTTGTCGCCAAACAGGCTACGTAGCAAATCTGCCCCTTTACCAACCAAACCTCCCGCTCCACCCTGCAGGGCACCAGTGATGGCAGATGGATTGGCATCCCCCGCTACCCCTTTTACCATGTCAAGTAAACCGCCGGCACTTCCGGAAGATCCTGCCTTGCTGAGCAGGCCGCCTAAGATGACCGGTACAATACCACTTAAGGCTTTCTGAATGCCCCCCTCGCTCTCTCCGAGTTGTGAGGAAGCCTGACTAACTACATTGTTGTTGAAAATACTTTTAGCGCTTTCCAGTAAGTCGAAAGACATAATTGTAGGGTTTAATGATGATGAATGTATTGATCGGTTTTGATTCTCAATCATCCGGCTCTTAGCAGGAACAGACAGACGTATGTTACAGGAAATTGTATAACAACAGAGTCACCCGCGTTGTTTGAATCGCTTAATAATTACTATAAGATATCAATTTTGATATATAACGAATTATAAATAAGATGTTGATTTATAGTGAGATGTATACCTTTTTTTGCTTTTCCTTTGGTCCGGCAGCCATTTTTTCGTACCTTCGCCGTGCTTTACGCATTTTTTCGACTGTTTAATGTGCCTTCCGTGCACGATGCAATACGCTATAACAGTCAATATTTATTGGATTTGATCATTTGTCGGGCCACATCGCGCCCGGTTTCCCTTTCCGGCTAGCTGTTTTATGCAGTTGCATGCACATAGGATTCCTATGTCGCCAGGAAAAAGATCAGCTTAAACATATTTGAAAATTAATAACTATGATTAAACCATCATCGTATTGGTTTTTGCTATGCTTACTGCTTCTCTTGCCGAGTATGCTTGTTGTTGCACAGGATAGTACCGAAACCAAAAAGGATAAGCCCACCTTTCATATAGGCGGAGCCCTGCGCTTTAATTACAACCTCTCTTCCTGGAAAAAGGAACAGGTAAAACGCGGTGGTGATTTTGGCTTCGATATGTTCCGCGTAAATGCAGGTGCCTCCTGGAAAAGGCTATCCCTACATGCAGAATATCGCTTTTATTCGAAAGATTTTGGCGGCAGTATGCTGAAAGAAGGTTATGTACGCTATCATTTCAATGACAGCACACAGGTAGATATCGGTCTTACACAAGTGCCCTTTGGTAATCAAACCTATAACTCGCATAGCTGGTTCTTTAACCTGCCTTATTATGTAGGTAAGGAAGATGATTATGATATGGGGATTAAGTTCGAACGCCGTAATCCCCACTGGGTATACCAACTGGCCTTTTTTAAAAATGCAGAAGAACTAAACTTCGGCGACAAAACGGAAATTGACCCGGGTCGCTACAGTTACGATGCGGCAGGCAGAAATAAAGAAGTGAATCAGGGTAACGCCCGCACGGAGTATTTTTTTAATGAGCATAACAGTATAGGCGCTTCCGTTATGCTGGGTGGTTTGTATAATATTCCCTCCGGTAATATGGGGAGCCACTGGGGCGCCGCTTTACATAGTAATCTGAACTGGCGGAGATGGAATCTTAAATTCCAGTCTATGTATTACCGGTATAACGTGGCCGACTCTACGCAGTTTGAAAAAGCGGTGGATATGGCTGCCTATGGCTCCGCTTACCAGGTGGCCGCCCGCAGTTTTCTGCATACCGCTTCACTGGCATATACGGAACCGGTGAACTGGGGGCCCATTAGCGCACTCACTTTTTATAACGATTACTCCTATATGCATAAACCGGAAACCGGTTTTGCAGACACACAAATGAATGTACTCGGCTGTATGATAACGGCAGGACACATTTTTACCTATATCGACTGGGCCGCCGGAAAGAACCAACCCTGGCTGGGTCCCGTATGGACAGATGCCCTTGCGGCCGGCGATAGCCAGGCCAAATGGCACAGTCGATTCAACATAAATATTGGCTACTATTTTTAACAAAAGCCTTAGCCGGTTAACAGCTAAAACTATTCAACAATGCCTAAACTTCAAATCGATAATCTGACCCTCATCTTTGGCCGCGAACGTAACACGGCGCTGCAACTGCTGAAGGAAGGTAAAAGCAAAGCCGACATACTGGAAGCCACCGGTTGCACTGTGGCTGTAAAAAATGCATCTTTCCAGATTGAGAAAGGAGAATTTTTTGTGATCATGGGCCTCTCCGGTAGCGGCAAGTCAAGTCTCCTGCGCTGCTTAAACCGCCTGATAGAACCTACAGATGGTGATATTTTATTCAACGGTACCAACATTACTGAACTGAATGAAGCCGCCCTGCAACAAACACGCAGAAAGGAAATTTCCATGGTGTTCCAGAAGTTCGGTCTCCTGCCACACCGCACCGTACTTGAAAATATTGCTTTTGGCCTGGAACTGCAGGGCATGTCCCTGCCGGAAAGAACGGCCAAAGCCGTTGGTGTAGTGGAGCTCGTGGGACTTAAAGGATATGAACAGATGCTGCCGTCAGAACTATCTGGTGGGATGCAGCAACGTGTAGGCCTCGCCCGTGCACTGGCCAACGATCCGGAAGTACTGCTCATGGATGAAGCCTTTTCTGCACTGGATCCGCTGATCCGCACGCAGATGCAGGATGAGCTGCTGGATCTGCAGGAGAAAATGCACAAAACCATCATCTTCATTACACACGACCTCGATGAAGCGATTCGTCTTGGTGACCGCATCGCTATCATGAAAGATGGAGAAGTGATACAAATTGGTACCCCCGAAGAAATCCTGACGGCACCGGCAAATGATTATGTGTCTTCTTTCGTGGAAAAAGTTGACCGTAAAACCATTATCACCGCCTCTTCTATGATGGATACCAAACCTACCATGGCAGTATTCCGTAAAGACGGACCGGAAGGGAGCCTTCGTAAAATGCGCGCTACCGGCCTCGATATCCTGCCTGCAGTAACTGTAGATAAGCACTTCCTGGGCTTTGTATATCTCCGTGAAATACTGGAAGTGAAAAAGCGGGGCGATAAAACAATTGAAGCAGTCATTCACCGCGATGTGCCGGTAGCTTACCCTGATACAACGGTAGAACAGATGTTGCCTTTTATTGCCGAAACAGATAAGCCGGTGGCAGTAGTAGATCCGCAGAATAATAAATTGCTGGGTCTCATCTCACAAACATCCCTGATTATTGAAACCACAGGTAATCAGCCTGTATAACCCCGGCGAATAAACGAAAATAAGATATGATTAAAATAGGAAAATATATAGAACAATTCATCAACTGGCTTACCCACAACTGCGGCCCCTTCTTTAAAACGGTCAAAGTAGGTGTGGAGGCAATGGTCAACAGTGTGCAATGGCTGCTCACTTTTACCCCCTTTTATGTCGTGATTGCTTTACTCGCCATCCTCGCATGGAGACGTGCCGGCTGGGGAGTAGGCGTAATGACCCTCCTGGGCCTCGGTTTGATCTATGGTATGGGTTACTGGGGACAAACCATGGAAACACTCGCATTGATCCTTGTATCG
Organism: Chitinophaga sp. RAB17; assembly: GCF_052114225.1. Taxonomy (NCBI): domain Bacteria; kingdom Pseudomonadati; phylum Bacteroidota; class Chitinophagia; order Chitinophagales; family Chitinophagaceae; genus Chitinophaga; species Chitinophaga sp. RAB17. The sequence goes on along the minus strand of NZ_JBFREI010000003.1, from coordinate 166,430 downwards.
GCCGCAATTGCCTTATTAATAGGTATTCCATTAGGGATCTGGGCTGCTAAAAATAAAACTGCCGGTAAAATTATGCGTCCGCTGATGGACTTTATGCAAACTATGCCGGCTTTCGTATACCTCATCCCCGCAGTATTATTCTTCGGACTGGGAAAAGTACCGGGCGTCTTTGCCACCATCATCTTTGCGATGCCACCGGCGGTACGCTTAACCACACTCGGGATCAAACAGGTACCGGAAGATATTGTGGAAGCTACCCGCTCTTTTGGTGCCACTTCCAGGCAACTGCTCTTTAAGGTAGAATTACCACTGGCCATGCCAACACTGCTGGCAGGCGTAAACCAAACGATTATGATGGCATTGTCTATGGTCGTGATCTCCGCCATGATTGCCGCCGGCGGACTAGGAGAAGTAGTACTGAAAGGTATCACCCAGCTGAAAATAGGACTGGGCTTCGAAGGTGGTATTGCCGTGGTGATCCTGGCTATCATCCTGGACCGCATCACGCAATCATTCGGAAAAAGAAAACAACGCGCTAACAACTAAAACCAGCTGATATGAAAAAGATATTATTATTCGCACTGGCTGCCCTGGTAACAGTCATTACTGCCTGCAATTCCGGTGCGCAGAACGGAGATAAAAAAATTACCATCGCCTATGTAAACTGGGCAGAAGGTGTGGCGATGACACAACTGGCTAAAAGCATCCTGGAACAGAAAGGCTACCACGTAACCTTGAAGAATGCAGATGTGGCGCCTGTATTTGCCGCTGTGGCAGGAGGGGATGCGGATGTATTCCTGGATACCTGGATGCCCGTGACGCATCATAACTATATGGAAAATTTCGGCCAGAAAGTAACGGTACTGAATACCAATTTCGAAGGCGCTAAGATAGGCCTGGTAGTACCGGACTACGTGACTATTAAAAGTATCGATGAACTCAATGCTGTAAAAGATAAATTCGAAGGCCACATCGTAGGCATCGATGCGGGTGCCGGTATCATGGGCAAAGCAGAAGACGCTGTGAAGGCCTATGCACTGGATTATCAGTTGCAGTCTTCCAGCGAAGCGGCTATGATGGCCACCCTGAAGAAAAGTATGGATGAAAAACAACCGGTAGTGGTAACCGGGTGGGCGCCACACTGGATGTTTTCCCGCTATAAACTCCGTTTCCTGGAAGATCCGAAACAGGTATTTGGAGAAACAGAAAAAATTCAAACTATCGCCAATAACGAATTCAGTATATCCGACACCGTGGCCGTTAATTTCTTTCGTAAGTTTCAGCTGAACAGTGAACAACTGGGCTCCCTGATGGGCGCTATGGCAGATGCTGATGGTAACGAAGAAGCTGCGGTGAAGGAATGGATGAAGAACAACCAGGAGCTGGTGAAAAGCTGGGATTAAATCGCAATAGAGCACCAAGCACAAAGCAAAAAGCAAAAAGCTATGATAGCGGATGATCAACCGCTATCATAGCTTTTTGCTTTTTGCCTTCTGCCTTCTGCTCGTGAAAAAATAGCAGTTACCAGGCTACTTTTCTGCTAAAAATGCAGTAATACTTTGTTTTATATGTCATAATTACCGGTTATAGAACATTGGATCACGGTTTGTTGTTACCTAAGCACGTTTGAGAACATCAAAAAAAGGAGCAAAATAAGCAGATATGAACTTGAATAATTTCACTATAAAATCGCAGGAAATACTGCAACAGGCACAACAACTGGCTTTTAATAATCAAAACCAGTCTATTGAAACAGGACACCTTCTAAAAGCCTTATTAAATGACGAAGATAGTCCCATTGAATACTTACTGAAGAAGAATGATGTCAACACTACTTTTGTTAACAGTAAACTCAATGAACAGATAAATAAATACCCCCGCATGGCTGCCGGCGAAGGCGGTCAATCTCTGAGCCGGGACGCCAACAATGTAATATTACGGGCAGGCGCGGCTATCAAGGAATTTAAAGATGAATTTGTAAGCGTAGAGCATTTGCTGCTGGGCATCCTCGGTGGTAATGATGATACCGCTAAACTGTTAAAAGATGCCGGTCTTACAGAGAAAGGACTTAAAACAGCGATCAAAGAACTGCGTAAAGGCGATACTGTCAACTCACAAAGTGGCGGTAATCAATATAATACCCTGCAAAAGTATGCGAAGAACCTCAACGAAATGGCCAGGGAAGGCAAGCTCGACCCGGTAATTGGTCGTGATGAGGAAATCCGCAGAACCTTGCATATCCTTTCCCGCAGATCTAAAAACAATCCTATCCTGGTGGGTGAACCTGGTGTTGGTAAAACCGCCATCGTGGAAGGGCTGGGCCACCGTATCATCAATGGTGATGTACCGGAAAACCTGAAATCAAAAATCATTTATGCGCTCGACATGGGTGCGTTAATGGCAGGCGCCAAGTACCGCGGTGAGTTTGAAGAAAGACTGAAAGGTGTGGTAAAAGAAGTAGCGGAAAGCAATGGAGAAATCATTCTCTTCATAGATGAAATCCACACCCTGATAGGTGCCGGTGCTATGGAAGGCGCCATGGATGCTGCTAATATCCTGAAGCCTGCGCTGGCAAGAGGAGAACTCCGCGCGATCGGTGCCACCACCCTCAATGAATACCAGAAATATTTTGAGAAAGATAAAGCCCTCGAAAGACGTTTCCAGAAAGTACTGGTAGACGAGCCTTCCGTGGAAGATGCCATCTCCATTTTACGTGGACTGAAGGAGAAATATGAAAGTCACCACCATGTACTGATCAAAGATGAAGCGATCATTGCAGCGGTAGAATTATCACATCGCTATATCACCGACCGTTTTTTACCGGACAAGGCGATTGACCTCATTGATGAAAGTGCAGCGAAGCTCAGGCTGGAAATGAATTCCATGCCGGAAGAGCTGGATGAACTGGAAAGAAGAATCAGGCAGCTGGAAATTGAAAGAGAAGCCATCAAGCGGGAAAACGATGAAGATAAGTTGCGTGAGCTGAAAGAGGAAATAGCGAGGCTGAGTGAAGAACGTAACACCTTCAAAGCAAAATGGCAGGCAGAGAAAGAAGTAGTGGACCAGATCCAGAATGCTAAATCAGCGATTGAAAACCTGAAGCTGGAAGCCGAACAGGCAGAGCGGAACGGGGACTTTGGCCGTGTAGCCGAAATCCGGTATGGTAAAGTGAAGGAGCAGGAAAAACTGGTCATCGATCTGACAGAAGAATTGAATAAAATATCTGCTAATCATAAACGTCTTCTTAAAGAGGAAGTAGACGCAGAAGACATCGCGGAAAACGTAGCCAAGGCTACCGGTATCCCGGTATCTAAAATGATGCAGAGTGAAAAAGATAAATTACTGCACCTGGAAGATGAGCTGCATCAGCGGGTAATAGGTCAGGACGAAGCAATTATCGCTGTATCTGATGCTATACGCCGCAGCCGCGCAGGATTGCAGGATCCCCGCCGGCCTATCGGGTCCTTCATTTTCCTCGGTACTACCGGGGTGGGTAAAACAGAGCTGGCCAAAGCATTGGCAGAGTACCTGTTTGACGATGAAAACATGATGACCCGTATAGACATGAGTGAGTACCAGGAAAAACACTCTGTGAGCCGCCTGGTAGGTGCACCTCCGGGATACGTGGGATATGATGAAGGTGGACAACTCACAGAAGCCGTACGCCGTAAACCTTATTCCGTGATCCTGCTGGATGAAATAGAAAAAGCACATCCGGATACCTTTAACATTTTGTTGCAGGTATTAGACGATGGGCGCTTAACGGATAACAAGGGTCGGGTGGTGAATTTTAAGAACACCATCATCATCATGACCAGCAACATGGGTAGTCATATTATCCAGGAAAACTTTGAAAACATCAACGATGCCAACAGGGAAGAGATCGTAGATAAGACGAAAGAGGAGGTAATGACCCTGCTGAAACAAACCATCCGTCCGGAGTTCCTGAACAGGATAGACGAGGTAATTATGTTCCAGCCGTTGATGAGAAATGAAATTAAGGGAATAATTAACATTCAGTTACAACAGCTGAAGGATATGGTAGCGAAAAATGGCATGATATTGGAATTTTCAGATTATGCGCTCGAATACCTTTCCGTTCAGGGTTATGACCCGCAGTTTGGTGCAAGACCATTGAAACGCCTGATCCAGAAGGAAATCATTAACCTCTTAAGTAAGAAGATTCTTGGAGGTGATATTGATAAATCCAAACCAGTGCTGATAGATGTGTTTGATGGCGTAGTAGTAATCAGAAACAATTAATTCTAAATACGACGATACATAGTTAACGATAAGCCCCGCGATTCTTCGCGGGGCTTTTTTATGCATTGTTTTCGCAGCGCCTTGCTGCAGGTATTGTCGATAGCTTTTCCTAAATTTGAATGAATCAAAATAGTCATTGTATGCCGGGAGAAAGAGAAAGAAGATTTATGCAGCATGCCATTGCTTTATCCCGTAAGGGCATGGAAAATGGTGAAGGCGGACCTTTTGGAGCTATTGTAGTAAGAGGAGAGGAGATTGTGGGAGAAGGCTGGAACCAGGTACTTGCGGATACAGATCCCACAGCACATGCAGAAGTGGTAGCGATACGACAGGCCTGCAAAAAGTTAGGTACTTTCCAACTACAGGATTGTGAAATCTATACTTCCTGTGAACCGTGCCCCATGTGTTTAGGTGCTATCTACTGGGCCAGACCACTGCGCGTATACTATGCCAATACCAAGGAAGATGCGGCTGCTATTGATTTTGATGATTCATTTATTTACAGGGAAATAGCAGAAGACCATGCCCATAAAAAAATTCCGCTGATTGCGATGCCGGATAAAGCAGCTTTGGAGGTTTTCCATGATTGGAAAGAACGGGGAGACAGAACGTTATATTAGAAACAGCTGTTAGCAGTTAGCTTTTAGCTGTTAGCAAAATGCAGCGGAGATAGATGTATGATTTTTAGCTTTTAGGCATTAGCTTTTAGCTATTAGTAAATGCAGCGAATAACATCATGTGTTTATCTCCGCTGCATTTGCTAATAGCTAAAAGCTAATGCCTAACAGCTGAAAAGTGATATGCCCAGAATAGGGCCAGCAGTAGAAAGAGGATACTGAGAATGATAACGGTGAGGTATATATTATTATCCGCTTTTCTTCTGGTCCGGTAACGTTTACGTAATTTTTTAAGAAGATCCCATTTCATCTCAATGATCCATCCGGGTATCTTTTCCTTATCTTTTATAGCAGCCAGACCTTCCAGTGCATCACTACAAAGCTCGCAGTCGGCCAGGTGCATTTCTACCTCATGTTGTTCTTCAGCAGTCAGCTTACCCTGCACGTAGTCCAGCAGCTGCTGTTGTGTAGGACAGCCTGTAGTTACAAAGATATCGTTGAAATGCTCGTTCATATCACTATTGATGCAAATTAACTTTTGTTTGCGCGTTGTTGTTTTTCCAGTAAAAGTTTCAGGTTCCTTTTGCCATTCTGGATATAACTCTTCACCTGTAGCAGGCTATATCCGGTTTGATCAGCAATTTCCTGGTATGATTTCTTTTGCAGGTAAAACAGCTGTACACAAACTTTCTGTTCAGGAACTAACAGGTTCATGGCCTGTTCCATATTTTCCAGCAAGATATCCTTTTCCTGGTATACCCGCTTATCTTCCTCTTCAGCTGCGATGCCACTCATATGTTTGTCGGAAATTTCTTCCTTGTATTTCATATGTTTTTGCCGCAACTGCATCAGGCAGTAATTTTTGGTTACCTGGTAAATCCAGGCCCGGAAAAACTGTATCTCATGTTTGTTGATGTCGGATAACATCTTGAGAAAGATTTGCTGCACGGCGTCGCGTGCATCTTCTTCATTCTTCAGGTATTTCATGCACATACCGAGCAATAGCAAGGCATATCGGTCAAACAGCACACCTATCCAATCACTGTTGTTATCAGCTTTGAACCGTTGCAGTAGCTCCTGGTCTGTTAGTTGTTGTATGTCTGGATTATTCACAGGCTAATAAATGGAATGCTGCATATGAGATGCAGCATTCGCAAAAGTCCATAATATTTTTGATATTTTTTTATTACATGCTATCTAACGCCTGTTGGGCCGCACTTTTCATAGAACCATCCATGCGCACCACTTCCCGGAACATACGGCGGGCTTTACCCATTTGTCCTTTGCTGCGATAGCAGATAGCCAGTTGATAACGCGCCATCTCTACATATTTGCCGGAGCTGACAGATTCAATTCTTCTGTACCGGTCTATTGCTTCACTCAGGTTACCCTGTTGCTGGTATACCATCGCTGCTTTATACAGGTATTCATCGCTGTTGACGGCCGTCACCGGGGCTTCTTTTTTAGGAGGATCCGGTTTGGTATCGGGTTTATCTTCTTTGGGTGCAGGTTTATTATCCGGTTTGGTATCGGGCTTTTTATCCTCTTCTTTTTCTTTGGCTTTATCGGCCGCGGCTTTTTTCAGCGAATCGGCCTGCTTCAGCAAAAGTGCCTGTCGTTTTACGCTGTCTGCCGCCGCTTTCCTTTGCAATGCTTTCAATGCCGCCGCTTTTTTCAGGGCAATGGAATCCGGGTGGGTAGCATTGGCTGCTACAGCTACCAACGGCTTAGCGGGTGTTTCTAATTTATGGGTAACGGGCGGAGGTGCTACTACCGGGTCATTGCTGACAGGAGATACCACCGGGCCGGTTGTAACAGCATTGGTTTGGGCAGAATCCTTTGCAGGCATACTGGCGGCCATGATTCTTACAGGGGGTTGATTCCGCATATGACCACGTAAAACATATATGCTGCCAATACCTAAGCCAATAAAGGCTACCACCCAGAAATAAGTCAGCATATGCTCCTTATTCTTTTCTTTGCGGGTGTATTGCGCTACCTTATGTCCATGTGAAACCGGCTGCACGCTATTGTGTACATAGCGTTGCAGTTTGTTGGTCAGATCCTGATAATTGTCGGTATTCCCTTCTTTTTCCAATGCCTGCAGGGCATCGTAACACAGATCACAATCTGTGAGATGCTGTTCTACCAGATGTCTTTCCACGTCTGTGAGCCTCCCATCCAGATAACGGGGTAGCTGATCTCTGCTGAGGCAACGGATAGCGGAAAAAATCTTTAGTACTTTATCATTATTCGGTTTACTACTTAACATATCCCTGGTTCATAAATAGCTTGGCAAGTTTTCCTTTGGCTGCTTTCAGTTGGGATCTCAACTTTTCCCGTGATAATCCGGTAGATGCTGAAAGGTCTGCAAAAGATTTATTCTCAAGATAAAATTGTGTAATAATGGCTTTGTCGTCTGCCTGTAGCCGTTGTAGGGCTTGTTCCAGCCGGACAATCAGATCCTGCCGGTCGATGATATTGGTAGCAGCTTTGTCCACTGTATTTTCAATATGTAACAAATCTCTTCCATCGCGTGATGGATAAAAAGGTGTATTTTTTTCCGGTTTACCCAGGTATCCTTTCTGTATATGTAAGATCCATTCATTGGCTTTGTAGATAGTCTGCGTTTTAAGACTGGCACTTAATCTTTGTAGCAGGGCGGGAAATACAACATTGGGGTCCAGGTTGGAATTATTACTCAAATGGGGAATGGTAACAGCTACCAGTAAATGACTGTACCTGTCCATCAATACGCCTTCAGCCTCGCGGTCGTTCTGTTTCCTGGCGCGGGATATCAGCTCTTTGTCGGATAAATTGGTTAACTGTTGTTGCATAAACTTATTACTTTATATTTACGTACAAAAGCGGAAAAAGTTCATTTAGCGCATAAGATTATTGAATAATAAAATGGATTTATACAATTAATATGCCATACGCCATTGTCATTGTGCCAGTTGCGCCATTAAGGGGAACTGCCTCACACAAGAGTGAAATGATTTCCCAGTTACTATGGGGAGCCTGTGTTGAAATTACGGAAACAGCTCCCGGCGGCTGGGTACAAATAAAAAATCAATACGACGAATATACAGGCTGGGCCACTGCTGCTCACCTGGAACCCATTGATGAAACATTGTTCCTGGCACCGGCAGCCTGGTATTTACCTGGCTGGGTGAACCGGGTTACCATGAATGATCAGCTGATGCTGGTACCTTTTGGCTGCCTGGTGAAGAGCAATAACGATACTTCCACGCAATGGGGAAATATGGTCGTAAAATTCGAAGATAAGCCACTTCCCTTAACTAATACTGCTGCAATCGACATAACGGCTTTAAAGAACGCTGCAGGGCAGTTTTTAAATACGGGTTATCTCTGGGGTGGTTCCAGTGTTTTCGGGGTCGATTGTTCTGGTTTTACACAAAATGTTTTTAAGTTATCCGGTATTTCCCTGTGGCGGGATGCGTATCAGCAGGCCACACAGGGACATCTTGTCGATTTCTTACTGGAAGCACGGCTGGGTGATCTGGCCTTCTTCGATAATGAAGAGGGTAGGATTACGCATGTTGGGATATTACTGAACGATCACGAAATTATCCATGCTTCGGGGAAGGTTCGTATTGATCCGATCGACAATCAGGGTATTATCAATGCAGAAACGGGGCTTCGTACACATCGGTTACGCATTATAAAAAGATTTTTTTAGCCTTTTGGTAGAAAAGAAATGCAGCGAAGTATCTCCGCTGCATTTCTTCTAAAAGCTAAAAGCTAACGGCTAAAAGCTGTATCAGCTTTGTTTGAAGATCTTGCGATAATCTTCAAAGCTCTGCATAATAATTTTCTCTGCTTTGGCTTTATTCTGGAATTCTTCCACCACAACGGTTTTCTTTTCCAGCTTTTTGTATTCTTCGAAGAAATGACGCATTTCATCGATGAAATGAGGAGGCAGTTCAGAAATATCGTTGATGTGGTTTACACTCATATCGTTGGCTGCTACTGCAATGATTTTATCATCTGCTTCACCACCATCAATCATTTGCATTACGCCAATGATTTTAGCCTCGATGATGCACATAGGTACGCATTCAATCTGGGATAATACCAGGATATCCAATGGATCATGGTCATCGCAGTAAGACTGTGGAATAAAACCGTAGTTGGCAGGATAGTATACAGAAGAATATAAAACCCGGTCCAGTTTCAGCAAACCGCTTTCTTTATCCAGTTCATATTTGGCACGGCATCCCTTTGGAATCTCTATAATTGCATTTACAACATTTGGCACTTCAGAGCCGGGACTCACACTGTGCCAGGGATTTGTCATCATAATAATCTACTTTACTTTAAGGTTTATTGTTCAATATTGGCTTAATGTAGAAAAGTGAATAAAGTACTCACCTCACTTTTCATGAAGATATGGTTAGGTTTCCGGTAAGTAAACAGGAAATACGCCACACATTCGGATCATTAATGCGTGGCAAAATTAAGGGAACTACCCGTTAATAGCTAAAAATTATCCCTTCCTTTTGTGTAAAAAGACAAAAAGGGGGAAAATTTATTTAGTTTCCGGCATGACAATACCGGTAGCGGAGGTAGTATCTGTAGGTAAAACCCCGGTAGAATCAAATGCGTTACCTGTTTGCGGTGCGTAGTTGGGAATAATGCTGTCGAATGTCAGGGAAATTTTCCACTGTCCGTTTTCCTTCACCATCTGGAGGATTTCTTTCTGGTGTGCGGAGGAGTTCAGGATAGTTACAGCGGCTTTATCGCCATTTTCTTCAATGTTGACAACCTCTATCCTTGCATTTTTAATTTTTTCCCTTTCCGGGCCACTGCGGCGGCCGTCAAAAATAGCATAGATCTGTATTACCTGTTGAGATTCTTTGGTGGCATAGTCCCTTGCCTGGTCGTAGTTCGAATCCTGAATCGCATGCATAAACGCCAGCGCTACCTCTTCGGGGGAAGCCCTTTTCTTACAACTGCCCAACAGCAAGGTTGTAGTCAATGCCAGTGTCATGATTCGAAAAAAATTGGTCATGCGGTCGATAAATTATTATATATCACAACAAAAATAGGGGTAAACTTCAATTCTGCAAAGTCATCAACTATAGCGAGGCTCATTCACAGGCTTTCGGACTGAATATCTCCCTTGGATAAAAACAGGTGAACTTACAGCAATCGCCGTTAACAAAGAGTTAATATTTCATCATTTGGCTATTTTGTTATACAGATATTTCTTCCGGAATGGCCATTGCCATTGAAAAAAACATCAAAATAACAAAATAGCCAAACGATAAAATGGTCTATTTGTCCTTATTGGCTTCATATGCCCTGATGATGGCTTTCACCAGTCGATGTCTTACAACATCTTCTTCATCAAGTTCCACATGTGCGATGCCTTCAATGTTACGAAGGATGCGCGAAGCCCTTTCCAGACCGGATTGCTGATTTTTAGGTAAATCTATCTGCGTAAGGTCACCGGTAATAATGGCCTGGGCAGATGCTCCAATACGGGTTAGAAACATTTTGATCTGCAGATCAGTGGCGTTTTGTGCCTCATCCAGGATAATAAACGAATTATCAAGGGTACGACCACGCATATACGCCAGTGGTGCAATCTCAATTACACGGTTGGTCATGTAATAACTCAGTTTTTCCGCAGGGATCATATCATCCAGCGCATCGTACAATGGCCGCAGATATGGGTCAATCTTTTCTTTTAAATCTCCCGGCAGAAAACCAAGACTTTCACCTGCTTCTACCGCAGGACGTGTCAGGATAATCTTTTTAACAGCTTTGTTTTTGAGCGCACGTACCGCTAAAGCTACAGCAGTATAGGTTTTACCGGTACCGGCAGGACCTATCGCGAAGATAATGTCATTCTTCTCCGCCAGGGCTACCATCTTTTTCTGGTTGGATGTACGTGCTCTTACCGTACGACCGTTAGGACCAAATACCAATACTTCATTGGGGTTACGCTCACTGAAATTATCGACTTTTGTGCCTTCCTCATCTCCCAGAATCTGTTCAAAATAGTTCTCCGTCAAATTACCGTTACGTTCCAGGTACTTAACGATCTGACCGATTTTTTCCTCCGCTGTAGCCACTTCTTCCGGTGCCCCACTCAATTTTAACTGGGTGCCCCTGGACAGGATCTTAAGCAATGGGAATTTCTTTTTCAGCAGATCTAGTTTTCCGTTATTAACACCGAAAAACTCAATGGGATTAATACTGTCTAAATTGATAATGGATTCAGTCAATGATTCTTGATTTAATTGTCCAGGAAATGATCGGTATTTTTCAATCCGAATATATTTAAATCTTGTACAACCTGGAAGACGCAATTGTTAAGCTATCACTAAATTCTGTACCCGTTCTGTTTGAAGGCTTCCACTTTAGCGGCGATATCCTTATTGCTCAGAGCAATGATACGGGCGGCCAGAATTGCTGCATTGCGCGCTCCTGCTTTTCCTACTGCCAATGTACCAACAGGTAAGCCTGCAGGCATTTGTACAATTGAATACAATGCGTCAATACCGCCAGGTAAACCACCTTCTAAAGGAACTCCCAGAACAGGCAGCGAAGTGTAAGCTGATACAACTCCCGGTAAGGCTGCTGCCATGCCCGCTGCGGCAATAATTACGCCAAATCCCTTCTCCTGAGCGGTGATACACAATTCTCGTACTTTATCCGGATTACGATGTGCAGAGGCTACCACCATCTCATTTTCAATCCCAAAATGTTGCAGGTGTTTCTGTGATTCTTCCATTACAGGTTTGTCACTCTCGGAACCCATGATAATCAAAACTTTCATCTCAAATAGTATTTTAAAAAATGATAATTTATATAGATAGCCCAAAGATATTGATCGTTTAACAATTTCAGAAAACTGAAAATCCACAACACGTGGATAAATGATACCTTCCAACCACTCATCCGCCCGTTGAAGGCGCATTTGTAAAGGAATTGACCTTTATCCAACATTTTATTACTTTTACCGGTACAATAGTGTTTTTTATTATATAATGCCTACTTTGGGTATTTCCTGACACAACGATCTTAGATTCTGCTATCATATGAATGTAGTTATGCTGGAACAGCACTACCGGCACTTACAGCATCTTGAAGCCGCTATTAATGCCTGTGCACTCTCTGTCACTATAGATGCCGGGGGGATGGTAACTGCGGTAAATACGCAGGTGGTAGCCGCATTGCAGCAATCATCCGACCTACTTATCGGCCAACCGCTCACCCATATCCTCCGGCCCGCAGACACGGACCGGTGGCAAAAAATATGGACCACCCTGCTGGCCGGCAATCCCGTGCAGGAACAATGCTGTTTCCTTAAAAAGGAAGATACCCCGCTCTGGCTGGAAGCCGGTATCAGCCCCCTCATGAACGAGGACGGCACCATGGAACATTGCATACTCATTGGTATAGACATCACCTCCCGTAAACTCGATGAAATAAAACGCGAACAAAATGAAATCTATTACAGCCAGGTACTGGAAAACCTCCCCCTGGGCCTGCAACAGTTTTCACCCGATGGCAATAGCATGGATATGAACAGCCGCCAAAGGGAAATATGGGGAGAGGCACATCCATTCTTTACAAAACAAGCCTATAAATGGCTGCAGGACCCCTTCTATCGCCTCAATGGACTCTCTGAAATGTTTGAGGAAGCCCTCAGCACAGGAAAAACACTGAAACGCGAAATATTACTCAGCTACCGCGAAAAAAGAAACGAAAACGTTACCCGGCTTTACCCGGTGTACTTTGAAGCCACGATATTTCCACTCACCGATCAGCAGCGTAATATGGTCAATATCTTCCTGATACTGGATGATATTACAGAGAAAAAACTCTCTGAACTAAGCCTGCAAAAAAGTGAAAGACTCCTCGACAATATCATAGAAAATCTGCCTATAGGATATATTCAGTTCGATAATTTCGGATTTATACGCCGCATCAATCAAACACAACGCTTCTTCTTTAATTCGCCATATCCCGCTGTAAGGCAGCCTTTCAATGTCATGAATGACGACCTGTCCACCATGTTTGAATTGGATAAACTGTTTATTCAGGCACTGGAAGAAAACAAATCCCTGCGGGTGGAAAAAAGAATCGACTTCTCCCAGGACAAACGCTGGACAACCGTTGGACGTGAAGTATATCTCGACCTGACCGTCTTCCCGGTAATAGAACCGATAGACAAGGAAATGATTGTAGTGGCGCTGGTGAATGACATTACGGACAAAAAAATGCAGGAACTGGAAAACAGGAAAAACCAGGAATTCCTCCAGCAAACCGGCAATATAGGCAAAATAGGCGGCTGGGAAATGGATATCGACAACCAGCAGGTACGCTGGACAGATCAATCCTATTATATCCACGACTGCCCAGTTGATACGGAAATAAACTTTGAGAAGGCCATGGCCTTCTACACCCCGGAAGCAAGGGAAAGCCTCCATGCACTCATTCAGCAATGTATAGACACCGGTAAACCTTTTGATGCACAACTAACGATTGTATCCGCAAAGCAACAACTGAAAAGGGTCCGCTCCATCGGGCAACCCGGCTATGTAGATGGGCGCCTGGTAAGGATGTACGGAGTGATACAGGATATTACCGAACAACTGGAAATAAGAGATGCGCTCACACGGAACACAGAGCTGATGCGCCTTTTCTTCGATACCATTGATATGGGCTATGCGGCTATGGAAAAAAACGGGAACGTTAACTTCCTCAACCGCAAGGCAGAGAAAATGATCGGACACCCGGTAGCCATGGGCAGCAACATCTTTGAGGAGTTCCCGCGGCTTAGCGGCACTGTATTTTATGCACGGCTGCAGGAATGTATACTGCAACAGGCTTCTCAATCTTTTGGTATTTACTTTCCCGGAGTAGATAAATGGTATGATTTCCTGCTTACACCTATGCAGGATGGCGGTATTTCCGTGTTCATGCGGGATATAACAGATAGCCGGAAAATGCAGAAAGAGCTGAGAAAGGCCAATGATCAGCTATCGAATCTTAATAAAAACCTCATCAACCAGAACAAGCAGCTGGAAGATTTTGCCCATATTACTTCCCATAACCTCCGGGCGCCTATTGCCAATCTGAAGGCGCTGATGCAAATGCATAACGAGGCGGTGGCCCAGCAGGAAAGAGACCTGTACCTGGGAATGGTACATGAGGTGATTAAAAAGATTGATGAAACCCTGAACGACCTGGTAGAGGTAGTACAGATCAGGAAAGATGTGAATGTAGAGAAAGAAAAATTACAGTTTGCAGAGCGGTTACAGAAAGTAAGGGATGTACTGCTGGTAGACATTGAAACCAGTAATATTCAGATAACCTATAACTTTGGAGCAGAACCGGTGATTGAGTATCCAAGGGTATACCTGGATAGTATCTTACAGAACTTTATCACCAATGCCATCCGTTATCGTTCTTCAGAACGCACGCCAGCTGTACATTTACAGACCTGGAAGGAAAATGAAAACATCATATTAAGTGTGCAGGACAACGGCGTAGGGATAGATATGGAACGCTTCGGCAGCAAGTTATTTGGATTCCGCAAAACGTTTCATAAGAATAAAGACGCTAAAGGAATAGGCCTGTTTATTACTAAAACCCAGGTGGAAGCAATGGGTGGAAATATAAGGGCAGAAAGCCATCCTGGAGAGGGAACGAAATTTATTATTACATTTAGATCAGAATAAACCCCCTTTATGAAGTTGATCGATACGATTTTTATTGTAGATGATGATCCTATTCACCAGCAGATTGCTAAAATCATGATCGAACGTCAGGCAATCAGCAGTAATATCCGTGTATTTTCAGACGCACAGGATGTGCTGGATTATATCCGTGAAAACGCCGCAAACTCTCACGCCCTGCCCGATCTTATTTTGCTGGATCTCAATATGCCTGTGATGGATGGCTGGGAGTTCCTGGAGGAATACGCCGCATTTTGCGATCAGCTGCCTAAGAACATCAGGATATTTGTGCTCACCTCTTCTATTGATGAAAAGGACAGAGAGCGGGTAAGCGCTTACGATTTCGTAACAGGCTATCTCACCAAGCCATTATCAAAAGAAATTATTTCGCACTTGTCTTAAGTGCATGAATGGTCTTTTCAGGATCTGCGGAAGAAAACACCGCGCTGCCTGCCACCAGTACATTGGCGCCTGCATCAATAAGCTGTCCTGCATTTTCCGTTCCTATGCCTCCGTCTACTTCAATTAACGCATGTGAATGGGTATCGGTGATCAGCTTTCTCAGTTGCCGGATTTTATGATAGGTTTGCTCAATAAAGGTTTGACCACCAAATCCCGGGTTTACACTCATGATCAGCACCACATCAATATCCCTGATTACATTTTCCAGCATGCCTACAGGTGTATGTGGATTCAGTGCCACACCGGCTTTCATGCCAAGTCCTTTTATCTGTTGAATATTACGGTGAAGATGAATGCAGGCTTCGAGGTGCACGGTTAAGATATCTGCCCCGGCTTTTTTGAAGTCTGCTGCATACTTTTCCGGTTCTTCGATCATTAAATGAACATCACAGGGCTTGTTCGCTCTTTTCTTTATCTGAGCAATAACAGGCAGTCCATAACTGATGTTGGGTACAAATCTGCCATCCATTACATCCAGATGAAACCAGTCTGCTTCACTACGGTTCACCATATCTATATCTTTTCCCAGTTCCAGGAAATTCGCTGCCAGTAAAGATGGCGCCACTAAAACAGGATGTTTTTCCAAATGCAGTATTTTTGAGTCATGTAAATTTAAGTAATTAAGGCTTCAGTCTTTGCAAGGCTGCTTTAGCTTCGCTGAAATCTTTTTTAAAGGAGGAAGCCTTCGTATAATCTTCAATCGCCAATGTTTTATTGCCCAGTTGTTCTTGTGTCTGCGCGCGGTAATAATAGGCCCAGGCATCTGTTGGTGCGGATTTAGCGGCCATGTTATAATAGGTATACGCCTCTTTCCAGTCTTTTTTGTTGCCGTAAATTTTTCCCAGTGCCAGGTACGCTTTTTCAAATCCCGGATCAGCAATGATGCATTTCCGGTAGGTGAGGAGTGCTGCCGGTTCATCTCCCAGTTCTTCCTGGAATTGTGCCGCCTCATATAAAGGGTAGGCATTGGTGGTATCTATTCGCCATGCCTGTGTATAATAGGTCAGGGCGGCTGGTGCTTTGCGGCTGCGCAGCAGGTCACCGAGTTCCATCACGGCTTCAAATTCGGGTTGTGCGCCGGCGGCGTGAATAGCGGAGGTAAGATGCCGGATGGCAGTAACGGTATCTTGTTTATCTTCTGCCATACGGGCTTTCAGGTAAAAAGCTTTGTCACGCCCATCATTCGTTTGTGCGAGTATATTGGCGATACTGTCGGCAGCTGCATATGATTTATTTTCTATGAGCGCAGTGGCCAGCCGGTACTCCAGGTACGTGTAGCCGGGAGCGGTGGTGAGGGCCTGCTGAAAGTAACCCGCTGCCTTTTTGTAATCGTTTACGATGAGGGCTGCTTCTCCGGCGCCTGCCCAGTAGTCGGTGTTGGCAGGCATCAATTTCGCAGCTTTTTCAAAATCAGCCTGCGCAAAAGCGGGATTGGTATTAAAGAGCAATAATGCACGGCGGTAATACAATTCCGGGTTATCCGGAAACTGCCGGATCGAGTCCGTTACGGGCCGGATGATATCACTTTGTAGTACGGTGTCTGCATTGCCTGCAGCTGCCGGCTGCCGGGTGCCGGCATTGTTACATGCCAGGGCACCCACTAATAACAGGAGGATAGATAAATACTTCATACAGACGTCAAAACTACAGAATCCTTATCGCATTAACCAGTTTTTGAACACAGTATAGTCTGCCGCCAGTAAGGTGGCTTCTTTTTCTTTACCGTATAAAGACATCACCTTCGCCGGTGTATATATTTCTTCGCGGATAGACTTAGGCGCCGTGTCTTCAAATTTCACCGGGTGCGCGGTTTCCAGGAAAACGCCGGTCAGCTCAGGAGAATGTTCCAGGTAACGTTGCAGCCCCATGAAACCTACTGCCCCGTGCGGATCCAGCATATAGTGATTTTCTTTCCATACCTGTTCCATCGTGCGGGCAGTGTCTTTATCATTAAAACTGTAAGCAGTCAGCTTTTCAGCGAGAGAAGGCAGACTATTGCCAAATAACTCCAATATCCGTACGAAATTGCTGGGATCTGCCACATCCATGGCATTGGAGAGGGTGGGGGATGCTTTACCGGGTTCATATTTACCGCTGGCCATAAACCTCGGCACCGTATCGTTAATATTGGTGGCGGCTACAAAATGTGACACAGGTAATCCCATGGCGGTGGCCATCAATCCCGCGCAAATGTTACCGAAATTACCGCTGGGGACGGAAAATACCAGTTTGGGATGTGCTGCCTTCATTTGCTTATAAGCCAGGAAATAATAAAACATCTGCGGCAACCAGCGGGCTACGTTGATAGAGTTGGCGCTGGTAAGCGGGCGGCGGGCCTGCAGTTCCTTATCCAGGAAAGCTGTTTTTACCAGCTGCTGGCAGTCGTCAAAAGTACCTTGAATCTCCAGTGCATGGATGTTTTTACCCAGGGTAGTCAGTTGTTTTTCCTGCAGAACGCTTACTTTCTGGGAAGGGTAAAGGATCACTACTTCTACACCGGGAACATTGTAGAATCCACTGGCCACAGCACCGCCGGTGTCGCCGGAAGTGGCGACCAGTACGGTTACCGGTTCTGTGCTGTTGCGGCGGAAATAACCCAGGCATCCGGCCATGAAACGGGCGCCTACATCTTTGAAAGCAAGGGTGGGGCCATGAAATAATTCAAGGGCATAAGTCTGACCGGTGACTTTCTGTACCGGGAAAGGAAAATGCAACGTGTCTGCAACTATCTTTTTTAATGCTTCTTCGGGTATTTCGTCTCCTACAAATGGGCGGATAACTTTTAGTCCGATTTCATGATCCGTATAGTCGTGCAGGTGAGTAAGGAAGTCTTTGTCCAGTGTTGGTATCTGTTCCGGAAAATATAAACCTCTGTCTGGTGCTAATCCTTGTACAACTGCTGTTTCGAAATTTACCTGATGCTGCTTGTTTTGTAAGCTGAAATACTGCATGGATAATACGTTTGTTTTGGTTAGTCAATCACTTTTACACCGGCGGTGTTAATTTGGGAAACATAGATTTTATAATCTACTCCCAGTGGTGCGTAAACGCTATCCATAGTAGCCGCAACTTTGCGGGCATTTTCTTCTCCTTTGCTAAGCATAAATACAGAAGGACCGGAACCGGAAATACCTCCGCCCAATGCGCCGGCTTCCTTACATTTCAGTTTAAGTTCATGGAAGGCAGGGATGAGGATGGCCCTTACCGGTTCTACGATTACATCTTCCAGGGAGCGGCTGATGAGTTCATAATCTTCCTGGTATAAGCCGGCCACGAGTGCACCTACATTGCCCCATTGCCGGATGGCATCGGTCATCAGTACTTTCTGCTTCAGTATTTCACGGGCATCAGAAGTCTTTACTTCTATTTGCGGATGTATAACGGTGACCCATAGATGTTGAGGGGTATGCAATGCGGTGATATCGAGCGGACGATAACTTCTTACCAGCGTAAAACCGCCCAGGATAGCCGGAGCCACGTTGTCGGCATGTGCAGAGCCGCAGGCAAGTCTTTCTCCTTCCATGGCAAAGCGCACCAGTTGTTTTTTGGTGAAAGGCTCTCCCAGCAGGTGGTTAACGCCTACTACCGCGCCGGCGCTACTGGCAGCACTGGAACCAATGCCGCTACCCGGATGGATTTTTTTGAAGATCTCTATTTCAATCCCGATATCCGGTTGTTCGTATTTCTGTAAGAGGGCCTGTACCGCCACCCCGGCCACATTACGGGCGGGATCAAGCGGGAGGTCTGCGCCATGGATGGCAGTAATGCGAATTCCCGGCTCGGCGGATCTGCGAAGGATCATTTCATCTCCCGGCGCATCCAGTGCAAGTCCTATCACATCAAAGCCACAGGCCACATTGGCAACAGTTCCTGGCGCAAATACTTTTATACTATCCATATAACCTTAAGTTAAGAATTAAAAATTACGAATTACGAATTACGAATTACGAATTACGAATTACGAATTACGAATTACGAATTACGAATCCTTATTACAAACTACCCAATCCGTAATTTGTAATTCGTAATTCGTAATTCTTTTTCATACTCTGGCACTGCGGATAATATCAGCAAAGATGCCGGAAGCTGTTACATCTGCGCCTGCACCGGCGCCTTTCACGATCAGCGGCTGGTCTTTATAGCGACTGGTAGTATACAGCACAATATTGTCCTTGCCTTCCAGCTTAAAGAACGGATGATCCGGTGCTACACTTTGTAACCCTACAGAGGCTTTGCCATCTTCATAGCGGGCTACAAACTTCAGGCGTTTACCTTCAGCGGCAGCCGTTTCGCGGAGCCCCTGAAAATGTCCGGCATGTATATCCAGCTCATCGTAGAAAGCAGGTACAGATGGGGCATCGAGGCAGGCTGCCGGGAGGAAAGAGTAGTTGGTGATTTCATCCATTTCTATGGCCGCACCACTTTCCCGGGCAAGGATCAGTATCTTTCTCATTACATCTTTACCACTCAGGTCAATGCGTGGATCCGGTTCTGTGTATCCCTCATCCTGTGCGGCTTTTACCACTTCCCGGAAGCTGGAGCCGTTAACAAAATGATTGAACACAAAATTGAGGCTGCCGGATAAAACGGCTTCTATACTATGTACTTTGTCGCCGCTTCTGATCAGGTCATTTAAGGTATTGATAACCGGTAATCCTGCGCCAACATTGGTTTCGAAAAGGAAAGACGCATTGTATTTTCTGGCAAGGTCTTTCAGTTGCTTGTAATAGATGTATTCAGAAGAACAGGCAATTTTATTGCAGGTGACCACCGAAATACCATGTTGCAGAAATTCATGATACACGGTCGCAATGTCGCTGCTGGCAGTATTATCCACGAATACACTGTTGCGGAGGTTCAGTGATTTTATCTGTTGTACAAAATCAGAGGTGCTTACACGGTCACCTTGCTCCAACTGTCCGCGCCAGTTATCCAAAGGAATGCCACCGTCCATTAACAGGGTCTGTTTACTGTTGGCAAGGCCAATCACTCTTACCTGTAGTCCCAGCTCATCCCGGAGGTACTGTTGTTGCTGCTGCAGTTGTTCCAATAGTTTGCTGCCTACATTACCTACACCTGCAATAAACAGGTTAACCTGTTTCAGCGGTATTTCGAAGAAGGTTTCGTGCATGACGTTCAGCGCTTTTTTGATATCGGCCTTATTAATCACGGCAGAGATGTTTTTCTCTGTAGATCCCTGTGCAATGGCTCTTACGTTGATACCGTTGCGGCCTAAGGTGCCAAACAGTTTGCCACTGGTACCGTGATGATTTTTCATTTTATCACCTACTACGGCTACAATGCAGAGGTCTTTTTCCACCTGCAGGGGCTCAATGCGTTTCTCCAGTATTTCCTGTCCAAACTCGCTGTCAACGGTAGTTTTGGCTTTCAGCATATCCGTTTCATGTATGCCTACGGTAATGGAGTGTTCGGAAGAGCTTTGTGTAATAAGGATCACGTTGATCCGTTCCCGTAGGAGCGATTCAAACAATCTCTTGGAGAAGCCGGGGATGCCCACCATGCCGCTGCCTTCCAGGGTGAGCAGCGCGATATGTTGTATGCCGGAGATGCCGGTTACGGGGAAACTGCGGTCAGCACTGTCCTGGATAAGGGTGCCATGATCTTCCGGGGCAAAGGTGTTTTTGATCCAGATGGGAATGTGTTTACTCATGACCGGCTGGATAGTAGGCGGATAAATTACTTTGGCGCCGAAGTGGGAGAGTTCCATGGCTTCCACATAAGAGATATGTGAAATAGGAATCGCCTGTGATACGATGCGGGGATCTGCGGTCATCATGCCGCTAACATCTGTCCAGATATCCAGTACATCGGCGTTAACAGCAGCGGCCACAATAGCCGCGGTATAGTCGGATCCGCCACGGCCCAGGGTAGTGGTTTCTCCTTCGGCGGTAGCGGCAACAAAGCCCGGTAATACTACATAGTCAACGGTGGACTGTGCAAAGTACTGGGTAATATGGTGATTGGTGGCAACAAAATTTACCGCGCCGTGGCCAAAGTTGTTATCTGTAACAATCAGCTCGCGGCTGTCTTTACAGGTGGCAGAGAAGCCTTGTTGTTTGAGTTTCTCTGCTACGATGGTACAGGACATCAGTTCTCCGTAGCTCATAATTTTATCCAGGGTGCGGGGACTGAGTTCCGCTACCTGGAAGATACCGTCGCAGAGGTTTTCGAGGGCATTTAATTTTTTCTTCAGCTGGCTAATCTGTCCGCTTTGTGCGGTAATGGGGAATAACTCACGGATAGTATCCAGGTGGCGGGCTTCAATTTCCTGTAATACATTTTTATATTCTTCCTCGCCTTGCTCTGCGAGTTGTCCGCAGCGTATAAGCTTGTCCGTTACTCCACCCAGCGCAGATACAACGATGGCATATTGTCCGGCAGGTTTATATTTTTTGAGGATGTTGCAAACCTGTTCTATTGCTTTGGCGCTTCCTACAGAAGTGCCGCCAAATTTTAATACTTGCATATGGAAAATTTATACGTAGTTAACTCCGGGTCCTCCCGGTTATGTACCACTTGGTGGTCGTTGGATAATATGTGAAAACTAACCCCGCAGTGGGGTTGTAATAAATGTGGACGTTGTTGCCATAGTGTCCGTGTCCGGCTGAGAGGCGGGATTAACAGAGAATTGATATGTGTAAAACGGTATCACTATTTTAAATATGACGATTGTGTAACAAAAGTCTACAATTACACCGGTAAATAAAAGTGCAGTGGCGATATTTAGAAATATTTTAAAAAATGAGCTTATTGGTTGTTTTTGTATTTGTTTTGCACCTTTATGGTGATTATTATTTAATAAATTACGGCTATTTGTATGTTTTCGTTATTTCAATAAGTAGTGAAAATGTTGTTTTGATGACAATTTTATGACTAAATGCACCTCTCGGCCGATCATTATTACCTCATTACTACTTCTCGTATACTTCTCCGGTACTTAGGATTCGTCTATCTATTACATTCCCATTATAGTTCTATTACTGTTCCACTACATTGTTACTACTGTTACATTACTCTTTTACTACACTCTTACTACACTCTTACTACTCTTTCACTACTCTTTCACTGCACTATGCCCCTTCCGGGTGCCCGCTATAACTCCTGCGATACGCTACTTATTTTGGTTAATATAGAATTATATCCTTAACTTAGTTGCCTAAACAATCGCCACTTGTCCATTTCACTGAAATATACAAGCAACAGTCAGCTTAACTACTACTTTCTCATGGCCACACTTGCCATGGATTCGACTTTGGCATAACCTTTCCCAACGGCCACTACCGGCCATTCTTCGTGTTTATATACCGTAACTTTGTAATAGTAAATTTCTGCTATTCCCGTGCATGTGTATCTAATTATTTACTGCCATTCACCGGTTGCGCATTGATATATCATTTCGATCATACACCAGTACGAATCATACACCCGTTCAATCGTTAATTGTACACCAAAACAATTTTATTCAATTTACCTGATATGCCACATTATTATAAACTAGGACAAATACCGCATAAGCGCCATACCCAGTTCCGCAAACCGGATGGCCAGCTGTATTCGGAACAGTTGTTTTCTACGGAAGGATTCTCCTCTCATTCCAGCTTATTGTATCACTGCCACCCACCTACAGAAATTGTAAAAGTAGATGAACCTTATTCCGTTGCACCTAAGGTGGCGGAAGAAAAGATGCTGAAACACCGCAGTTTCACGGGCTTCAATATAAAGCCGGAAGATGATTTTCTGCAGAGTCGTAAAGCTGTGCTGGTCAATAGTGATCTCCACATTGTACTCGCTGCTCCCCGCAAAAGCATGGAAGGTTATTTCTACAAAAATGCGGATGCAGATGAAATGATCTTCGTACACGAAGGCAGCGGTGTGCTGAAAACACAGTATGGTCAGCTGGAATTCAGTTACGGCGATTACCTGGTAATACCACGCGGGACTATTTACCAGATCTCGTTCAATAGTGCAGACAACCGCCTGTTTATCGTGGAATCGTTTAGTCCTATCCGTTATCCCAAAAGATACCTGAGTAAATACGGACAGCTGCTCGAACATTCTCCTTATTGCGAAAGGGATATCCGGCAACCACAAAACCTGGAAACGATTGATGAGGCTGGGGATTTCCTGATCCGTATTAAAAAGAAAGGAGTCATATATCCGATCCACTACAGGCATCATCCATTTGATGTGGTGGGGTGGGATGGATGCGAATATCCGTTTGCTTTTTCCATTCACGATTTTGAGCCCATCACAGGTCGTGTACATCAGCCACCTCCGGTGCATCAGACGTTTGAAGGAACCAACTTTGTAGTATGCTCTTTCTGTCCCCGTTTATTTGATTACCATCCGCAGGCAATTCCTGCCCCGTATAATCACAGTAATATAGACAGTGATGAGGTGTTATATTATGTAGATGGTGACTTTATGAGCCGTAAACATGTAGTGCGTGGTATGATCACCCTGCATCCTGCAGGCATCCCGCACGGACCACATCCCGGAGCCGTGGAAAAAAGTATCGGCGCAAAAGAAACAAAAGAACTGGCAGTAATGGTAGATACCTTTCATCCGTTGCAAATCACGGAAGAAGCATTGGGTATTGAAGATGGCAGCTATGTAATGAGCTGGGCAGAATAATTATTAACAACAGCAACCAACGACTTATAAAACCAAAACAATTGAATGTTATGGAAACAGCATTAATGAATGCAGACAACTTAACCGGTCAGCAGGACTTTTTACCCCTCAACGGCACAGATTACGTTGAGTTTTATGTAGGCAATGCCAAACAGGCCGCCATTTACTACAAAACAGCTTTTGGTTTTCAATCAGTGGCGTATGCCGGTCCGGAAACCGGTGTGAAAGACAGGGTATCTTACCTGTTAGTGCAGAATAAATTACGCTTTGTATTGACTACCTCCCTGTTTCCCGATACAGATATTTCCCGTCACGTGGCTAAACATGGCGATGGTGTAAAAGTACTGGCACTGTGGGTAGAGGATGCCCGTTCTGCTTATGAAGAAACTGTGAAACGTGGTGCTACACCGTATATGGAGCCTACTGTAGAGAAAGATGAATTTGGCGAAGTAGTACGCAGTGGAATTCATACTTATGGTGATACCGTTCACGTGTTTGTAGAACGTAAAAATTATAACGGACTATTTCTGCCTGGTTTCAAGGAATGGAAATCAGACTATAACCCGGCTGATACCGGCCTGCTATATGTAGATCATTGCGTAGGCAATGTGGGTTGGAACGAGATGAATACCTGGGTGGGATTTTACGAACGCGTAATGGGATTCAAAAATCTCATCTCTTTTGATGACAGCGATATTTCTACGGAGTACTCTGCCCTGATGAGTAAAGTGATGAGTAACGGTAACGGACGTGTGAAATTCCCAATCAACGAACCGGCCGAGGGCAAAAAGAAATCCCAGATCGAGGAATACCTGGATTACTACGGTGGACCAGGTGTACAGCATGTAGCCATTGCTACCAATGATATTGTGAAAACAGTGTCTGAGTTGCAGCGTAGGGGCGTGGAGTTCCTGAAGGTGCCGGAAGTATATTATGAAACATTACTGGACAGGGTAGGGAAGATCGATGAATCTATCGCCCCGTTAAAGGAATTAGGCATCCTGGTCGACAGAGATGATGAAGGTTACCTGTTGCAGATTTTCACGAAGCCACTGCAGGACAGACCTACCGTATTTTTTGAAATTATTCAGCGTAAAGGAGCACAGTCTTTCGGTAAAGGCAACTTCAAAGCCCTGTTTGAATCTATAGAAAGAGAACAGGCGTTGCGCGGTAACTTATAGTTTCCTATGCTTTCTTTAGTTACACTCCCGATGGGAGTTCTTTAGGCCGTTTTATGATGGTTACAACAATTTAAATGCAGAGCCCGCCTGATTTCCACGGCGGGCTTTTTTATTTTTATTTTAATAGATATTTATTATTTTTAATGCGTATATTTAAACTATATGATGGAAATGATTGGAAGGGCCTGTTTTTATGAAAACCTTTGTTATTAACAACTTAATAACCATATCCTCCTTGTTTCCCATTTAATTAGCCATATTTTTATGCCGTCTTTATATAATGTAAAAAATTTAATATTTGTAACCTATGCTCAACAAATCTGCCACCCAAAGGGTTAGCCTGGCCATGCTCATGGCATCTGCAGTTGTTTTTTCGGCCTTCCGTTCAGACCGGAATTCACAACAAAGTACTTATCTGCATAAAATATCTTCACCGGCAGGACAAACTGTGCTGGAATACAATGCGGATAAGACGATCAAAAAAATTGTACAGTTTCATAAAACAGAGAATGCAGCCTACAGCGATGTACAGCTCCCTGTTTATGAAAATGGTCGCCTGGTGAAAAGTCTTTTTGCGGACAACGAAACCGCCACCACCGGAGATCTTTATACCTCCTATGATTATGCAGGAGACAAAGTGGCTAAGATCAGTTACTACCGCGATAATGCAGTGTACACCTACGATTCACTGGTGTATAATGAAGCTGGTAAACTCGCCACCCGGTACCAGTTTGGAAAAAATCCGGCCAAAGGCACCTGGGAAAATACCGGCTACCAGCAATTTACCTGGGACGGAGAAGGAAATGTAACGCAGGTTGATAATTTTGGTAAACAACCAGGATACTCCAAATTCCTGCATACATCGGCGGTGGGCTATACCTACGATAAACAGCAGAATCCTCAGCAACAACAACCGGAACTAGCCAACCTGATGGATCTCAGCGCCGCTAACCTGTCTGCACACAATATCCTGACGGAAAATATCAGCAGCGTTAATTCTTCCCGCGTGGTAACCAGTACCTATTCGTATGCCTATAACGGTGGTAAATATCCTGTACGCGGTACTTATACATCCGGAATGGATGCTGCAGTGGTAAAACTGGAATGGATAAAGCTACAGTAAAGCAATAATCACTTAACTTTACAATATTAAAATAACTGTTCCGTTTTTATGAGGATGCAAACACTGTTTGGTGTATTGTTTTTGTTAGGTGGGATTTTCCAGGCTTTTACAGCTATATTGATCTATCAGGGGCACAAACACTATATTTTAAAGATTGCCAGTAAGAAAGTAAGTATGGTAATATATTTTATTATTGCCCTGTTATTGTTTTATCTTGCTTACGTAAACCTGGTTTAAACATTAAAATTTTGTTGAATTAGTATATGAAGCGACTAGTAGTAATCGTCTTGATTTTGTTGGGTGCAGGCAAAATATTTGCCCAGCAATCTTTCCTCGACAACCAGAAAATGTTTCCCAAAGTAGGGGAGGCATACCGTGAGAAGGAAGAGTTGCTGAAAAAAGAGTTCGAAAAGAAAGGTTTGACTTATCCTGCAAAGTATATGTTCATTCGTTCTTTCAAGCTCGACAGTGAGATGGAAATATGGGTAAAAAACAACGCATCGGATACCTTCCGCTTGTTTAAATCTTACCGTGTATGTACCTTATCAGGTAAAATGGGTCCAAAACGCAAGGAAGGCGACAGACAAGTACCGGAAGGCTTCTACTATATCAACGATTTTAATCCAAACAGTAATTATCACCTCTCACTTGGTATCAACTATCCCAATTTTTCCGATCGCATCCTGAGTGATGCCAAAAATCCGGGTGGTGAAATTTATATTCACGGCAACTGTATCACAGTGGGTTGTATTCCTTTGACAGATGAATTCATTGATGAGGTATACATCATGGCTGTAAACGCTAAAAACGCCGGACAGGATTTTATCCCGGTACATGTTTTCCCGGTAAAATTCGGTAATACCGGTTCTATGAACTATCTCGGTACGTTTACCCTGACAGATAGTTCTTCCAAGCAATTCTGGACAGAACTGAGAGGGGCGTACGATTATTTTGAAAAACACCATCGCCTGCCGGTAGTGCTGGTAGACGACAAGGGTAAATATATAATGTAAGCGTAAGGCATAAAGCCTAAGGCAAAAAGCTATTAAGGAGAATGAACAGGGCGGATAATCTTCGCTTTGGTCATTCTCCTTAATAGCTTTTTGCCTTAGGCTTTTTGCTTTATGTACTTTTTACACACTTTAATTTGGTTTTTAGCGTTTTTTTTTCCAACTTGTTCGAAGGTCAAATCAATTTACCAATATGCACAGAAGAGACGCAATAAGGAATGTGGCGATTTTGTTGGGCACCGCCATTTCCGCTTCCACGTTATCAGCTTTAGAAAGCTGTACAGGTTCCGCTCCGAAAAACTATGATTTGCAAAAGCCGGAAACAAAAGCCTTCCTGGCAGAAGTAGCGGAAACCATCATACCCAGAACCAGCACTCCCGGTGCTAAAGATGCCAAAGTAGAAGAATTCATCATCACGATGATGAATGATTGCTACAAGAAAGAAGACCAACAGGTGCTCCTGGATGGATTGTCGAAAATTGATGCTGCCAGTAACAAGGAATTCAAAAAAGGCTTCATAGACATTACTCCGGAACAACGCACCAAACTGCTCACTACTATCGAAGAAGAGCGCGTAAACTACAACAAGCGTAAAGATAAAAAAGAAGGAGATCCTACCCATTACTTCCAGTACCTGAAGGAATTAACCCTGCTGGGCTACTTCACTTCAGAGCCGGGGGCTACCAAAGCATTGCGTTATGTACCGGTGCCCACCAAGTTCGAAGGTTGTATTCCTTATACCAAAGGAGACAAAGCCTGGGCAGTGTAAAACTTCTTTTTATTCTTTAAATCTGATCATACATGAACCTGAATATAAAAGCACAGGAAGAGCATACCTATGATGCCATCGTGATTGGCTCTGGTATCAGTGGTGGCTGGGCAGCCAAAGAATTAACCGAAAAAGGATTGAAAGTACTCATGCTCGACCGTGGTAAACCACTGGAGCACGTAAAAGACTACGAGACTGCTACCAAAGATCCATGGGAATTCAAACACCGTGGCCGCATTACCGTAGATCAGCGCGAAACACATCCTAAACTGAGCCGCGATTATCCTTATAGTGAACACAACGAAAAATACTGGATTAACGATTCCGAAAGTCCATATAACGAAGTAAAACGCTTCGATTGGTATCGTCCCGATATCGTAGGTGGTAAGTCCATTATGTGGGGCCGGCAGTCTTATCGCCTGAGCGATATCGACTTTGAAGCCAATCTGAAAGATGGAATTGCGGTAGACTGGCCGATCCGTTATAAAGACATTGCGCCCTGGTACGACTATGTAGAGAAATTTGCAGGTATCAGCGGTTCAAAAGAAGGGCTGCCTCAACTGCCCGATGGTCATTTTATGCCAGCGATGGAAATGAACTGCGTGGAAAAAGATGTAAAGAAAAGTGTAGAAGACAAATTCAAGGGCCGCATCATCACCATGGGACGCGTGGCGAATATTACGCAGCCCCTTCCTGGTCGTGAAAAATGCCAATATCGTAATCTTTGTAGCCGCGGGTGTCCGTTTGGCGCTTATTTCAGTACACAATCCTCTACTTTGCCGGCAGCTGTAGCTACGGGTAACCTCACGCTCCGCCCTGATTCCATCGTAAACTCCGTGATCTACGATGAAAAATTAGGCAAAGCTACCGGTGTAAAAGTAATAGATAAACATACCAAGGCAACAGTAGAATACTACGCTAAAATCATCTTCATTAACGGTTCTACCCTGGGATCTACTTTTGTGATGATGAACTCCATCTCTTCCCGCTTCCCGAATGGACTGGGTAATGATAGTGGTGTGCTCGGTAAAAACCTGATGGATCACCACTTCCGCACCGGTGCTTCCGGTACTGCAGAAGGGTATGAAGATAAATACTATTTCGGTCGCCGTGCCAACGGTATCTATGTACCACGCTACCGTAATATTGGTAACGATAAACGTGATTATATCCGCGGATTTGGTTACCAGGGTGGCGCCAGCCGCTCCGGTTGGAGTCGTGGTATTGCTGAAATGGGTGTGGGTAAAGATTTCAAGGAAATGCTCACTGAACCGGGCAAATGGAGTATCGGTTTAGGCGGCTTCGGCGAATGCTTACCATATGAAGAGAATAAGGTAACACTGGATAGCTCCGTGAAAGATGCATGGGGTCAGCCTGTCCTGAAATTCGATGCAGAATTTAAGGAGAACGAAAAGAAGATGCGCGTAGACATGATGAATGATGCCGCAGAAATGCTGGAAGCAGCAGGTATGAAAAACGTGAAAACATACGACAACGGTTCCTACCCAGGTATGGCTATCCATGAAATGGGTACCGCACGTATGGGCCGCGATCCGAAAACGTCGATGCTCAACGGCTTCAACCAGATGCATGCAGTAAAGAACGTATTTGTAACAGATGGTTCGTTCATGACATCCGCTTCCTGTGTAAATCCTTCCCTCACCTACATGGCTATGACAGCCCGTGCGGTGGATTATGCGGTAAAAGAATTAAAGAAAGGCAATATCTAAAATTATAGTACTTAGCGGTCAGGGAATAACGCCTTTAATAAAGGGGGATGTCCTGGCCGCTAAGTGCTTTTAACACTCGATGATATGAATCTTAATATAAAGGCACAAAAAGAGAATACCTACGATGCCATCGTGGTGGGTTCCGGTATCAGCGGTGGCTGGGCTGCGAAAGAACTGAGTGAAAAAGGTTTGAAAACACTGGTACTGGAAAGAGGTCGTAATGTAGAACATATCAAGGACTACACCACCGCCATGAAAGCGCCCTGGGAATTTGCGCATCACCTCAACACCACCAATGAAATGCGGGAGAAACATCCTATCCAGAGCCGCTGCTATGCTTTTGACGAAGCAACACAACAGTACTGGGTAGATGATAAAGAGAATCCCTACAACGAGGTAAAGCCCTTTAACTGGCTGCGTGGATATCATGTAGGCGGACGCTCCCTGATGTGGGGACGGCAGGTGTATCGCTGGAGTGACCTCGATTTTGAAGCCAATGCGAAGGACGGGCACGGTGTAGACTGGCCTATCCGTTATAAAGACATTGCTCCCTGGTATGAATATGTGGAAAGATACATCGGCGTAAGCGGGCAGGCCGAAGGATTGCCCCAGCTGCCGGATGGCGTTTTTCTGCCACCCATGGATATGAATTGCCTGGAAAAACATGTGGCTGCCCGTGTAAAAGAAAAGTATAACGACCGTATCATCACCATCGGCCGTGTGGCGCACCTCACCAAAGGATTAAAAGATCGCGGTCCCTGCCAGTACCGTAACCTGTGTGCCCGTGGTTGTCCGTTTACCGGCTACTTCAGCAGCAACGGCGTTACCCTGCCGGCAGCAGCGGCTACCGGCAATATGACCCTGCGTCCTGATTCAATAGTACTGGAAGTATTATATGATAAAGACAAAAGCAAGGCGACCGGTGTAAGGGTAATGGATTCCCATACTTTACAAACAGTAGAATATTATGCAGACATCATTTTCCTGAATGGCTCTACCCTGGGTACCAGCTGGATCATGATGAACTCTGTATCTGACCGTTTCCCGAATGGTTTTGGTAACGACAGCGGGCAACTGGGACATAACCTCATGGACCACCACTTTGGCGTTGGTGCCGGTGGCGAGTTTGAAGGTTTTGAAGACCAGTATTACAACAGTGGCCGCCGGCCTAATGGCATTTATATTCCCCGTTTTCGCAATATCAACGACCAAACCATGCAAAAGGATTATGTGCGTGGATTTGGTTACCAGGGGGGCGCCGGCAGAGACAGGGGGACCAGTTGGGAAGGTATTGGCGTGCAGTTGAAAGAAGCACAGACAGAACCCGGTAAATGGAATATGGGCGTGGGCTCATGGGGAGAACATCTGCCTTATTTTGAAAATAAGGTAACGATGAATAAAACGAAGAAGGATAAGTACGGACTGCCAACATTGGACATAGACTGTGAGTTTAAAGACAACGAAAAGGCCATGCGCAAGGATATGCAGGCCAGTGCAATAGAAATGCTGGAGGCAGCAGGGCTGAAGAATGTGAGTGGCTATGATAGCGCACCTCCTCCGGGACATTGTATTCATGAAATGGGAACGGCCCGTATGGGTAAAGATCCCAAAACATCAGTGCTCAACGGTTTTAACCAGGTACATGCTGCAAAGAATGTATTTGTAACCGATGGCGCCTGTATGGCTTCCTCTTCTTGTGTGAATCCCTCTATCACCTATATGGCGCTTACTGCCAGAGCATGTGATCATGCTGTTAATGAACTTAAGAAAGGAAACATCTAGTAGAAATTACGAATTGGGAATTACGAATTACGGATTTGCGGGTAGACGAACATTTGTTTATCTACCTGCAAATCCGTAATTCGTAATTTCTAATTCGTAATTCTTAATATTTAACGTATTTTGTACGCTTATCTGCAACTTATTTGAACAATGAAAAAAGTAATCCTAAGCGGCATGCTGGCGTTATCCTGTTGGATGGGGCAGGCAGTGCAGGCACAAAACAAACATTCCTTTGCCTTGAGTAAAACTGATTTCATGCTGGATGGTAAGCCTTTCCAGATGATCAGTGGTGAAATGCATCCGGCGCGTATTCCGCATGAATATTGGCGTCACCGTATCCAGATGGCGAAAGCGATGGGCTGTAATACAATTGCGGCTTATGTTTTCTGGAACTATCATGAACCGGTAAAGGGACAGTTTGATTTCAGCAGCGGCAATCACAACATTGCAGAATTTATCAAAATAGCACAGGAAGAAGGTATGTGGGTATTGCTGCGCCCGGGTCCTTATGTATGCGCAGAATGGGAATTCGGTGGTTTACCACCTTACCTGTTGCAAACGCCGGATATCAAAGTGCGTTGTATGGATCCGCGCTATATACAGGCTGTTACCACTTATGTGGAACACCTCGCGGCAGAAGTAAAACCTTTGCTGGTTACCAATGGCGGTCCGGTGGTGATGGTGCAGATAGAAAATGAATATGGCAGTTACGGTAACGATAAAGAATATTTAAATACACTGAAAGACATGTGGGTGAAGAATGGTATCAATGTTCCATTCTACACTGCTGACGGTGCTACTGCCTACATGCTGGAAGCAGGTGGAGTAGAAGGAGCAGCCATAGGACTGGATTCCGGTGGCTCTGAAGCTGATTTTGCCGCTGCGAAAAAACAAAATCCGAATGTACCTGCGTTCAGCAGCGAATCGTATCCGGGTTGGTTAACACACTGGGGCGAACAATGGCAGCGTCCGGGCATTGATGGCATCTCTAAGGAAGTAAAATTCCTGATGGATACCAAACGCTCTTTTAACCTGTATGTCATTCATGGCGGAACGAATTTCGGTTATACTGCCGGCGCCAATTCAGGCGGTAAAGGTGGTTATGAGCCGGATGTAACCAGTTACGACTATGATGCACCTATTAACGAGCAGGGAAGCGCTACGCCT
This sequence comes from Chitinophaga sp. RAB17, assembly GCF_052114225.1. Taxonomy (NCBI): domain Bacteria; kingdom Pseudomonadati; phylum Bacteroidota; class Chitinophagia; order Chitinophagales; family Chitinophagaceae; genus Chitinophaga; species Chitinophaga sp. RAB17. Next base: position 133,952 of record NZ_JBFREI010000003.1, on the reverse strand, counting down.
AAATACCAGGCCCTGCGTCAACTGTTGGGTAGTTATCTCCCGAAGGGCAAAAAATTACCGGCTGTTCCGGCACCTATCCCTACAATTACCATCCCGGAGTTTACACTCAATGCATTTACTTCTGTATGGGATCATCTGCCAACAGCGATGCATACTCCGCAACCTAAACCATTTGAGGCCTTTGGTCAGGACTACGGCTTTATGCTGTATAAAACCACGCTGATTGGACATAAGAGCGGTAAGCTGTCGGTGAAAGACCTGCATGATTATGCGACTGTATTCCTCAATGGAAAATACATTGGTAAAATTGATCGTCGCCTCGGTGAAAAAACCATTGATATTCCGGTGAGTGATGTACAAAATCCTGTATTGGAGATCCTGGTAGAAGGAATGGGCCGTATCAACTTTGCAGATGCACTCATTGATCGTAAAGGAATCACGGATCGTGTAGTCCTGAACGGTATGACACTGATGAACTGGGAAGTGTATGGTTTGCCCATGACAGAGAAATTTGTACAGGACCTCAGCGCCTCTGCTACAAATGCCACTAAACCAGGACAGTTCTTTAAAGCAACTTTTAACCTCGATAAAACCGGCGATACCTATATTGATATGTCTGCATACAAAAAAGGTATTGTTTGGGTAAATGGTCATAACCTGGGCCGCTATTGGGAAATAGGACCACAGAAAAGATTGTATTGTCCTGCTCCGTGGCTGAAGAAAGGTGCTAATGAAATAGTAGTGTTTGATTTACACCAGGAAGCAGCAGCGCCGGTATCGGGAGCAGCAGCCTTGTAAATAGCGGAAAGCTGAAGGCAGAAAGCAAAAAGCGATTGAAGCGAATGATGTATGCGGATCTTATTTTCGCTAATATCATTCGCTTCAATCGCTTTTTGCTTTCTGCCTTCAGCTTTCAGCTTGCACTATTGTGTACTTTGTACACTAACAAATATTTCTCACTGCCTTGCTTTTAACAACGAAAATTGCTAACTTAGGAATGGTGGTTTTTCATTTATTTACTTTCTTAAAATGCATGCCATGGGAAAGGTACGCAATATCCTGCAGGCTAAGGGTCATGCAGTATACTCCATAAACCCTGACAACACTGTCTTTGAAGCCCTTCAAATGTTGGTCGATCGTAACGTAGGAGCCCTGACGGTAGTCGACAGCCAGGATCATTTCCTTGGAATTTTTTCAGAACGTGATTATGCCCGCAGAGTGATCCTCAAGGGACGTGCTTCCAAAGAAACCCTGATCCGCGAAATCATGACAGAACGCCCTATTACAGTTACAGAAGAAGATTCCATTGAAGACTGTATGGGATTGATGACGGATAAAAGAATTCGTCACCTGCCTGTAATAGATGGACAAAACAGATTGATCGGTTTGATTTCTATTGGGGACGTGGTGAAATTTATTATAGATGACCAGCGTTATATCATTACCAGTCTGGAATGTTATATAACTGGCACGCATACCTGATTTTCGCAGTAGAAACAGTTTTGCAGATTCGTACTAATTTTTGTAACTTCAATTTCATATAGTCTTTACCGTAATGCAGCGAATGAAACGTTATGAAATCAGATCCATATCTGGTTCCCTCTTTGAAATAAGCGGTTTACAGACGTATATTAATGTTTAACAGATTTGTTACAGTAGATTGGAAAGCATACTACTGGTTTTTCCTAAAGACTGGCATAACGGACTTTTAAGTAAATCGCTCGGAGGGCGAACACTTTGAAAAGCGCTGTTTCTGACATCACCCCCATTTGGCCATTTTTAGCATATGGTGCTATTGTTGTGATACTCATCGGTATCATATTGGGCCTGTCTTATGTATTAGGCCAACGCCATAAAGACCGCGCAACAGGCGAGGCATACGAGTCCGGTATTATCTCCACCGGCTCCGCCCGACTTAGGTTCCCTTCTCAGTTTTACCTGGTAGCGATGCTGTTCGTCATCTTTGACATTGAAACAGTATTGATTATTTCCTGGGCAATTGCCTACAAAGAAGTAGGCTGGACTGGCTTTCTCGGTGTTTCCATTTTTATCTTCATATTATTGGCTGTACTTATTTACGAATGGCGTAACGGCGCATTGGACTTCGGTCCCGATGGGAAGAAAATATTACGCGCATACAAAAAAATGCGGAAGAAAAAATCCGCTAACGTTAACGGTTACACGGACATTAAGACTCCAACACCACAGGCACTTACGTAACAGCAGCATGTTGATTTTATGATTCACGCATAACGTAAATCAACTCTTTTATGAAATGGTGGCTGACCAACGCAAATGATGTATCGGGCAAAGTTTCCGGCAATACTTCTATGGAAGAAGTAATCCAGCAAAGTGTGATGCTTACTTCTGTAGAAAGTCTCCTGGCCTGGGGACGAAAAAACTCGCTTTGGCCTTTTCACTTCGGCCTTTCCTGTTGTTTTGTAGAGATGGCAACTGCTATGACCCCCAAATATGATGTAGCCCGTTTCGGTGCAGAAGTAATCAGAGGTACTCCCCGTGAAGCAGATGTGATGATCATTGCCGGTACAGTGTTCATCAAAATGGCGCCTGTCATACAACGTTTGTATGAACAGATGATGGAACCCCGATGGGTAATATCTATGGGCTCCTGCGCCAATTCCGGCGGTATGTACGACATCTACAGCGTGGTACAGGGAGTAGATAAATTTTTACCGGTAGATGTATATGTACCCGGTTGCCCCCCGCGCCCGGACGCATTTATGCAGGGCCTCGTGATGCTGCGCGACACCGTAGGTAAAGAGAAACGACCACTCAGCTGGGTGATCGGAGAACAAGGCGTGATCAGACCCGAAAAGATTTCCATGAAAGATACCCTGCGTGAAAAACGACAGCAAATGACGGAATTTAAAACACCCGACGAAATATAGTGGCAGCAGTTAGCTTTTAGCGGTTAGCTTTTAGATTATAGCGAAAGCTAATCACAGGAGACTAAAGGCTAAAAGCTAACCGCTAACTGCTAAAAGCTAACAGCTAAAATCCATTCTATGCCCGAGCGCATTGCAGCGGAATTAAGCTCCCGTTTTGGTGATATCACCTTTCAGCCACAGGCTACACGGGATGGGACGCCTACCTTCTGGACGCCACAGGAGAATATTGTGGCCGTACTACAGTTTCTTAAATCTGAAATACAAATGCCCTATCGCATGCTCTATGACCTCACGGCCATTGATGAGCGTGCGTATAAACGGCAACAGAACGGGCATAAACCCTATGATTTTACCGTTGTTTACACACTTTTTTCCTTCGACAGAAATGAATTCCTGCGTATCAAAGCCGGTCTCCACGGCGAATACCCTGCGCTGGACAGTATTACCCCCATCTGGACTTCCGCCAACTGGTACGAACGCGAAGTGTATGATATGTTCGGCATCCGGTTCAATGGTCACCCCCTGCTAAAACGCATTCTTATGCCTTCCACCTGGGAGGGGCATCCGCTCCGCAAGGAGCACCCGGCACGCGCTACTGAAATGGGGCCATTTAAGCTCTATGACGAGAAGCAGGATAGGGAGCAGGAGGCCCTGCGGTTTAAACCCGAAGAATGGGGCTTAAAACGCCATAGCGAAGATGCTGACTTCATGTTCCTCAACATCGGCCCTCAACACCCCGGTACCCATGGCGTATTACGCATTATCCTGCAATTAAACGGAGAAGATATTGTAGATGCCGTACCGGACATCGGTTTTCACCACCGTGGCGCCGAAAAAATGGGAGAACGGCAATCCTGGCATACCTATATTCCCTATACCGATCGTATTGATTACCTCGGTGGCGTGAATAACAACCTGGCCTATCTGCTGTCGGTAGAACAGCTGGGAGGTATTGATGTACCGCTCCGGGCCCAGGTAATCCGTATTATGCTCTGCGAACTGTTCCGCATTGCCAGCCACCTGGTATGGTATGGCACCTTTGCCCAGGACCTGGGACAGCTATCTCCTGTATTCTATATGTTCACCGACCGTGAACGCATCTTCGAAATCATTGAAGCCATCTGCGGCGGCCGTATGCACCCCAACTGGTTCCGCATAGGCGGCGTAGCCCAGGACCTGCCCAACGGCTGGGAACCATTGGTGAAAAACTTCATCAGCTATTTCCCGAAACAGCTGAAAGAATACGATAACATGGTGATGAAAAATTACCTGTTTAAAGCCCGGACAAAAGGCATTGGTATCTATACCCTGGAAGAAGCCATTGACTGGGGCGTCACCGGCCCCGGACTCCGAGCCTGCGGCATGGAGTGGGACATGCGCAAGAAAAGGCCCTACGGAGGTTACGAGAACTTTGCTTTCGAGATACCGGTTGCTCACAACGGTGATTGTTACGACCGCGCGGTAGTACGGGTAGAAGAAATGCGGCAGAGCCTCCGCATCATCGAACAATGTGTGGCCTATATGCCATCCGGCGATTATAAGTCGCACCACCCGCTGGCTACGCCTCCGGTAAAAGCACGCACCATGCAGGACATAGAAACACTCATACACCATTTCCTCAACGTAAGCTGGGGGCCCGTTATTCCTGCAGGTGAGGCCATGGTGGTTACCGAGGCCACCAAAGGATGGAACAGCTATTACCTCGTCAGCGATGGCAATACTTCTGCCTACCGGACAAGAGTACGAACGCCCTCGTTCCCGCACATGCAAATGATTCCGCTGATCAGCCGCGGTTATACGGTGGCAGATCTGCTTTCTATACTCGGAGGAATGGATTATGTACTTGCAGATATTGACAGATAACCTGATAACATATGCTTTCTGCTATCGAAATAGAACAAATCACACATGAGCTGCAACAGGTGCCGGTAAAAAAGGCCGCCTGTATCGAAGCCCTGAAAATTGTACAACAACAACGCCGCTGGGTATCTGACGACAGCGTGGCCGATATTGCCCTGCTGCTGGACATGAGCACCGCGGAAGTAGACAGCGTGGCTACTTTTTATAACCTGATTTTCAGGCACCCTGTAGGTCGTCACGTCATTCTGCTCTGCGACAGTATCAGTTGCTACGTGATGGGCTATACGGAAATAAAGCAGAAACTGATGGAGCTGCTGCAGATAAAATATGGACAAACAACACCCGATGAACGCTTTACGCTGCTGCCCAATGCATGCCTCGGTACCTGCGATCATGCACCGGCACTAATGATTGATAATGACCTCTACAGAGATCTGAAGGAAGAAGATCTTTCACAAATACTGGATCAATATTTATGAATATGGAACGTCCGCTCACACAACATATTCCCGCTTCGGGCGCTGCACTTCATCTGAAGGAGTACGAAGCAGTGGGCGGGTACTCCGCACTGCGCAAGGTATTGCAGGAGCTTACGCCGCAGGAAGTAACCGGAAAGGTCAAAGATGCGAATCTCAAAGGGAGAGGGGGCGCAGGTTTCAGCACTGGTATGAAATGGAGTTTTGTACCCATGAATGTGGACGGCCCCAAATACCTCGTTGCCAATGCTGATGAAATGGAACCCGGTACTTTCAAAGACCGGTGGCTGCTGGAAGGCAATCCGCATCAGCTGCTGGAAGGAATGATCATTTCTTCCTATGCGATACAGGCCACACAGGCGTTTGTATTTATGCGCTGGGCATATAAAGAAGCTGCGCACATCATGCGCCAGGCCATTGCAGATGCTTATGCGGCAGGCTATCTCGGTAAAAATATACTAGGTAAAGATTACAGCCTGGAAATGCAGTTGCATACCGGCGTAGGCAGATATATGTGCGGGGAAGAAACAGCCCTGCTTAACTCACTGGAAGGTAAGCGTGCCGTACCCCGCGCCAAACCACCGTTTCCACAGGTAAGTGGATTATTTGGTAAACCTACAATTGTGAACAATGTAGAAACATTGTCTTACATACCGCATATCATGAATAACGGAGGCGATTGGTTTAAATCACTGAGCTATACCGCCGACGGGGGTACGAAAATATACGGTGTAAGCGGAAAGGTTAACAAGCCCGGTGCCTGGGAACTACCTATGGGGGTTACTATGCGGGAATTGCTGGAAGAACACGCAGGAGGCATGAAAGCCGGCTATCGCTTTCGCGGTGCACTGCCTGGTGGCGCTTCAACTGATTTCCTAACCGATGCCCATCTGGATGTGAAAATGGATTTCGCAGGAGTAGCGGCCGCAGGAAGCCGCCTGGGTACCGGCACTATGGTCGTATTAGATGATCGTACCTGCCCGGTTGGTTTTGTACATAACCTGGAACATTTCTTCGCACAGGAATCATGCGGCTTCTGTACGCCCTGCCGCGAAGGACTGCCCTGGACAGAAAAAATATTATATGCTTTGGAACAGGGACACGGAACGTATGCAGATCTGGAACAACTGGAAATGCATACGAAACTGCTTGGCCCCGGAAATACCTTCTGTGCATTGGCACCTGGTGCCATGGAGCCTTTACAGAGTGCACTGAAATATTTCCGGGAAGATTTTGAGCAACACATCAAAGATAAAAAATGCCCATATGCCCATTATTAACATCGATAATAAAACCTATGAAGTAAAGGAGGGCAAGAACCTGCTGGAAGCTTGCCTGTCGCTTGGTTTAAACCTTCCTTACTTTTGCTGGCACCCGGCCCTGGGGTCAGTAGGTGCCTGCCGGCAATGTGCTGTGAAAGTTTTCAAAGACGAAGAGGACACCAAAGGAAGAATTGTGATGTCCTGCATGGAGCCCGTAAAAGATCAGCTGCGTTTATCCATTGATGATAAAGACGCAAAGGATTTTCGTGAACATGTGATCGGCTGGCTGATGACCAATCACCCGCACGATTGCGCGGTATGTGATGAAGGCGGTGCCTGCCACCTGCAGGACATGACGGTGATGACCGGACATTCCTACCGCGATTATCATTTTACCAAACGAACGTATAATAATCAATATCTCGGGCCATTTCTTAACCACGAAATGAATCGCTGCATACAATGCTATCGTTGTGTGCGTTTTTATAAAGACTTTGCAGGTGGTAAAGACCTCGATGTATTTGCTGCGCATAACCACGTGTATTTCGGACGTCAGCAGGAAGGTACCCTGGAAAGTGAATTCAGTGGCAACCTGGCAGAGATTTGCCCTACCGGCGTATTTACAGATAAAACCCTCAAACAGCATTATACCCGCAAATGGGACCTTACTTCAGCCGCTTCTGTATGCCAGGGCTGTGGCCTTGGCTGCAACATCCTGGCCGGCGAAAGATACGGCGCCATCCGGCAGATTACCAACCGTTTTAACGGCGCGGTAAATGGATATTTTCTTTGTGACCGTGGCCGCTACGGCTATGAATTTGTAAATAGTGAACAGCGTATTAAAACACCGATGGTATATCATGGGCCTGCCGAACAGGCAAATGGTATCCCGATATTGCAGCATATTCATCACCGGATGAAACCCGGTAAAACAATAGGTATTGGTTCTCCGCGTGCTTCATTGGAATCCAATGCAGTATTAAAAGAACTGGTAGGAGAAGACAATTTTTATCTGGGCGTTTCCGCCGCAGATCATGACCTGGTATCCCTTTCCCTCAGAATACTTCAACAAGGCCCGGTACGCGCCGCATCGCTGCAGGAAGCAGCAGCAGCAGATGTGGTGCTGATCCTGGGAGAAGATGTGACCAACACAGCGCCTATGCTGGCCCTGTCTGTACGACAGGCCATACGTCGTATTCCGGTAAACGAAGTAATCAACAGTGTACACATGCCGGCCTGGCAGGATGCTGCGGTGCGTGAGGCCGTTCAGGATAGCAAAGGCCCGCTGTATATCCTGAATGTACAGGAAACCAAACTCGATGAACTGGCAGCAGGTGCCTGGCATACTGCTCCTGACAATATTGCACGTATAGGCTTTGGCGTTAGTCACCTGCTGAGCGATAAAATGCCGGTAGTCAATGGCATGTCGGAGCAGGGTAAAGCCATCGCCATAGAAATTGCCAACGTATTAAAGACGGCCAAAAATCCGCTTATCATTGCCGGCTACGGCAGTGGCAGCGAAGCCGTGATCAAGTCGGCTGCCAATGTAGCCTGGGCACTGCATGACCTGGGCATCGATGCCATGCTCACCTTTACCGTTCCGGAATGCAATAGCATGGGACTGGAAATGCTAGGTGGCCATCGCCTGGAATCAGCAGTAGATCGCGCGCTGAATAATGAAGCAGATACGGTAATTATCCTTGAAAACGATCTGTATCGCCGGTTAAATCAGCACAGGGCCGATCTTTTTTTTAGCAAGGTACATGATGTGATTTTACTGGATCATCTCTATAACGCTACTGCAGAAAAAGCGACTATAATATTGCCCGCCGGCACCTTTGCAGAATCTGATGGCACGCTGGTGAACAACGAAGGACGCGCCCAACGTTTCTTCCAGGTCTTTTCGGCGAAGACGGCTGTGCAGGAGAGCTGGCGCTGGCTGTTACAAATAGCCGCCGGTAACGGGCATGCCACGCTGTCTAAGCTGCAACACCTGGATGATGTGGTAAGCCATGTTGCGGCCACCTGGCCGGTCTTTGAAGGCATCGATACACTGGCACCACATGCGGATTTTCGTATTGCCGGTCAGAAAGTACCGAGAGAACCGCATCGTTACAGTGGTCGCACGGCCATGCAGGCGAACCTGCAGGTGAGTGAACCCAAGCCGCCGGAAGATACTGATACCGCCCTCTCTTTTACCATGGAAGGATACCGGGGAGAACCACCTTCTTCCATGATTCCTTTCTTCTGGGCGCCGGGATGGAACTCTGTACAATCCGTGAATAAATACCAGGTGGAAACCGGTGGTCCCCTGCATGACGGCAACGGTGGTAAACGCTTAATTGCTCCTCACGTTAACGGACACACGCCGTTTTATACGGAGGTACCAGAGCCCTATCTGGCAATGACGGAACACCTACTGCTGGTGCCACTCTATCATATTTACGGATCAGAGGAACTGAGCGTGCATACGCCCGGTGTGGCAGAGCGTATTCCTGCACCCTATATTATGCTGCACAGTGAAGATGCGAAAAGGCTACAGGTGGCAGCAGGGTATCTGTTACATTTTAAAGACAACGGTCACAACTATACGTTGCCGGTGATCATCAATGATACATTGCAGCAAGGGGTAGCTGGTATACCTGTAGGCCTGCCGGGCATACAGATTGCAGAAGCGCCACAGCTGATAAAAGTATAACGATATGACAAACTTCTGGTGGATCATAGGAGGGGTGCTATTTGCACTGTTAAATACGGCGGCCGGTCTTATCTGGGTAGAACGCCGGATGCTGGCGCTGTGGCAGGATCGCTACGGACCTAACAGGGCCGGACCTTTTGGACTGCTTGTGGTACTGGCCGATACGATTAAATTGTTTTTTAAGGAAGACTGGATTCCTCCTTTTGCAGATAAAGTAGTGTTTGTATTTGCGCCGGCAGTGGTAATGCTCAGTGTACTCATGAGCTTTGTAGTGATGCCTTTTGCACCTAATATTATTGTGGCAGACTTAAATATTGGCCTGCTGTTTTTCCTGGCCATGTCTTCATTAGGCGTGTACAGCGTAGTGCTGGGCGGTTGGGCTTCCAACAACAAATATGCGCTGTTGGGGGCTATGCGGGGGGCTTCTCAAATGATCAGCTATGAAGTATTTATGGGGCTTGCGTTGATGGGAGTGGTGGTATTGAGCGGCTCTTTTAACCTGCGCGAAATAGTGGAAGCACAAAGAACGGTATGGTTTATTGTACCGCAGTTCATTGGATTTCTCATCTTCCTGGTAGCAGGAGTGGCGGAAACACATCGGCTGCCGTTTGATATACCAGAGGCTGAAAGTGAGCTGGTAGCGGGCTTTCACTCGGAATATTCCGGGATGAAATTCGGGATGTTTTTTATAGGAGAATACCTGGGCATCACCCTTATTTCCGGTATGCTGGTCACGCTGTATTTCGGTGGCTGGCTGGGACCTGCTTTCCTGCCGCCGGTAATATGGTTCGTTATAAAAACTTTTGCCTTCATTATGCTATTCATTCTGTTCCGGGCATCTATGCCACGGCCCCGGTATGATCAGCTGATGGAGTATGGATGGAAGGTATTATTTCCGTTATCGATATTAAATCTGATGGTAACGGCGGCGATCAAACTTTGGTTAAATACTTAAAACTCAAAATAATGCTTAGTCTGGTAAGAAGTATGTGGCTGATTTTCCTGCATATGTTCCATAAGCGGGAAACCTTTCAGTATCCGGAGCAGAAAGCGCCGTTGCCGGCCCGCTGGCGTGGCCGCATAGCACTCACCCGTGATCCGGACGGAGGCGAGCGTTGTGTGGGTTGTTATCTCTGTGCAGCTGCCTGCCCGGTGGATTGTATTTCATTACAGGCAACGGAAGATGAATCCGGCAGAAGATATCCTGAATTTTTCCGTATCAATTTCTCCCGTTGTATTTTTTGTGGTTTCTGCGAAGAAGCTTGTCCCACTTACGCGATACAGCTATTGCCCGATTATGAAATGGCGGAGTACAACCGGCAAAACCTGGTGTATGAAAAGGAAGATTTGCTGATCAACAGTCAGGGCAAGTATCCTGGCTATAATTATTACAATGTAGCGGGTATGGCTATACGAGGTAAAGATAAAGGAGATGCCCAGCAGGAGGAACCACCAGTAGATGTAAAAAGTTTAATGCCATGATCGGACCCGCATTCTATATCGCTGCAGCTATTGCCATCTTAGCTACTATTATGGTGATTACACGCTATAACATTATGCATGCGCTGTTATACCTGGTAGTATCCTTACTGGCAGTGGCAGTAGTATTGTATCTCTATGGTGCACCTTTTATGGCAGCATTGGAGGTGATTGTTTATGCCGGCGCTATTATGGTACTGCTGATATTTTTCGTGATGATGCTGAATCTCGGCAAAGAGTCTGCTGCACAGGAGAAGCTATGGTTGAAGCCCCGTATCTGGATCTTTCCTTCCTTGCTTTGCATCATCCTGTTGGGAGAACTGGTGTTTCTTGTTTTACAGAATCGTCAGCCTGCCGCAGAAATACAGGTGGTGGATCCCAAAGCCGTAGGAATGGCGTTGTTCGGGCCATACATCCTCGCGGTAGAACTCACAGGCATGTTGCTGATGGCGGGTATTGTGGGCGCGTATCACCTGGGGCGTCAGAAAGAAAAAACATTACACCGGTTCCTTGAAAATAATGAACTATGAACGTGCATCCTACTACCGCGGGTATGTTGCTCGCCGGCGTTTTATTTGTGCTGGGGCTGATCAGTATACTGGTGCGCCGCGACATTATTTTTATGTTGTTGTCAGTAGAAGTGATGCTCAATGCTGCAGGACTGGCCTTTGTGGTCGCGTCTTCCCACTGGGGGACGGCAGATGGACAGGTGATGTTCATCTTCATACTGGCAATGGCAGCAGCAGAAGTCTCGGTTGGCCTGGCACTGATATTACAGTTATACCATCAGCTCAAAACATTGGATAGTGATGAAGCCGCAAAAATGAATGGATAAAAAATCTTTATAACTATGTTCCCTGCACTCATACCGCTCATTCCTTTTGCAAGTGCCTTCCTGCTCATGCTGGGCTGGAAACGTATGAGCCGTATAGCCGTCACCGTAATTGGCTGCGGCAGTATTGGTCTGGCCGCTATAGTAGCCGTACTGATAGCCATACAATTTGCCGGCAATGGAGAACAGGCCGTTGTACAGCATGCCGCTAACTGGCTGGAAGTGGGTGGATTTAAGATAGGCTTCGATCTCAGGATGGATGCGTTGTCTGTAGTATTTGTAGGGGTGATTACAATAGTAGGTTTCCTGATACATGTATATGCTTCCGGTTATATGCACGAGGAGCCCGACTACGCCCGTTTCTTCGCGTGCATGAATTTATTTGTAGGGGCTATGCTCACCCTGGTGATGGCAGATAATTTATTGCTGCTTTACTTTGGCTGGGAAGGAGTAGGACTCTGCAGCTATCTGCTGATTGGCTTCTGGTATAAAGATCCGGCCAATGGCTATGCTGCACGCAAAGCATTTATTGTTACGCGCGTAGGCGATACTGCTATGGCGATTGCATTGTTTATGTTGTTTCAGTATACAGGTACATTGCGTATCCCGGAGATACTGGACAGCAGCACGCACCTGTGGACTAAAGGCGATCCGGTGATTACCTGGATTGCATTGTTGCTGCTGGGTGGCGCTGTAGGTAAGTCGGCGCAGCTGCCTTTACAAACCTGGCTGCCGGATGCCATGGCCGGCCCTACGCCGGTGAGTGCGCTGATCCATGCAGCCACCATGGTAACAGCAGGCGTATACCTCATTGCACGCACACATACCTTATTTGAACTGGCACCTGATGCACAAACCACTACCGCCGTAATAGGTGCTATTACACTGGTGCTGGCCGGTTTTAGCGCATTGGTGCAAACAGATATTAAAAGAGTACTGGCTTATTCTACCATCAGCCAGATTGGCTATATGTTCCTGGCATTGGGATGTGGCGCCTGGTCGGCAGCGGTATTTCATTTTGTCACACATGCATTTTTTAAAGCCCTGTTGTTTATGGCTGCCGGCGCTATCATTGTGGCGCTGCATCATGAGCAGGACCTGTTTAAAATGGGTGGACTGAAAAAACAGCTGAAGGGCGTATACTGGGTTTTCCTGATCGGCTGTGCTTCTCTGGCGGCAATTCCTTTTGTAACAGCCGGCTTTTATAGTAAAGATCAGATTATCTGGTTGTCCTGGTCTGCCGCAGGCGGACATATGGGTTTCTGGCTGGCTGCCTTGCTGGGCGCATTACTTACGGGCATGTACACCTTCCGGATGTTTTTCCTGGTGTTTTATGGAGACGTTAAAACGGAGGTGCATCATCATCCTGGTAAAAGCATGATGATCCCGCTTTATATCCTGGCGGTATTATCTACCATTGCCGGATTTATAGAACTGCCGCATACGTTGGGGCATGTAACGCTTTTCAGCAACTGGCTGCTGCCTGTATTGCCAGCGGTTACGGTGTTGCAGGAAAGTGTTTCCCTGGAATGGACTTCTCAGGCATTATCTGCCCTACTTGCGCTGAGTGGTATAGGGCTTGCCTATGCTTGGGTAGTGTTGCATCCGAAAGGGATGTCTGACTTCCTGGAAATGCCTGCCATCCTTTGGTTACGCGGTTTTTGGAGCAGAGGATGGGACTTCGATAAATTATATAATATCCTGTTGGTATATCCTTATGTATACCTGTCACGCATGAATAAGAAAGATCTGATAGACAAAATGTATACTCATCTCGCAGCAGCCATGGAGTGGTGTCATAATATGCTGGCACGTACCCAGAGTGGGTTGCTGCGGTGGTATATATTGGGTGTAGTACTGGGTGCAGTAGCGATATTGTCTGTACTCATCTGGAGAATATACATATAACCTAAACGTATAAACGAACTAATATGATCCTGCTGGTACTATTGTTGATTCTTTTCGCTGCGGCGCTGCTATCGTGGATAGTAGGTGCGAAAAGCCATGCAGGGAGCCGCTGGATAGCCCTGTTTAGTTTATTGCTGAACCTGGGTATTGTAATCAGTATCTGGATAAATCATCCTGCGGGTGGAGACCGCTGGTGGTATCAGTACCGGATAGACTGGGTGCCGCATTTCGGTATCAGTCTGCATTTGGCCATGGATGGTTTAAGCCTGCTGATGCTGGCACTTACTTTTTTTCTTGGGGCGTTGTCGGTATTGATTTCCTGGAAAGAAATCAATAGCCGGGTAGGCTTTTTTCATTTCAATCTGTTGTTTGTGCTTTGTGGGATTACCGGTGTTTTTCTGACAATGGACCTGTTTTTATTTTATTTTTTCTGGGAGATGATGCTCATACCGATGTACTTTCTGATTGGTATCTGGGGCCATGAGCACCGGGAATATGCGGCCAATAAGTTTTTCCTGTTTACACAGGCAGGAGGTTTACTGATGCTGCTGGCCATATTGGGTCTTTACTTTGTACATGAAGCTAACACACACGTATATACGTTTGATTACTTTGATCTGTTAAATACGCCGATGACGCCATCGACCGAACGTTGGCTGATGCTGGGTTTTCTGGTGGCCTTCCTGGTAAAATTGCCGGCAGTACCTTTCCATACCTGGTTACCGGATGCACATACAGAAGCGCCTACGGCAGGCAGCGTAGTGCTGGCCGGACTGTTGCTGAAAACGGGCGCATATGGTATTCTTCGTTTTGTATTGCCACTATTCCCTGCTGCGGCTGCGGAAATAGCTCCGATAGCTATGTTGCTGGGCGTAGTGGGTATTCTTTACGGAGGAATGCTGGCATATGCACAAACGGATCTTAAGAGACTGGTTGCCTATACGAGTGTAAGTCATATGGGCTTTGTATTACTGGGAGCTTTTGCATTTAATGAAATTGCTTACCAGGGTGTGGTGATGCAGATGATTACACATGGCATCAGCACCGGTGCCCTGTTCATTATTGCCGGTGCTTTATACGAGCGTATTCATACCCGCAACATACGGCAAATGGGCGGCCTCTGGCTGCGTTTACCTTTCATGGGCAGTGCTGCTATGATTTTTGTGATGGCTTCGCTGGGCTTGCCCGGATTGGGCAATTTTGTGGCAGAATTCCTGGTGCTGCTGGGAAGCTGGCAGGCCAATCATCTGTTGACAGTATTGGCTACGATTGGTTTGGTGGTGGCTACCGCCTATTCTTTGCGCATTATGCAGAAAGTTTTTTTCGGGCCCTGCGACCGGCAATATACTATGCAGGATCTCAACGGGCGCGAACTGGTGATTATAGTGGCCCTGGTTATCGTCATTTGCTGGTTGGGATTTCATCCGCAACCGGTACTCAACACTTCCCAAATTATAGATTATGTCGTTCGCTGATTTTTTAAGCCTTGGACCGTTGATTACCCTAAGTGCTGCGGCAGTGGGAGCTATGTTGCTGATAGCGATATGGCGTAATCACCGTATCGTATACAGCTTCACCCTCATCGCTTTTATTATGTCGATGATGGCGGTGATACCGGCCATAAAATATATTCCACATGCTTATCCTCCGCTACTGGTGATAGATGAATTTTCCCTGTTTAATACAGGGCTTATTCTGATAGCGGGCTTCATTATCCTGTTGTTGTCGTTTAACTATTTTGAAGAAAGAGAGGAACGTAAGGAAGAATATTATATCCTGCTGATATTGGCTACCATCGGAGCATTGGTGCTGGTGGTAAGCCGGCATTTTATGGCGTTGTTCCTGGGATTGGAAATATTGAGTATCAGTTTATATGGGTTAATTGCGTACCTGCGTGCCCGTGAGCGTTCCGATGAAGCAGGGATTAAGTACCTGATGCTGGCGGCGTTGTCTTCTGCCTTCCTGCTGTTCGGTATGGCGCTCGTATATGCTTTTACCGGACATATGGATTTTCCCGGTATAGGTGTGGCTTTGCGGCAGGCGGGTTATTTGCCGGTAAGTGTGATGGCAGGTTTCGGATTGATGCTGATAGGGGTGGGCTTTAAACTCGGTATTGTACCTTTTCATATGTGGGCGCCGGATATTTATGAAGGAGCGCCATTGCCGGTGGCCGCCTTCATTGCTACTGTTTCAAAGGGCGCCATGCTGGTATTGCTGATCCGTTTTTACCAGGACATTCACGGTAACGACTATCCGATGTTATGGTGGATTGTAGCCATTATTGCGGTGGCCTCTATGTTTGCGGGCAACTGGCTGGCATTGACCCAACAAAATATTAAGCGCATACTGGCCTATTCGTCTATAGCTCATATGGGATATATCCTGGTAGCTTTTTTATCGGGCGTACAAACAGGGCTGGAAGCATTGGCCTTTTACCTGGTGGCCTATTTTATTACCAGTATAGGCGCGTTCGGTGTAGTGATTGTGATGTCGAGTAGTTTGCAGGATGCAGAAACGATTGCTGATTATAAAGGGCTGTTCTGGCGCTATCCCTGGGTAGCCACAGTGTTTACTGCTATGTTGTTATCCCTTGCCGGCATACCACTCACTGCCGGATTTATCGGTAAGTTTTATGTGGTGATGGCGGGCGTAAACGGGCATCAGTGGTTCCTGTTGTTTATGCTGGTGATCAACAGTGTAATTGGATTGTACTATTATATCCGCCTGGTGGCGGCCATGTTTGCTGTACCTGCCCCGGGAGAACAAACAATGGTAGTGCCGGCCCTGCCCATGGCCGGTAATATCACCCTGGTTATTTTAACCATACTGTTAATAGGGCTGGGTGTGTATCCTACTGCTATGATGCAGCTGATACAGCAGATGATGCGGATACTGATTTAACTATCAACCTGCTCTGTTCTGCTCATCGCTGGTACCTGTTTTTCTTTCCCTGGCGGCTTTGATGCTGGCGCTGCCGAATTTATAACTGAAAGAAAGATTCACGGTCCTGAACTGCCAGGTATTAAAAATACTCATGTTCAGGTTCGCAAATTCTGCGGCACCGCGATAGCTTTCATTACGCAGTATATTATTAAAGCTCAGCTTCACAGTAGCATTTTTATCCATGAACATCTTCTGAATGCCCAGGTTCAGGTTATATTGACTGTAGCCCCTGAAAATGCCGAAAACAAAGGGAGAATTATAATACCCCATTACTTCCAGTTTAACATCTTTGGGCAGTGTGATCGTATTGGTACTGCTGATATAGTAATTAACGTTGTAACGGCTAAAGGGCTCGTTAGTAGTAGGATCCTCAAACTTGTATTTATTGTAGGAAAGATCCACATTGTTATCGCTGCTCCACCACTTGGTGACTTGTATAGGCAAGGTTAACAGCAGGCTGTAGATGTCCGTTTTGTCGTAGTTACGTTCTGTGCTGATAGAGGCTTTGGTGCTGTCGTCCTGTGTAATAAATTCTTCCATCATATCTTTTATACGGCTGTATCGCAGGGTAGCAATATACTTATCCTTAAAGGTATAGGAGACTTCCGCAATATTGCTGTATTGTGGTTTCAGGTAAGGGTTGCCTTTGAAATACGTGTATTTGTCGAGGTAAAACATAAAAGGGTTTAGCTGTCCGTATTGCGGTCTTTCTATCCTGCGTGACATCGCCAGGCTCACTTTATTCTTATCATTTATTTTTTGTTCCACATTGATATTCGGGAAGAAGTCGGTGTAGGAACGTTTTACATAAGTGTCTGTTGTGAACGAATGCCCGGTAGATGCGGTATTCTCTACCCTTAAGCCCAATTGCAGGGCTGTTTTGTGTATTTGTTTTTTATAAGTGGCGTAGGCGGCGTACACATCTTCCTGGTAATTAAACCGGTCACTCAACGTTGGCGAGGGGCGGTAAATACCTTTATAGAGAGAGTCGAACTGTAATAGGTTGGTGGTGGTGACAAAACTTGCTTTGGCACCCGCTTCCAGTTTGCTTTCTTTACCCAGTGGCCAGCTGAGATCGGCCTTCAGGCTTTTAATGAGCACCTGGGTACCACCGGTAGTACGGATGCTGTTAGGATTCCGGCTAAGTTTTGAATGCGGATCATACAAACTGTCGTTCAGCTGCATGAAGCGGTGATTATTGAATTGGGCATAATCTGCATCGAAGCTGATTTCGCGGCCTCCGGCGGTGTCAATGATGCCTTTATAGTTCAGGTTAAGGGCTATATTATCAAATTTATTGTCATTAACGGTGAGGGAGTTGACAACAGAATCCGGCGGCATGTTGGGTCTGCCCAGGTGAGTGGCGCTATAGATCTGGTTGCTGAAGGCGTTTTTAAAGCCATTGGCCAGTACCCCGATGGTATGTTTATCGTTGATAAAGTAATCCATACCCACTTTGAGGTAGTTGTTTTTGAAGCGGTTACGCTGAAATACGTCCTGTTGCATGAAAGTAGTGCTGCCATCGCTTTCTTTCACAGAGCGGCTGTAGTCGCGGGTAACCTGACGGGGATAATCGCCCTGGTCGAAGTTGCCGAACAGGTTGAACTTCTCGGTTCTCCAGTTAATATTGCCGGATATGCCATAGCGACCATATTTCGACTGGGTAAGGGTAGCATTGACGTTACCGTTTACGCCTGTCATTTTCCCTTTTTTAGTTTTTATATTGATGATACCGCCATTACCGGAAGCATCATATTTGGCAGAGGGGCTGGTCAGTATTTCTATAGAGGCAATACTTTCTCCTGGTGTGGTTTTCAGGAGATTGGTCAGCTGTTCACCGCTTAAATAGGTCAGTTTACCATCAATCATTACAGTAACACTCTGTCCTTTCAGGGTAACATTTTCGTTGTTGTCTACCTGAACGCCGGGGGCTCTTCGGAGCAGGTCCAGGGCGGTATTACCTGCTGCGCTTACACTATTTTCTATATTCATCACCGTTTTACCGGCAGAGCTTTCGATATAAGGTTTTTGAGCGGTTACATTCACTGCCTGCAGGTTTTTGCCCAGCGGTGGCAGTTTCATGCTGCCCAGGGCAATGGTTTTGTGGCCGGCATCTACCTGGAATGCGGTACTATAGGAGGTGGTATATCCCATTTGCGATGCCTGTATGAAATAGTGTCCGTTAGCAATGCCATCAAAGGCACAGCCGCCATTTTCGGTACTCATTTCACCTTTTACGAGGGTGGAGTCTTTTACCTTCCGCAGCATAACGCTGGTAAAGGGGAGGGGCTTACCCGCATTGTCTGTAACTGTTAGTGTAATTTTTCCTGAGGAGTTGGGTTGTTGTGCAAACGCCGTGAAGGTGCAACAAAAAAGCATTCCCAGGGCTACGATGATCGTTTTCATACTATCGTTTCCGTTGTATAAGTTCTCAAAAGCTATAACCAATAAATATGTAGGGGGCCGTACTATTATTTCTTCCTATAATTATCCTGGATGTATTTAAAAGCCAGGTTCATGATGTCTTTTGCTGTTTCCATGGGTACTTTTTCTGTCTCATTCGCAATACATGACTGGGTAGCAGGAACGGCAGGTGTTTCCCGGAAATTTCCGAGCGTAATCAGATATATAGGCAGTTCATCCGGGTTTTTGGCCGAAAGGTGGCCATGGCTTGCCATTTTTCCTCCCAATACTAAAATAAGCATCAGAAAGGTACTCAGGCACAAAACGATAGCAACTTTTTTCATACCACATTTTTACTAAAGACGAACGGGTACAAAAAAAGTTGCACGGGGGAGTCAAATTATTTTGCTGGATAAATTTATTTTTTCCAGAGACGTTGTATGGTAGCGGGAGAACGTTGTTCTAAAAGTATGGTATGTCCATCACTGAGTTCTTCCAGCAGGTTGGTCTGGTAATAACGAACGGTGAGGAGCTCCAGTCCTTCATTATACACGATTTTGAACTGCTGGTGCAGGGTCTTGATCAGGAGTTCTATCTTTTCCGGGTTATTATCTATGCAGCAGGAAAAATTGATCGCTCCGTTCTGCATCAGGTTAATTTTTACCTTCAGCGCGTGGAAGATCTCGTAAATATCACTGATTTTATCTTCTGTGATAAAGGAATAGTCCTTGGAGGTGATATTCAGCAGTACCTGGTTCTTTTTCAGCACAATAATGGGAGGTAGCTGTCTTACATCTGCCGTTTCCTTAATCACGGTGCCGGGCAGATTTTTATCCAGAAAGCATTTTACCAGCAGTGGTATCTGTTTGTTCTGCAGTGGTTTAATGGTTTTGGGGTGTATGACCTGGGCGCCGTAATAGGCCATTTCAATTACTTCTCCATAACTGATTTCCGGTATATTCACGGTATTGGGAAACAATTTAGGGTCTGCATTCTTCAGGCCTTCCACGTCTTTCCAGATCGTTTGGCTTTCTGCATCGAGCATATTGGCAAAAACGGCGGCGGAATAATCACTGCCTTCCCTGCCCAGGGTAACGCTTTCGTTTTGATCGGTAGCGCCAATGAAGCCCTGTGTAATCACGATGCTGGTCTTTTCAAAGAGAGGGGCCACTTTTTCAGTTACCTGTCTCTGGGTATATACCCAGTCAATATTAGCATCCCGGAAGTTGTCATCTGTACGGAAAACATCCCGGACATCCAGCCAGGTATTATTCAGGCCGATGCTGTTAAAGAAAGCACTTACAATGGCGGTGCTCAGCAATTCTCCCAGGCCCACCAGCTGATCATAGTAATAATCATAGGTGCGCAGTGGTTTTTCACCCAGCGTCCATTCGGCTTCGGTAAAGAATTGCTGGAGTTGCGTAAACAAAGGGTGTTCGCGGGTACCCAGTAGTGATTCAGCTACATTGATGTGATGCTGTTCAATGTTGAAAAGCAATTGTGCGGCAATTTCCCGTTTCCGGAGAAAAAAGCTTTCTGCTACCTTTTCCAGCTCATTGGTAGTTTTTGCCATGGCAGAAATAACAATGAGGAGTTTTTCGTCCGGAAATGACTGCACTATCTGCGCCACCTGCCGGATACGTTCAACACTTTCTAAACTTGCGCCACCAAACTTGAAAACCTTCATATGATAGTTTATCTTCTTTTAAAAAATTATTTGGCAAAGTAAGACAAGTTTAGAATTGTTTTAAAATCTGTTTATAGATAAATGACAGTTCCCTTAAAATAGTTTCAATTCCTTTAATTTCGTTTGTACAACCTAACGTTATGAATCTTAAGCAAAAAGTAATGACCCTGGATGAATTCACTATTCAGGAGTTGCGGAATTACCCGGGGGCAACCGGTCAGCTATCCGGTTTACTCCGTGATATGGGGCTGGCAGCTAAAAGGGTAAATGTGGAAGTGAATAAGGCAGGTATTGCTGATATCCTGGGAGAAGCCGGCAAGACCAACGTGCAGGGCGAATCCGTAAAGAAACTCGATGAATTTGCCAACGAGCAATTCATCAACTCCCTGGAAACCAGCATTTATTGCTGTGGGGTGGCTTCAGAGGAAAATGAACATTTCATTCCTTTTCATGATGAGCATTCCAAAAAATCGAAGTACGTGGTACTGATGGATCCATTGGATGGTTCCAGTAATATAGATGTGAATGTATCTATCGGAACAATTTTCTCTGTGTACCGCCGCCTTACACCGGAAGGTACGGAGTGTGAGCTGGAGGACTTCCTGCAGCCGGGTACCCGTCAGATTGCGGCTGGTTATATTATCTATGGCTCTTCTACCATGATGGTATATGCTACGCGTCGCAGTGTGCAGGGCTTTACCCTGGACCCATCTATTGGTGAGTTCTGTTTGTCGCACCCTAACCTGAAATGTCCGCCAGATAGTGATATCTTCTCTATCAATATGGGATATTATCACTTATATGAAGAAAAGATCCGCAAGTCTGTTGACCATTTTATGGCCAGAAATGAAAACGACCGGATCTACCGCCATCGTTTTGTAGGCTGTATGGTTGCCGAAATACACCGTACTTTAATTCAGGGCGGTATTTTCATGTATCCTGCTTTCGGGAAATATTCATCCGGCAGGCTAAGACTTTGTTACGAATGTAACCCGATGTCCTTTATCATGGAAAAGGCTGGTGGCGTGGCAATGGCCAATGGTAAACAGCGGCTGCTGGAACTGAAGCCGGTACAACTGCACCAGCGGATGCCTATTTTTATTGGTTCAAAGAACATGATGGAAACCTGGCAGCATATTATGAACGATTAAGAAAGAAAAATATATTATTAAAAACGGTGTATAGGGGATACAAAATGTCCACTATACACCGTTTTTAATTTCTGGTATAACAGTTGCTAAACCTATGGTGTATTTAATAGTCTAATTATTATTCATTATTCATTATTCATTATTCATTATTCATTATTCATTATTCATTATTCATTATTCATTATTCATTATTCATTATTCATTATTCATTATTCATTTCTAATTATTAACCATTTTTATTCTATGTTGATTTTGAAGAACCAACGGATCTTTGCGTTATTGGTAGCTGTTTTTGCCTTCTTCCAGGTGAGTGCATGTTCACGTGCCACCACCCGTCAGGCAGATGGCGGTAACACCGGTGGTAGTATGGATGAACAGATCCTTTACTACACCAATAAGTTCCGTCAATCCAAGGGACTGAAGCCTTTGCAGCTGGATGCCACCATCAGCCAGCAGGCCCGCAGTCATAGCCGCGATATGGCTAATGGCAGCACCGGCTTCGGGCACGAAGGATTTGAAGAGCGTGTAGCCTACGTTTCCAAGAAAATGGGGCGCGTGGCAGGTGCTGCGGAAAACGTTGCATACGGCACCCTGGATGCTGAAGCGGTGGTAAATGGCTGGATCAAAAGCCCCGGACACCGTAAAAACATGCTCGGTGACTACACCCTGATCGGTATTGGTACTGCTGGCAAGGGCAGGATCACTTTCTTTACACAGGTGTTTATTAAGCAATAAAATTAGGAATTACGAATTATGAATTACGGATTTGTGGGGAGATGATAAACGCGAGTATCAACCTTCGCTCTTATCTCCCCACAAATCCGTAATTCGTAATTCATAATTCGTAATTCTTTCTGTAATTTGGCCCCATGGAAAAGAAAAAGATCATTGAGGTAAATAACCTGGTTAAAAAATACGGGGAATTTACTGCGGTAAAAGGGATCAGCTTTGAGGTGTATGAAGGTGAGATCTTTGGCCTGTTAGGCCCTAATGGCGCAGGCAAATCAACGACCCTGGAAATCATTGAAACGCTGCGCGATAAAACAGAAGGGAAAGTGACAGTGGGCGGCTACGACCTCGACAAAGATCCTAATGATATAAAGAAGATTATCGGCGTACAATTGCAAAGCTCCGGTTATTATCCGGGACTGAACCTGATAGAGCTCATCGAAATGTTCGGTGGTCTGTATAATCAACCAGTATCTCCCATGAAACTCCTGGGGATGTTTAACCTGGAAGATAAAGCCAAAGCAAAGTTCAAAGAGCTTTCCGGCGGCCAGAAACAACGTTTTTCCATTGCTACCACGCTGATCAACAAACCACAGATCATATTCCTGGATGAACCTACCACCGGACTGGATCCTCAGGCAAGACGCAACCTCTGGGATCTGATCCTGCAGGTACGCAGCCAGGGCACTACCGTGGTGATCACCACTCACTATATGGATGAAGCAGAGTTCCTGTGCGACCGCTGTGCAATTGTAGACAGTGGCCGTATCATTGCTATCGACTCTCCTGATACACTGATCGATCAACTGGTATCCTCAGGCTTTGAAAGAGCAAAAGAAGTGAAGAAAGCAAACCTGGAAGATGTATTCATTCATCTCACTGGTAAAGATCTACGGGAAGAATAAATAAACCGGATGGAAGCACTTAAATATCCTATTGGCCGCTTTACAGCATTACCGGAGTATACTCCTGCCATGCTGCAGGGATTCATCAAAGACATTCACTATTTACCCCAGCTGGTGGAAATAGCGGTGCAACAACTGGATGAATACCAGCTGCAAACGCCCTACCGGCCGGATGGCTGGACGGTAGCACAGGTAGTGCATCACCTGGCAGACAGCCACATGAACGGATATATCCGCATGAAACTCGCCCTCACAGAAGAACAACCCATTATAAAACCATATGAGGAAGGCGAGTGGGCAAAACTGCCGGATGTGAAATTCATCCCCATCAATGTGTCTATTACCCTATTACATGCCCTGCATACCCGTTGGACTAACCTGATGGAACATTTAACCGCCGCTGACTGGGAACGTACTTTTATACATCCCGCCAACGGTACACAACATAATCTGAAAACCCATGCCGCTAATTATGCCTGGCATGGTAAACACCATCTGGAGCATATCCTGCGCCTTAAGGAAAGGATGGATTGGTAAAGCATTGATATTATGAATATGGATTGGAAATTACTGTCTTCGGAATACCTGTTTAAAGACGCCTGGTTAACTGCGCGCGCTGACAAATGTGAAACACCTGCCGGGAAAATAGTCGAACCTTATTATGTACTGGAATATAATAACTGGGTAAACGGTGTGGCCTTGCGGGAAGACGGACAAGTAATTATGATACGTCAATACCGGCAGGGCGTTGGCAGAACATTGCTGGAAATTCCCGGTGGTACAATGGACGCCACGGATCCTTCTCCTTTATTTGCCATGAAGCGCGAAATGCTGGAAGAAACCGGCTATGAGTTCAAGGAATGGATATCATTGGGTACAATTGCTCCTAATACTGCTGCTGCCAATAACTATACACATATGTTTCTGGCTACCGGCGGTGTAAAAGTGCAGGAGCAGCAACTGGATCATAATGAAGACATTGAAGTGGTGATTATGCCACTGGAAGAACTGCAGCAACTCGTACTGGATAATAAGATTGTACACAGTCTGCATACCACCTGTATCTTCTACGCGTTGCTGCACCTTGGCAAAATGGGGATGAAGTAGTTTACATCACCTCTGCGACCACAAAAAAGCTACCACAAACAAGAATCATATCATCCGGCTGGGCGTGCTGCCTGGCCGCTTGCAACGCTGCCTGCACAGATGCATGCGCGTGACCCTGTAAACCACTGGCTGTGCCCATTTCCGCCAGTGCTACTTCATCCATGGCACGCGGAATTTGTGCTTTGCAAAAATAATAATGCGCTGTAGGAGGGAATAAAGGCAATACTTTTTCTACTTCTTTATCTTTTACAAATCCCACTACAATATGTAGCTGCTGATAGTTTACATGGCCCAGTTGCTCCATTACTTCACGGATGCCGGCTTCATTATGACCAACATCCAGTACAGTAAGCGGATGCTGCTGAATCACTTCCCAGCGGCCTCTTAAGCCGGTGAGCTTTTTTACATGTGATAGTGCTCCGCTGATATGTTCCCAGGTAATATGCCATCCGTTTTGCTGTAATACTTTGACCGCAGATAATACGCCCATCACATTTTTTTCCTGGTATTGTCCATTCAGGTCCAGCTGTAAACGCCGCATTTGCTGTTGGCGTGTATCCAGTAACGTTATATTCAGATGACTGCCTTCAATAGCGCTGGATGACTCCATCCATTCCTGGTCTGCAAAGTGAATGGGAGCATTCAGTGAGGCGGCTTTATCAATAAAAACATCCTGTACTTCTGATTGCGTTTCACTGATTACCACCGGTACGCCGGCTTTGATAATGCCTGCTTTTTCTCCGGCAATCAAAGGGAGTGTATCTCCCAGCATATTTTTATGATCAAAGCTGATATTGGTAATCAACGAAAGTTCGGGAGTAATTACGTTGGTACTGTCCAGGCGCCCGCCCAGTCCCACTTCAATGATGGCAATATCTACGGCTTCCTCCTGGAAATAGCGGAAGGCCATGGCTACCGTGAGTTCAAAAAAGGAAGRCTGTATGGAGGTAATGTGCGGACGCATCTGCTCCGTAAAACGGATGACAAAATCTTCCGGCACCACCTGTCCGTTTATGCGGATGCGTTCCCGGAAATCAAGGAGGTGAGGAGAGGTATACAATCCTGTTTTGTAACCCGCCTGTTGGAAAATGGCCGCCAGCATATGACTGGAAGAGCCTTTCCCATTGGTGCCGGCAACGTGTATGGTTTTAAAAGCATGCTGCGGTTGTTCCAGTAAATCCAGCAATGCAATAGTATTATGCAGATCTGTTTTAAAAGCACTGGCACCCACTTTGGTAAACATGGGTAGCTGTGCATAAAGATAGTCCAGCGTTTCTTTGTAAGAGGCCATAATTGTAAATTACAATTACGAATTACGAATTGCGAATTACGGATTTGAGGGTAGATCCTATGTTATTACCTCCACACAAAGCCGTAATTCGTAATTCGTAATTCGTAATTTTCTTAATAATTAACCGGGCAGCCCAGCTGGCGCTTACGCATCCGGAAGATGCCACCACCATTGCCATCGCCCCGTTCGAACATGCTTGAATTTAAGCGCAAAGCTACGAAAGCCCCCGCATGATCGATACGTCTTTCAAAAAGGTTGGTAAAAATTGTACTCGAGCCTATCAGCAAAGGCCCTATGCGAATGCCGGCACCCACATCTGCCTGACCGTTATGATTAATGGTCAGCGGCAGATAAGCACCAAACAAGCGTGTTTCATACCGGGGCGTAATATTGAACTGCGTCAGCGCATAGGTTTTGGTGATATCTCTGCGTCCCGCTGTTAAGGCAATTACCGCATTGGTACTAACAAAAAAACGACCATCTATATTGTAATCGCCCATCAGGTTCAGGGCAGTAGGTAAGGTCATGTTAAACGTGGAATCGGTAGCCAGTGGTGTGAAGTATTTATTCAGCCGGCGTGCATATTGCTGCAGACTTTCATTTTTCCTGTACTGGATATCATTAGGTACCACATGATCTTTCACCAGGCTGAGATCTGTATTGTTGGCGCCTTTGGTGTATTTGATTTTACCGATATCAGTAATGGAAGCGCCTATACGGAATTTATAATCATCTGCATCCRAGCCCTCGTAGGCGCCGAAGCCACCATTATCGGGGCGGTATTCATAAATCATCCCGATGTCGATTCCAATCCCATTGTTATTAAACAGTTTCAGATTTTTTTGCGTAGGTGATTGCCAGTCATCCAGCTCTTTACTATAGCCATAATACAGCGTACCACTGGTGATGCTGGCATCGCGGGAATTATTCAGGCGGAAGTCAGCATTTTTTACGGAAGCATAGCCTGCGGCCACACCACTTAAGAGTTTCAGCGTAATACCCGCTTTCAAACGGCTGTCATAGCTTTCTTTTATTACCCGCGCATAGCTGAGCCCCAGCTCATGCCATATGTGAGAGGTAACACCTGCCTGGGGAATGCTTAAGTTAACGTTCTTATATCCTGTATTGGGGAAATCTACCCCAAAGAAATTGGCGATAGGAGTGGTAACATTCCCGCCATTACTGCTACTCCGCATACGCCATACAAAGGAAAGCGATTGCTTTTCATCAATAGCATACAATACAGAAGGCAATACTATTTCGGCCATTTCCCATCCATTCTGTTTTCTGTTGGCGCCTTCATCGAGAAAGTAATCCTTGTTACGCCGCAGGGTATCCGGCACGCTGAACAGCAATGATTTGGGAACACTTACGTAAGTATTGCCGGCATTGATATCTGCGCCAATAATATTCACATCCCATTTATAACGATAACCGGCTGCGCTGGCAGGGTTGGAAAATACGCCATAAATACCTGCATAGTTACTGTTGTTGTAACCCGGGAAAGTTTGTGCCATAGCGGCATACGTCAGTAGTAGCAGTACTGATGTGCTGAAAAAGATACGGTTAAGTCTTACAATCATCGTTGGCGATAAAAAATAGGTTTCTCGAAATGACACAAAATCGTGCTTATATGCTCTTGAAGTCATAGGTAGAGATGTAGGAATTCCTGGTCCGGTTTTCCAAGGCAGGCAGGAGCAGGATAAATTATCTTGCACTTGCCACTTCAAAAACGCCGGTTATTGTTTGTTGTTACTCTGCTTTGAAATAGAAACGTATGGTCCCGAATTGCTCTTCAGGAGCATCCGGGTTAGCATTATATTTTAGTTGTCCGCTTCTCGCTGCCTTCTTCGCTATTTCGATCAGTTGTGAATTGCTGATCGTAGACCCTTTCATACTGAAGGTGGCTGATGTCACATTGCCTTGTTGGTCTACTTTTATATTGATGGCTACATAGCCGGTTTCAGTACCATCGTAGGTTACCTGTGGTCTTCCTATCAGATTTCTGCCATTGAGATGAAAGTCCGAACGACCTCCTCCCAGGCCTCCGCCCGTGTATCCTCCACCGTTAGGGTTACCACCCAGCTGTCCACGATCTCCGGGCTTGCCGGTATTACCTTCTCCGGTAGCATTATTGGAGCCATTGGCATTGTTACCACTGTTGGCACTGTTGCCGGTACCACCGGAAAATACGGCTTTGGGCTTGGGTGCAGGTGGTGCTGGTTTCGGTGGTGCTTCTGTTGGTTTTTTTACTGGCTTGACAGGTTTAGGTTCCAGTTTTTTAGGAATCTCTTTCGGTTTCTCTACAGGTTTTTCCGGTTTTTTTATTTCCGGGGCATCCTCTTCATCCTGTGTAGCAATGTCTTGTTGTGGTTCACTATTGTCTTTGGCAGCGGTGGCCGGACTTTCTGCCGGTGCGGGTTCAGAGGCAGCCGCACTGGGTGGGTTAGGGTTAAGTGGTTGCTCATCACCCATACCATCGTCAGATGTGCCGAGGTTAACTTCCATCCCCAGGTCCTGGTCGGGCAGGGGTGGTGGAGCGGAGAATCCGGTAAATACAAGGGCAACTAACAGCAACGCATGAACGCCGATGGTAATGCCTAATGCCTGAATATTTTTTTTACCGTTTTTTTCCTCCATGATAACCTTATTGAGCGCCTGTTTAGACCAAAGTTAATGTTTTGATCCAGAAAAAATAATCACTCATCAAAAGATGAATTCCGGATCTTTGCAAAAACTGTGCTGTTAATCCGATTTTAAGGAATTTATTTTCGCCAATTTTTTATGAACCTCGTCAGACAAACTATTCGCCTTTATCAGAATGCCTATACAGGTCTTTCACCTGCCACCTGGTGGTTATCACTCGTGTTGCTGATCAACCGGAGTGGTACCATGGTGATTCCTTTTATGACGGTATACCTCACACAACATCTGCACTTCAGCATTGCCCAGGCAGGTTTGGTGATGGCCTGCTTTGGTAGCGGCGCTATTGTGGGCGCATTGCTGGGTGGATGGCTATCTGACAAAATTGGTTTTTACCAGGTACAGTTCTGGAGTCTTTTCTCTAACGGTTTATTATTCATTTTATTGGGACAGATGCGAACGTTTGAGCAAATATGTATCTGTGTATTTGTCATGAGTTCTGTGGGTGATGCTTTCCGGCCGGCCAATAGTATTGCCATTGCGGCCTACAGTGCCCCGGAAAACCGTACCCGTTCCTATGCCCTGAACCGCCTGGCGGTGAACCTGGGCTGGTCTGTAGGGCCGGCTGTAGGAGGAATCCTGGCCAGCTTCAGCTACCAGCTACTTTTCTGGGTAGATGGGTTTACCTGTATGGCTGCAGCGATATTAATGCGGATCTTCCTGCCGCCGGTAAAGGCACCGGTAAAGGAGGCCAAAACAGTGGTGATAAAGGAAGATAAGGTATGGAAAGATAATATCTACCTGTGGTTCCTGGCATTTGCCACTTTAAATGCTATCTGCCTGTTCCAGTTTTCCAGTATAGTGCCTTTGTATTTTAAGGAGGTGATGCATATGGAAGAATGGCTCATTGGTCTGAACATGTCTATCAATGGCATCCTGATCGCAGTGGTGGAAATGGTGATGGTATACCGCCTGGATGGCACCCGGCCTAACCTGGTATTTGTGGCGCGCGGTGCGCTGATGGTCTGTTCTTCCTATCTGCTGCTTTCTTTCCTGCCACCAATATGGGCAGTAGCGGCTTTATTTATGCTGATCATCACCTTTGGAGAGATGTTTTGTCTGCCTTTCATGAATAGTTTCTGGATTGGCCGGAGCAAGGACCACAACCGTGGCCAGTATGCGGCACTGTACACGATCTCTTATTCGTTGGCCAATATTGTGTCCCCGACTACCGGCGCTTTTGTGGTACAGCACCTGGGATTTAAGCCCTGGTGGGCCATCACGGCGTTAGGCTGTATTATATCAGGGACTGGTTTCTGGTGGTTACAGAAAAAAATAACCGCTGGTAAAGCAACGAGATCCATATCAGAGCTGGTATAGGCGGGAAGAGAAGCCGTAAAAAAGCCCGCCTGACATATTCAAAATTGTTAAAGACTTTGCAAATATTGTCACCAAAATGCTAATTTCGAGTAAAAATTAGTAAAATTGGTTAATGAAAGTAATTCAATTTACTGTTCCTGTTGCCGATGAAGGAGCTGTAGTTATACAGGAAGACATCCTCCCATACTTCTATAATTACCTGCACAGACATAAAGAGACACAGGTAACACTCATCATTAAGGGAGAAGGCACCCTGATTGCCGGTAATTATACCCAGCCATTTAAGGCGGGGGAAATTTATGTGATTGGTGCTAATCAGCCCCATATGTTTAAAGGGGATGCCCGGTATTTTGAAAATATTCAGGAGAAGAATATTCACGCTATTCATATTTTCTTCGATCATGAACAGGCGTTGCAGGGATTATTTTCATTGAAGGAAATGGAAACGGTCCGGAAGTTTTTACAACTCACCGCGAACAGTCTGCAACTACCGTCAGAACATGCAGAAAAAATTGCAACAGATATATTAAAGATCTCCCGTCTCAGCGGTGCAGAGCGATTGCTGGCATTTGTGGGAATGCTGGTCTTTTTTTCAAAACAGGTAAAGGAATGGAAGTCATTATCCACGGGCTTCTCCAGGCACTCTTACAGTGAGTCGGAAGGACTGCGGATGAATGATATTTACCAGTATACACTGGAGCATTATGCAGAAAATATTTCCCTTGGACAAATCGCTGCGGTAGCCCATCTGACCACCTACGCATTTTGTAAATACTTTAAGAAACATACCCGTAAAACATACCTGGAGTTTTTGAATGAAATCAGGATCAACGTTGCCTGTAAGAAGATCATTAATGGTGATTTTGATAGCATAGCTGCAGTAGCTTATGCTACCGGTTATAATAATCCTATTACGTTTAACCGGGTGTTCAGAAAGGTAACGGGGATGGCACCTTCTGCGTATGCAAAGCAATATCGGTTCGAGGAAGCGGAAAGCTGATTGAAGAAGCGGAAAGCTAAAGGCATAAAGCCAAAAGCTATTAAAGCGAATGACCAGAGCGAAGAATCAATATCCGCTCTGGTCATTCGCTTTAATAGCTTTTTGCTTTCGGCTTTTCGCTCTTATTAATGGGCGAAGTCGCTCATATAATCACCGGTGATACGTTCTATCGGTGGATTGAAATAACCGAATTTGAGATCAGGGAATTCCTCCTGTATCAGTTCCTGCAACTGTTTCACGCCCAGGCATTCTCCGGTTTCAGTGACTCCCAGTTTACCCAGGTACCAGTCAGGATCAATATTAAAATTACGCCACTGAATCATATTCAGCCCGGTTTCCCTGATCAGCTTGCGCAGTGCTTCGTACTCGTCTGCACTATCCGTCATACCCGGAAATACGAAGTAGTTGATGGAAGTCCAGCCACCAAATTCGCGTACTACTTTCAGACTTTCAACGATGTCGTCAAAAGTATAATTGTTAGGACGATAGTACGGCGTATAATATTTTTCCTGGGCAGAATTCAAACTCACGCGGATACTGTTCAATCCTGCTTCACACAAGGCTCTTACCGCATCGGGCTTGCTACCATTGGTGTTGATATTGATGCTGCCTTTAGGTGTATGTTTACGTATTTCGATGATGGATTCGCGAATGGTTTCCCACATGAGTAAAGGCTCGCCTTCACAACCCTGGCCGAAGCTCACGATAGGGAAGGGGGCTTCTTCGAGGTGGGGTACAGTATATTCTACGATTTCTGCTGCAGTTGGTTTAAAACGCAAACGATCCTGCGTAGAAACAATGCTTTCTTCTTCCGGCTGGAAGGAGATACATCCTACGCAATTGGCGTTGCACGCAGGAGAGGAAGGAATAGGGCATTCCCATCTTCCCATAAAATAATTACGTGCAGCAGGGCATTCGTAGGTCAATGCGCAATTTTCTGCCAGGTGTTGTACCAGCCTGTTATGCGGATATGCTTCTACCAGTGTTTTTACGCCCTGTTTTACTTTTTTGTCGTCAAAGCCGGCGCATTCCTGGCGGATATCGGCTTCAATACGGGTGGCAGGAACATAAAACTTACCATCCAGCCAACCCACTGCCGTATAACAAAACAACGGCAGGGTAGGCGCATCCGGCATGGTTTCGTAGGCTGCCAGGTAAAAACCGGTATGTGCCGGCGGAATGAAAGCCGCTACCGCCCATCCTTTATCACAAAGCTGCATATCACCGGTGGTGGCATTGATGCCAATACCACGGCGACCTGGCAACTCATACAAATTGCCTCCTTCCGGTAATTCGATCCACTCTTCTACGTCTACCGGCCACGCATCCCAGCCACTGCGGCCAGTTACGTGCATGCTGGTATCTTCAAAAATATTCCCTTCACCGTCAGAATATAATATGTAAGGTGTTTGTTTTAACATTTTGTGATTTTATGATCTGTTGGGATGAATACCTATTGAACCCTGGTCTGAAAGAAGGTATTTAATACTTCTCTCTGCTCTTTTCCAGGTTCATCCAGTATTTCCAGCTGCAGAATCTTGTTATTCTTAAAGTCTATTGTCAGAAGGTCGTTCCGCAAAATTACGTTATTCAGTTCGTTCCAGCCAACCAGCCTTTTGGAAAAGGTGGTAGGCAGCGTAATACCGGTGGTGTCCATCTTTACATACGATGGCTGGAAAATCCTGTATTCCATCCAGCCTACATATGCCAGGCCGCTCCCTGTCAGGAACAACAGCAGACTGGTCAGCGGCTGCAGGTGCGACAGGAAGTATAAACTGCCGGTAAAGCAGATGAGCGCCTCTATCATACGTGCTACCGTATTTGCTTCACTGAATTGCTTAAACCGCTTCATGGTAAACGGAAACGCAATTGCCATGAGTCCTACCACCAGGAAAAAGACCACCAGGAACCAGTTAGGTTGCGGACCACGGTATACACCGATCGCATTTATCAGAAACAGTATACCCGTAAGACCATGCATAACCGGTAATAACCGGATTCTGCTACTGGTATTAGGATGCAGGATGCGCAAACTATGCATGAACAGGAATGTAAGATTAGGAATTAGAACTGATCAACAGATTGCAAAGCTTGAACAACACACGGGCACCTACGTTGGCATCCCACTCATCGTGTGAAGTGCTTACTTCATTCAGGTCAAATCCAATCAGCTTACGACCACTGGCCAGTACGCGTTTGAAGAGATAATAAATCTGCTCTACTTCAAAACCACCAGCTACAGGGGTACCGGTATGCGGACATAATTTTGGATCCAGTCCGTCTATATCAAAACTAATGTATACCTGTTGCGGCAAAGTTTCAACAATGCTGTCGCAGATCGCTTTCCAGGTTTCCCCTTCGAATTGTCTTTCTTTGATTTGCTTATCAAAAAAGGTTACTACACGGCCTTCGCTGTTGTTGATGTACTCCACTTCTTCTTCGCAGTAGTCGCGGATACCCACCTGTACCAGCTTTGACAGCTGAGGTACTTCTGCCAGGGCATTGTACATAATAGAGGCATGTGAGTATTTGAATCCTTCGTAGGCATCCCGTAAATCACAATGTGCATCTATCTGTAAAATACCAAAGTCGCCTTTATGTTCACCAATGGCTTTAAAGAAGCCCAGCGGGGTGCTGTGATCACCACCTACCAATCCTACCAGCTTGCCTTTTTCCAGCAGCGCCTTGGTTTGGGTATATACCCACTCATTCATGGCCCTGGTGCCGTTGCTTACGTCTACCAGTGTTTTTTTCAGGAATTCATTTTCGGAAATATCTCCCCCTTCAGTCAGGAATTTCAGGTATAGCTCCGCTTCCTTACGCAGGTAATCGCTGCGCAGTAAAAGGTGCTTATCTGGTTCACGCATGTAAAAACCCTGTTTCCAGCCATCTTTCACATCCGCATCGTAAAGATCGATCTGGAAGGATGCTCTGAATATACGTTCCGGTCCACGGGCAGTACCATTATTATAGGATACCGTTACTTCCCAGGGCACAGGTAACAATACCAGCCGGGCTTCTTCCTCAGAAAAAGGTAAGCCAAAAACGTTGTTGGACAGCAGGCCAACTGAGTTAGGGTCAAATTGAGATAAATCTGCCATGATAAAATCGTACTTTTCTAAATTCCGCGCAAAGATAGGATTATGTTTACTTACAGCCGTCCTTCTCATAAAAAGAATTGCCTTTTATATAAAAATTGTCCGAAGAAGGTCATTTTGACTTAATTTTGCCGATTAATCGGAAACAAATAAAGTACGGCAAAAAGCAGGGATCGTTAAGGGCGCACTGGTAAAGGGTTTTGCAGCTTGTATCAAATCAATAGGGAAGATAATTTTCATATGAAAAAAACAAATATTATTCTGCTGGTGGTAATTGCGGTAGCAATTGGAGTGATAGTAACTATGGTGGGAGATTTCAGTACCTATGAAACTTTCGCGACAGCCCGGGAAAAGGAAGGAAAAGAATTCCATGTCATCGGGAAACTGGACACTTTAAAGGCGATGAATTACGACCCGATGAAAGATGCTAACTTATTCAGCTTCTACGTCCACGATAAAACGGGCGAATCACATAAAGTGGTATTCTACGGCGCCAAACCTACCGATTTTGAAAAAGCCGAATCTATTGTACTCACAGGTAAAATGGAGAAAGGCGAATTTCATTGCAGCAAAATACTGATGAAATGCCCGTCTAAATACAAGGACGACCAGGTGGCTATCAGCAACAAACAACTTTAATGTAATTATTTGAACATTTTGATATTTGATCATTTATTTCCAGGCAACTGGTTATAAACAGCATATCAGAATTGTCAGGTGCCGGAATATTCACATCTCTAGAGGAATTTTATGAAGTTTGTAGGGGAACATTTACTGCCGGGCCAAATAGGCCACTTCTTTGCCATACTGGCATTTGTAGCATCTATAGTAGCCACTGTAGCTTATTATAATGTAGTTAAATTAAAGGAACCATCTTTACAGGACTCCTGGAAAAGACTGGCACGCTGGTCTTTCATCATACAATCAGCCGCTGTTATCGGCGTTTTCAGCTGCCTGTACTATATTTTGTATAATCACTTTTTTGAATATAAATACGCATGGCGCAACACCTCCCGCGACCTGCCAATACAATACTTATTATCCAGTCTCTGGTCCGATCAGGAAGGTAGTTTCCTGCTCTGGAGTATCTGGAACAGTATCCTGGGTATTATCCTGATCCGCACCTCCAAAAAATGGGAAGCACCGGTGATGACAACCTTCTCACTGGCGCAGCTGATTATGGCCAGTATGCTGCTGGGTATATTTGTACTGGGCTATAAAGTAGGTAGTAATCCGTTTATGTTACTGAGACAGGCACCTGAAAATCAACTGGCGCCTATTTTCCAGACAGCGGACTATATGCAGCATATCCACGATGGTAATGGTTTGAATGTAACCCTGCAGAACTATTGGATGGTGATCCACCCGCCGGTACTGTTCCTGGGCTTTGCTTCCATGATCATTCCTTTTGCCTTTGCTTTTGCAGGTATCTGGACCCGCGATTATACCGGCTGGGTAAAACCAGTGCAGCCATGGGGCCTGTTTGCTATTATGATGCTGGGTACCGGTATTATGATGGGAGCTGCCTGGGCTTATGAATCACTCAACTTCGGCGGCTACTGGGCCTGGGATCCGGTAGAAAATGCCTCGCTGGTGCCATGGCTCACTATGGTGGCAGGTGTTCACACGCTGCTGGCATATAAATCTACCGGGCACTCGCTGAAATCTACCATTTTCTTCTTCTTTATTTCCTATGTACTGATTCTCTATTCTTCTTTCCTCACCAAGAGTGGTGTTTTAGGAGATACTTCTGTACACTCCTTTACGGATATGGGAATGACCGCACAGCTACTGTTTGCCATGCTGGTATTTACCGTACCATCTATTGCATTGCTGATCATGCGCAGAAAGGAAATTCCGGCGGTAAAGAAAGAAGAAAACAGCTACTCCCGCGAGTTCTGGCTGTTTGTAGGTTCCCTGATACTGCTCATCGCAGCCATTCAGATTACCTTCACCACCTCTATTCCGGTATGGAATAAATTGCTGAGTTTCACCGGCCTGAAGTCACTGTTTAATATGAACGACATTGCGCCGCCATCAGACAGCATTTTCCATTACAATAAGATTCAGATCTGGATTGCGATCGTACTGGGTGTATTAACAGCAGTCGTGCAATTCATGAGATACAAGGATACCCCACGTGGAGAGATCACAAAGAAACTGGCGGTTCCTACGCTGGTAGCTTTATTATTAACCGGGCTGGTAGCCTGGAAAGGGACCATCACCTATGATAATTATGGCGCCGGCTTCCTGACGGCTATCTACCTGATGCTGTTTGCCAGCATCTATGCGATTGTTGCCAATATTTCTTACATATTCACCGGCCTGAAAGGTAAACTGAAGAATGCAGGTGCTTCGGTAGCACATATCGGTTTTGGAATGGTATTGCTGGGCATCCTGATTTCTTCCGCTAAAATGGAAGTAATATCACTGGATCGTATGAAGATGCTGAACGATGGCTTCTTCAGAAAAGAAAGCAAACAAAATCCGCGGGAAAATATCATGCTGCCAAGGGATGTTCCGGTACAAATGGGGGACTATCATGTAACCTATGCCGGTGACTCCATCGGGCAGGATACAAAAACGTATTACAAAGTACACTACGAGAAAAAAGATAAAGTTTCCGGTAATATACTGGAGAAATTTACCCTTTACCCTGATGCATTTGTAAACAGAAAAGAGAATACAATTTCTTCCAACCCTGCTTCCAGACACTATCTGACCAGGGATATCTTTACCTACGTATCTGCGGCGCCTAACAAGGAAGAAGAAGCGAAACAGGATACCACTCCTTACGTAACGCATCTGATGAAACAAGGCGACTCTGTGTTTTTCTCCAAGGGCTTCATTGTACTGAAAGGGTTGAATACCAAACCTGAAAGCCGCAATTACATTGCACAGAATGGTGATCTGGCAGTAGGTGCTGAACTGGAAGTGTATACCCAAACAGATGATCACTTTAAGTTACAGCCGATTTATTTTATCCGCGACAGCAGTTACCAGTACAGTGTAGAAGATACGCTGGCCCCACTGGGACTGAATGTAAGGTTCTCTAAAATTATGCCTGCGGAAAACAAAATAGAACTGAAGGTAAAAGAAGCCAATGGCTTCAGCGACTATATCGTGATGAAAGCCATGATATTCCCATATATCAACGTATTATGGCTGGGTATCCTCATCACTATACTGGGTACTGCGATGAGCATCTATCAGAAATTGAGAAGAAGATAACCGACAGAAATATTTTTAATATAGAAATCCTTCAATGGCATCCGCTGTTGAAGGATTTTTTCTTTATTAAATAACCAGGGTGCGTGCGACATCTCGGAATTCTTATCTACATTTAGTGTCATTAAATTTCCTTATAATGCGTAGGTGGTTGCGTATTGCGCTCATCATTATAGCCACGCTTTCAGTGGTATACCTCCTTGGACCCAAACCGGCCGATCCGGTATATAATCATGAATTACCGTCGGTACCTGCCGCAGGTGCTTCGCTGGATGATTATATCCATGCCAGGGAGGCAAGACATCATCTGAAGCCAGATAACCAGGCCCGCATTGTATGGCATGATTCCCTGCATCGAAAAACACCTTATGCCGTAGTATACCTGCACGGCTTCTCCGCCAGCCAGGAAGAAGGCAACCCGGTACACCGCAATTTTGCCGCACGCTTTGGCTGTAATCTTTATTTATCGAGATTGGACGGGCATGGAATAGATACTTCAGATCCACTGTTGCACATGACCGCTGAGGGTTTATGGAAAGATGCAGAAGAAGCATTGAGTATAGGCAAAGCGCTGGGAGAAAAGGTGATCCTGATGAGTACTTCTACCGGTGGTACGCTGGCATTGCAGCTGGCTGCCGCTTATCCCAACGATGTTTATGCCCTGATCAATATGTCGCCAAATATTGCTATTAACGATAACCTTGCTTTCCTGGCCAACAATCCCTGGGGCCTGCAACTGGCCAGGGTAGTCAGCAAGGGGGATTTCAGGCGTGGCAGTGATAAAGACCCGGAACGGGCGAAATACTGGTACACCGATTATCGCCTGGAAGGGGTGGTGCAGCTGGAAAGTCTGCTGGAGTCTACTATGACCACACAAACATTTGAAAAGATAAAACAGCCGGTGCTGAATCTGTATTATTATAAAGATGAAACACACCAGGACCCCACTGTAAAGGTGGGCGCCATTTTACAGATGCAGGAGGAATTGGGTACCCCTGATATGGAGAAAGAGGCCATCCCCATTCCAGGTGCAGGGGCACACGTGATGGGTTCGTCGCTGACTTCGCATGATTTGCCAACGGTAGAAAAGGCGATCAGTGACTTCGCTATCAACAAGTTAAAAATGACCCCGGTACGGTAACCGGATTTAGTTGGCGGCAAATCTGAAATCTTTTTTAACTTGTGGTAACATTCCGTATTTAAGCAACGTTAAGTAATCTATGCGTCTTCGTTTCAAACAGATCATCGTTTTTGTTTTCCTGGTACTGGGCATATCCCTCTGTCACACAGGTGCGATGGCGCAAGAGGCGCATGGTGCGGATGTTATTCCGCTGCATGCAATTGTGGTGGGTAAAGATACCATTCCGGTTATTACCCTCGCTATATTCGATGTAGTGGAAAAAATGCCGAAAGCACTTCGGAAGGAACGCGAGCGCTGGAGTCGTTTACGAAATGCCGTTTATGTAACATACCCTTATGCCAGATCGGCCGCAAAAGTGCTGAAAGACGTGAATTCCAGCATGGCTAATATGAACAAAAGAGAGCGCAAAGCTTTCCTGGCCACCAAAGAAAAGGAACTTAAAGCCCAGTTTGGCGATAAACTGGAAAATCTCTCCGTATACCAGGGCAAAGTACTCATGAAACTAATCGACCGCGAAACCGGTCAGAATTGCTTTGAAATTATCAAGGAACTCAAAGGCGGATTTAATGCCCGTGTATGGCAAACCGTTGCTTTCTTCTTTGGTGGTAACCTTAAAAGCGAGTATGACAAGCAGGAAGATAAAGACATCGAGGTAATTGTTCAGGAGCTGGAAATGTACCAGCACTACCGCGCCTATAATTAATTCTGCTATCTTCGTAATATTCGCCTGTAAAGAAAAAGGGACTATTATGAAAGCAAGGATCTTACTTATCAGCTTACTGTTTATTTCAATAGGCGCTATGGCGCAATCTGTGGAAGATGACGATCCGGTATATGTGCTGGATAGTGTGGTAGTGACCCAAACGGCCATTGGCCAGGTAACACCAGATCGCATCGGTGTCATCACCATTGCCAAAGGTTCCAAAGCGGTATTGAAATACGGCAGCCAGGCGGCCAACGGCGTTGTATACATAGAAACCAAACCCTTTGCCCGTAAAAGGGTCAATGCACTGTTAAGCAGCCAATCTCCCGCATATGACAGCCTGTTACGCAAATACGGCAACGACAGCAGCTTTTATTTTATCGTAAACGGCAAGCCCGTAACACCCACCAACGAAACCGGTTTAATGACGGTTGACCGCAAAACATTTCGCACTGTCAGGATCATTGATGAAAAAGAAGTACAGGATAAGTACCAGGTAATGGACCGGAAGGCAGGCGTAGTCATTACCAGCTCAGAAGATTAAATATTTTCCCATCTTTGCACCTCAATTTACAGCATATGAAACTAGATATACTGGCTATAGCTGTGCACCCGGACGATGTGGAACTGGGCTGTGCAGGCACGCTGATGGTACATGCGCAACAGGGAATGAAGGTAGGGGTGGTAGATCTTACCCGTGGAGAACTGGGTACCCGTGGTACTCCGGAGCTGCGGATAGAGGAAGCAGCAGCAGCAGCAAAGATTATGGGACTGGAAGTACGCGAAAATCTCGGTCTGGCTGATGGCTTTTTTAGAAATGACACCATGGAACAACTGGCGATCATTGCGGCTATCCGTAAGTATCGCCCGGATATTGTACTGGCAAATGCCATTGATGACCGTCATCCGGATCATGGACGAGCCGCCAAACTGATAGCTGACAGTTGTTTTATGGCAGGCTTACGAAAAATCGAAACATCTTCAGACGGGCAGCCACAGGAAGCCTGGCGTCCAAAGCAGGTATATCACTTCCTGCAGGACCGTTATCATGAACCAGACTTCGTTATAGATATTACACCAGTGATAGACAGGAAACTGGAGGCTATCAAAAGCTTCAGTTCCCAGTTCCTGGCACCAAAAGATAACGAACCCCAGACGTATATTTCCGGCTCCAACTTTTTTGACAGCGTGGTGTATCGTGCCAAAATGCTGGGCAAAATGGTGGGAGTGGAGTATGCAGAAGGTTATACTTCCGCTAAAATGATTGGTGTCCGGAGTTTTGCGGATATGATTAATCAAACTACCTAGCAGTTAGCATTCAGCTATTAGCTTTTAGCCATTAGCTTTTAGCAAAATGCAGCGTATAACAGTGGGTGTATGCTGCATTTTTGTTATGTGGTTAGCTTGTCGGGGATCAATCAGGTTGGAAATTTGGTGGATAGTGTAAGTTTTAAGCATAAACCCCCATTATTATAGTCAATCTTACCTTTTCATTATGTAAACGCCGCCAGGTCTATGCTTAGCACCCGCTATGCACTTGTAGTAGTACAGCAGGGGAGGTGGACTTGATGCGGGGATGAGGTGGACTTGATGCGGGGATGATGAAGGTAAATCGAAGTCGGAATCGGCCATGGTGGCGCCGCTAAAGATAGTTGACGGGGAAAATGGAAAATGCGTGTTAAATGGCCTTTAGAGAATATTGAGAAGATGTTCCCCCATTTTATAACCTGGCCCCTTGGCTGTTCGGTAGGGATATAAAATTTACCCGCTATTTTTCTATCTTGGTTATATGAAAAAGTTACCCATCCTACTGCTCCTGTTTTTCGTTGCTTTATCCGCCGGTGCCCAGAAAACCGATAAACGGCTCACGGCCATTTTAGCACCCCTTCTGGCAGCTTTCCACGGGCAGGCCGGTATTTATGTGCATCACCTTAAAACGGACCGTATAGTGGCTATAAATGCCGATACCACGTTTCCTACAGCCAGTATGATTAAAACAGCGATACAGGTAGGCATTTTTAACAAGCTGGCGAAAGGGGAGCTGCAATATCACCAGCACCTGGTGTACAGAGATTCGTTGTTATACAAGGGGGAAGACATATTGGGGTCTTTCCGGGACAGCGAGCAGATTGCGCTGGATAAGGCAGTGATGCTGATGCTGACAATGAGTGATAATACCGCCAGTTTGTGGTTGCAGTCGCTGGCAGGAGGCGGGTTGGTAATTAATCAGTGGTTGCAGGAGCATGGATTTGAGCATTTGCGGGTCAATTCCCGTACGAAAGGGAGGGAAGCGAACCGGCAGGAATACGGATGGGGGCAAACCAGTCCAAGGGAAATGGCCCGGTTGCTGGAGATGATTTATAAGGGAGAAGTGATTAGCCCTGCTGCAAGTGAGCGTATGTACCGGAATCTTACCCGTAACTACTGGGATGGGGAAGGGGTGCTACAGGTACCCACAAACGTTCGCACCGCGTCAAAAAATGGCGCGGTGGATGAATCACGTTCGGAGGTGATAATGGTAAATGCGCCTCACGGCGATTATGTGTATTGTATTATTACCAAAAACAACAAGGATCAGGGTTGGAACCATGATAATGAGGCATGGCAATTATTGCGGAAGGTGGGTTTTACACTCTGGCAGTATTATGAACCAGCCAGCCAATGGAAACCCGACCCCGCTTTGGGGCAGTTTTAGGAACGGTCAATGGGACCCGCTAAACACTAAATGAACAGATCTCGGGTAGCGTCAAATTCATCGTGTTTAATGATACTGTTTTTGATAAACGGAATCAAAGCAAGTCCAATCGTTATAACCACCAGTAAAAAGTATTTTTTCTTCATTTCCATGCTATTTGTATTAAAAAAGTCCACTTATATAACTAAATAACGTGCCAAAATGTTACAGAAATAGCATTAAAATGTTAACTCCGGGATATTTTTTTTGATTATATAGGCGATTGTTGTTATTCCCTTTGCTACCACAGTGAAAAAGGTGATATATAGAGAAACTCAATGTCACATTTTTAAAATCTATTTGATTACTAATGAATGTAATGTGATCTTTGCGCCGTCAAAGAATAAAAATCATTAGTCTGTAAATCAAAAAGAGAATAGTTATTATGAAAAATGTTATCTTATCCGTAGGGTCAGAGTTTCCCGAATTCAAAAAAACGGCTGTTGTTTCTATCGAAAAAGGTAAAGAATTTTACGAATTGTCTTCTGAAGAACTGAAGAACTCCGGCAAATGGATGGTGATGTTCTGGTGGCCTAAAGACTTTACTTTCGTATGTCCTACTGAAATAGCTGAATTTAACAAACATGCACAGGATTTCGCTGATCGTGATGCTGTATTGATCGGTGCTTCCACTGACAGTGAATTTGTACATGCTGCATGGAGAAGAGATCATGATGATCTGCGTGGATTACAGTTCCCAATGCTGGCTGACACTTCCAAATCTCTCGCTACTGAACTGGGTATCCTGGAAGCAAACGAGAAAGTTGCTTACCGTGCTACTTACATTGTAGATCCTCAGGGTATTGTACGTTGGGTTTCTTTATACGACCTGTCTGTAGGCCGTAGCGTAAAAGAAGTTTTGCGTGTACTGGATGCACTGCAAACAGATGAGCTGTGTCCTTGCAACTGGACTAAAGGCGAAGCTACGCTGACTGCATAAATTTGAATTACGAATTACGAATTACGAATTATGGGATATCATAGTCCGTCTTCCCACAAATCCCTAATTCGTAATTCCTAATTCGTAATTTTTAATTAAAAATATATTTATATGTTTGCAACTACAAATCAGGATACGGCGGTTCAATTACTGGAAGCAGTGGGTTTGACAGGTGAACAGGTATCCGGCAAATTGCAATCACTGGTAAATGTGGATGCACGTTACCTGAAAGATTTGAAGATCAATGTATCCAACTCTCTTGCGGCAGCTACGCTGTCAAAGAAAGAGGCTTACCTGATCGGGGTGGCGGTAGCCGTGAATGAGAAGCATACCGACCTGCAGGCGGCTTTTGAAAAGCTGGCTATCCAGGAAGGTGCGGTGGATAAAGATATCGCAGAAGTGATTAGTTGTACTTCCCTCATGAATGCCAATAACGTGTTTTATCGTTTCAGGCATTTTGTGAATAAGGAATTTTACACGACTACACCTGCCGGTATCAGGATGAGCATTATGGCAAACCCGGTATTAGGGAAAGAATTTTTTGAGCTGTTGAGCCTGGTGGTATCTGCACTCAATGGTTGCGAAATGTGCGTTACTTCCCACGAAGAAGCCTTGTTGAAACATGGTACGGATCAGCAAAGGGTGTTGGAAGCGGTAAGATTAGGCGCTGTTTTACGTAGCCTTGTTGTATTATTGTAAAATTATTTTTTAGATAAAAGACAGATGAAAATTTGTCTGATAATCGTTTGGTTATCAATAATTTGCATTGTGTTCACATCTTAAGTAAAGGCGCTTTATAAGTGACTTTAAATGTACTTGTGAATAAATTCATTTAATAATATTTGCAAAATCCATAAATAAATTGGACTTTTGCATTCCTAAATTTTTAGATCATGGCAAGAGTATGTCAGGTGACAGGAAAGAAGCCGATCACAGGTCACCATGTTTCCTTCTCCAACATTAAGACAAACAGAAGGTTTCTTCCTAACCTGCAAAAGAAGCGTTTTTTCCTGGCAGAAGAAGACAAATGGATATCATTGAAAGTTTCTGCTGATGGTATCAGAACCATCAACAAGAGAGGTTTGTATGCAGTTGTGAAGGAATTGCGTGCAGCTGGTCAGGCAATCTAATTCTAAGACTCACTTAATTTGTAATACACAATGGCAAAAAAAGGCAATAGAGTACAGGTAATTCTGGAGTGCACAGAACATAAGACTTCTGGCAAACCCGGAACTTCCCGTTACATCTCTAACAAGAATAAGAAGAATACTCCTGAGCGTCTGGAGTTGAAAAAGTACAATCCTATCTTAAGGAAAGTAACTGTTCACAAAGAAATTAAATAAGTAATTGTTGATGGTGAATGGCTGTATTTGCATACCAGCCAATTAGCCATTAGACCATAAAAACAATAGATACAATGGCAAAAGTAGCTTCAAAGAACGCGAAAGTCAAAGATACTAAAGCAGCAGCTGAATCAAAAGTATGGACTAAGGTGATCAGAGCAATCCGCTCTCCTAAAACCGGTGCTTATACTTTTAAGGAAGCAATTGTACACAAGGACAAGATCCAGGAGTACATGACACAAAAGTAATTCGGCTTTACTAATAATACTGAAAGGCTGTCCCGTTAAACGGACAGCTTTTTGTATTGATATAGCTTTTAGCCGTTAGCTTTTAGCTGTTAGCAAAATGCAGCGGGTATAAATTATTATGCCGCTGCATTTTGCTAACAGCTAAAAGCTAACGGCTAGAAGCTAAAAAGGTGTATTTTAGCA
The DNA here is from genome assembly GCF_052114225.1 of Chitinophaga sp. RAB17. Lineage (NCBI taxonomy): Bacteria > Pseudomonadati > Bacteroidota > Chitinophagia > Chitinophagales > Chitinophagaceae > Chitinophaga > Chitinophaga sp. RAB17. The sequence goes on along the minus strand of NZ_JBFREI010000003.1, from coordinate 89,671 downwards.
ACTTGTTGTAAATGATGCTGTGATCAAGCAGCCGGATAACTCAAATAAACCGGGACGACCCGGACCCAATTAAACTAACTATGAGCTTTTTCAATAAACTATTTTCCAGGGAGAAGAAGGAAAATCTGGATCAGGGTTTACAAAAAACCAAAGAGAGCTTCCTGAGTAAAATAGGACGCGCCATTGCAGGGAAGTCTACGGTAGACACGGAAGTATTGGATAACCTGGAAGATGCCCTTATTTCTGCTGATGTAGGTGTAGATACAACTGTAAAAATCATTGACCGGATCGAACAACGTGTGGCGAAGGATAAATATCTGGGAACCAGCGAATTAAACAGGATGTTGCAGGAAGAGATTGCAGCCATTCTGGTAGACGCACCGGATAGTGGATTCCGTGATTTTGATGTACCGGCTGGTAAAAAGCCTTATGTAATCATGGTGGTAGGCGTGAATGGTGTGGGTAAAACCACTACTATCGGGAAACTGGCCTATAACTTCAAGAAAGCAGGTAAATCAGTGATGCTGGGTGCTGCGGATACATTCCGCGCTGCAGCCGTAGATCAGCTGACTATCTGGAGTGAAAGAGCAGGGGTGCCTATTGTAAAGCAACAAATGGGTTCCGATCCGGGTGCTGTGGCTTTCGATACTGTACAAAGCGGCGCCGCTAAAGATGTGGATGTTATTATTATAGATACGGCAGGTCGTTTGCACAACAAGCTGCATCTGATGGATGAGTTGGGCAAAATCAAACGTGTGATGAAAAAGGTAATTCCGGATGCGCCACATGAAGTATTGCTGGTGCTGGATGGCTCTACCGGTCAGAATGCCCTGGAGCAGGCCAAGCAGTTTACCGCTACTACAGAAGTAACTGCCCTGGCTATTACCAAGTTGGATGGCACTGCCAAAGGTGGAGTAGTACTGGCCATCGCCAATCAGTTCAAAATACCCGTAAAATACATTGGTATCGGTGAAAAAATGGAGGATCTGCAAGTGTTCAATAAGGAAACTTTCGTAGACTCTCTATTTAGTGTAAATGCTTGATTATCTGATTAATATAATTGTTATTTCATAATTGGCATAAGGCTTGTTTAATAATTTACTTTAAATAAAAAATCATTGTTCGGGCTCCCTGTACGGAGCCCGGCCGTTTTCATCAACATTCAGCCTGTTTCTTTGTTTTGATACAATAAAACTGCATTTATTACATTTGAATATTGTTCCCTTTTTGTACCCTTTTTAACAATTCGTAAGTATGATAGTACAGCACATAGATCGAGTTGAAGATATTACACCAGCGGAATTCAAGAAGAACTACTACAATCCACGTAAACCTGTTATCATCTCAGCAGGAGGCCTTAGCAAAAACTGGCCGGCTTATACAAAGTGGACGTGGGATTATTTCAAATCGATAGTGGGAGACAAGACAGTGGGGGTATATAATAACGAGCGCGCCGGCGTGAATACCCTTGTTAATGGAGCGGATGATTACATTTCTTTTGGTGAATACCTCACTATGGTGGAGCAGGGACCGGTAGCCCTCCGCATTTTTCTCTTTAATATTTTTCAGCACGCACCTCAGCTGGTGGAAGATTTTACCTGGCCGGATAACCTGTCCACAGGCTTTCTGAAAAAGTATCCCATGTTGTTTGTGGGAGGCGCCGGTTCAGTAGCGCATATGCATTATGATATTGACCTGTCCCATATCTTTCATACACAGTTCCTGGGCAGGAAACGGGTGCTTTTACTGGAAAATAACCAGGCACCGTTTATTTACCGCATGCCTTTTACGGTAGAGAGCGCGGCTAACTTTGTCAACTGGCATGAGAACCTGGATTTTGAACAGTTTCCGGCCCTCAAGCATGCCAGGGGCTATACCACTATTCTCAATCATGGAGATACCATGTTTATGCCGGCAGGTTACTGGCATCATATGGAGTACCTGGATGGCGGGTTTGCCATGAGTTTACGGGCAATGGATCCTACCTTACTAGGTAAATTGAACGGATTATATCATTTGGTTGGTCTGAGAGGGATGAATAACCTGATGATTAAGATGGCCCCTAAATGGTGGTACTATTATAAAAGAAGACTCGCCAGAGCGCGTGCAGACAAGGCCTTGCAGGAACTGAGCTGATATAGGGATAAGAGATGCTAAGTAGCTAAACAACAGTTACTTAGCATAAATTTCCAATTGTCAATTCTTTTTGCTACCTTTGCACCTTCCTTATTTCAACCCCCACTAAGACTCAAGTCACATACAGTAAGTCTGCTGTTAAATTCAATCAGTGTCTGTGTGTCTTCGTGGCGGTAGCGGTTCAAAGAATGCTTGACCGCTTGTTTAAAACAATTCGCGCTTGAAGACAAAAACTTTAAAGAAAGACAAGGTTAATATAATTACGCTTGGTTGCTCCAAGAATATGGTGGATTCAGAGGTGCTGAGTGGACAACTCGTGGCCAATGATATCGATGTGGTGCATGAAAGTGCCAAACGCGACCACAATATTGTAGTAGTGAACACCTGTGGTTTTATTGACAAGGCCAAAGAAGAATCGATTAATACCATCCTGGAGCAGGTAGAACTGAAACAGCGCGGTAAACTGGATAAAGTATATGTTACCGGATGTCTGAGCGAACGTTATCGTGGCGACCTGGAATCAGAAATTGAAGGTGTGGATGCCTGGTTTGGTACCATGGAACTGCCCCTGATCCTCAAGAAATTTGATGCAGATTATAAAGCAGAACTGGTTGGTGAAAGATTACTGAGTACACCATCTCACTATGCTTACCTGAAAATTGCAGAAGGTTGTAACCGCACCTGTTCTTTTTGTGCGATTCCCCTGATGCGTGGTACACACGTTTCCAAACCCATTGAAGAGCTGGTGCTGGAAGCGGAGAAACTGGTAAAATCAGGTGTAAAGGAAATTATGCTGATTGCACAGGAGCTGACCTATTATGGTTTGGACCTGTACAAACAACGCCGCCTGGGTGACCTGATGCGTGCGCTGGCAGGTGTAAAAGGGCTGGAGTGGATTCGTCTCCACTATGCTTATCCAACGAAGTTCCCTATGGAAATTCTGGATGTGATGAATGAGTTCCCCAATATCTGCAACTATATTGATATGCCATTGCAACATGCTTCCAATGCCATGTTAAAAGCAATGAAGCGTCAGATCACCCGTGAAGAAATAGAAGAGCTGGTACATAACATCCGGGCCAAAGTACCTGGTATCTGTTTACGTACCACCCTCATTGCAGGTTTTCCTGGCGAAACGGAAGATGACGTAGAAGAGCTGAAAGGCTTCCTGGAAAGAATGCGCTTTGATCGTGTAGGAGTGTTTACCTACAGCCACGAAGAAGGTACCAGCGCATATGCGCTGGAAGACAATATTCCGGCAGAAGAAAAGGAGAGAAGAGCGCAGGAAATTATGGAAGTTCAACAGGAAATTTCTCTGGAAAAAAATCAGGAGAAAGTAGGAAAGATCTTCAAAGTAATAATAGACAAGAAAGAAGCGGGCAGATATTTAGCCCGTACCGAGTTTGATTCGGTGGAAGTAGATAACGAAGTGATTATCGATACTACCAAACGCCTGAAACCAGGTGATTTAGTAGAAGTCCGTATCACCAAAGCATTTGACTACGACCTCGAAGGCGAGCTGGTGTAAATAATATTTCTAACAGCTGATAGCTAATCGCTAAAAGCTATATCCACAGCTCCCGACGGAGCTTGATTAATGCAAATCAATGACTACATTTGAATCACTGGGCTTACAAGAGCCTATCTTAAAGGGAATTACGGACCTGGGCTTCGTTTCCCCAACTCCCATCCAGGAACAGGCAATACCAGTATTGTTAGGAGGTGACCGCGATTTCGTAGGTCTTGCCCAGACGGGCACCGGTAAGACTGCTGCATTTGGCCTGCCTTTGCTGCAGCAACTGGATCTGAAAATTAATAAACCACAGAGTCTGATTTTATGTCCTACTCGTGAACTGTGTCTTCAGATCACAAGTGATCTGAAAAATTTTAGTAAATATCTCGGCGATGTTAGCATCGTAGCGGTATATGGTGGTTCCAGCATTGTACAACAATTGCGGGAACTGAAAAGAGGTGTTCACGTTGTAGTGGCCACTCCAGGTCGTTTACTGGATATTATAGAACGTGGTGCCGTTAATTTTGATAACGTGCGTTACGCTATCCTTGATGAAGCAGATGAAATGCTGAACATGGGATTCCAGGAAGACATCAACAGTATCTTGTCTAACACACCGGATAGTAAAACTACCTGGTTGTTTTCTGCAACAATGCCGCAGGAAGTTCGTCGTATCGCCAAGAAATACATGGAAGATCCGTTTGAACTGACTGTTGGTAGCAAAAACAGCGGTAATGTTAATATAGAACACGAATACTACATCGTTCGTCCGCGTGAAAAATATGCGGCCCTGAAACGTATCGTGGATTTCAACCCTGAAATTTTTGGTATCATCTTTACCCGTACCAAAATTGAATCACAGGAAATTGCTGAATCACTGATTAAGGATGGCTATAATGCAGATGCATTGCATGGTGACCTGACGCAGCAGCAGCGTGATAAAGTAATGAAGCGTTTCCGCGAAAGAGCACTGCAGGTGCTGGTAGCTACTGATGTGGCAGCCCGCGGTATCGACGTGGATAACGTTACACACGTAATCAACTACGATTTACCGGATGACGTAGAAAACTACACCCACAGAAGTGGTCGTACCGGTAGAGCAGGTAAATCAGGTATCTCTATTGCTATCATCAGCGCACGTGATACCGGAAAAATCCGCCAGATCGAAAGAGTACTGGGTAAGAAATTTGTAAAAGCAGAAGTACCGGATGGTTTCGCAGTTTGTGAAAAACAACTGTTTGGCCTGGTACATAAAGTACATAACGTAGTCGTAAACGAAGAACAGATTGAACCTTACATGGAGCGCATCAACGAAGAGTTTGCATCTATGACCAAGGAAGACCTGATCAAACGTTTTGCTTCTCTCGAATTCAACCAGTTCCTGGAATACTACCAGGATGCACCTGATTTGAATGCAAAAGACGACAGACGTGCAGGTACCCTTGGAGACGACAGAGGTCCACGCAGAAGCGATGGCAAATTCACCCGTTTATTCATCAACCTGGGTTCAGTAGATGATTTCAACCGTGGCGATATGCTCCGTTACCTGTGCGACAACACTGGCTTACGTGGTAATAAAATCGGTCGTATTGATCTGAAAGGCGTTTATTCTTTCTTTGAAGTAGAGAATGAAGAATTGCCTAAGGTAACAGAAGCTTTCAAGAAAGTGGAATACAACGGCCGCAGCGTAAGGATAGAAATGTCTCAGGATGGCGACAGACGCCCACGCACTGGTGGCGGTGGTGGAGATCGTGGTCCACGCAGAGAAGATGGTCCGCGTAAAAGAAGCTGGAGTTCTGAAGGTGGTAGCAGCCGTCCAGGCGGTAGCCGTACCGGTGGTGGCGACAGACGCGAGTCTTTCGGCAGCGGTGGTAAACCTCCGTACAAAAAGAAATACTAATCCGGTTTAACGGAGTAGCGATATAGAAAAAGGCGTCTCAGTAATACTGAGGCGCTTTTTTATTTTATGGACAATTGGCTCGTTTGATTTATTTAAATGGGAGTATCTGCAGGAACAGTGAGCCATTAAAGAGGCTGCCCAAGTACCGGGTAGCCTCTTTTCTTTTTAAATAACTGTTTCCCGGTATCTGCCATTTTCCCAAAATTTAACTACCTTGTTTATCTAGACATCCAATTCACACGTTACTATGATCGGAGATACTAATCGCGCTTTACAGTATGTTGAACCGTTTTCCCTATTTTCTTCCAGTGATATTACCCTCTTCCAGGCCGGATCACATTACCGGCTATACGAAAAGTTTGGTGCACACCCTATGGAATTGGAAGGTGCTAACGGGACCTATTTCGCCGTATGGGCGCCGGATGCTGCATTTGTAGCAGTGATGGGTGATTTTAACGGGTGGGACCACTATAGTCACACCTTGCTGCCCCGCTGGGATAGCTCCGGTATCTGGGAAGGTTTTGTACCTGGCGTAAAAGCCGGTTCTCTCTATAAATATTTTATCAGGTCTCATAGTGGGGAAGAGTTGATTAAGGGAGATCCTTATGCGAATTACTGGGAAGTGCGTCCTAAAACGGCTTCTGTGGTATATCCGCTGGATTATGAGTGGGATGATAAGAAGTGGATGAGTCAGCGGGCGAAGCGTAATTCGTTGGACAGTCCATTTGCCGTATATGAAGTACACCTGGGCTCCTGGCGTCGTCCGGACCCTTCGGATCCTGAGCGTGTTTATTCTTACCAGGAGATTGCTGACATGCTGGTGCCTTACGTAAAGGAAATGGGCTTTACCCATGTGGAGCTGATGCCGGTGATGGAACATCCTTTTGATGGTTCCTGGGGCTATCAGCTGACCGGTTATTTTGCGCCTACTTCCAGGCATGGTACACCACAGGATTTCATGGAAATGGTGGAAGCATTCCACCTGGCAGATATCGGGGTGATACTGGATTGGGTACCTTCACATTTTCCGTATGATGCGCATGGGTTATATCGTTTTGACGGATCGCATGTGTATGAATATGCGGATATGCGTAAGGGTTATCATCCGGATTGGAACAGCTATATTTTTAATTATGCGCGTAACGAGGTAAGATCTTTTTTGCTGAGTAATGCGGTGTTTTGGTTCGACCGTTTCCATGCAGATGGTTTGCGGGTAGATGCGATTGCTTCCATGATACACCTGGATTATTCCCGTGAAAAAGGCGCCTGGGTGCCGAATGAACTGGGTGGAAATGAAAATCTGGAAGCCATCAGTTTCCTGAAGAAAATGAATGAAACGATCTATGCCCTGTTTCCGGATGTTCAGACCATTGCGGAAGACTCTACATCGCATTATGGCGTGTCCAGGCCTACGTTTATGGGAGGACTGGGCTTTGGTATGAAATGGATGATGGGCTGGATGAATGATACGCTGGACTATTTTAAAAAGGATCCGATACATCGTAAATGGTATCAGAATGATCTGACGTTTAGTTTGGTGTATGCCTTTGGCGAGAACTTTATGCTGCCGCTGAGTCATGATGAGGTAGTGCATGGGAAGTCGCCGATGCTATATAAAATGCCCGGTGATGACTGGCAGAAGTTCGCCAATCTCCGCCTGTTGTATAGTTATATGTATACGCATCCTGGTACCAAGTTGCTGTTTATGGGAGATGAGTTTGGGCAGACTTCGGAATGGAATTACCGTGGTGAGCTGGACTGGCACCTGATGCAGCATACCACGCATAAGGGGTTGAAGGCATTTGTAACAGATCTCAATCAGCTGTATGTCAATGCTACCGCTTTGTATGAGCAGCAATTTGATGCGGCCGGATTTGAGTGGATTACCGTGAATGATTATGATAATTGTGTGATCGCCTATGTGCGAAAAGGAAAAGAGCAGGGAGATGTGTTGCTGGTGGTGTTGAACATGACGCCGGTAGTGCGGGAGAATTACCTGGTAGGATTGCCTGTAGGAGGAGAGTGGGAAGAAGTCCTCAACAGTGATGCGCCGAAGTATTATGGTAGTGGTGTAGTGAATACAGGTATCTTAAAAACAACGCAGCAGATCTATAACGGTAGAGACTATACGCTTTCTTTACGTTTGCCACCATTGGGTGCAACGATATTGAAGCTGCAATAATATTACTGAGAGACGGGGTATTGGTTTGAGGGCATTGTCTTCGTAAATGCTTTACCCATCAATGGTCAGCTAAGTATACTATTTATGTTGCTGAAAAAATTAATGCCAGATAAGGGCCGGTCTCACAGAGACTGGCCCATTTTTTTTGGCTAATTTTTTGTTCGCTTTAAACTTTCCGCACTTCGCACCATCTATTATCCGGACTGTTCCGGAACAGCAATAATGCCAGGTATAAGGCGTTTTATACAGGACGTGAACTTTCAGCCAGATCGAATCGAATCATACTTTTATTAGACACTTAAAACCATTCATTTATGAAAAACTTTCTCCGTAAGCCGGGGCTTGGTTTAGTGATGGCAGCAATTGTTGCCTTTACTATGATGGAAGCCTGTAAAAAGGATAATTCAGCTTCCGTCTCCAATATTCCACCTAATCAGCAAAAGGTGAGTCTCTTTCTTTCCGATGATCCAGGTTATTTTGACAAGGTATTACTGGATATCCGTAAAGTGGAAGTGCTGGTAGATACATGTGGTAAAACAGATGATGATGGATGGGATGACAAAGACAGATGTTGGTGGGATGAGGATCATGATCACGACAGGACTCCCAAACCTGATACCTGCCAGTTATGGGATTCATTGGGTATTCATCCGGGCATTTATGATCTGCTGACCCTGCGTAACGGGGCAGATACTTTACTGGCCGGTGGTAATGTACACAAAGGAACAATGGAACGCATCCGTATCACGGTAGGTACCCAGAACTCACTGGTAAAAGACGGGGTTACTTATCCGTTGAAGTCCGTATCTGGTCAATCAAAGATTATTGTAAGAGTGCGTCATAATGAATGGGACCAGCTGAGTACGGATGATCTGCAATTGTGGCTGGACTTTGATATACAGCGTTCTATTATCAGAACCTGGAACGGACAGTTCATTCTGAGACCTTACATCAATGTATTTACCATTCTGAAGATGGGTAGTCTTTCCGGCCGGGTAACACCATGGGATGCGTATCCTGTGCTGTCTGTTTACAACAGCAATAAGGACACATTATATGCATTGCCGTGGAGAAATGGTGATTATAAAGTGCGTGGTCTGAAAGTAGGCGACTGGAATATATTTGTGAATGCCTCTAATGGTTACAAGGACACTACTATTACCGGGGTGAAAGTAGAACGCGGTAAGGATACGAAGGTAGGAGATATCAAACTGCATAAATAACAATTAATCCGGACGGTGATGCGTTAATAGCAGATATCACTGTCCGGATTTTCAATTATATGTATAAAATATTTAACTTGTGCTAAAGAAACAAAGATGATACAAAAGGGATTTTTATATATGCTGCTGCAAATTATAATGATCAGCAGCAGTTTTGCACAGGTTAAATCCAATCAACGTGATCAGCAACACCGTAAGCAGGGATACTGGGTGGAGGAAGTGGGAGAGGTCAGGGGAGAACCGGGATATACCTGGGAGGGGACTTACAAGAATGACCGTAAAGAGGGGGTATGGAAGAAGACTACTTCCATTGGCAACCTGATAGCGGAAGAAACGTATAAGAATAATGTACTTGATGGTTATTGTAAGTACTATTATTCAAATGGAAAGCCGAGCGAGGAGGGTGCGTTTATTTCTACTGAGATAGAAGGGCAGCGGGATACGATTATGATCATTGATCCGGTAACGAATGCAGAAACACCCACAGAAATTATCCGTAAAGGAAATTCAGTGCGCAATGGTGTCTGGAAATTGTATGATGAGGAAACGGGGAAGGCCGTAAAGGAATACTACAAACGAGGTGAAACCGTTACTGCCGGCGAGTTGGGAGATAGTACTACGGAAGAGCAACCTGCTGTTAAAAAAGCAGTTTTACAGCTACCGCATGAAAATGCAGGAAAGCATAAAAAGAAAGGATAAACACAGGAATAAAAATGAACAGAAAAAAAGCTAAAATGAACAAAAAGATTTGTCCATTTTAGCTTTTTTTCTGTAATTTCATTATAGGATGTTGATCTTCTGGAACCCCAAGTCTACAATGATTTTTATTGTTTAATCCTTTTAATTATTTGTTTGTATGAAAAGCCTGATTATCAACCACGGGGAGAATCCGCAAGAATTGCATGGAATTGATTATACCACGACCGACAAGATGGAGATTTTGTTTAGAGCAGTTTTTATCTTTTTAGTGTTTTGTGCACTGACATCAATTATATTTCTTTCTATTTTTTACTAAGCATAAGCAATCAATACGTGTTGCAATCATCAACACACAAAAGCGTAAGGCGCAAAGGTGATAAATCATCTTTGCGCCTTACGCTTTATGCCCTTCCGGTTATGCTTGCTAAATTGATTTTCTATGCTGTAACTCTTTACAGTAAGTCGTTACCAGCGATTTTATTTTTTAATGTTCGTCAGACACTCTTAATTCAACGTTAACAAGTTATTCATTTTGTTCATTATGCCTTTCAAGGCATCAGACATTTTGTACACTCAGATTAAGCATCTAATTTAGTATCTCTAAAGTTGGCATAGGTTATGAAACCGGCGCGAGATCTCTATCTGAAGTGCCTTTTCTTTTTTCCACTTTAGTCCTTACTTATCTTAATTTCTTCAAAGCTTCTTGGTACCACAAATGACACGGTATTATCTGCCAACAGATTTTCAGGCAATAACGCCACGGATTGCCCGTCTACCAGCAACGACGCAGGTTGAAACGGTAAACCATGTACGATAATACGATGGTTTTTATAGGACGTTTCATAATTAACATAAAACTGCTTTCTGAGATGGAACTGCTGCGGCGTGGAATGTTGCTTGAAGCGGATCACATTATATTGTCCGTTTTTGTAGCCATAATGATCTCCTGCATCTTCATACAGCACACTCTTCACCTCCTGTTCTCCATAATATACATGCAACAGCATTTCCGTTACCGGTGTTTGCTGCGTGTACTGCATATCGGGGTACTGCGGCAGCACCGCACCCGCTTTTACAAACAGGGGCATTTCATCCAGCGGTGTATTCACTGTTACCTCCTGGGCGCCGGTATATTTAAGATCATTCCAGAAATAATACCAGTTACCTGCGGGCAGGTATACTGCTTTTTCTTTCATTCCTTTTTCGCTCACATGGCTGAGCAGCAACGCGTCACCAAACATAAACTCGTGGGAACAGTTGTGGGTAGCCGCATCCTGTTGCGCCACAAAGGCCAGCGGGCGGAGCATAGGTGTACCCTGGTTTGCATACTGCCAGAAGGTGGTATATAAATAAGGAAGCAGCTTGTATCTCAGCTTAATAAACTTAGTCACTACTTTTTCATACTCGGTTCCAAAGCTCCAGGGTTCCTGGTTAAACCCGGTTTCATTGCTGGCGGAGTGTGTACGCATCAACGGATGAAATACTGCCAGCTGAATCCAGCGGGTATAGAGTTCTCCATCAGGCTCACCGATGAAACCGCCAATGTCGCTACCCGTAAATGAAATACCGGAAACGGCTAAACGCTGGCATTGCACGCTGGCCAGCCAGAGGTGTTCCCAGCTGGATACATTGTCACCGGTCCATACGGAGGACCAGCGCTGGGCACCGGAATAGCAGGAGCGGGTAATGAGGAAGGAACGATTAGGCATCAGGTATTTTTTCATACCGGCAGCCGTAGCCTTGCTCATCAGGTGACCATATATATTATGTGCCTTTCGGTGACTTACTTCTTCTCCATCATAGTCGTGGCGCACATCTTCAGGGAAAGAGCCCATTTCAAAAACAGCAGGCTCGTTCATATCATTCCAAACGCCGCGTACACCGATTTCAGCCAGACTTTTGAACAGGCTGCTCCACCATTCACGTACTTCAGGATTGGTATAATCGGGAAATACACATTTGCCCGGCCATACATCGCCTTCCATCAGGGCGCCGTCTGCCCGTTTACAGAAGTAATTGTTTTTCATGCCTTCTTTATATACGGCATAATCGGGATCCACTTTAATACCCGGGTCAATGATCACCACTACTTTGAAGCCTTCTGCAGCCAGCTCCTTTATCAATCCTGCCGGATCGGGGAACCATTCTTTATTCCACGTAAAACAGCGGAAGCCATCCATATAGTCGATATCCAGGTAGATGACATCACAGGGGATACCACGTGTTCTGAACTCTTTGGCAATTTCTTTCACCCTGGTATCAGGGTAATAGCTCCAGCGGCATTGGTGATATCCAAGGGCCCACAGGGGAGGTAGTTCCGGCGTCCCGGTAATTTTGGTATAGGACTCAGCTACTTCCAGCAGGTCCGGACCGTAAATGAAATAGTAGTTCATTTCGCCACCACGTGCCCAGAAGCTGCAGGCGTCTTCTCTTTCTTTACCAAAATCGAAGATGGTACGGAAGGTATTATCGAAGAAGATACCATAGCCGATACCATGATGCAGTCCATAATAGAAAGGGATATTGCGGTAAAGCGGATCCGTATCTTTCTGATAGCCGTAGGCATCTGTACCGTAGTTTTCCAGGCGTTTGCCCCGCAGATTCAGTTCCGTAGGCTTATCTCCCAATCCGTAAAAGCATTCTCCTTCCTGCACCAGTTTGCTGCAGTACTGAATTTTACCGCCTTTCAACAGGTAGTGCTGCCAGTGGAAACCCATTTCGTCCTGGTTAATTACTTTGCCTTCCTTATCAGAAATCGTGATACGCAGGTTATCACGGGCTATAAATACCCGGAGGGCATCTGTATATATTTCAAAAGTTTCTTCCCATTCCTTGATACCGAATGATATAGGTGATTCCTCGAGTGTATCGCTGGTGGCGTAGGAGAAGTCCCTTTGAAAAGTGCCGTCAGCAGCGTATCTGAAGCGAATGATCTTATCGGCAATGACCCTTATTTCGAGAATTGTTTCTGTAGTATAAAAACAAAAATAATTACCTTCTTTTTTCCATTCCCTGATACTGTCGGGATAGTGCTTGGCGCCGTATTTACTTGACGAGGTTTCAACTTGCATAATCTCTTTTTCTGGATGCCTGGTAATGCGTTACCATGGTCTTAAATTACATAAAAATTCAGAGTAGTTATAGTCAATTCGCGTTAGATGCTGATATTTCTGCGTTTACCCTTTAAATTCAGTGGTTCGCAAAAAATAACGTAAAGTGATTAAATTACTTATTAACTTCATATTAATAAATTTACTTTTTGCTTTAACCTATTTTAGTAGGTGCACCTTTCCAGGAGCACCTTTTTATTAGTGGTTACCCAATACCGCGATATCTTTTCGGGCCAGGTATACTTTCGTTCCTTTTCGGGCTCTGGCTACTACATTAAATCCATCGCCCACTTTTTTCCAGTTTTTGCCGCCATCTTCCGAAATGTCCGTGCCGGACGTACCGGTAGCTATTAGTATTTTGGGGGAGATGTAGGCCACTCCGGATTTGTATCCACCTGGAGGGGTAACCGGAGCGTACCAGTTTCGCCCGCCATTGCTGGTAAGCATACAGTTGCCTTTTCTGGCGGTATCCACTTTATAGTCGCCTCCTACAGCAATGCCGGTGGCGGCATCCCGGAAGGCAATGGAAAATGCGCCTGTGGTGCTGCTTCCCTGTACTACCGGAATCGTATAGGCTTGCCAGTTACTACCGGATACAAAAAGCCGTGCCACATTTCCGCCGGTGGCAAAATACACTTTCTTTCCGGGTAATGTGACCAGGCTGGTTCCGCTGGCGGCAAAGATCGCCTCTCCGGCGGCGGCAGCAGGCAATGTAGCTGTGGCATCTCTTTCCCAGGAGCGGCCACCATTGTGTGTACGAATGACAGTAAATTTATTATCCAATGGGTCACCGATGGCAATTCCTTCCTGGTCATTAAAAAACTGTATGACATCGAAGAAAATACCCGGGCGGTTATCGTAGTAAACCTGCTTCCACGAAGTGCCTCCATCTTCGGTTAAAAAGATAAGTGCGGGAGCACCGGCATTTAATACAATCGCTTTACGGGCATCAAATGCATATAACGAGCGCCAGTCGCAGCTATCGCAACCTGGTACCACCGTCCATTGCCAGTGAGCACCGCCATCTGTACTTTTACCTACCTGACCTTCTGTACCTGAAGCCCATATAATATCATCCGTTACCACACTGAGGCCACGGATACTTTTCGCTGGCGCAGATGTAATGACGTTTATCTGGTATGCTGTTTCCTTTTTCTGGGCAGTTGCCGGTAAAGCAGTATATCCTAAATAAAAGCATATCATGGCCAACAGCCCGGCAGTGCGCCTGCGTCCGCCAGCGATAAACAGCCACTGTAAAGTATCTAAGGCTATTAAGCCCGGATTTGTTCTAACTGAATTCATAAAGCATATCATTTATTTTCAATCTGTTACCAGCAAGAAAATTACAAAATTGCTACAAAGTGTGGTACAGATTTATATATTTGCAGATTACCTAACCTGCTTACTTCAATAACATAATCATAGTGCATCAACCGCATCGCTTAAAAATGTTCGTCCTATGTTGCTTATGGGGGCTTCTCCCCGGGATATTGCATGCACAGGATAAGCCATACATTTTCGACAGCTATAGTGTTAATGAAGGACTTTCACAAAGCACTGTCTTCGATATTACGCGGGATGACCAGGGATTTATGTGGATTGCCACCCGGGATGGCATCAATCGTTTTGATGGTTATACCTTTAATGAATACCGGTATAAACCAAGTACACTCTACAAAGCCGGAGAAGGCAAAGGGGAACTGGTACCCCGTGGTTCTACCGGCAACCGGGCGGTGATCAACCGGTTTGATCTCAAAGGATATAAAGGTTTTACTTTTTATAAAGATAGTCGTCAACAGATGTTGCTGGCCCATAACAACGGGATCAGTGTGTATGATAAGTATCGTAATAATTTCCGCACCTTACTGGAAGACACTTCTAATGTTAATGCGCAGGAACGCGACAATAATGTGAAGTTTACGATACTGGGGGAGGATACCGCTACCAATTCATTGTGGGTGTGGCGGCCCATGAAGGGACTGTATGTATTGGATAATACCACCTACGCTATCAGGCGCATTATCCTCTATCCACCACAGTTCCGGCAAAAAGGAGTGTTGCCTACAGCCGTGATGAAAGATGGTAATACCATCTGGATGAATGGAGAACCCGGAGAATTGTTTTCACTGAATATTAAAAATCTACGGCTGGCTACCTATTGCCTGCCAGGGGTGGGTAATCAACCAGTGATCCGCAATCTGAACAAAGACTCTATGATCATTGTGAGCTCGGGGCATATTACCATCTTCAATAAACAACGCAATAAGTTCAGCGATCTGACTTTTGATATGCGGAATGAAAAAGGAGAACCCTTTATTCCTGCTGTATCGGAAGTAGACCAGTTTGGAAATGTATGGATAGGAGGGAATGATGGTGTACTCATCTACAGTATTACCCGCAACGAAATTCTGCGGCATATCGTCAGTTTTAATACGTTTGAAACCAGGTCCTTCAACAATGTTTCTTATCTCTATCGCGATATCTCCGATAATATGTGGGTAGGCACAGATGGTGATGGTCTGAAAAAATATTCTCCTCATAAAAAGGTATTTAATCTGTACAGGTCTCCCTACATCACACATAATATGGTGCAGGCAGTGTATAAGCATGATGACGGCAAACTCTATGTGGGCCTCATGCGCGATGGATTGAATATTTATGGAGATGGTGGCAAATTCCTGGAACGTATTTCCAATGAATTATATCCCGGTAAATTTCCGGCCAATGACCTGGGCGCCATTTGTCGTGAAAATGCGGATCATTTATGGCTGCATTTTGCCAACATGCACATCGGTTTGTTTAATGTGCAAACCAAATCTTTCCTGGACCTCACCAGTAAAGTAACTGCGCTGGGACTGCCAATGCAGCGGGATCCATGGCCTTTCCTCTTTAAGCGTACCAATGGTGAACTGTACTTCAACTACGGCGGTTATCTCCTGTTGTTTGATGATACTAATAAAGGGTATGAAGTATCGGTGGTCCATAATTTTGCGGATGAATTACTGACTACTTACTATGAAGATTTTATGGGTAACCAGTACGTGGGTACGAAATCTTCGCTGTATGCAAAAAACAAATCGGATTCCCGTTGGAAGTCAGTACCACTACCATCGGGTACCACGGTGAAATCTATTAATAAGAATGCCCATAAAGAGTTGCTGGTAGCCACTAACAAAGGATTGTTTATTATAGATGAGGCCGGCCGTATCAAGCAGCATTATAACAGTTACGACAATCCGAAACTGATCAACGATTACATGTACGGCGTGTTGCTGGACGATAAAGATAGAATCTGGGTGAGCCACAATAAGGGGTTATCGCAGATTAATCCGTTATCAGGAGAGATCACTACCTATAATTACGAAGATGGCTTACAGTCGAACGAATTTAATACAGGGGCCTTTTATAAATCTATTGACGGCGAATTATTTTTTGGTGGGATCCGTGGGGTGAATGGATTTTATCCTAAAAATTTCCGGGATAACCTCTCTAATGCCAAAGTGATCATACGGCGCATGGAAGTGCTGGATAAGCCTTATGAATCGGATACGGCCATTTCGCTGCTGAAGAAAGTAGAGTTGCCTTACAACCAGAATACGATTGCGATAGAATTTGTACCGCTGGAATACACCAATCCATTAAAGAACAAAGTGCAGTATAAACTGGAAGGAGCGGATGAAGACTGGGTACAGGCGGGGACTTTCAGGATGGCCCGTTATACTAATCTGCATCCGGGCAGTTATACTTTTAAAGTAAGAGGTTCTAATAATGATGATATCTGGAGCACGATTCCTACCACGTTGGAGATTGTGATCAGGATTCCATTCTGGCAGTCACTGTGGTTTCGGTTTTTGTTGCTGTTGCTGTTATTGGGTATTGCCTATTATTTCTCTACGCTTTACCTGGATTATAAAATACGGCATGAGAAATTAAAACTGGAGAAAGAGCAGGCCGTAGACCAGGAGCGGGCGCGTATTTCCAGTGATATGCATGACGACCTTGGTTCGGGATTATCAACTATCCGTTTATTGAGCGAAGTGGCGAAGCGAAAAATACAGGATCCTTCACAAACGCGGGAAGTGGAACGTATTTCCGAAACAGCGGGGGAGATGGTAGATAAAATGAGTGAGATCATCTGGGCGATGAGTTCTTCCAATGATTCACTGGCTAACCTTATCGCCTATATGAGAAGTTTTGCTGCAGAGTTTTTAGAGCATGCGCATATTACACATCAGTTT
Source organism: Chitinophaga sp. RAB17 (assembly GCF_052114225.1). Taxonomy (NCBI): domain Bacteria; kingdom Pseudomonadati; phylum Bacteroidota; class Chitinophagia; order Chitinophagales; family Chitinophagaceae; genus Chitinophaga; species Chitinophaga sp. RAB17. The sequence continues at coordinate 72,670 of NZ_JBFREI010000003.1, read as the reverse complement.
TATATTCCCGAAAGTATTCCTAATATTAAGCTGAGTGGTGGTACCAGGAGGAATATTTATCTGGCAGTAAAGGAATCATTGCATAATGTGGTGAAGCATGCCAAAGCAACAGAGGTGATTGTAGAAGTGAAGATGCATAAGAACATGACAATAATGATTAAGGACAATGGAAAAGGATTTGACCAGGAGAAAGTAAGATTATTCGGTAATGGCCTGAAAAATATTCAGAAGAGAATGATATCTGTAGGGGGTAATGCGGATATTTCCTCGAACAATGGAACAATAGTTTTTCTCGATATCCCACTAAATTGACATACATTTGTTTTTAATAACATTTAAGTGTTATAATTCCTTTAAACATGACGGTATACTCAAAGAAGAAGTCCCAGGATAACATGGACACTATCACTATTGCGATAGTAGAAGATAATCATGATATCCGCACGGCTATGGAATTGCTGATTAATGGTTCTGACGGTTATGCCTGTGTAGGGACTTTTAATAATGCAGAAACCGCAGTAGAACAGATCCCTCAATTGATGCCAAATGTAGTGCTGATGGATTTCAATCTGCCGGGTGGTATGAATGGTATTGAATGTATTGCGCAGTTGAAACGGGAACATCCCGACATGCAATTTATGATGCTGACTGTTTATGAAGATGATGATAAGATCTTCATGGCGTTGGAAGCCGGTGCGAGTGGATATATTCTTAAGAAAACATCTCCGGGTGAATTACTTGAAGCCATTCGTGATTTATACGATGGCGGTTCTCCGATGAGTTCGCAAATAGCCAGAAGGGTGGTAGCGTTTTTCCAGAAACAGGCAAAACCCAATCCTGCACTCGAAGCATTAACTACCCGCGAAAAAGAAATCCTGGATCAACTTTCCAAAGGATATCTGTACAAGGAAATTGCCAGCAATCTGTTTATCAGTATTGAAACGGTAAGACGACATGTACACAACATCTACGAAAAGCTGCATGTACGGAGCCGTACGGATGCAGTGAATAAGTATTACAACAGATGACGAAGAGCATAAGGCAAAAAGCATAAAGCAAAAAGCTATTGAAGCGAATGATAATCATTATATAATTATGTATTTTATCATTCGCTTCAATAGCTTTTTGCTTTATGCTTTTTGCCTTATGCTTCTTCGAAGCAGATGTACACTTAACACAACAGCAGCAATCAGTAAGCAGGCGAGTTTAAATAATAAACCAGTTTTCATAGGATAGGGATTATACGGTTAATAGGTTGATACATTTAAGTATAAGACATAATATTCCCTGATGGCTATTGCCAGGCTGATGTGACTAGTTGTAAATATTGTTGTAAAGCCGTTTGTAAAGTTGTAATAAGTTGATTATCGCATCATTTGCCACGAATCAAATTTCCGGATAAGGGTGAGAAATTTGTTGCCGATACGATTATCCTGTTCTTTTTTGATGAAGTAGGTAGCTGCGAGCGCTACCAGAATAACTGCTGATAGCAGGATTAGAAATAGTATTTTCATAAGGATTAGGTTAGGATATCTCTTAAAAGTTGACTTATGTAAATATAATTATTTTATTGATATAAGTTTAATTTCACATAAATTTTTTTTATACCATTTTCATGTGATCTCCCCGGAAAATACCCTGAATAGGTGAAAATCTCCCAAAAATACAATTTTCATAAGTCTTAATTTATTGGATTTCAATAATGTAAGCATAGTGCATAACTTATACTTGGGATGATTCAATGAATCCTTTATTTTTGCCAGCAATCTGATTTTGCTAAAAGATTTAGTATCCTTGCAGATCATTGATTAACCCACGAAACAATAGTATTTAGGAAATTTTAATATATTATGGCAAACACGGACAAAACGGATAACAAAGATCTATTTGCTTCCTATACGGAAGACTCCATACGGTCGTTGGACTGGCGGGAGCATATCCGCCTCCGGCCTGGTATGTACATCGGTAAGCTGGGAGATGGATCAAGCATGGATGATGGTATTTATATCCTGCTCAAAGAGGTAACAGATAACTGTATCGATGAGCATACCATGGGCTTTGGTAAACAGGTGGATATCAAGGTTACAGAACATCATGTCACCATCCGTGATTTTGGAAGGGGCATTCCATTGGGAAAAGTGGTGGATGTAGTGAGTAAGATTAATACCGGTGCCAAATACGACAGCAAGGCTTTTCAGAAATCAGTGGGATTGAACGGGGTGGGTACCAAAGCAGTGAATGCATTGTCCAGCTATTTCCGCGTACAATCCGTTCGTGACGGTCGCATGAAAGTGGCCGAATTCGAAAGAGGAGTACTCACAAAAGAACATAAGGAAACTGCTACCACAGAGCCCAATGGCACCCTGGTAACTTTTACACCTGATGATACTGTATTTAAAAACTATCGCTTTATACCGGAATTCCTCGAGAACCAGATCTGGAACTATTGCTTTTTGAATGCAGGTCTGACTGTTAGCTTTAACGGAAAGAAATATATTTCAAAGAATGGTTTGCTGGACCTGTTGCAGCGTAAAACCAATGAAGAAGATCTTCGCTATCCGATCATTCATTTGAAAGGAGAAGATATTGAAGTAGCCATCACGCATGAAAGTCAGTACGGAGAAGAGTACTATTCATTTGTGAACGGGCAGCATACTACTCAGGGTGGTACGCACCTGGCGGCTTTCCGCGAGGCATTTGTGAAAACAGTGCGCGACTTTTATAAAAAGGATTATGAAGCCACTGATATCAGGGCCTCTATTTGTGCCGCTGTTTCCATTCGTGTGCAGGAGCCGGTATTTGAATCACAGACGAAAACCAAACTCGGATCCCAGGTAATTTCTGAAGGCGGTCCTTCTGTAAAGGCGTTTGTACTGGAATTCATGTCCAAGCACCTGGATGATTATCTGCACCGCAATCCGGCTATTGCAGAGGCGCTGAAGAAACGTATTGAACAAAGTGAGCGTGAGCGCAAAGAGCTGGCAGGGATTAAGAAGCTGGCCAACGAAAGAGCCAAGAAAGCGAATCTTCATAACAAAAAGCTGCGTGACTGCCGTTTACACCTGAACGATGAGCTCACCGGAAAAGATAGAGCAGAACAGGAAGCCCGCCGTTTGGATTCAACCATCTTTATTACAGAAGGTGACTCTGCCAGTGGTTCCATTACCAAATCCCGCAATGTGGAAACCCAGGCGGTATTCAGTTTGCGTGGTAAACCACTGAACAGCTATGGTCTTACTAAAAAGATCGTATACGAAAACGAAGAATTCAACCTGCTGCAACATGCGCTGAATATCGAAGAAGGGATGGAAGGACTGCGCTACAATAACATTGTGGTGGCTACCGATGCCGACGTAGATGGAATGCACATCCGTTTACTACTGCTGACTTTCTTCCTGCAGTTCTTCCCCGACCTGGTGAAGAACGGGCACGTATATATCCTGGAAACACCGTTGTTCCGTGTTCGTAACAAGCAACAGACTATTTACTGCTATACAGAAGAGGAGAAGCAAAAAGCAGTGAAGAAACTGGGCAACAAACCGGAGATCACCCGCTTTAAAGGTTTGGGAGAAATTTCTCCTGACGAATTTGGCCGTTTCATCGGAGAAGATATTCGTATTGAGCCGATCATTTTATCGAAAGATATTCATGTCCAGAAGTTGCTGGAATATTATATGGGTAAAAATACCCAGACCCGCCAGGAGTTTATCATTAATAACCTGCGGTATGAAAAGGATTTAGTTGAAGAAACAGTATAAAAGAATTACGAATTGAGAATCATGAATTACGATTATTCGCGAAGATCTTTGGGTATAGTCGTAATTCGTCATTTGAAATTCGTAATTAATTTCAAAGTATGGGCTTAATACACATTGTTTTTGGTCAGTCTTCGGTTCCTGTGCTGGGTGAAGCGGTCGCGATGGATGAGAAAATGAGCGGAGATATTCTTTGTTTTGAAGATGATCTGTCGGTTGGACCTTTGTTCATACTGGACACCAAAGAGGGCAGGGCCGGACGTAAACAGTTCTGGCAACAGCTGGCGGGGATATCACCACTACCAACACCTGCGGAGGAGGAGCCGGCACCTGTAGCAGCGCCTGGCACTGATGAGGATCCTGAAGATGCTGACCGCTTCAATACCCTGAAAGCACAGCTGAAGGAAGACCCCGAACAGGAAGTATGGATCTGGGCAGGACAAAATGCCCGGGATGTATGCGGCTATTACTGGCTGGTGAGTCAGTTGTATGATTTTGCAGGACGCATACATATTATCTACCTCAACAACCTGCCTTTCCTCAATGAGAAGGGAGCCGTGTTTTATCCTACTCATCTGCACCAGATATTGCCCAAGGAATTCCTGAAGGCTAAGAAACTGGCGCGCCCAATTTCATTGGCAGAATACGAGCTGGATGGAGATGAATGGCATCGCCTGATGAATGAAAACGCCGGTATCCGTTTACTGGAAGGCGGTAAAAAGATAAAAGGAGAGCCTACCCTGTTTTACGATAAAGAGCTGCAAACGCAGAGTGGAAAAGAATTTGTGAAAGCATGGCGGATTGTACAACAGGTAACCGGTAAACTGAAATACCCTGTGATGGACCAATTCCTGGGTTGGCGGCTGAAAGAGCTGATCCGTGAAGGTAAACTGGAAAGCAGGGGAGAACTGAAAACCATCCGTGATTTTGAAGTGAAGTTACCTGGAGAAAGTACAGATAACGCAGCGGGTAAGGACAACACTGAAAATCCAACTACCCTATGATAAAGGTAACATCCCTTGACCTGTTGGGAGCAGATGACCGCGGCAGCGGTTATTTCTGGAATTGCAACCGCACAGGAGATTTCCTGGTATGTTACCGTAATGCAGGTAGCAGTAGCGGTCAGCATTACCATGAGGGTAAAAGTGACAATAAGAACCCGGAAGTACTGTATCTTTTTGCCGGCAAGGCAGCCATTCACTGGTGCCCGCTGGGAGGAAACGAAATAGTGATAACGGAAGTAACTGCACCGGCCAGGGTAGAAGTGCCGGTGAATGTATGGCATCAACTGATTGCTGTTACTGATTGTTGCTTTATTGAATTAAACTCTCTGGAAGATGTACAAAAGGACAGTGTACGTATATGGAGGGAGGATTTTGAAAAAATGATTAACGTAAAACCGTAAGTGTATTATACATGGACATGGAAAATAAAACATCAGACGAATCTCTGCACAATGTCATCCACGTTGGAGGCATGTATGAGAGCTGGTTCCTGGATTACGCTTCTTATGTAATCCTGGAGCGGGCAGTGCCCAGTATGGAAGATGGGTTGAAGCCCGTACAGCGTCGTATCCTGCACGCCATGAAAGAAATGGATGATGGCCGTTTTAATAAAGTGGCTAACGTCATCGGGCAAACGATGCAGTATCACCCGCACGGGGATGCTTCCATCAGCGATGCTATTGTGAACCTCGGGCAAAAGGATCTGCTTATTGAAACACAGGGTAACTGGGGGGATGTAAGAACAGGTGATGATGCGGCGGCGGCCCGGTACATTGAGGCGCGCTTGTCGAAGTTTGCACTGGACGTAGCATTTAATCCTAAAACGACTTCCTGGCAGCTCAGCTACGATGGCCGTAAAAATGAACCGCTCGCATTACCTATGAAGTTCCCGCTGCTACTGGCGCAGGGAGCAGAAGGTATCGCCGTAGGTTTATCTACCAAAATATTGCCACACAACTTTATAGAACTGATAGATGCTTCTGTGAAGTATCTCCGGGGCAAAAAGTTTGAACTGTTCCCCGATTTTACGACCGGTGGTATGGTGGATGTAGCCAGCTATAACGATGGCAAACGTGGCGGTAAAGTACGTGTACGTGCGCATATTGAAGAGAAAGATAAAAAGACCCTGCTGATAAAGGATGTGCCTCATGGTATCACCACTACCCAGCTGATGGAGTCTATTGTGAAAGCAAATGACAGCGGCAAAATCAAGGTTAAGAAAGTGGTGGATAATACTGCCGCTGAAGTGGAAATTGAAGTGCAGCTGGCACCAGGTATTTCTCCGGATATTACTATCGATGCATTGTATGCATTTACTGATTGTGAAATATCTATCTCTCCGAATGCCTGCGTAATTGTAAATGATAAGCCACAATTCCTCACGGCTTCTGATTTGCTGAAATCTTCCGCTGAGTATACCAAAGACCTGCTGAAACAGGAACTGGAAATCAAGCTGTCAGAACTACAGGAAAAATGGCACTATACCTCCCTGGAAAAGATTTTCTTCGAAAAAGGGATCTACAAGGAACTGGAGCAGAAACACAAAGACTGGGAAGCAGTACTGGTGGCTATTGATAAAGGATTTAATCCGTACAAGAAGCAATTGAAGCGTGAAATTACCCGCGAAGATATTGTGAAATTAACGGAGAAGCCTGTACGTAGAATTTATCGCCTCGATATCAATGAACTGAATGAACAGATCAAAAGTATTGAAGCAGAAATCAAGGAAGTAAAGAATCACCTGGCCAACCTGGTAGATTACACCGTTGCTTACTATGATAACCTGCTGAAGAAATATGGTAAAGGCCGTGAACGTAAAACAGTTATCAAAACTTTTGATACCATACAGGTAGCTCAGGTAGCGATTGCCAATACCAAAATATATGTGAACCGTGCAGATGGTTTCATTGGTACCTCCCTGAAGAAAGACGAGTTTGTGGCAGATTGTTCTGACCTCGATAGCATCATCGTATTCCGCCGGGACGGTAAAATGCTGGTAACGAAAGTAGCCGATAAAACCTTTGTGGGTAAGGATATCATTCATGTGGATATATTCCGTAAAAATGATGAACGTACTACCTACAACATGATTTATGTAGAAGGTAAAACGGGAGTGAGTTATGCCAAGCGGTTCAATGTAACGGGAGTTACCCGCGACAAAGAATACGAGCTGGCACATAAAGGAGAGAAAAACTCCAAGGTGCAGTATTTCTCTTCCAATCCTAATGGAGAAGCAGAAATAGTAACGATCAAACTCAGTCCTAACTGTAGCGCACGTAACAAGGAATTTGACCTGTTTTTCGAAACCATTGCTATCAAGGGACGTAGTTCCATGGGTAACGTGGTCACAAAGTATCCGATCCGTGGCGTGAAATTCAAAGAGAAAGGCGTATCTACACTGGCGGGGCAAAAGATCTGGTATGATACTGAAACCGGTCGTTTGAATACGGAGGAGCGTGGCGTATATATCGGTGCATTTGAAGGGGAAGACAAAATTTTTGTTGCCTTTAAGAATGGTAGCTACGAGCTCACCAACTATGATCTTACCAATCGCTACGAATCCGGTGATGTAGTATACATTGAGAAATTTAACCCGGAAAAAACGGTGACCGCCATTTATTTTGATGCAGATAAAAAGCAGTTTAATGTAAAACGTTTCAGGATTGAAACGCAAACATTGAATAATAAATTCCTCTTCATTAAAGAAGGCGTGTCCAACTACCTGGAGATGGTAACCACACACACACAACCCATAGTATTGCTGAAAACCGGCAAGAAGCGGAGTCCGGAAGAAGAGGAAATAGACCTCTCCGAGTTTGTGGAAGTAACCGGCTGGAAAGCAGTAGGAACAAGGATTGCAGGTGATGATCTGATTAGTGCGGAATTATTGTCTGAAGATGAAGATCCGGATCCAAATGAAGAAGGCCCGGCAGGTGGACAGGGCGAATTGTTCTAATCATCTGGTCGGATAAATATATGAGGCGGATAGCAGTAGCTATCCGCCTTTTTTTGTGCCGGGAAGAACAGGTCTTTATTTCCCCGTATATTTTCTCTTAACAATTAAATAAAACAGTATCTTAATAGGGATGTTTAATTTGCGCCTGTCCATATTTTTATTGCTGGAATGAAATACGAAAACTTAGCCGAAACCGAACTATTACAACTTGTTGCAGCTGATGATGGAGCTGCGTATGAAGTATTGTATAACCGGTATTGGCAACCGCTTTTTCTTTTCGCCTATAAGCGGCTGAAGAATAAGGAGGAATCTAAAGATGCAGTGCAGGACGTTTTTATTAACCTGTGGAAACGAAGAAGTACCCTGCAATTAACTGCGTCGTTGCGTACCTATCTCTTTACCGCAGTGCGATATGAGTTATTGAAAAAAATAGCGCAGGCCAGGAAGACTTCCGGGAGCGAAGCAATGGATTTAATGCCTTTGCCGGTAGAAGGCGCTACTACGGTGGACTTATTAAGTGAAAAGGAATTGCAGCATGCTTTGTCAATTGCAGTGAATCATTTGCCCGCCAAAATGAAGGAAATCTATTTGTTGAGCCGGCAGCAGCATAAATCTATTGCAGAAATAGCGCAACAACTGGGTTTGTCTGAGCAAACCGTGAAAAACCAATTATCTAAAGCCTTGCTACGCCTGCGTATGCATTTAAAAGAGGCTACCGTGATCCCGCTGCTCTTTCCTGGGATCATTTATTTCCTTAACATTTAGTTAACATTCAAAGATGGTACTACTTGCCTGATTTTGTTGCTTCACTATAGCATGAGTACATCCGAATTCAAAAGTATTGTTGAACGCTATCTGAAAGGAGAAGCCAGCGCCATAGATCAGGCCATGATTGAAGCATGGCTCGCCGCTACGGAAGATAATCCGGTAGACCTTACAGCGGCTGAACTGGAAACGGTCCGGACAGATATGTTGCAGCATTTGCGGCAGCACAACGGCCATGTACAGGAGTCTGGCAGGGATGAAATCCCGGTGCCGGATCAGGGAGGTTTCCAGAATCAGGGGTATCTGCAACAGCCGGAAGAACAAACATCCATAACAAAAGAAAGACGTTTAATACCATGGATTCAGCGTATAGCCGTGGCTGTTATATTCTGTATTGGGAGCCTGTCTTTATTCTATTACTGGCATAGTACTACAGCCAAACGAGCGCCCATAGCAGTAAACGAGCCATCACCGGTAATACAATACCGGGTGAGGGTGGAAGCTACTCATGCTATCCGTAAAGTAGTATTGCCTGATAGTTCAGTGGTGATGCTCAACCGATCCGGCAGTTTGTATTATAATATGCCCTTTGATAAAAGTGCCCGCGAAGTATTCCTGGACGCCGGAGAAGCATTCTTTGACGTGAAGAAAAATACAGGGCATCCCTTTGTGGTATATGCCAATAAAACTGCCACTACTGTTTTGGGGACCTCTTTTAATATTCGCATTACCAACAGTGTAGGTGCGGTGAAAATTGTAGTGAAATCCGGAAAGGTAAAGGTTGCCACCAACCTGGATAGTCCTCCCGATAGCAGCCGTTTATTGCTGCCGGAGCAGGGCATTGAAATAAATACCAGCAACAATAACGTGCGCACTTTTTTCCAACCTGCCAACATCACCACTTCCTGGTGGGATGGAGCGCTGGTATTTCATCAGAACAGCATGAAAGAAGTGGTAGAAGCACTCGAAAACCGCTACCAGGTGCATATCCGGCTGACAATGCCGGCATTGCAGCAGTATCGCGTTTCAGGTGATTTTACCAGGAGTCATACATTAACAGCCGTATTGGACGCATTATGCCTTGTACACCGCCTGTCGTACGAGAAAAAGAACAATGAGTATTTCATCTATGCATCTATAAAAAAACCGGTTATGCGCTAACATAACCGGTCACTTGTTTTGCTGTCAAATCCTTCCGTAACGCTAATTACCGGATGAGGCAGCGTGTTTTTAATTCAACATAAAAACTGTTCAAATTTATGAAAAATGTAGTAAGCAATTCTACAATCCGTTATCTTATGCGCCTAAGTCTGCTGACAGCCTGTTTTGCCGTAGCAAGTTTGTCTTTATGGGCTAAAAGCCTGGAGGGGCAGAGTTTAAAAAAGAACATCTCCCTGAAAGTAACCGGCACAAATCTGAATACCATCTTAAAGCAGATAGCCCGTCAAACACATTTACGACTGGTTTATGATGCTAAAGAGGCAGATAACTACCGTATGGATTCACTGGAGGCCATGGGGCGTTTCGCAGATGACCTGCTGGACTCTTTGCTGGCGCCTACCACATTGTCTTATCGTGCGGTAAATGACTTATTGGTCATATATCCTAAAGATGAACAGGAATTCGGACTCAAAGGAAAGGTAATAGATGGCGCAAGCCGGGAGCCGCTGCCAGGTGTTACCGTTTTCCTGAAAGGAACGAAAAGAGGAATGGTTACGAACGGAGCAGGAGGCTTTACGCTGGCGACCGTAAAGCCAGGTGATATACTTGTTATTTCTTATGTGGGATATACTACCAAAGAAGTGGTGATCGCCAATGATGCATTTCTTACAATATCGCTGCAAAGTAGTAGCGCGAAAATTAATGACGTGGTGGTGGTAGGATATGGTACCCAAAAGAAAGTCAACCTCACCGGGGCAGTCAGCCAGATAGATGCCAGTGTAATTGAAAGCAGACCCATAGCCAATGTAGGACAGGCATTGCAGGGCGCTATTCCAAATCTGAATGTAAACTTTGGTGACGGTCGTCCGGGGGGCAATGCTACCCTTAATATCCGTGGCTTTACTTCTATCTCTGGTGGAGCGCCGCTGGTGCTGATTGATGGTATTCCGGGAGATATCAATACTGTAAATCCAAGGGATATTGAATCTGTAACCGTTTTGAAAGATGCCTCATCGGCAGCTATATATGGTGCCCGTGGCGCTTTTGGTGTGATACTACTGACCACTAAAAAGGGGAAGTCCGGTAAAATGCAGATCAGTTACGGCACCAATTATGCCTGGGCAGGTAATACCAGTCGTACCGATTTTGTGACCAGTGGTTATGATGCGGCCATGCTGAATGATCAGGCATTTAAAATTTCACTGGGAAAAACCTATACTGGTTATACAGATGAAGACTATGCCGAATTGCTGAAAAGAAAAACAGATCACACCCTGCCTTCTGTAGTAATACAGAACCGTAAAGGGAAAGATATGTACGTATACTATGGTAATACCGACTGGTGGCATACCATGTTCCGCGACCAGATGCCTTCCCTGGAGCATAGCCTGAATATTAGTGGTGGTACTGAGAAAGTAAATTATATGGTATCAGGGCGGGTATATCAGAAGAAAGGTATGATGCGCATTCAACAGGATATTTATAATTCCTATAATTTCCGGGCTAAAATTGAAGCGCAGGTGAAGCCCTGGCTGACGTTAACCAGCAATACGCAATTTAACGCCTACGACTATACGTATCCGGGCAGTACCGTGAATGGTAATTTCGTATCTGTAAGCGTACATGCGTTACCGTCATATGTACCTGTAAACCCTGATGGTACTGCCACTTATCGTACAGAACTAAACAACTATACCATTGGTGATGGTATTTATGCGGACCTTCTCCATGGTAAAAGCAAAGGTGCGATGAAGCAAACAGAGCTGGTGAACACGGTAGGGGCTATCTTCAAAATCACGCCGGATTTTAATATTAATGCCAACTATACGCTGACCGTAGCAAATGGCAACAGCTATCACCGGCAAACAGCGTCTCCATGGTCTATTTTCCCTGGTATAATCAGCTATGTTAATAATGATGAGTTATGGCAGCAGGACGATAGTCGCCTGGTGCATGTCGCCAACCTGTATGGTAACTACAGTAAACATTTCGGTAAACATGCGATTAATCTCACCGCGGGCATTAACCAGGAGTTGCAGCGATATAAAATGCTGTATTCCGGAAGGAAAGACCTGTTGTCAGAAGACCTGAATGAAGTAGCGCTGGGTACCGGTGATGCTACCGTAAATAGTAATAACCAGGAGCTGGCCCTGCTGGGTACCTTTGGACGTGCTGCCTATAGTTACGCTGATAAGTATTTGGTGGAATTTAACGGGCGTTACGATGGCTCTTCCCGTTTCCCCTCCAGTAAACGTTTTGGCTTTTTCCCTTCTGTTTCAGCCGGCTGGCGCATGAGTGAGGAAGCATTTTTTAAGCCGGTTAGGAATGTGGTCAACGATATTAAGTGGCGCGTTTCTTACGGCGCCTTAGGGAACCAGGATGTGCGCAATAACTACTATCCTTATATCCCTATTATGGGTATGGGAACAATAGATTATATCACGGAAGGTAAACGTACGCAGTATGTAACCCTGCCAACTCCGATTTCTCCGGATCTTACCTGGGAAAAGGTGAACTCTACCAATTTCGGAGCGGATATGAGCTTTTTGCGCAGCAGGTTGAATGTTACTTTCGACTGGTATGTACGTAATACGAAAGATATGCTCACCAAAGGTATGACCTTACCCGCTGTTTTTGGCGCAGGAGAGCCTAAACAGAACGCAGCAGATCTTCGTTCCCAGGGTTGGGAAGTAAACGTGGACTGGCGTAGTGCCTTGCAGGTAGCGGGTAAACCATTTAATTATAATCTTGGTTTTAACGTAGGTGATTTTAAGGCTTCGATTACACGGTTTGATAACCCCAACAGCATTTTAAGTGATTACTACGCAGGCCAGCAGCTGGGCGATATCTGGGGCTATAGTATTGCAGGCTATTTCCAGTCAGACAAAGAAGCGGCAGACTGGAAAGTAGATCAGACACAAGTGGGCAACAACATTTTTTCAGCGCCGGGTGAATGGGGCAAGCTCCGCGCCGGTGATCTGAAGTTCGTAGATCTGAATGGAGATAATACTATCAACAAAGGAAAGAATACCCTGGCAGATCATGGTGATCTAAAAGTTATTGGTAATTCTTTGCCCAGGTATACGTTTGGTATCAGGGGAGGAGCAGACTGGAATGGAATAGATTTTAGTTTCTTCTTCCAGGGAGTAGGCCGTCAGAACTGGTATCCGGGAAACAATGCGGATAAATTCTGGGGTCCTTTTTCACGTCCTTATATGTCTTTTATTCCAACAGATTTTGCAGATAAGTTATGGAGTCCTGAAAATCCGAATGCCTACTTTCCGCGGTTGAGAGGATACATTGCCCTCAATGATAACGGTTCGCTGAAAGAAAATAATGATAAATATCTGCAGGACCTGGCCTACATCCGTTTGAAAAGCCTGATTGTAGGTTATTCTCTTCCGGAGTCATTGATGAAGCGGATTAAACTGACCCGTTGCCGGATTTATTTCAGTGGTGAAAACCTGCTTACGATCAGCAAGCTGCAGAGCAAATACCTGGACCCGGAGCAGCTTTCCAGTGATCCTAACCTGGTAAGAACGGACGCTAACGGCCGCGTTTATCCTTTTAGTAAAACATTTGCGGCAGGACTGGATATCACTTTTTAACCTGTAAAAGAAAAGACGATGAAAAAAATTAATCTACTTATTATATGCCTGCTGGTACTGGGGTTTAGCTCCTGTAATAAATTTATGGACAGAGACCCGCTGGCAAAAATTTCTCCCGAGAATTTCTTCAAAACAGAGAAGGACCTCAAACTATATATCAACTCCATGTACACCATGGTACCAGATGCAGAAACGATTTATAATGAGGATATGGATAACGTGGTGAAGTCCAGTGTATCGGAATTCCTCACAGGTAAACGGCAGGTACCCGTTACTGGCGGTGGCTGGAGCTGGACGGAATTGCGGAAGATCAATTATTTTCTGATCAACTGTAATAAAGTATTGCCTTATGCCACTACAAGGAAATACGTAGGTGCAGCTAAATTTTTCCGGGCCTGGTTTTATTTTGAAATGGTCAAAAAATTTGGAGATGTACCCTGGTATAATACACCGATGGATGTTAATGATCAGGCATTGCTGCAAAAAGCGAGAGATCCCCGTAAACTGGTGATGGATTCTGTGATAGCAGATATTGATTCTGCCATTGTTTCCCTGGATGCATTGAAAAGTAATGAGCTGGTGACAAAATGGACGGCACTCGCGCTGAAAGCACGTATTTGTCTTTATGAAGGTACTTTCCGGAAATATCACAAAGAAGCCAATTTCAATTTACCGGATGAGAATAAATTTTTGCAGGCAGCTGCGGATGCAGCAGCACAGCTGATGGCCGGTGGGCAATACCGTATTTACACCAGTACTGCAGCCAATGCTTACCGCGACCTTTTTGCGACGAAAGCGGCAAATACAGACGAAATTATATTGAGCAGAAAATACAGCGCAGGTTTACAATTATATCATAACGCTAACTACTATACGATTACTGCTTCTTATGGTCAACCCGGACTGGAAAAGAGTTTTGTGAATAGTTATCTGATGAAAGATGGCAGCCGATTTACAGATAAACCGGACTATAATAAAATACAGTTTTATGCAGAATGCCAGGATCGTGATCCTCGGCTGGCACAAACGATCCGCACACCAGGTTATACACGTATTGGAAATACCAATAAACTGGTACCGGATTTTGGGGCGGCAGTAACAGGTTATCAGCTCATTAAATATGTAACAGATGAAACGCAGGATTCTTACGTAAAAAATGATAACGATATGCCGGTATTCCGCTATGCAGAAGTATTGCTGAACTATGCGGAAGCAAAGGCAGAACTGGGACAGCTTACACAGGGTGATATAGATCAATCTATTAAATTGTTGCGTGACCGGGTGGGTATGCCCAACCTGAATGTGGCCGCTGCAAATGGGAATCCGGATCCGTATGAGGCTGCACGGTACAACAATAAGACCATTAGTGGTGTGCTGCTGGAAATCCGCCGGGAGCGCCGGATAGAGCTGGTCATTGAAAATTTCCGCTGGAGTGATATCTGCAGATGGAAAGAGGGGAGTATGCTTACCCGTCCTTTTAAAGGAATGTATTTCCCGGGCCTTGGGCAGTATGACCTGGATAATGATGGGAAAGTGGATGTGGTGATTTATGAAGGCACTAAACCTTCAGGCCCCAAAGGTCCCGCTTACCTGAAACTGGGTACTGAAATAGACCTTGAAAATGGTGCATCCGGTGGTGCTATGATGGTGAACCGGAATATTGCTAAGGGCTTTAACGAAAACCGGGATTACCTGTATCCTGTACCTATCCAGGAGCGCACATTAAATAAGCATCTTACCCAGAATCCTAACTGGAATGACGGACTTTAAATAAATAACGGTGGTCTGAAGATGATATTATCTTCGGACCACCATTGTTTATTAAATTTTGCCTCCCATATTTTTAATTATTGTTTCCAGGAAGTTGATCGTAGAAAGATATTCTTCCGTTGTGGTGCCGGTGAGTATTTTCTCATGATTGCCCTGTTGGTTGGCTGCTATCTCATCAAATTTTGTTTTTCCCGTTGATGTAAAGGAATACATGTCCTGGTCCTGCTGCACCCAGCCGCGGGATACGAGGGATTGAAGCATTTCTTCCAGTTCAGTTTCAGAAAGGAACCTGCTCACCTGGTGGTAATACAGTGCTTTGGAGATCTTTGTGTGGGTATCAATATTCTTCATTGCCTGCCAGTGAAACCTGTTGATGCCAAAGGTTTCAAAGGCGGCATTCATATATTGTGTAATCAGGCTGTCCGCTTCTTTGAGGTACCAGCCGATAGGTAGCTTTTTTTTGATTTCGGATTGCATACAAGTGGTTTAATCGTTGACAGGTGTGGTAATTTCAATCATGATAGTATCGAAGCGCAGGTAGAAGCCGAATGTTTTACGCATAGGCTGGGGTGCCTGGTCCAATACGATGCCGCCATCTTTCAGGCGTTGATACATATCGTTTACAGCATCTTTATCTTCCAGATAAAAGCCGATATGGAAAGCATCCGGATAGGTATGGTTTTCCTTATCGTTGAAGCGTTGGTTCATGAGTACAAGCAGGAAGTTATCGGGACCTGTTAAAACGGATAAGCTATCGTTGAGTTTAGGATCTGTACAACGGAAATCGAAGTACGTTTCGAAAAAAGTGCGTGTTGCGGGCACATCTTTTACAGTGAGGTTTAAGTGATTGAGTTGCATTAGTCGGTAGTTAATAAATGAATGTTCGCTCTTTTATGATGCAAATATAATCGAATGATCGTTCTTTTTAAAAAAATATTAAAGTTTTTTTCAGGAGATGGGTAAAAAAGTGGTTGATTTTTTACCCGGGTCATGAGGAGCGGGGCGTATTTGTGTTTAAGTGTTTGGTTATCAATAATAAATATTAGTATATTAATCAAGATCGTAATTCCTTTCGTAGCGGGTACCTTCAACCCTGCTTAGCCGATAACACATTTCATCCCTGAGTACGGGATCATCAGAGGCCGACAGTTCCCTGATCGTTGTTATGGCTTCGTCAGTTCCAATGCTGTAGAGTGCCCATCCGCACTGATTGATTAGTTGGCGGGTGCCGGTACCATATGCTTCCAGGCAAGGATATTTTTGTTGCATGGCTGTCCTGATATAAGGAATACTCTCAGGATCTTTTCGCTGCTGCAGCATATGAACAATATCTTCGTAAGAACAATGCCAGGGTTCCAACATCAATTGATTCAGTAACGAAGTATGTTCATTTTCTTTTTCAACTTTGCACAGGATAAGGAGAAAGTATACAACATCTGTAAGTAATTGTTGTTTCAGGATGTCTTGAAACAGCGCATTCAGCACATTCGGATCATGCTGTAGTCCGGGAGGTAACAACGCCAAAAATTCGTTTTGGGATATTTCCTCATCCAGCCATTGTTGAACTACTGCTCTGAGTGCATCTGTCATCATTGGCTATTGCTTTTTCTTCTGCACAGGTTTCTTTGGTGTCTCCTGGTAATCTTCTGCCGATTTCGGCTGGGTCATAATCTTCTTCTTCTGATCGAGGGGCTGTGGAGTTGGCGCTCCTTTTCCCATAGGGATAGCATCATGAAAAATCTTATTTACGTGCATCCATTTACCAGCCTGCCATTTAAAACCTTCGTAATCCATATCGGATACGTAGGTGAATTTCTTGGCTGGCTCGTTGGTTTCTGAAATAAGATGGTCATACACGATCATATCCAGTTCCTTATTATAATTGAGGGTAGCGGTACTCTCTTTTTTATATTCTATGATAAAGCGGTTGCGTGTAGGCTTGGGCGTGCTATCCTCAGCAAAACTAAAAAACGGACCGCCAAATACGGGTGCACCATTTTTGAAGGTGAGCATTTCTACTATTTTCTTCTGGCTGCGTGGGTTATTGGCATCCCAGCCAAAGAGCGTATAAAATTCCTGGTTGAAATAATGGCGATGTATGACTGCATAATACAGGCAACCATACCAGGATTTATTATCTGCAATGGTATCTGTATTGGTGATATAGTCTGAGGCATCAAACAAAGGAAACAGCTTGAGCTGTCCATCTGCTGTATTCATTTGTATAGCGCCAAAGTGCCGGTAGAAGCCATTTTCACGTTCCAGTGCCCAGGTAAATATGCGGAAGGTACTGTCCTGTGGATATTGGATAGAAATCGTTTTCAGTGAGTCAAAGGGAAAACGGAAGGAGTATTTTGTTTTCAGTGCCCGCACCAACATCGGAATAAACGCATCTTTAGCCCTTTCCCTGCCATCATCACCCTTACCATTGAATATATCCATGCTGAGCACCTGCAGGGTATCCTGGTCATGTTTCAGCTGTTTTAAGGCCGCTGCATCCGGTTGCTGCGCATGAGTCAGTAAACAGGCGAGTAGCAGTAGTAGTGACAGTAATGATTTTTTTGCCATATCTATTATACGGTTCGGGACTGGAATTATTGTATGGACTGTGCAAACTCCAACAGGTTTTGACACCGCTGGTCAATCAATGGATGAGGAAAAGATACTTCCGGACGGGTAGAAGGAATAAAAACAGTTTGCATGCCCAGATTTTTTCCGAACTGCATATCGCTCAATGTATTTCCTACCATCACTGCATTTGTAAAATCAATGTCCGGGAAATCCATTTGTGCCTGTAAACCCATTCCTGTAGCCGGTTTTCGGCAAGGACTACTGTTATCCAGATCCGGACAAAAATAGATCCTGTCGATACGGCCACCATGTAACTCAATTTGTTGCAGCATTTGTGCGTGGATCTCCTGTAAACCTGCTACGGTAAGCAGGCCCCGGCCAATACAGCGTTGATTGGTAACCATCACAATGCGATCAAAATGTTTGGCCAGTAATGGCATAGCGGCTAATACTCCTTCACTGAAATGAAACATATCCGGACGAAGTACATATCCATCACGGATTTCGTCATTTACTACCCCATCTCTGTCGAGAAATAATGTCATGATACCAATACTTTTTTTGCTGCTTCATAATCTTCCGGAATACCGATATCTATAAAATAAGTATCACTGATAAAGCCGTATAAGTTGCCGGCAGCGGCGCCGGGCTCCAGGACTTCCTTCTCAAAGGAGAATTTTTCCGGCAAAGACAAGCTGTTTAAAAAGTCAGTGGTGGTGAGATAAATACCACCATTGATTAGTCCGGCCGCGCAGAATTGCTTTTCATGAAAAGCGCTGATTCGCTCCCTGGCATCCAGTTCGATGCTGCCGTAGCGGTCAAATTGCTGCATGGGTTTCAGTGCCAGTGACAGGGGACTTTGATGTGCTGTATGAAACTGATGGAATGCGGACAGGTTTACATCAAAATAAGTATCTCCGTTTACGATAAACACTTCCCTGCCTTCTAAAGCAGGCAGGGCATGAACAATGCCACCACCGGTTCCCAGCGGTTCCTGTTCTACGGTAAAGGATACACGTAATGGCAAATCCATACTGTTGCACCAACCGATCACCTGTTCTGATAAATAACCCAGCGACAACACCGCATGGGTGATGCCTTGTTTGTGAAGGTATTGTAACAGGTAATATAAAAAAGGATGTTCTCCCAAAGGGGCCATGCATTTTGGCTTATCAGCTACCACACTGCGCAGGCGTGTTCCCAGGCCTCCGGCGAGTACAATACATTCACTGGTCATTATCCAAACAGGTTATTTTCTACTATTTCGCAAATGATATGTCCTACGGTAATATGTGCTTCCTGTATGCGCGGGGTATCATTGGAAGGGATGTTGATCAGATAGTCGCTTCCGGCTTTCATTTTGCCACCGGTGCTACCTGTCATGCTCACTACAATCATACCCTGTTCCTTTGCTACTTTGATGGCTTCCAGGATATTACCTGAGTTGCCGGAAGTAGAAATGGCTACCAGCACATCACCGGGGCGGCCTATTCCTTTCAGGATGCGGGCATATACCTGGTCGTAGCCGTAGTCGTTACCTACTGCTGTCATATAGGAAGAGTTGCAATGCAAGGCTTCTGCATACAGTGGCATACGGTCTTTATAAAAGCGACCGGAAAATTCAGCTGCCAGGTGCTGTGCATCGGCAGCGCTGCCGCCGTTACCACAAAAAAGGATTTTATGATCTGTTTGCAGACTATGCGTAATGGTATCTGCTGCCAGTTTTATGGTGTTCAACAGTGGCTCATCCTGGCAAATGGCTTCTTTTACAGTAATACTTTCCCGGAGCTTGTTGATAATATGTTGTTTCATCAGTAGATTTTTTGATTTGGTGTAACCTTAAATACTCCACGTTTGAATGCCGTGATTAGTAAAGGTATAGCGTTTTACATCACCACCAAAACCACTTAATGCGTCTACCACGGCGAAGCGGGTGTTTTTAGGGCAATAGAAGATCATGAAGCCACCACCACCGGCACCTGAAATTTTACCTCCGCTGGCGCCGGCTTTGCGGGCAGCATCGTATATTTCATCCAGTTGCGGGTTGGTAATGCCCTGGGCCATCTTCTTTTTGTTTTCAAAACCGTAGTTCAGAATTTCACCGATTTTGTCGATGGTACCCCGTAACAGGGCTTCCTTCATCATCACCGCCTGTTCTTTCAACTGGTGCATGGCTTCAATGGAAGCATCTTTTTTATCTGTTACATTTTTTTGTTGTTCTGAGATGATGGTAGAAGACAGGCGGCTGGTAGAAGTGTAAAACAATACCAGGTTGTTTTCCAGCTCATGGAGATTGATCTCTTTGATGCGGAGTGGGTTTACAATTACTTTATCGCCTTTGTAAAACTCCATGAAGTTTACGCCTCCAAAAGTAGCTGCATATTGATCCTGTTTACCACCAGCCTGTTGCAGGTCTTCCCGCTCAATAGAATAGGCCAGGTGTGCCATGTCATATTCTCCCAATGGTAACTTCAGCCATTCTGCAAAAGCGCCGAGTACGGCCACCACCAGGGTAGAAGACGTACCGAGACCGGAGCCTGCAGGAGCATCCACAAAAGTGGTGAGTTTAAAACCGGTAGACGGTAATAAACCGTAATCTTTTTGTACGCGGTTAATCACACCTTTCAGTATATCCAGTTTGCCATCTAACGGTAAAGGATATACGGCATCATAGGAAGCACTTTCTCTTCTGTCGGCACATTCAAAAATAATTTTTCCGTCAGTGGAGGGTTCTATAGATGCACGGGCATATAAAGAGATGGTAGCATTGAGAATGGCGCCACCGTATAAATCCGAGTACGGACTTACATCTGTGCCACCACCGGCAAGGCCTATACGTAAAGGTGCTTTGCTTCTGTAGATCATGCGAGCTGTTAGCTTTTAGCTGTTAGATATTAGATTAGCTGTTAGTTGGCGGTATTTATCAAAAAGCCAGCCATTGATAGTTAAATGCTTGCCAATGTATGAATTTCTTTCGCCAAACGGCTCCAGGAATATTGTAGTTTCTCTATACGGAGGGCTGCTACCATATCTGCTTCCCTGTTTTCCAGGAAATATTTTTCAATAGCGGCAGCAATAGAAGCGGGGTTGGGTTCTGCCTGGAATCCCACTACGCCATCCGGCACCATTTCTACCAGTCCGCCTACATTTGTGACCACCATTGGTTTCTCGAAGTGATAAGCGATCTGTGAAATACCGCTTTGGGTAGCACTTTTATAAGGTTGTACCACCAGGTCGGCGGCGCAGAAATAATTTTTAACGGCTTCGTTGGGAATGAAATCGGTGTGCATGAGCACCCGGTCGCCCAGTTGTAATTTATTCAGCAGTTCCAGGTAAGGAGCGGCATCTTCATAATATTCGCCGGCTACAATAGCGTGTACATCCAGCTTTTTCATGCGTTCATCTGCCATCGCTTCCAATAGCAGGTCCAGCCCTTTATACTGGCGGATGAAACCAAAAAACAGGATATAGCGTTTGCCTGGCTGAAGTTTCAGTTGTGCCCGGGCTGCTTCTTTGGTGATGAGTGCGCCGTAGTTATCGTAAATAGGATGGGGAATGAGCGATGCTTTTTTTGAAGGCTCAAATACCCGGAGATCGTTAAGTACAGACTGGCTCATTGCCACAAAAGCGTCTACCGGCTTCAGGAAATATTTGGTAAAAGCTACATCGCCGGGTCGTTTTTCATGTGGTACTACGTTATCAAGTACCGCAATTACTTTGGTATGCCTGCGTTTTCCCAGTCGCAGGAGTGATCCCAATGCGGGTCCCATGATAGGCAACCAGTATTTGGTGATGATAATATCCGGGTTCATTTTCCGGATCTTACGACCTACGATTAACCAGTTCAGCGGATTGACGGAATTGATCAGGCGTCTGATCTTAAGGTGCTTGGGGGCGGGATCAGTAGAGAACTGGCTTTTACCAGGAAAAAACAACTTGGGATACTGGATGGTAAACGTCCATATTTCCACGTCATCTGTTTCCTGTAATTCTTCTGCCAGTCGCTCGTTATAAGCAGCCAGCCCACCCCGGAAAGGATAGGCTGTACCTAAAATAAGTATTTTCTTTTTGTTAGCCATAGTTGCAAATTACGAATAGTGAATTACAGGATTAAAGCCGGCGATCATGAAGATTCGACAGCTGTAAATCGTCATCCGTAACATTACTGGTGTGGTCCATGCGTTCTTCCACGAGATAAGAATTACGCTCGGTAGCATTGCGGGTTACCAGTTCACCGATAAAACCGGTGAGGAACAATTGGGAACCAATAATCATACACAGCAGGCCCAGGTAGAAGAGGGGTCTGTCTGTCATATTCACCTTATCAAAAAATATTTTAGCAATGGCCATGTAAAGCGCAATCACAAAACCCACAAAAAACGACAGAGAGCCCAGGGCACCGAACAGGTGCATCGGGCGTTTGCCGAATTTGCCGATAAACATAATGGTGGCCAGATCCAGGAAACCGTTGATAAAACGTTCCAGCCCGAATTTGGTAACGCCGTATTTACGGGCACGGTGTTCCACTACTTTTTCGCCGATTTTACGGAACCCATTCCATTTGGCGATAACAGGAATATAGCGGTGCATTTCACCGTATACTTCTATTGACTTGATCACTTTTTTGCGATAGGACTTCAGGCCACAGTTCATATCATGCAGCTTTACGCCGCTCATACGGGTAGTGGTAAAGTTATATAACTTAGAAGGGAGGTTTTTAGTAAAGGCATTGTCGTAACGTTTCTTTTTCCAGCCGCTCACCAGGTCATAACCATCTTCCATAATCATGCGGTATAATTCAGGTATTTCATCCGGACTATCCTGCAGGTCGGCGTCCATGGTGATGACTACATCCCCCTGGGCAGCACTGAAACCTTCGTTTAGTGCGGCTGATTTACCGTAGTTGCGCTGGAATTTGATGCCTTTTATGTTTGGGTTTTGCGCAGCAAGTTGCTGAATGACACCCCAGGAGTCATCGGTGCTACCATCATCTATCATCCATACCTCGTAGGTATAATGATGAGCATCCATCACTCTTTCAATCCATGCGGCGAGTTCAGGTAACGATTCTTCTTCGTTTTTTAAAGGAACGATTACGGATATGTTCATCTTAATAGAATAGTATTATAAGTGTTGCCCTTCGGCCGGTTTCTTACGTATGATCAGTGAAATAATGGCTGCCACCGCAAAATAGAATATAATTCCTTTCAGGAAATCCATGAACGATTTTGCAAGGCCTACATTAAAGTCTGTTTTAGCCAGTTCGTCTAATTGTTTGTCTATCTCTTCCTGTGGTGCTTTGAACTTATGCATCCACTTTTCTGTAGATTCCAGCAGGTTTTGCTTTAAGGCATCTACCAGGTGTGGATCTATGTATTTATACAGGATATACTGATAAACTGTAATGATGGCGGTACCAATGATAAAAGCAGTAAACACTGGTTGCAGTGCTTCTTTAAAACTGATATATCCACCCAGTTGTTTCTTTCTTTCTTTTCCAGCCAGTATTGCAATCACAATAAAGACAGCCAGTTGTATAACGCTGTTCCACCAGGAAAATAATATAGTAGGACCGGCTATATAGGTCAGTACATTTAAAAATACTAATATAATACCGCCGACCAAGCCCCATTTCAGGCCAGGGTTAGAATTTTGCTGCATACCAGGTTAATTATTTACATGAAAAACGGGACCATTCACAGTGGCATGTACTTTACCCTTCAGTTGCTCGCCAATATACGCTGAATTTTTGGACCGGGAAGCAATGTGGGCGGTAGTAAACTGCCAGCTGGTTTCCGGATCAAAGATAGTAAGATTGGCCGTAGCGCCTTCCTGCAGTACAGGCTGAGGCAGTCCGAATATTTTACGGGGATGGGTAGTCAGCATATTGATGAGCTGTTCCAGTGGTAACTGGGGCAGGTATTGTCTGATCACACCAAAGGTGCTTTCCAGGCCGATCATACCATTTCTGGCATATTCAAATTCCACCTGTTTGGCATCCCAGTCCTGTGGCAGGTGATGGGTGGCAATACAGTCGATGGTACCATGTAATACGGCCTCCTGGAGGGCTTTTACATCATCTGCGGTACGCAGTGGTGGATTTACCTTCAGGTGGGTGTCGTAATTAACCAGGTGGGCATCTGTCAGCGACAGGTGGTAAGGCGTAACGGAGCAGGTTACTTTTACGCCATCTGCTTTAGCCGCAGCAATCAGTTCCACTGATTTGCGGGTGCTGATGCCGGTAAAATGAATGCGGGAGTCAGTGTATTTAGCGAGTTCTATATCACGTTGTATAATCAGTTCCTCTGCCAGGGCGGGTTTGCCGGGCATCCCCAGCTGGGTGGAGTAGATGCCTTCGTTCATGAGCCCATGTGCAGAAATGCTCTGGTCGTCTGGTAATTGTATGAGGGTGCCGTCGAAAGCTTTGATGTACTGGAGGGCTTTCAGCATTAATCCGGGGGATTGTAACGGTTTGAGGCCATCAGAGAAGGCTACGGCTCCTGCCTGCTGCATTTCATACATTTCTGCCAGACCGCTGCCTTCCAGGTTTTTGGTGGCTGCGCCAATTGGCAGAATGGTAGCGGCCGAATGGCGCGATCTGCTCAGTACATATTCGATTTGCGGTTTGGTATGCAGTGCGGGCTGGGTATTAGGCACAATCATCACGGTAGTATAACCACCGGTGGCTGCTGCTTTTATGCCGCTTTGCAGATCCTCCTTGTGTTCCTGACCAGGGTCGCAGAAGTGTGCGAAAACATCCATCCATCCGGCGGAAACATGCAGGTTGCTACCTGAAATGACCGTTGCGCGGGCATCTTCGAGGTTATCAGCTACCTGTTGAATGATGCCGTTTTGAATGGATATGTCTTTTTGCTGCCCGTGCAAGGGTGAGGAAGGCGCTATAATCTTTACGTTCTTGAGTAATATGTGCATGCTTTACGTTCTATACCTGTCCGAAAATACAGGGGCAAATGTAACATAAAACTGTTAATTGTTGAAGCCGGCCGTTCGTACTTTTCGGATCGTTGTTCAGGTTGGTATGATAATTGAAAATGCAGGGGTAGCAGATCAAAATAACTACTGATGATTGACTACCTTACTAACCTCGTAGCTCGGATATGCGACCGCTCGGAACAATTGCATAATGGCCAGACAACCAGCTGGCAGGCACTTCGCGAAGCGGAACAACTCGCTAATCACGCTTATATTCCCCTGCTGTACCAATATATTGATCAGGAGCCTGATAAAGATAAACGCCGCGCCGCCTTCTTTATCATCACCCAGCTCTCCAGAAACACCAACGATTCGGAAGTGATCCGCTTTTTGCTGGATCGCCTCAAAGTAGAGCAGGATGCTGATATGATCACCGCTATTCAACAGGACCTCGAACGTGGGCTTGCTATTCCGGGATATATTAACCTGGAGCCCTTATTCAACAATACGCTATCTGTTAATAATAATATCCGCCGTTCCGCTCTGCTGGCCCTCAGGGGTGCTAATAATCCGGCAGTGGAAGACTGGGCGCTGTCCCTGTTAAAGCGGACCATGAATGAATATGATATCTACTATATCACTTTATTACTGCATAAAGTAGGTACCCAAAAAAGTGTTCCTTCCTTACGCCGCTTACTGGAATATCACCGTCAGGACGTTAAAAGTCTCGCTTTTGCTGCCATGGCGGATATTGAGAAAGAAAAGGAAGCCATGTTTTACATGCGTTACCTCCTGCGGGGACAATTGAAATTTGAGGCAATGGAAGCCATTTATAAATATGCGGATGAAAATGCCATTCAGGCTGTTACTGCCCGCATTACGGAGCTGTTATCAAAAAGGCGCAGCAGTGCCCGGATGACCATAGAAACAGTGAAGAACGGTTTCACAGACCTCATGCTCGGCATGGAATTCCTTTTTAAGTTCCGTACCGTCAAATCAGATATCAAAAAAACTTTTTCCTGGATTACAGAAAAAAGAGCCGATTACCTGTTGCCCGAAGAAAAAGAATGGGTAAGAAGGAATATCAGCCCATTGGCTAAAAGCTAATCGCTATTCCTTAATTTAGCTTCCCAAAAAGAGAGATGAAGAAAGCTTTCCTATTGCTTTTGACAGGATCGATGATGAGTGGGCTGTATACACAGGCCCAGCAACGTCAGTATACGATGGCCGAAGCAACCAATGGACTTCGCCAGCAACTGGCGCCCGAAAGATTAAGACAATTTGAGTGGATTCCGGAGCAAAACGCCTACACCAGCGTAGTTGCAGCAAATGGTAGCTTTGCCTGGGTAAAGAGTACACCCACAGGTAATAGTATTAAAGCAGATACTTTGCTGAAGTTGACGGATCTTAATCAGCAATTATTCTCGGCCAAACCCTTACGCGGATTACCTCCATTGCATTGGATTTCCGCCAGCAGCGCATGGTTTAGCATTGGCAACGACCTGTTCAAAGGGATCCTGCAAAACGGTGTGATGCAATTCAGTCACTGGTGTGAACTGCCGGCTGCCGCTGAAAATATCACGGTTAATACACAAAGCGGCCAGATTGCCTGGACCGTAAAAAATAATCTTTTTATTCGCACTGCCACCGATGTCGTTCAGGCGGTGACCAACGATGCAGATGAAAATATCGTGAACGGTAAAAGTGTTCACCGGGAAGAATTCGGCATCGATAAAGGCATTTTCTTTTCTCCGAAAGGCGATCTGCTGGCATTTTACCGCATGGATCAGCGCATGGTGAATGATTATCCGATCATTGACTGGTCTGTTACGCCTGCACATGCCAATAACATTAAATACCCTATGGCCGGCGGTAAGTCGCACGAAGTGACCCTGGGCATTTATCAACCATCTACTCAAAAAACTATTTTCCTGAAAACAGGTGGTCCCGCTGATCATTACCTGACCTGTGTTACCTGGTCGCCTGATCAGCAATCTGTTTATATAGGATTATTGAACCGGGAGCAGAATCATCTGTGGCTTAATCAATACAGCGCAGTTACCGGTGAACTGGTGAAAACACTATTTGAAGAAACAGACGCCAAATATGTACATCCTACGCATCCACTTACTTTTGTACCGGGCAGACCAGATCAGTTTATCTGGTTCAGTGAACGTAGCGGATACCGGCATTTGTATCTCTATAATACCCGGGGGCAGCAGTTAAAACAAATTACAGCGGGTGATTGGGTGGTAAATGAACTGGTGGATGTGAAACCTGACAATGTGATTTTTACGGCATCGAAAGAAGGCCCGATGGAGAAGCATATTTACACCGTTGACTATGCAAAAAACCAGAAAGCAACCCCATATGTTCGCCTGGACAAAGCTGCCGGCTGGCATGATGCACAGGTGAGCAGTGATGGCAGCTATGTGCTGGATACCTACAGCTCTGGCACCACACCTTATGTAGCGAGAGTGACAACAATTTCCGGCAAATGGGAACAAGCTATTATTACTGCTGCGGATCCGCTGAAAGATTTTCAACGCCCGCAAATCAGACCGATAACGCTGAAAGCCGATGATGGTACACCTTTGTATGGTAAACTGATATTACCTGTGAATTTTGATTCTACCAAAACATACCCGGTAATTGTATACCTGTACAATGGTCCGAATGTGCAGTTGATCCGTAATACCTATCCCTACAGTGGTAACCTGTGGTATGAATATATGGCCCAACATGGCTATGTTATCTTTACCATGGATGGCCGTGGCAGTGATAACCGCGGTATGGCTTTCGAACAGGCTACTTTCCGTCAGTTGGGTACCGTAGAAATGAATGATCAGCTACAGGGAGTCGCTTATCTGAAGTCATTGCCTTACATCAATCAGCAGAAAATGGGCGTACATGGCTGGAGCTTTGGAGGATTTATGACCACCTCCCTGATGTTGCGACATCCTGGCGTATTTCAGGCGGCCGTAGCCGGTGGGCCGGTGATTGACTGGAGCATGTATGAAATCATGTATACAGAGCGCTATATGGATACGCCCCAGGAAAATCCGGAAGGCTATGCCAATGCCAATCTTCTCACAAAAACTAAAAACCTGCAGG
Organism: Chitinophaga sp. RAB17; assembly: GCF_052114225.1. Classification (NCBI taxonomy): domain Bacteria; kingdom Pseudomonadati; phylum Bacteroidota; class Chitinophagia; order Chitinophagales; family Chitinophagaceae; genus Chitinophaga; species Chitinophaga sp. RAB17. The sequence goes on along the minus strand of NZ_JBFREI010000003.1, from coordinate 45,033 downwards.
GGCACCTGATGTTGATTCATGGTACCAATGATGATGTAGTGGTATGGCAGCATTCCATTAATTTCGTGAGAGCTTGTGTGGATAATGAAGTACAGCTGGATTATTTCGTATATCCGGGACATTTACATAATGTGCTGGGGAAAGACAGGGTACACCTGATGCAGAAGATAACGGACTATTTTGATGCAAATCTGAAATAACAGCTATTAGCTATTAGCTTTTAGCTGTTAGATAAATAAGGATAATAAAGAAGCGGAGATCATAGCGAAAAATTAATATTCGCTGTTATCTTCGCTTCATTATTTTATGCTACTTGCGATCAGCTTACCTAAAACAGTATACAATGAAATATTTATTCCTGGCAATGGGCCTTTTATCATTTTCCACGTTGGTTGCGCAGCAGAAAAAGCACAAGGTATTATTCATCATTGCAGATGGGATACCGGCAGATGTGATTGAATCGCAGCCAACACCAAATCTGAAGCGTATTGCCAAAGAAGGAGGGTATTGCAGGGCTTATGTAGGAGGAGAAAAGAACGGGTATTCACAAACGCCCACTATTTCTGCCGTTGGTTATAATAGTTTGCTGACCAGTACCTGGGTCAACAAACATAATGTTTGGGATAATGATATTGCAGCGCAGAATTATTCATACCCCAGCATTTTCCGTTTTTTTAAATCGGCTTATCCGAAGGGCACCACTGCTATTTTTTCTACCTGGCTGGATAACAGAACGAAGTTGGTGGGAGATGGTTTACCTCAAACCGGTGGTTTACATATAGATCATGCGGTAGATGGTCTGGAACATGATACGGTGCAGTTTCCGCATGATAAAGACAGCTGGTACATACATCAGATAGATGAAACGGTAGCTGCTAAAGCAGCGGAGTATGTAAAAAGTGATGCACCGGATATGACCTGGTTGTACCTGGAATACAGTGATGACATGGGGCATCGTTATGGTACCGGCGCCAGAATGGATACCGCCGTGCGTATGACAGATGATATGGTTGGTAAGATCTGGGATGCAATGGAATACCGCCGTCAGCATTTTAATGAAGACTGGCAGATCTACATTACCACAGATCATGGCAGGGATGCCAAAGGAGGCCATGGGCATGGTGGACAATCGGATCGGGAGCGTACAACCTGGATTGTTACCAACGCCAAAGGATTGAATACTTATTTTAAAACAGCACAACCGGGTATTGTAGATATTCTGCCATCTATTGCGCGGTTTATGAATATTAAAATACCTGTTGAAAATGCCCGTGAGCTGGATGGTGTACCACTTACCGGTGCTATTTCACTGGCCCAGCCTACAGCGGTTGTAGCAAACGATATGTTGCAGGTAGGGTGGAAGTCGTATGATAAAAAAGGCAAGGTGAAAATATGGGTGACCACCACCAATAACTACAAGACGGGTGGCCATGACACATATAAATTCCTGGGAGAAGTACCGGTATCGGCAGAAAAGGCGGAATTGAGTATAAAAGATGTTCCTGCGGGATTTTATAAGATTGTGCTGGAGGCGCCGTTGAATACCGTTAACCGTTGGGTGGTGCAGCAGCCACAAAGCTAAAAGCAACAGACAAAAAGCAAAAAGCTATTTTCCAGGATATCTTCGGGAAAATAGCTTTTTGCTTTTTGTTTGTCGCTTTTAGCCTAAATATGGCTTTACGCAAACGCTTGCGCTGATAACGCAAGCGTTTGCGTATACGTAATGTTAAAAAAATCATGTAGAATCGTTGTAGCAATTAATCAGAAAGTGAACTAAGCTCGAAAAGCAGCAATTATAGACAGCGAACAATGAAGTCGAATAACCTGTGCCACGGTCACCTGCTGTGGCAAGGTTATCGATAAGAAGATGCCTCAGCGGTTATGAATCACCAGTTGTGACTCCATGATGGTGCGTTGATAATCGTTTAATGCGTGTTCTCCATTCAGGAGAGACAGTAGCATATTGGTAGCCGCCTGCCCTTGCTCATAAGGGAACTGCTCAACAGAAGCAGCAGGAGGAAAAGCCGTATAACCGCTTACCGGTGTATTGGCGTAAGATACAAAAGTTATATCCTTATTTATTTCCAATTTTTGTTTTATGGCATATTGTACAGCATCCATGGCTACATAGTCATTGAATGTAACGATGGCGGTTACTTTCCTTTTGAGTGACAGCAGGTATTGCATGGCTTCCTCTGTACCGGCAGCGGTAAGGTCAGCATTAACGATCAGTTTTGGGTCGTATTTAAGGCGATGTTTGTGCAGCGCCCTGCTATAGCCTGCAGCGCGTTCCTTGCTGGCCACCATGGTTTCCGGGCCATTGATCATGCCTATTACGCGGTGACCTTGTTTTAGCAGGAAATCTACTGCCTGTACGGTGCCGGATTCCAGGTTACAGGAAACGGAGTGCATATTCGGGAGATCAGGAATGCGATCGAAGAATACTACCGGAATGCGAGCCTGCTGCAGCATTTCAAAGTGTTCGTAGTTGCTGGTGTTTTTTCCGATAGACACAATACATCCGTCTACCCGGTGTTGTTTCATGCTCTGGATGATCTGTTTTTCGCGGGCTTCGTCATCGTGTGATTGCCCTAACAGTACTGTATAGTTGTTGCTGTAAGCGGTATCTTCAATGCCACTGATTGCGCTGGCAAAAAATGCCTCGGACAGCTCCGGTAAAAGGATACCGATGGTAAAAGTTTTGCCTTGTTGGAAATAGATAGCTGTTTGATTACGTTCATAATTCAGCTCAGCAGCCAGTTCTTTTACCCTGGTTTTGGTTCTTAAACCTATACTGTGATGATCATGTAACGCTCTTGATACCGTAGATACAGAGATGTTCAGCCTTTTTGCAATTTCCTTTATTGTTGGTTGACCCGAAGAAACCACCTTTCTCATACATTTCAGCAATTAATAGAAAATAGATACAGCGTTATACTCTACCGGACAAGTTACTTAGATATTAGAAAACATTAACTTTTTTTTATGAATAATGCGTATTTAACAGGCATGGCATAATATTCTCTCCATTCTGGTGAAGATTTCCAGATTTTCTAACACTTTTCTAACGAACTGATGGGTGCTTCGGCCTGTTATTTGCTATATAGCGGATACCTCCATTGTATCCCTTATTAATCATATATAGTTATTTGTTAGATTATTAAAATATAACATTTTTATGAGAGTAGCACAACTAGCCTTGCCGGTAGCTTTAGTAACCATTTTCGCATCCTGTTCCGCTCCGAGAAAATTAAGGGAGTCACAAGCCAGGAATGCTCAACTGGATAGTCTTTACCGCGCTACATATGGTAAGCTGAGAACCTGCGAAGAAGACGCCGCCCGCGCCGCCGCTTCGTATAAAGATAAAGTAACGAATCTGACAGAACAGCAACAGCAGTTAAAAACCAACAACTCACAGATGCTGGATCATCTGAAAGAATTGTCTGTTATTTCCAGTTCACAGGCAGAAAGTATTAAAAAGTCACTTGATAATATTGGCGCTAAAGATGCCTATATCAAGGATCTGCAATCCGCCATTGCCCGTAAGGATTCCCTGAACATGCAGCTGGTAATGAACCTGAAGGGTGCTATTGGTAATATGGATGATAAGGACATTAATATTAAGGTAGATAAAGGCGTGGTATATATAGATATCTCCGATAAACTGCTGTTTAAAAGTGGTAGCTATGATATCAATGAAAGAGCAAAAGAAGTGCTTGGTAAAGTTGCCAAGGTGCTGATTGCGCAGCCGGATATCGAATTTATGGTAGAAGGTCACACGGATAATGTGCCTTACCGTCCTAATGTATTACTGGACAACTGGGATCTGAGTGTGAAAAGAGCTACTTCCGTAGTGCGTATACTGCAGAACCAGTATAACATTCCGCCAGCACGTATGACTGCCGCGGGTAGAAGTGAATACTTACCTGTTGCTTCCAATGATACACCGGAAGGTAAAGCAGCGAACCGCAGAACAAGGATCGTGATATTGCCTCAGCTGGATCAGTTCTTCAAATTACTGGAGAAACCAGCGAACTAAGTAAAGAACATAGAGCAAAAAGCGTAAAGCAAAAAGCTATTGTAGCGTACGGTCATTCGCTACAATAGCTTTTTGCTTTACGCTTTTTGCTGTATGCTTTCCCTTATTTTTGTCCGCATAAATAATTTCTGCTATGAATGAACCTATGTTTTGTGATCCGGTAAGCGGTGTTTGTGAGATTCCGGGTCGTGCTATTACAGATGCTCCGATAACGAATGGATTAGCGTCTTCCGATAAACCCATCAAGCTCGTTTATTTTACGGACCCTATCTGTTCCACCTGTTGGGGGATAGAGCCGCAATGGCGCCGGTTAAAACTCGAGTATGGGCATGTGCTGGATATCAGTTATCATATGGGAGGATTGTTGCCTTCCTGGGATGTATACAGTTCTGGTGGTATCAGTGGTCCATCTGATGTGGCCCATCACTGGGATGAGGTGAGTTTGCATTACCAGATGCCCATTGATGGTAATGTTTGGCTGGAAGATCCTTTAGCTTCTTCTTATCCACCTTCTATCTGGTTTAAAGCGGCGCAGCAGCAGGATAAGCATAGCGCGGTGATTTTTTTACGGCGTATGCGGGAGTTGTTGTTTATGGAAAAGCAGAATATCTGTAAGCCGGAGCCGGTATTGAAATCTGCTGCTTTTGCAGGGCTGGATATATTACAGTTGCAGGCAGATTTTAACAGCATAGCGGCGGGGTTGTTTGAAGCGGATCTGGCATTAGGGAAACAATTAGGTGTGCGTGGGTTTCCTTCTGTCTTTTTTATAGATAATACAGGTCGGTCAGAACTGGTATATGGTGCCAAGCCGTATACGGTATTTACGACTGCTTTACATAAGCTGATGCCGGAAGCACGGGCGCGGACTTATGCCAAAGGGTTGGAATTATTTTCTTATTTTCCAACGCTTACTACCAAAGAATTCGCCGTATTAAATGATCTTTCTTTTGATGCTGCCGAAACAACGCTACGTGGCTATCAGGAGGAAAATAAGTTGTGGGTACATACGATTGCCAGTGGCCAGTTGTGGGCGCTGACAGCTTCTTTATAATTGTGGTGGCTGAGGGCCTGTTGCAGGTTTTTTCTTACCAAAAAAGTAGGATACGCTTAGCATGGCATAACGGGCAAGTATACTATTCCGCTGCTGCTCTATGTAGGTAAATGTTTGCATGGTCAGCAGCGCCTGGTTTTCTCTGAACAGGTCGTATACATATAACTTCACCTGCAGGCTTTTATCGGGCAAACAGGTTTTGGAGACCCAGGTATTTACTACTACATATTGCTGTCGCTGACTGGTATTATTGTAGTAGGTAGTGCCTACGCCAAAGTTAATATTGAAAGGGAGATAGGTATTGGCTGACAGGGACAGGTTGTAATTGAGGTAATCATAATACGCATTGTCCTGGATAGAGTAGGCGTTGCCGTTATACATTACACAAAACATTCCTTCCAGTTCCAGCAGTTTTTTGTAAGTCCAGGAACCGGTGAGCACCTGCATGCTGCCAAAGCTTGACGTAGTATTTTTAAGTTGGTTGACAAAGGTGTTGGTGTGACTGAAATTGTATCCCAGCGTATAATTCAGGGTGATGCCGGATTTGTTGAATCGCTTGCCAAGCGTTATATCCTGGTTAATACTGTAGGTGCCATTTACGTTAATCGGCTGGCTGATTTGTCTTCCGGAAGAATCAGAGTAGATGGATTGCGTTGCTACATTTTCGGGAATATCCACACTCAGATTGGTACCGAAAGTAAGGCCCTTTACGCTGTAGGAACGATAGCCGATGGAACCGTTATTATAGATGGTTGGTTTAAGGTCCGGGTTACCGAGTTGCACATACAATGGATTTCTGATGGATACTACCGGTACTAACATGGTGCCTGTGTTGGGTACACGCGTTTCGCGGGAAATGTTTGCACTGAAAGTTTTGTAGTTATCAATTTTATAAGACAGGAACAGGTTTGGGGCGAAGTAATTTACTTTCTGCCGGTATTCTTTTCCGTCTGTATAGTTGTTGCTGATGGAGTTGGTGTTGTTATAGGAAATCAGCAGCTGGCCCTGTAAGTTATTTTTATTGATGGTAATGCCGGTGCTGAATGCATTGACGGTGTACCTGTTTTGGAAGTCATAAGTCAGCGTTTTGTTGAGGATGCTGTAACCTCTTTTTATGCCGTCAAAATCAAATGCCTGCTGGTCATTTTGAGTGAGGTTGTTGGTATACCTGTAACCTAGGCTCAGGAAAATGACCGGTGTGATAGGGTATTGGTAACTGAGCCCCGTAGTGATTTTCCGGGTGTTTAGCTGATATGCCAGCTGTTGATTGATGGTATCGGATATGTCTGATGCGGGCACGAAGTTTAAGTTGTAATTGCTTTGGTTATCTCGCGTGTTATTTTGTTCTACATTTATATTGAAATTGGTATTGCCCCATTTTTTATCAAACATGTGAATGAATGTAGTGCCTATGCTGAGGGCACTGTTTTTCCTGGTTTCCTTGTTGATGGTATTTCCCATATTAATGGTATCATTATTTTTCCCACCCAGGGAGATGTATTTATTTTCGGTACAGGGCTGATTTTTCTGGAGAGATCCCATCAGGTCTACGGAGATGAAATTTTCGTCGTTGGGTTGTATCATCACATTAGCATACATGTTATTGAACGAGGTATTCGTGGCATTTTTTGAAGTGCTATTGTAACGAAAATTGCTGTCGGGCAATATGTTGTCGCGTTGCTGAAACTGGTCGTTATTGATTTGGTTATCGAAGTGAATTAGATTGGCGTTCAGCTTTACTTTTTTCGCGATGTCGAGAGATATGTTTCCGCTGGCATTGCTCCTGATGGCCAGGCCACCGTAGTTTTCCGCTCTGCTTAAATTTTCATCGGTGGAAGAGGGCCCCCTGGAGGAGTTTACGTTGTTGCGGGTGGCCATGGCTATTACCTGTTTATTATCCCGGAACATATTGGCATTGCCGGCAACATTAAAGCGGTCGTCTGTTCCGTATCCTGCGCCCACTGTTCCGTTGACGCCTTTTTTCATTTCTTTTTTGATGGTGATGTTAATGACCTTTTCATTTTTACCTCCTTCAATCATGCCATCTAATCCTTTTTTATCCGCCACCTGTATTTTGTCTACCAGGTTGGCCAGGAGCATCCGGGATACTTTTTGAGGATCGCCGGAGGAGTTAGGGGTATTTTGAAATACGGACCTGCCGTCGATATATAATTCTTTAATGGGTTTGCCCTGGTAGAAGAAGTTGCCATCGGCGTCGACTGTCAGGCCCGGGATCTTTTGCAGGAGGTTTTTCAGCGATGCATTTTCGGCCGTCTGGAAATCGCCTGCGGAAAATTCGATGGTATCTTTACGGATAATAAATGCTGGTTTGGTTATTTTGATATTTACACTGCTAAGACTGATGGCGTTTCTTTGCAGACCTGTTTGTTGTATGGTTGGCTGACTGACCTTTCCTTTTTCATTAGCGGACAGATGGATGGTAGCGGCAGTGTATCCCATATAACTAATGGTGAGTACAAAGTTTCCTGGTGGTACATTTTTTACCAGGAAGTTGCCGTCTCTGTCAGATTGACTCTGTCCCTTTAAAATCGATTTTTCAGCTGTAAAAAGCAATACTGTAGCTCCTTCCAATGGTTTCCTTGTATCTTTATCATAGGCCATTCCCTTTATCTCTCTCTGCGCAAATAGGGTGAGATGAATGCCAGTCAATAGGATGGTTAACGTTAGAGCGAATTTGGCCATTGCATTTATTTGGTTGAAAATTTCTTTTTTGCAATGATAGCCCGCCCAACATGGGGAAGTGTTAATCAAACACCAATATTCTCAGAAAATGTAAAAAACAATCAAAATGAAAATAGATTAACGAATCGTTTACAACTTTTGGGTGGAATGATTGTTGTATTGTCGCTTTGTTAACACTCCTTGCAATTATGCAGGAAGAAAGAAGATCTTAATTAATTTAGTGTTAAAGTCAATATTATTCTATGAACGCTCCAACTTTAGTAAAGTCTTTAAAGGAAATGTTGCTGAAAGCGAATGCACACGTAACATTTGCCGATGCCGTGAAATCGGTCCCCGCCAAATTGAGGGGAGTAGTTCCCGGGGAAATGCCCTATAGTATCTGGCAACTGGTAGAGCATATCCGCATCACCCAGTTTGATATCCTTGATTTTTCCCGTAATCCTGATTATAAGGAAATAGAGTGGCCCAAAGCTTATTGGCCGAAAGAAACCGTGCCGGCAGATGATGCTGCCTGGAAGCACAGTGTGGCCCAGGTGGAGGAGGACCTGCATACTTTTATAGGTCTGCTGGAAGCGCCGGGTGCAGATCTGTTTAGCCCGTTTCCATGGGGAAACGGGCAACATTTATTTCGGGAAGCGGTATTGTTATTGGATCATACCAGTTATCACACTGGTGAAATTGTGACCCTGCGCCGTATGTTAGGCGCCTGGCATTAAATGACGGAGCGAGCTACACGCATTTCCAGAGGCAATCCGTAAACCAATGTTTCCGGTCGAAGAAACGGGCTACTGGCTTAAATCCTGCAAAGGAGGCCAGTTGATCCGTTTCTTCCAGACTGTATTTCTGGGAGATTTCCATATACAGCGATTCGTTTTCTGCAAAGGATACGGTGAGATGGTCACCTATATGTACTACTTGTTCTTCCAGGCTGATAAGGTAGCTTTTGCAGGCCCCGGTACCAGGATCGTAAGTGGGGAAATGCGCAAATTTTGTGGTATCAAAGTCAGCCTGCAACTCCCGGTTAATCCGATGCAACAGGTTGAAATTAAAAGCACGGGTAATGCCGCGGCTATCGTTATAAGCATTCAGAATTACCTGCGGATGCTTTTTAAGATCAAATCCCGTGAGCAACAAATCACCTGGCTGAAGGTATTGCCTCAGTTGCTGACAGAAGCTCCTGGCAGCGGTGATGCTGAAGTTGCCAATATTGGCTCCCATAAACAGCAGCACTTTTTTCCGGCTGGTATGTTGGTTCGCCTGCTGCAGCATATGAAAGTATTCTCCATTTAATCCGTGCAGCTGGAGTCCCGGAAGTTTTTCCGGCAGCGATTTTTCCAGTTGATGAATAACGTTGGCGGAGATATCTATTGGAAAGTACGTATAGTCTACGCCGTTATCGAGCAATGTCTGGAGCAAATGCATCGACTTGGTAGCATCACCGGCACCCAGTTCTATGAGGTCGAAGGTACCGGCATATTTTTGTAATGCCTGTGCAATCTGATCAGATTGGGTGCTGAGGATTTCCATTTCGCAACCCGTCAGATAATATTCATGGCATTGCATAATTTGCTGAAAGAGTGCGTCGCCGGTGGCATCATAAAAATATTTGGGGTCCAGGTATTTTTGCGGAGCGCTGAGGCCCTGCACTACATCATGGTAGAATGTTTCGGTGGCGGGCTTGCGTTTACACGGAAGCACAGTTGGAATTACAGTCATAAATACTTTTTGATGTTATCTTTCTACTGACAGTTAACTGTCTCAAAAAAGTCCCGATTTCTTCAGAGTGGTTGTTCAATCATCTTGCCAATCTGATTCCGGTAAATTGCCATCTGAGAGAAGGATGGAAAAAGTTACGATAGGTAATACGGCTGTGGTTGGGTGAGGTAACCTCAGATCCGCCACGCAGTACCATCTGGCTAATCATAAACTTCCCATTGTATTCACCAATGGCACCCGGGGCTTTGGCAAAACCCGGATAGGGGAGGTAGGCACTTTCTGTCCACTCCCATCGAAGGCCCCATGCCAACTGAGGTGCTGCTGCCTCCCATTCAAATTCTGTAGGTAATCTGGCTCCCTTCCAGGCAGCATATGCTGCTGCTTCATAGTAGCTCACATGTGCTACCGGGGCGTCGGGCATCAGGGGCTGTAGTCCCTGCCAGGTGTAATGCATCCATTGCCCATCTATGTTGTACCAGTACATAGGGGTGATGACCTGGTTCGTTTTTACCCAGTCCCAACCTTCTGCGTGCCAGTACCGGAAATCCTGGTAGCCACCCGCCTGGATAAAGTCCAGGTATGCTGTATTGGTTACCAGCGTATCGCTGATGGCGTAATCTGCCAGGTATACTTTATGTCTGCCCAATTCATTATCAAAGCTGAATCCCTCTCCGGCAAATCCAATATCATAGATGCCTGCCCTCATATTTAACCAGGAACCGGGTTGATTGTTCACCGGTGGAATATCTTTACGGGCGGGGTCATATGCCGGAAATAGCGGATTGTGTCCAAGGATGTACTTAATATCGGTATATAATAGTTCCTGGTGCTGTTCTTCATGATTTAAGCCCAATGTAAAGAGTGCCTGTAGCTCGGGAGTAAGTGTTGTTGTTTCCAGAAAAGCAACCATGGCTTCATCCACATGTTTACGATAACGCATAATGTCCTCTACCGCCGGGCGGCTGAGGTTACCACGATTGGTGCGTATAACGCGGGCGCCTACTGATTCGTAATAACTGTTGAATACATAATTGTATTGCGGATCAAATACCGTATATCCTTTTGCGTTAGGCACGAGTATAAATGTTTCGAAGAACCAGGTGGTGTGCCCCAGGTGCCATTTAGGGGGACTTACATCCACAATAGGTTGGACTACATAGTCTTCTGTTTTCAGCGGCGCGCAGATACTTTCTGTTCGCCGGCGCACGGTTTCATATTCTTTTTTCAATAACATAATTACAGGTCGTTACTGTTTATTCACATAATGTGTAAATGCCGAAATGCTGCTGATATGTAATTTTTCGGCTGCTGATCTCCGCATCATTAATGCGTAAGTATTATTAAATCCAATTGGCTTCAGCCATTTTATGCTGTATTGTTTTTCAAATTCAGTACTCACGTAATCGTATACTTTTTTTGAGTCGCTGATAATACTGTCTGTTACCTGCTGCGGTGTTTGTAGTATCACCAGTAAGCCGGTGCCGGTATATTCCGGGTACATATCTATCTGATCATTGGTTAAGGCATCGAATACTATTTTGGTGCCTCCCAATCCCGTTTTGGTTACTGCCGACAGGTCGGTATATCCTTCGATCAGCATTTTGTACATATTGGCGAGTATATAGCCATCACCAAATATTTTGGAACCGATGCGGATACTTCCTTTTGTGCCGGTACCTGCCGGTTTCCATAATTTCTGTGCGATAAGGAAATCTTTTGCTACTTTCTCCGGATTTTGTTTCAGATAGTCAACACGGTAATTCAGATCCGTCATAATGCTATCATTAATTGTACCAGACAAGACATTGAGTGCCGGTTCCAGTTCCGGATATTTTTGCAGGGTTTCATTGCGCACAATGGGAGCAGCGTAGTAGGGAGGGAAGATATGTTTATCATCTTCCAGAACCACCAGGTCAAATGCCTTTACCCGGCCATCGGTGCTGCTTCCGCTGATGACGTCCAGTTTTTTTTCATAGGCAGCCTTGTACATGATCATGTCGCTGATCACCAGGGTACGGATATGTAAACCGTATACCGATTTCAGTCCCAGGTTGCCGTCCTTTCTACCCATAAATTCGGGTGTAAATCCTGCCAGCATTTTACTGTTGTAAGTATCCGGTATGAGGTAGAAAGAAGATAATACCACGAAGATGATGGGAAGTATGTATAATGTTTTACGGGCTTTACGGATATTGATATGTTGTAACAGTGACAGGAGCCAATCGAACAGAATTGCCAGTAAGGCTGCTGGTATGGCGCCGGCCAGCATCATGTTGGTGTTATTCAGGGCAATGCCTCCGAAAATAAATTCTCCCAGTCCTCCGGCGGCGATATAGGCAGCGAGGGTAGCCACACCTACATTGATCACGGTAGCGGTGCGTATACCTGCCATGATAACGGGTAAGGCCAGTGGCAGCTGCACTTTAAACAGCAGTTGCCTTTTGCTCAGTCCCATGCCGGTAGCCGCTTCTGTAACGCTGGGGTCGACTCCGTTGATACCGGTGAAGGTATTGCGGATAATAGGTAATAAGGCATACAGGAACAACGCCACAATAGCGGGTTTGGGACCTATGCCCAGCAGGGGGATCATAAATCCCAGCAATGCAATACTGGGAATAGTTTGCATCACACCGGCGAAGCCCAGTACCAATCCAGACCATTTTTTTCTACGGGTAATCAGGATGCCTGCGGGCACGCCGATGGCAACTGCCAGCAATACTGATATAAAAGTAAGACCGGTATGCGTCAGGGTTTGTTCCAGCAGTTTGCCGGATTGTTGTTGTACGAAATCAAATAGTGTTTCCCGGGATTCCATGCAGTCGTATTATTTTTTGTAGGCGGCTATTGCGTCCATTAATCCATTTCCATCTATTATTTTTTGTTCCTGATTGTATACAACGGCTACCCGTTGGGAAGTCATTGCCTCCAGGGCCTCCCAGCAGGTATTTTCGGCTGTGAGCGTGGTGTTGCCGCCTGATTCATGGCGGGCAGGTATCCATGCCCAGAGGTCTTTTATTTTCAGGGCTTTCAGTTCCAGCTGTAGCCGTTGCGGATCCAGGAAGGAGCTGACAAAGTCATTGACCGGATGAAACAACAGGTCGGCGGGTGCGCCCAGCTGTTGAATACGGCCTTCGTTCATCAGGCAAATACGGTTGCCCAGTTCAAAGGCTTCTTCTACGTCATGTGTGACCAGGATGATGGTTTTATTACTGATTTCATCGAGATTTTTGAATTCTTTCCGTACGCTGATACGGGTAAGCGGATCGAGTGCGCCGAAGGGTTCATCCATCAGCAGTGCCGGTGCATCCGCCGCCAGCGCGCGGGCCAGGCCTACGCGTTGTTGTTGTCCGCCGCTGAGCTGATGCGGATATACTTCCGCGTAGTCCGCTGCCGGTAGCCGGAGTTTATCCATTAACGTTATGGTGCGTTCCCGGATACGTGCTTTGTCCCATTTCAGTAGTGACGGCACTATACCAATGTTTTCACTAACAGTGTAATGCGGAAACAGTCCGGTGTTCTGTAATACATAGCCAATGTTGCGGCGGAGTATTTCCGGGGAGAGTTGTCTTATTTCTTTTCCATTTACATAGATGTGACCGCTACCGGGTTCCAGCAGCCGGTTGATCATGCGCAGGGTAGTGGTTTTACCACAACCACTGGTGCCCAGTAATACCAGCGTTTCTCCTTCAGGTACTTCGAAGGAAATATCATTTACCGCTTTTTTTTCCGGGCCGAAACTTTTCGAAACATGATCCAGTTTAATCATTTGTTTTATTGGATGATATGGGGAAAAACTTGCTCAATTTGGAGCCTATTTTTCCAGGGTCATAAATAGGTTGTTCAGCGATTCGGCATACAGCGGATGTGCAAATACCATTTCACGTACCTGTGAGGCGGTAATTCCTCCCAGCATAGCCATCTGCAGGAGCGACATGATTTCACCTCCTTCAGGACCGATGATGGCGGCACCAAGTATGGCATCGGTATGTTCATGTACGAGTGCCTTCATAAAGCCTCTTGTTTGCCCGGTTTCTATTGCTCTCGCTACTTTATCCATACTCAGACAGGCGACCTTAACAGGGATGCCTTGTTTTTTTGCTTCTTTTTCTGTGATGCCAATACGACCCAGTTGCGGGTCCGTAAACATGCAATAGGGCACTTGTCTTGATTTGACGGAAAAGGTAGCATTTTCAAACAGATTTTTATAAATAATGAGGTGATCATTATAAGAAATATGTGTGAATGCCGGACCTCCTTTTACATCACCAATGGCGTACACGCCCGGCTCCGTTGTTTCCAGCTGGTCATTCACCAGGATATATCCCTTTTCATCGGTGAGTATGTTGGTGTGCTGGAGTTGTAGTGCCGGTGTTTGCGGTTTGCGGCCGGTAGCTATCAGTAGATGCGTTCCTGTTAGTGTTTCCCGGTTGGTACCCGTCACAATATCCACCTGGATCGTTTTCCCTGTTCTGCTGACGCGTTCTGTTTGTGTACCTGTGTATATCTGCAGGTCTTCTGACTCCAGCATTTTCTTGATCACGGCGGCTACATCCGGATCTTCATTAGCCACCAATTGCGGAGACGTTTCTATAATTGTAACGGCGCTGCCTAAACGCTTATAGAGTTGTCCCATTTCCAGGGCAATATAACTGCCACCCAGGATAATCAGTGATTTGGGTATTACTACTTCATCCAGGATGGTGGTGGAAGTAAAATACGGGACTTCGTTCAAACCCGGAATGGGCGGGATGTTGGGCGTAGTGCCGGTATTGATAAAGATGTGATCTGCGGTGAGGATATTTTCTTCTCCCTTATGTCCGGTTACTTTGATGGTTTTATTACCGGTAAAAGCTGCGCTGCCCATAAAAAGGGTGACGCCATCTGTTTGCAGGCCTTTTGCGGTTCCTTCGCGGAACTGCTCCACGATATTATTTTTCCTGGCAACAATAAAGGGCAGATCTACGGTTAAGCCGTGACTGTGGACACCCCATAACTTGCTGTGAAAAACAGTATGTGCCACTTTCGCACAGGCAATCATGGCTTTGGTAGGGGTACAGCCATCGTTAATACAGGTACCACCGAGGTAGCGCTGTTCCACCATTGCTGTTTTCCATCCTTTTTCTGCCATTTTTTTGGCCAGCGGGTTTCCGCCCTGACCAGATCCAATTATGATTGCATCAAATTTTTGCATACGGAAAGCTTTAAGGAGCGGGGCCAAAGATTATACCAGGGAAATGTAGGGAAAATTTGTGAATTATGGGGTGCCGACCCAAAAGTAAAAGAAGGCCTTTTGGCTGGCCTTCTTTTTTAAATTGATAAATTTCAGTTTTTGGAGACTATTTTGATTTTCGGGATGTTTTAGTGTCTAAAATTTGATTTAGCACAGTTTTTTTCCTGCCCTGGAGTATGCACTTATTTATGTCTTTGGGCATGATTCAATGTTACTGTTTTAAAAAGACCCTGATCTTCTCTGCTATTTCCACGGCGTACTCTTCTAATGCAAAGTGTCCTGTGGGATAAAAATACATTTCCGTTGCGGGAATATCTTTTTTAAATGCGAGTGCTCCTGCCTTAAGGAATACGGGATCATTCTCTCCCCATACAACCAGCACGCGGGGGGCAAGCTTACGCAAGGTTTCCTGCCACCTGGGATACTCTGCAATATTGAAACGATAATCGTATTTCAGTTTGTACTGTATCTCTTTGTTGCCGGGTCTGTCCATCAGGAATTGATCGAGCTGGTAACTTTCCGGTGCTACTTTTGTGCTGTCGCCCACGCCATGCAGGTATTCAAACATGGTGTATTCCAGTTCAAACGCCTTATACACCTGAGCACGGGAATCTGCGGTGTTTTCATCTATATTTTTCTTGTACATTTTAAGTATATCACTCAGGCCTTCTGCATAAATGTTGCCGTTCTGCACCACCAGGTGCTCCAGGATACCGGGATTGCGCTGGATGATCCGCATGCCTACCGGTGCGCCATAGTCAAACAAATACATACTGCACTTGGTCACGCCTTTCTGCACAAGAAATTTTTCTATATAAAGTGAATAGTTTTCAAAAGTATAATCGAATTCGGACATGGATGGCATATCACTGAATCCGAAACCGGGGTAGTCCGGCGCGAGTATATGGAAGTCATCTTTCAGCAGAGGGATGAGCGTCCTGAAGTTGTGGGAAGAGGAAGGGAATCCATGTAGCAGCAGGAGTGTAGGCCTGGTAGGATCGCCAGCCTCCCGGTAAAAGATGGTAATGCCGTCGACCTTCATGGTCCTGTGGTACACAGGGTATTCTTTTTTTGCAGCAGCAGTTGATGCGATGATCATAAATATCCAGATTAGTGTGATTTGAAAAGACAGCCGGTGTTTCATGTGGTGATGATTTAAATATTGGTAACTATCAGGTATATAAAAAAGATGGTAGCCGGAGTGGCTGTAAAAGCGCGCTCCGGCGACGCAATATTACAACTATCAGGCGGTGGCCGGAGATTTTCGGATAACTTTCCTGTTAAGAAAATCCCTGATGGTAGCGGCCATTTCCTCACCATGGGTTTCCAATGCAAAATGTCCTGTATCGTACAGATGGTATTGGAGGTGTTTTACATCTTTTTTATAAGCTTCTGCGCCGGCTACCGGGAAAATATAATCGTTCTTACCATAAACGATCAGCATTTCGGGATGGTGGGTACGAAAGTATTCCTGCCATTGAGGATATAAGGCTACATTACTCTGATAGTCGTGGAACAGCTGAAGTTGTATCCTGTCGTTGCCGGGGCGTTGCAAATGCCGGAGGTCGTGCTCCCAGTTGTCCGGGCTGACTAATGTGGTATCGGGTACGCCGTGGGTGTATTGCCACTGTAGTCCTTCCATACTATGAAAGCCTTCCAGCGTGCGTTCTGCTACTTTGTTGTTCCTGTCTTTCCAGTAATCCTTAATAGGATCCCAAAACTGCTCCAGTCCTTCATCGTAGGCGCAGCCGTTCTGAACAATCAGCGATTCGATTTTTTCAGGATGAGCGGTGGCGATGCGGAATCCCACCGGTGCACCGTAGTCCATCAGGTAAAGGCTGTAACGGTCCAGTTTTAGCTGATCCAGCAAACCTTGTACAATGCCGGCGAAACTGCTGAATGAGTAGTTGAAGTCGGCCATATGAGGTTGGGCGCTCCTGCCGAATCCCGGGTAGTCGGGAGCAATCAGGTAATAATCATCTGCGAGGTGCTGCATCAGGTTGCGATACATATGTGATGAACTGGGATAGCCATGTAATAATACCAGGACAGGATTGCCTTTTTGACCGGCTTCCCGGTAGAAAATGTCGACTCCATTTACTGATGCGGTGTTGTGTTTTACAATGCTCATTTTATTTTATTTAATATTGATTATATTATTACCGAACGTTCGGTAAGATTTATGGGTAAAAAATTTTACTCGCTGGCAAAAAGCAGTTTCACATCGGAAAGTGCTTTTTGAAAATGACCGGGATCTCCCAATCCCTTGGCAAGTACTAAACTTCCTTGTATGAGTACCAGTGATTGTCTGGCCCTGCTTTTGGCCTGAGCTGTGGTAAAGCCCTGCTCGATGCCCAGCGCGGTAAACGCATCGATCCACAATTGCATTGCCTTGCTGATCTCATCGCCTAATACTACCAATCCCGAATCGAGCGATAGTGCGTTCAGGATACAGCTTTTTTCACCGTTCTGATACAGTTGCCTGATGTGTTGTATAGCCCGTTGCAATTTGGTGGCAGGGGCTACGCCTTTCTCTGTCAATACCAGGTATATATGATCCTTTATCCAGGCATGTACAAACTGGAGAACCATAATAGCTATTTCATTTTTACCGCCCGGAAACCGGTGGTAAAGACTCGCCTTTTGCAAGCCTGTAGCGTTGGCCATGTCGTTGAGACTGGCGCCTTCAAAGCCCTTGGATTGCAATATTGACATCAGTCCTTCAATCAGCTGCGTATCATCTATTTTTTGCGGTCTCATGGTGTAAAGGTAAGAGAAAGTTTTTAATTACCAAACGTTCGGTAAAATAATTCCGAAACAACTGCTATACTTATTCCGGTCCTGGAGAAAGCCGTCTATCTGCAACAAAGCTTTTCTATATTCCGGGTTACCGGTCAATCCCACTCATTCGGCAATAATGCTTATCTTTCCGCCTTCTGCGAAAAAATATTGATTTTGGTAAAGATTGACAACATAACGCTGCCTGATTTTCCTTTGCTGCTGGCACCTATGGAGGATGTAAGTGATCCTCCGTTCAGGGCGGTGTGCAAGGATGCCGGGGCTGATCTGATGTATACGGAATTTATTTCCAGTGAAGGGCTGATACGCGATGCTATCAAATGCAGGAGGAAACTGGATATTTTCGAATATGAGCGTCCTGTAGGGATACAGATCTTTGGCGGCGATGAAGACAGTCTCGCTATGGCGGCTAAAATAGTAGATGTCACCAATCCGGACCTGCTGGATATTAATTTCGGCTGCCCGGTGAAGAAGGTAGCAGGAAAAGGCGCTGGTGCCGGTGTGTTGAAAGACCTGGACCTGATGGTGCGCCTCACAGCGGCCTGTGTGAAGGCGACCAAACTGCCTGTGACCGTGAAAACCAGGCTAGGCTGGGATGAAGACTCCAAAAACATAGAAGAAGTAGCAGAACGTTTGCAGGATGTAGGTATTAAAGCCCTGGCTATCCATGGGCGTACCCGCTGCCAGATGTATAAAGGACAGGCCGACTGGGACCTGATCGGAAAAGTAAAGAACAACCCACGTATACATATTCCCATTTTTGGTAATGGAGATATCAATAGTCCGCAGAAAGCATTGGAATACAAGAACCGATATGGGGTGGATGGTATTATGATTGGCCGGGCGGTAATTGGCTACCCGTGGCTGTTTCGTGAAATCAAGCACTATGTTGAGACGGGCGAAATTATGGCTGGTCCTACATTGGAAGAGCGTATCGCCGTGAGTAAGAAACATTTGCGTTTATCTGTAGAATGGAAAGGGCCGGTACAGGGGATCAATGAAATGCGCGGTTGTTATGCCAATTACCTGAAGGGACTACCGGATATCAAGCAATTCCGCAGCCGCCTGGTGACCATGAAAACGGTGGAAGAGGTAGAAGCAGTGCTGGATGAAATTGAAGCCTATTATAAAGGTATTGAACTGGCGAATACGCCGATAGAACTCATTGACTACCATCAGAATTGCCCCTTATAACCAGGTATATATTAATAGCTGGTCCCCGATAACAGCCTTATAGAAAGAATATTTTATGATATAATAAAACTTATTATGCGTTTGTTTTGTTATATCATAAAATTCACCTGATGTTCAAATACTCCCTTATCGCCGTTGTAGTAGTATGCTGCATAACAGGATTATTTTCCTGTCAATCATCTCCCAAAGAAAAACTTATCCCCGCCGGCCCGGCTGCATCCCCTGACACGACGGCCACCAGTGATTTTGGATTTAAAGATCAACAGCAAATAGAAAAAGTCATACTTGGTTTCTGCGAGCATTTTGATAATGGCGACCTGGCTAAATGTGTGGAATTTATGGACGACAGTATCCGTGGAGAGGTAGACGGGGTGAAGTTAAAGGGGAAACAGAACTGGACCGCCAAAATAGAGACTTTAGTCATGAGTACGAAAGACTCACATTTTCAGCCCAGACATATGATTACCAATATGCAGTTTTTCCCTGGTGTAAATGACACCGTGAAAGTTAGTATGTATGCTTCCTGTTTATGGACAGATCTGACCAGCGGACAGATACAACTGATGTCTGTGGGGTATTATAAAGGAAAGGTGGTACATAAGGATGGGAAATGGCTTATTGCCGTATTGAATTCCCTGCCGGACAGCCGGTTGGTAAAACAGTTTTATCAGGATGTACGGGAGGATCATGTTTTATCCAATTAGCGCATGGTTTTTTCGCAATAACAAAAATGGTGAAGGGATTTATTCCTTCACCATTTTCTTTTTATTTCACCAGTATACCGCTGCTGATGTTTTCAGGAACGGTTTGATAACCATCAAATGTCAGCGTGGCTGATGCCCTGCCGGACGAGAGTGTACGCAGTACCGTTATATAGCCGAATAATTCGGACAAAGGTACCATTGCGGTAATGGTTTGTACCTGTGTATCCATGGCGATGTGTTTGATCACACCACGGCGTCTGTTCAGGTCACCTGTTAAGGCGCCGGTATATTCCTCCGGCATGGTTACGTCTACTTTCATCCAGGGCTCCAGCAGGCGGGGGCCAGCCTTGGCCGCTACCTTTTTGAAACCGATGACGGCCACGTGTTCAAAATCCATGGCGTGTGAATCGGTGTCGTGAATTTTTCCATCGAGTAATTTTACGCGCATGGACTTCACCGGATATCCCGCCAGGGCGCCATTGTGCATGGCCGATTCAAAACCTTTGCTGATCGCAGGGATGAATTCTTTTGGAATAGCACCGCCTTTGATTTCGTTGATGAATTCCAGTCCGGGTACATCATCTTCTTTCGGAGATAATTCAAATTCTATTTCTGCAAAGCTACCGGAGCCACCGTTTTGTTTTTTATATACCTCGCGGTGGGTAACGGCTTTCGTAAATATTTCCTTGTATGCAATCTGCGGTTGTCCTTTGTTGACCTCCAGGTGATATTGTGATGCCAGCTTTTCCAGCACTACTTCCAGGTGGAGTTCACCCATTCCTTTCAGAATCGTTTGCCCGGTGGCGTTATCTACTGCTACGCTGAGGGTAGGATCTTCATCGAGCAATCTGGCCAGTGCTTCACCGAGTTTATCATTTTCTTTGGCCGACTTAGCTTCAATCGCATATCCTATCATGGGTTCCGGGAAGCTGATTTTTTCCAGCAGTACCGGGTGATCGGGATGTGAAAGGGTATCCCCGGTTTTCACATCTTTTAATCCTACCACCGCGCCAATGTCGCCGGCACCAATTTCTTCCACGGTTTCATATTTATCGGACATGATACGCATCAAACGGCTGATCCTGACTTTACGGCCGGTGCGGCTGTTCCAGAGTGTATCTCCACTGCGTAAGATGCCTGCATATACACGTACTAACGTTAACTTCCCTACGTAATCATCTGTGATGATTTTAAATGCAAGGGCCGCCAATGGAGATGTTTCGCTCACGGGTATCATCACGGGTTCATCTGTATCCGGGTCAGCAGCTTTTACCATACCTACGTCTGAAGGCGCAGGCAAATAGGTGGCTACTGCATCCAGGAGGGGCTGTATGCCTTTGTTTTTGTAGGCCGCACCTGTCAGTACGGGAACTGCTTCCATACGGATGGTAGCGCCGCGTAAGGCTGTATATATATCTGCTGGTGTAATGCTTCCGGGATGGGTGGTGTATTTATTCAATAACGACTCATCCAGCAGTGATAATTCTTCCAGCAGATAGTTCCTTGCTTCCTGTGCTGCTTCCAGCAATTCGGCAGGAATATCCAGTGTGTCATACGTTTTGCCATCGGGTGTATTCCATACGAGTGCTTTCATGGTTACCAGGTCAATCACGCCGGTGAAATCATCTTCTGCACCGACTGGTATTTGTACCGGCAATACGTTGGCGTTCAGGCGTTCCCGTATTTCATTCACTACTCTGCGGAAATCCGCGCCCTGCCGGTCCATTTTATTAATGAACGCAATGCGGGGAATGTTATAATGATTGGCCTGATGCCATACTGTTTCTGACTGAGGTTGTACACCGGAGCGGGCGCAAAATACTGCGATGGCGCTGTCGAGCACCCGCAGCGAACGTTCTACTTCAGCGGTGAAGTCTACGTGGCCGGGTGTATCAATAATATTGATCTGCCAGGTGTTATCCCCGTGCTTCCAATACGTAGTAATCGCTGCAGATGAAATAGTGATACCTCTTTTTTCTTCCTGGGGATCGCTGTCCATAACAGTGTTGCCTTCGTCTACATTACCCAGTTTATGTGTAAAGCCGGTGAAGTAAAGCATGCGTTCCGTGAGCGTTGTTTTACCTGCATCTACGTGAGCCATGATACCTATATTTCTAAAATCCGCTAAGCGTTTCATATAATTTCTATTTAAAAAGGAATAAAAAAAGCCTCTCATCTGGTAATGAGAGGCCTTTGCAAACATGCAACAGGATGCCCTGCATTACCGGTCCAGCCGTGTAACTGACAATGTTTTAATAATAAATTTCCTGTTGCAGTTCATCATTATAAATTTTCTTGTCTGGAAAAATGTGGAGTAGTGGGGGAAGCAAATAAAAAAGGCCTCTTCGGATGAAGAGGCCCCTTGAAAAGATTTCAGGAGTTATATATTAACCTCTCATATCCGGGATGGATCTGCCTCCCCGTCTTGAATTAAGACAATGCAAGTACTTGCAATTACCGCTCTGATAACGGTAGCTGTGTGCCTGGTTGCCTGATATGTGAGAATACGTTTCATGTGCTTTAAATTGCTCCGCAAAGATACTTTAATTATATGAAAAAAACTAATTCGTTGACATTCCTGCATTGATTGCCTGGCAGCAGGTGCAGGTCCTTTTTCTCATCTTTATACAAATTTATCTTTAATATTTACCAGGGCTACCGGTTTGAATGGTCGTAAATTTGCGTTTTGCAGATCGTTACCACTGGCAGCGACTTATAGCTATAAGTCACCGGAATATGCGGGGGCTGCGCTTGCCTTTACCGGGCTGTTGCTTTGTACAAATTTTATATAAGAATGAACAAACCGGCACCGCTGGCGTTTCAAACAATCAGATAACATTTAAAAAACCATAAAACTTCCATCAGATGAATATTACAGACATTAATGGTACTGTACAACTCGCGAATGGTGTACAGATGCCTTATTTCGGATTAGGTGTTTTCAAAACAAAAGACGGGCAGGAAGTAATAGACTCCGTTACCTATGCACTGGATGCGGGTTACCGCCATATAGATACCGCTGCTATTTATGATAATGAAGAAGGCGTTGGTATTGCCATTGAGAAAAATACGACCGACAGAAAAGATATTTTTCTCACTACGAAAGTATGGAACGCCGACCAGGGATACGACAGCACCTTAAAAGCGTTTGATGCTTCCCTGGAAAAACTGAAGACTGATTACCTGGATCTGTATCTGATCCACTGGCCGGTGAAAGGGAAATACAAAGAAACCTGGCGCGCATTGGAAACATTGTATGCTGATGGCAGGGTAAAAGCGATTGGTGTCAGCAACTTCCTGCAACATCACCTGGAGGATTTATTTCAGACCGCCAAGGTGGTTCCTATGGTAGATCAGCTGGAGTTTCATCCTTACCTGGTACAGCAGCCATTGCTGGACTTCTGTCAGCAACACCAGGTACAATACGAAGCCTGGAGCCCGCTGATGCAGGGTAAAGCCTTTGACGTGCCCTTGTTGAAAGAACTGGCTGCCAAATACAAAGTATCTGTGGCGCAACTGGTATTAAGATGGGATCTGCAGAAAGGAGTGGTGACTATTCCTAAAAGCATCCGCAATGAGCGGATTATTTCCAATGCAGCCATTTTTAACTTTAATATCAGCGAAGAAGATGTGCAGAAAATAGCTGCACTGGATTGCGGAGAAAGAGTAGGACCAGATCCGGATAATTTCGATTTTTAGCGAGTTTTTGTCTTATTCAGGATTATACTGATTTAGATGATTTTCCAGTTTTTGTTTTTACAAGATTAAAAAGATGAGGGTAGATTTAAGCGAAGTTCGATTATATCTCCCCTCATCTTTTTGTTCAAAAAATTGAAAAGTAAAAATCTGGAAAATCATCTAAATCAGTATAATCCTGAATAAGACAAAAAATCGCATCAGGCAATCGCAGCAAATAAGCGGTCTATATCTTCCTTATTATTATAAAAATTAAGCGCTACCGTCAGCCTGTTATTTTTATATCTCGCCTTAATGTTATTTTGTACCACTTTTAGGTTTTGTTCCTCCGTAATTTCCAGCAGTTGAATAGCAGAGCGGTTGGCCGGCGCATAGTCCGACAGCAGTCTGATACCATGTGCTTTGGCTTGTTGCCTCAGGTAATCAATTAACTCCTGTATGTAGGCCGCTATATCCGTAATGCCTATACGTTGCAGATATGCCAGCGTATGCCCCAGCAGCAGGATATTGATGAAAGGAAGTGTACCGGCTTCAAAAGCCAGCGCATTTTTTTTAGGAGTAAAAATGGTATAGTCTTTCACCAGATCAAAGTCAGGCTTTTCATAATCTACATTGTACCAGCTCATCACGGTAGGCGGGTATTTATCCAGGAGTTGCCGGGATACATACATAGCGCCGCTGCCATATCCTGAGGTTACCCATTTGTAGCCGTGAAAGATGAGGATATCTATATTACATTCCTGTACATCAATATCATTTACTCCAAATGATTGTGTAGCATCTACGATGTGGATGATGCCATGTTGTTTGCATAATTCGCCAATTTCTTTCAGTTGCTGACGGAAGCCTGTCCTGAACATCACATGGCTGGTGATCAGGATTTTTGTGGCGGGAGTAATTTGCGCGGCAATGGCCTCCAGGGAGATGTGCTGATTGGCATCGCTTTCTACAAGATGGAGGGTATATCCGCTGTGCATCCAGCCTACAATGCCGGTAGGAAATTCATCCCGCATGGTGATGATTTCGTAGCTTTTTGGAAACATGTCATAGAGTAAGGTCATGGCATGTGCGGTGTTGGTGATGAACGCAATTTCAGTTGGTTGTGCGTTGAGCATCTGAGCCACCTGTTGTCGTACTTCATCTACCTGTTGATTCCATCCCGGCATGACCATCCGGCCTTTTTCGCTGAGTTCAGTGAGCAGGGTATGGGCATGTTGTACAAATGGGGTGCTCACGGGGCCACCGCCATTGGTAAACAGATAAACGCTTTTATTGGTCACCGGGTAATCGGCTCTTATTGTTTCCCATTTATTCATATGCTGGTAGTTATACTATTTTATTATTTCCTGTACGATATTAAACAAATTAAATCAGTGAGCAGCAGCCGGGGAATGATTATCTCTTTTATGTGATAACTTGCGGAGGTGGCAGGATATATTTTAAATAAAAATTCAGGTTTTAGCATGCGGAGAAAACAGTATTTCATTCTTTATTCAATTGTATTTTTATTCGTCTTTAAGGCGGGAGCGCAACAGCAGGCAGTTTTCAGGAATGCTGCAGCCCCGTTGAATGAGCGGGTAAATGATTTGTTGCATACGCTTACCCTGCAGGAAAAGATTTCCCTGCTGGGATACAACAGTCCGGCGATAGAGCGGTTGCAGCTGCCGGCTTATAACTGGTGGAATGAAGCCCTGCATGGTATTGCCAGGGGCGGTGAAGCCACGGTGTATCCGCAGGCAATTGGTTTATCTGCCACCTTTAATGCGCCACTGGCGCGGGAGGTAGCCAGTACTATTTCCACGGAAGCGCGGGCCAAGTATAACCTGGCGGTGCAGCAGCACCGGCATGTGCAGTACATGGGGCTTAACTTCTGGACTCCTAATATTAATATTTTCCGGGATCCCCGCTGGGGCCGCGGGCAGGAAACCTATGGAGAAGATCCTTACCTGACAGCCACGATGGCCGGAGCCTTTGTACAGGGCCTGCAGGGGGATGTGCCGGGCATGCTGAAAACGGCCGCCTGTGCCAAACACTTCGCGGTACACAGTGGCCCGGAAGCCGATCGTCATAGCTTTAATGCGATTATAGATGAAAAGGATTTAAGAGAAACTTACCTCTATGCTTTTAAGAGGCTGGTAGATGGTAAGGTGGAGTCTATTATGTGTGCTTATAACCGGGTAAACAGCCAGCCTTGCTGCACCGGAAATACACTGTTACAGGACATTCTGCGTCACGAGTGGAAATTTGGCGGCCAGGTAGTAACGGATTGCTGGGCACTGGATGATATCTGGTTAAGGCATAAAGCCATTCCTACCCGTGAGGAAGTGGCGGCGGCAGCGATTAAAGCTGGTGTTAACCTGGACTGCGCCAATATTCTGCAGGACGATGTCATGAAGGCGATTGATAAAGGATGGCTCACTGCTGCAGAGGTAGACAGTGCGCTTAGCGCCAGTTTACGCACCCAGCTGAAACTGGGACTCTATAACGCGCCGGAAGCCAGTCCTTATAGCCGGTTTGGCGTTGATAGCGTAAACAACACCTACCATGCCGGGCTGGCGCGGGAAGCTGCCAGGGAAAGTATGGTATTGCTGAAGAATGATGGTGTGTTGCCATTGAACCGGGATAAATATGCATCTATGCTAGTAACCGGTTCGAATGCTGCTTCGCTGGAAGCATTGATGGGTAACTATCACGGCGTATCCGGCGACATGGTTACTTTTGCTGCCGGTTTGGCCAAGGCTGCGGGTCCCGGTATGGCGATGCAATACGACCAGGGATGTGATTTCACGGATACACTGCATTTTGGCGGTATCTGGGCTTCTGAGAACTGCGATGTAACAGTAGCGGTGATTGGCTTAACTCCTTTATTGGAAGGTGAAGATGGTGATGCATTTCTTTCTGATTCCGGTGGAGATAAAAGTACGTTAAGTTTGCCCCGTTCGCAGATCCTGTTTATGAAGAAGCTGCGGGCAGCGCATAAAAAACCGATCATTGCGGTGATTACTGCCGGTAGTGCAGTAGATGTAGCGGCCATTGCACCTTATGCAGACGCGGTGATCCTGGCCTGGTATCCGGGTGAACAGGGCGGTAATGCCCTCGCGGATATCATCTTCGGAAAATATTCGCCCGCAGGGCGCCTGCCGGTTACTTTTTATAATTCGCTGAATGAGTTACCGGATTATAAAGACTATAGCATGAAAAACCGTACCTACCGCTATTTTAAAGGTAATACGGAATACGCATTTGGTTACGGTCTTAGCTATACGAAATTTGATTATGCCTGGCAAACAGCTCCTGCAAAGGAATACAGGAACAATGATACCATTCGTGTAGCCGTGTCTGTAAAAAATACCGGTGCATATGATGGTGATGAAGTAGTGCAGGCCTATATCAGCTATCCTGATGTAGAACGCATGCCGGTAAAGGAATTGAAAGCATTCAGGCGGGTGCTGGTGAAACAGGGCGGACAGGAAGTAGTGCAACTGGAAATACCGGTAGCTGAGTTGCAGAAATGGGATTTATCCAAACATGCCTGGAAGCTATATAAAGGCACTTATAAGATTAATATAGGAAAGAGTTCGGCAGACTTTGTGCTCACAAAGGAACTGCGCATAAAATAAATAATATCCCCTTACGCGGCGCTACTGCCGCGTAAGGGGATATCCGCTATACCATTCGATCTACCACTTTCTTGAGGGTCAATCCCTGTACAATAATAGAGAACAACACCACAAAATAGCTGGCCGAAAGAATAATTTCTTTATACGGTGATTCCGGTAAAGACAACGCCAGTGCTACAGAAATACCTCCCCGCAGCCCCGCCCATACCAGGATCGTAATACTTTTATAGTTAATGTTCAGCGTACGTTTTAATAGAATGGAAGGCACGGTAATACTCAGTGCGCGTGCCACCAGTACGAATAGCGTAGCTAATAAACCGGTGAACCAATAGTTTTGTAAAAACGGCATGATCACAATCTGCAGCCCTATCATCACAAACAGGATAGTATTCAGTAATTCATCTATCAGGCTCCATACATTGTGAAAATAGTGTTGCATATCTTCCGACTGTTTGGTACCCAGGGATGTATTACCCAGGATCAGCCCCGCTGACACTGCTGCCAGTGGAATGGACACGTGTAACATGGCTCCCAGCACAGATATCACCATCACCATCGACAAGGACACCATTACAATGATCTGGAAGTCATCTACCCGTTTCATGGTTCTGTAAGCAACGATGGCGGAGATAACGCCGAGCGCGATACCACCAAAAACTTCCTGTGAAAACAAGGCCGCGGCATATGACAGGGAGACATGTGTATCTGCCTGTCCTGCTACTTCTTTCAGGATCACAAACAAGAGAATGCCGGTACCATCATTCAGTAAAGACTCGCCACCGATAATAGTTTCAAGGGCAGGTGGTACTTTTGATTTTTTTAAGATGGATAAAACGGCCACGGGATCTGTGGGTGAAATCAATGCGCCGAAGAGCAGGCAATATACCAGGGGTAAATCAATATGCATCAGCTGTGTAGCCCAGTATAACAGGAATCCGAATATAAAGGTAGAGCCGATAACACCTACGGTACTAAGCACCAGCACCGGGTATCGTTGCGCTTTTAGTTTATTGAAATCGAAATGAAGGGCACTGGCGAAGAGCAGGAAACCTAACATTACGTCCAGTAGTGTACCGGTAAAGTCGATGCCATTGGTCAGGTCTTTAATGAATGCAAAAGCATCGGGAAATATTTTACCGGTTAACAGAATCAGTACGGACAACAGGAGTGAAACCACGATCACGCCTATGGTTCCCGGTAATTTTATAAAACGGTTATTGATGTAGGAAATTAATGCACTAATGGTAACTAAAGCCGTTATCAGTGTAAAAGTGTTCATAAGCAAATCGAATAATGCCAGTTAAAAAATCAGGTTCCTAATGATGCTACAATTTTTCCGGAGGGCTTTAAAGATAGAAAAAAATGCGGCAAATCATTCCCTGATCGGCGGTTTCGGATTACTTTTTCTTTGAAGACTTAGCATTTGCATTAAAATCTAATGCCATTTTAATCCAATGAAGCAGTTGTTTTTTAGTAGTGAGTGCTGACTCGTCTATAAAAATGAATCCTTTCATTTCTTTACCGCCATGTACCATTACCTTCGCATCGGGTGTGGCTTCCAGCACCGCATCGGAGGTGGCCGGATCTATTCTCACCATTATTCTTTCGGGACGCACGCCAACGCACATTTTATCATTGACCATAAAACAGAGTCCGCCGAACATTTTCTTTTCTTCCACATTGCTGGTAGCTGCAGCGAGGATTTCACGAACACGGTCAGCCAGTTTTTCATTGTGTGCCATGGGTAGTGTTTTTTGGGAGATGATAAAGATACAATTTCCCTTTAATAGCCGTAGCGTTTTTCCAGTGCTTCCCCACAGCATAACCGAGTGCGGGAATATCATAGGCTTTCCGGATACTATCCGCTAAAGGTTTAAATGATTGTGCATGGACTGTAAAGGAAAGCAGGAGCAGTGCGAACGCCGGGATCTTCATAAAAATATTTAAAGGTAAAAGATAGCGGAAGGATTTTCAAATTCTCTGTATAATATTGTAAAGAAATTAGTTACTATGATAGCTGCCGGATCTTTTCACGATTATCTTCAATTGTTGCACCCTGTTACAGCGGCGGACTGGGAGTTGTTATCTGCCGGTCTTAGTACGCGTACCGTGAAAGAAGGCACCGTGTTGCTGGCAGAAGGCAAAGTAGCGAAAGAAATATTCTTTATCAGCAAAGGTGTGTTGCGCCTGGTGAAGCATTCAGAAGAAGGGGAAGATATTACCCTGTTTTTCCTGAAGGAATACAGATGCGCTACGGTGCTTGATAGTTATTCCCAGCAGACGCCCGCCGCGTATAGGCTGGAAGCTGCGTGTGAGGCAGAGCTGACAGTAATGCACCGGGAGCAACTGTTGTGGTTATACGAAAAGATCCCTTATCTGCAATCACTGATCACGACTATTAACCAGCGGGTGCTGATGGAAAAGATAGAGACCCGGAACGAGTACACCGGGCTGGATGCTACGCAGCGTTACCGTCATTTTATGCAGCAGGAGCCCGACATCGCGGCGCGCGTACCTTTAAGTACCATTGCTTCTTTCCTGGGTATTACCCAACAATCGCTCAGCAGGATCCGGAAAAACTATACTGCTTAATATCGTTTTTACCATTTGGTAAATGCCATCATCCTGCCACACACGAATTTTGTATTCATAAAAAACAAAAGGTTATGAATACAAATCTGACAGGAAAAAAGGTGATGGTATTGGGTGGCTCAGCGGGTATTGGTTTGGCTACGGCGCAGGCAGCAGCGGCAGAAGGCGCCCTGGTAATCATTGTTTCCAGTAACCAGGAACGGGTAAACAAGGCATTGACTACTTTACCTGGTACGGCCCAGGGTGTTGCCTTAGATCTGCGTGATGAGGCAGCTGTACGTGATTTCTTTAACGGTGCCGGTGCTTTTGATCACCTGGTATTTACAGCGGGTGGTCCTTTCCCGTTTGGGCAGGTCGCTGATTTCAGCAGTGCAGACATGCTGGACGCTTTACAGTTACGTTTTCTGGGTGCTATGAATGCCGTGAAATATGCCAGTCCGCATATACTGCCGGGTGGTTCGGTGGTATTGACTACCGGAATAGCCAGTTTAAGGCCACAGAAGGGCTGGGCAGCGGGCGCATGTATCTGTGGCGCTATGGATGGATTAACCCGTGTATTGGCCATGGAATTGGCGCCTATACGGGTCAATGCCGTATCTCCGGGTATTGTGAAAACCGACCTGTGGGCGGGGATGGCGGAGGCTGACCGTGAAGCGATGTATGCACAGGCAGCAGCTGCGTTGCCGGTAGGCCGTGTAGGTGAAACGGCAGATATTGCACAAACCTATTTATACCTGATGCGTGAAGGCTTCAGCACCGGTCAGATTATTGTGGTAGACGGGGGCGCCGTGATGGTTTAATGGGCCATCGCAGCAGCTGCTGGCGCAGCAGTAACCGCTGTTTTGATATTCCTGCTGCAAACCACTAAAATCAGTAATGCTACAAAAGAAGATCCGCACATGGTTACTGCCATTGGAGTAGCTGTGTGCGTATTGTATAAGCTCACTACCGTAGATGCCAGGGAACCAATACCCATTTGGATTGCACCCATCAGCGACGAAGCACTACCGGCATTTTTAGTAAAAGGTGCCAGTGATAAAGCGGCTGTATTGGGATTGATAAAGCCCAGACAGCAAAGGAATGCAAACAGAAGTGCGATGATGCCCGGCAGCGATAACCAGTTGTTCCAGGCACATATCACGAAAATAAGACCAGTAATAGTTTGGCCAACCAATGCCACCGGTACTATTTGCTGGCTGGTGAAGCGTTTTAATAATAAGCTATTCACCTGGCTGGAGCCAATCAGGCCGATAGAGAGGAAGGCGAAGATCCAGCCATAGGCTTTATCGCTTAGCTTATAAATGTCCATGAAAACCTGTGGAGACGCGGATACATAAGCAAACAGGCCCGAAAAGGAAATGGCGCCTGCAAAACAATACGTATAAAACTGTGGCTCACTTACTACCGCGAGGAAGTTATTGATAATGGGTCTGGGTTTGAGCGACATAGACGTGTCTGGCTTGAAACTTTCCGGCAGCCAGAAAATGGTGGCTAACAGGATCAGTGCGCCCATGGCACCCAGTATGAGGAACACGGCATGCCAGCTAAAGGCACTGGTCACATAACTGCCTACTGTAGGGGCTATCATGGGAGAGGTACCTACTACCAGCATGAGCAGTGCAAATACTTTCGCGTTTTCTTTTACGGGAAACAGGTCACGCACCATGGCTACAGATGCCACGGCAGCAGCACAGCTGCCTATGGCCTGCACAAACCGCAGAATGATCAGGCTGTCCAGGGTGGACGCATAAATACATCCGATAGAGGATATCACATAAAGGAGCAATCCTATATAAAGTGGTTTCTTTCTTCCGAAACGGTCCAGCAGCGGGCCATACAATAACTGGCCGGCTGAAATGCCGATGAAGAAACTGGAAAGGGAGAGTGCCACCCGCGTAGGGTCTACACCTAAATCCTTACCTATTGCCGGAAAGCCGGGCAGGTACATGTCAATGGAAAATGGTCCTAATGCTGTAAGTGTACCTAATATAAGTATAAGCGAAATGTATTTCGCTCTGGAGAGTTCGTTGGCCAAGGTAAATATCTCTTTAAAAAATGCACCGCAAAAATAAACAGAAAAAACGATGCAAGCCCGGCCTGATTGTCTGATCCCTGTAAAGTTCCTGTTATGTTTTTATGACGCTTTGATGTCAATCAGGAAATCATAGAGGGGTGTTTCACCTGCAATGTTCAGTTTTTTGCGTAGCCGGTATCGGCTGGTTTCCACGCCCCGTACGGATATACCCATGGACTGTGCAATTTCTTTTGTCGTTAAATTAATGCGCAGATAAGCACATAGCTTGAGATCGGTAGTAGTGAGTTCAGGAAATAATTTTTTCAGGGTGCGTAAGAAGTTATTATGTACTTCATCGAAATGTTGTGAGAACTGAGCCCAGTCTTCTTCGTTATTTTCTGCTTCTTCAAACAGCCGCATTACTTTTTTGAAAGAAGGCAATGTGGAAGCATCGTTTGTTTTTTTTACGCTCTGAATAAATTCTTCCCGGATATTGGATAGTAGTTTGCCTTTCTGCACCAGGTGCAGGGTAGCAGTTGCCAGTTCTTTGTTTTTATGCTGTACATCAGATTCCAGTTTTTCATTACGTAGCTGGATCAGTTGCTTTTCATTTCTTTCCAGTTCCAACTGATGCTGAAAAATGAGGTGTTGTTGTTCCTGCTCATGTTTTTCTTTTTGCGCAGCAAATTTCTTTTTTTGACGGCCATACAGGAAGTAGATGAAACCCGCCAGCAGCAATAGATACAGTCCCCATGCCGTGTAGGTTTGATACCAGGCGGGCAAAATGGTAAAGGTGTAGGTAGCGGCAGGAGAGATATTGCCAAGATTATCTTTTGCTTTTACGGAAAAAGTATAACGACCATAGGGCAGATTGGTATATTCTTTTTCTGTTTTGCTGGTCCACTCTCCGGGTTGTTTATCGAATCCTGACAGTTGATAGCTGTAAGTGATGTTGTTACCTTGTTCAGCTGCTGGTGCGGTGTATTCAAAATGAAAACTATTGTATGCATTAGGCAGCGTCACCCGTTGTTTTGCATCCTGTACCGCATAGCCACCAAATAAGAGGGTATCTTTTTTACTGGTGGCTTTTATTTGTCCCAGTAGCACTGAGAGTTGGCTGCCATGGTTGTTGTATTTTTTATAATTAAGATGATAAATGCCTTTATCTCCTCCAAAGAAAATGTTTTCATCATTATAGGGATAAATGAATTCAAAGCCACCTACAATTTTTCCTGTCAGTTCCGGAAACCAGGTCACTGTTTTGTGAGCGGCGTCTATGACGCCTGGTTTTTTATCGGACACAAACCAGATCCTGCCACTGCTGTCTTCTTTCAGGTATTGTATGCTGCGGGTGTGTAGTAATGGATAGAGGGAAGGGGAAGGGACGAATTGTTGTTTCGCTTCTTCATATTCGTAGATGCCCTGCATAGTGCCTGCCACCATTTTGTTTTGAATGCGGAATACATAATTATTGTTGGTAGCGGGGAGGCCATCTTTTTGTGTAAAAAGCTGCGAATGCAAGGCGGTATCACTTTTCAGTGTGAGTTGATATACGCCGCGATAAGGATGAGAAGACCAAATGCGTTGCGCATTATCTGCTGCGAGGAAACGCAGGGATTCAAACAATCCGGTGATATGCCGGGTAACGGTAACGGCTGTACTATTATATTGAATAGCGGCCAGCCCGTTGTAGCAACCAGTCAATATCCTGTTACCCAGCGCCAGGTAAGTCCAGCAGCCAACATCTTTCAGCAGCGGCGTGGCTTTGTTGCCATTGATTTCAAAAGTGCCTTCCTGGTGGGCCATCAGCAGGTGTTGCTGAACGGCGGTCAGATTCCATACCTGACCTTTCGTATTGGGTACGGGTTGGAAATTGCCTTTTGAGAAACTGATATCTGTAACGCTGTCCAGTGGTGTGCTGTAGAGGCCATCGGAGGTGCCGATATACAGGCGGTGGCTAAATACCAGCGCCGCATAAGTGGTGAGGGAATTATGTTTATCGGGTTGAATTTGTTTGATGGCAGTATTATAACGGAGCTGGTCGATACCGTTATCCAGTGCCAGCCAGATATTTTGTTGAGGGTCCGTAAACAGCTTCAGGACATTATTATTCTGGAGTCCTTCGTCCATGCTGAATTGCTGTATGACTTTTCCATCGGCGCCATTGATGATATAGCAACCTTTGGAAAAGGTGCCAATGGCCAGTTGGCCCTGTTGCAGCGGGATGGCACAGTAGATACGGCTGTTGCGGAATACTTCATCTGCGGCAGTACGCCAGGGGACCAGTTGTTGTCCACTGATTTTATACAGCCCATCTTTTAGTGTGGCAATGAGAAGGGTATCATTTTCTTCCTGCAGGAATGCGGTCACTAGTGGTTGTTGCCCGGAGCTTTCCTTACAAACGGGTTGCCATTTACCCGCCACCAGTTTCAGTAACCCTTGTCGCAGGTCCTGTGCATAGAGGCCATGGGCGGTGCTGCCCATTATTTTCCATTCCACAGGAGCGTTGTATACCTGTATCTTATTATTACGGCATTCAAATATTTTATTGTTGCTTTTAAAGTAAACAGCGTTGTTGTACAAGGCAATATTCCAGATGTCTGCAAATTCTGTTTGCCCTGCGGGGATATTTTTTTTGAGAGAAGTATAGACAAGTATACCATTGGCATCCGGATAATAATAGCCGAAATCGTCCTGAGCACCTACGTAGATGCGTCCATCGGGCGCTACTTTTACGGCACGTAACCGCGTATTATTGGGGACTGGGTATAGTTTCCAGTAGTTACCGTTATAGGTGACCAATCCTTCGTTATTGGCGAAGTACAGGATGCCCCGTTTGTCCATATCTATGTCCCAGGTTTGCCCGTTGCCCTGGTATTGGGTTTTGCTGTAGTTGACAATGGAGGGTAGACCAATGGTGTTTTGCGCATAAATGAAACTTACGTGGAATAAAAGTGCCAGCAACAGAAAAGGCTTCATGTAAAAGCGTTTTACTAAATGTAGAATTTTTTTGTTGATGTAGTATAGTAGTAATGAAGACGGATTAATAATCAATCTGTTATTGCAATCTGAAGTAGAAATGACGTAGGTGAAAAAATGAATTTTCCCTATTTAATATAGATCTTGGTCTTTCTTTAAAAGACATATGATCATGCTGAAATTCCACGGGCTGGTACTCATTTTTTTAGCTGCATTGATTGGGCAGACTAACGGGCAGGGGTATTTGAAAACACAGGGACATATTATTGTAAACGAGAAGAATGAAAAGGTCATTCTACGGGGAATGGGATTAGGGGGCTGGATGTTGCAGGAGGGATATATGTTCCGGCTGGGCAATATCGGGCAGCAATATAAGATCCGTGCAAAAATACAGGAGCTGGTAGGGCCGGAAAAAACACAGGCTTTTTATGAAGAGTGGCTGAACAGTCATACCAATAAAAGAGATATTGACTCCATGGCGGCCTGGGGTTTTAATTCTGTGAGGTTGCCAATGCACTTTGATTTGTATACGTTGCCGGTAGATCAGGAACCGGTACCCGGACAAAACACCTGGCTGGACAGAGGTTTTGCACTGACCGATTCCTTACTGAGCTGGTGCAGGGCGAATCATCTGTACCTGATCCTGGATCTGCATGCTACGCCGGGAGGACAGGGGAATGATCTGCCTATTTCCGACAGGCATCCGGAAAAACCATCTCTCTGGGAAAGTGAAGCTAACCGCAGTAAAACCATTGCGTTATGGCGGAAACTGGCGGAGCGGTACGCCAATGAGCCCTGGATAGGCGGTTATGATATTATTAATGAACCCAACTGGGGCTTTGAAGATGCTACAGATAGCAGGGGCACCAGGGAAACAAAGAATGCGCCTTTGAAGCAGCTGATGCAGGACATCACCAAAGCGATCCGGGAAGTAGATAAAAAGCATATCATTATCATAGAAGGCAATGGATTCGGGAATAATTACAATGGCCTGTTGCCTGCCTGGGATGATAATATCGTGATGAGCTTTCATAAATACGGCAATTTCACGCAGGTATCTTCCATTCAGCATTTCCTGGACCTGCGGGAAAAGTATAACCTGCCTTTGTGGCTGGGAGAATCCGGAGAAAATTCCAATAACTGGTATACCAATACCATCCGYATGGTGGAAAGCAATGATATTGGCTGGGCATGGTGGCAGCTGAAAAAGATAGGTAGTAATCAACCCCTGGAAATTAAGGTAAGCCCGGGCTACCAGGCGATCCTGGATTACTGGAGTGGCAAGGCCCCCGCACCTGCGGCAGATGATGCCTGGAAAGCATTAACGGAGTTTGTACGTAATACCCGCCTGGAGAACAATGTGTATCACAAAGACGTAACAGATGCCATGTTCAGACAGGTACATTCCGCGGAGGCGATCCCATTTAAGGAACATTACATCAGGGATAAAGCCGTCATCCAGGCAGTAGATTATGATTTAGGGAGAAATTTATCCGCTTATGCTGATATGGACACGGCGAGCTATCATTATACACCGGGCGTAAATACACAGGGGAATCGTGGTTATGCGTACCGTAATGATGGGGTGGATATTAAAAGAGAAGGTAATGAGTTTTTTGTTTTTAATATAGAAAACGGAGAGTGGCTGCAATATACTGCGGAGGTGACTAGTCCCGGTACTTATACCTTGCAGGTGAAAGTGCGTGCAGACACCGACAGCGCCGGGGCGCGTTTTACTATTACGGGTAACGGTAAAGCGCTGGCTACTAATATCGCCGTTCCCGGCAATGATAAAGTATGGCAGTTGGTGGAGCTGAAGAACATTCAACTGGCAAAAGGCACCAATAGATTGCGGGTGGCATTTGTGCAGGGGGGATGCCATTTCAGTGGGATCACTTTTGTAAAGCAATAGCGGATATTGTCTTCCCCAGGATTATACTGATTTTGATGATTTTACAGTTTTTTTTCTTTAATGATTTTATAGGATTAAAAGATAAAGGGAGAGGATAACAGGTATTTTTTATCTCTATAAATCATAAAATAAAAATCTGTAAAATCATCAAAATCAGTATAATCCTGGGGAAGACAAAAAACCGCGTACTTTTGACGTACCCCTAAATTTTGTTACCCAGGCAACAAGCTGCAAATTTACTCCACTAGATAAAAATATTCCGCGTTGATCCATGACCCTTATTTGTTCACCTTTTTTCAATTCTAAATTCCATGAAAGAAAAACTATTTACCATTAGCATCGGTTCCTTCCTGTTAATGGCTACCATTATCTCCTCCTGTACAAAAGAGGCAAAGAAAACCGATTCCCTGCAACCGTTAAACGCTAAACCAGCTGCAGCTGCAGTGCAGGCTGCCGCCGCTTCCTACCAATTGATCTGGTCAGATGAATTTGACGGCAGCAGTGTTAACACCTCCAAATGGTCTTTTGAAACCGGCCCCGGGGTTAACAACGAAAAGCAATATTATCAATCGTCCAACGCCACCGTTAGCAATGGCAACCTGGTGATTACCGCCAAAAAGCAGAGCGTGAATGGCTGGCCGTATACCTCTGCGCGTATGAATACCGCCGGTCATTTTACAACACAGTATGGCCGTATCGAAGCACGTATTAAGCTGGCCTCCGGCCAGGGACTGTGGCCGGCTTTCTGGATGCTGGGGAATAACATTGGCACAGTTGGATGGCCCAAATGTGGTGAAATAGATATTATGGAGCAGGTAAACACCAGCAACACCATTTACGGCACTATTCACTGGGATGCCAACGGGCATGTATCCTATGGAGGCAATACCAGCACCAGCATCACGGACTACCATGTATATGCAGTTGAGTGGGATGCCAGTTCTATCCGCTGGTACCTGGATGGCAACCAGTTTGCTACGGCCAATATTCTGAATAATATTAACAGCACAGAAGAGTTTCATAACCAGTTTTTTATCATCCTCAACATGGCAGTGGGTGGTGATTTTCCCGGACAAACCATTGATGAAAGTAAGTTGCCTGCCAATATGTATGTTGATTATGTAAGAGTATATTCTATCACTAATGGCGGTGGTGGTACTGCACCTATTGGCAGTACGATTACCCTGAAAGGATTTAATAATGCTTTTGTGAGCGGTGAAAATGGTACACAGGCTATGACCTGTACCCGGGCTACTGCCCAGGCCTGGGAACAGTTTGTGGTAGAAGATGCCGGTGGTGGTAAAGTGGCCCTGAAAAGCCAGGGTAAGTATGTATCGTCCGAAAACGGGCTAAATCCGATTACCTGTAGCCGCACCACCGTGGGCGATTGGGAAAAATTTGACTGGATTGTTAATACAGATGGTTCCATTTCTCTCCGGGGTAATAATGGCAAATATGTTTCCTGTGAAAACGGTACGCAGGCCATGACCTGTAATCGTGCTACTGCTTCCGGTTGGGAAGCATTCCGGTATTAATGTTATTTAGGGTGATGGATCGGGCCGGCTGTGTTTACAGGCGGCCCTTTTTTATAGGTATCGCCACTGGTCGGGAGTGGGGAATTGGAATTCGTTGCAATGCCAGGTTTCCTGGGTAGCCAGCACCTGATCCCCGTGAAAGTGGTCCAGGTCCATTAAGTCTCCTTTATCTGCTATTTGCAGGATCTCCGTGGAGAGATTTTTATAACAGCGCATACCTCCGAAAGCACTGTTCCCTGCGGGCCAGTAATGAGCAAAGGCACAGTCGAAACAACACAACAGGGTTACATTGTCTGGTAGCTCTTTCTTCAGGTAAGGGAGTATTCCTTCCATGATAAATTCTCCCTTTTGTCCGGGTAACAAAGCGTAGTATGTTCATCTATCCGGAAAGAAAGCTGGTCATACCAGGTGACTTTTCCGCTTTCGAGATGCAGCCGGAAAAAGAGCGCGGCCATTTTTTCTACCTGTTGTGTCCCTATTCTTACGGGTATGGAGATATCAAATGTACAGTTGGTAATACATCCCAAATCATCGAGCGTGATGCCTTCACCAATATGGTCAGTTTCGTTTACTAAAGAAAGCTCATCGAAATTAGCGCCGGTAAATGCGGTGTTCCGGAGCATCAGTTGCATGCATTCGCCATCGGTTTCAAAATGCGTAGTTATGCTACCAGCATTATCTGTATAGGTAGTTGGAAAGACCATGTTGGCGTTTTAGGTGGTCAATATAGTAATTAACTCAAAGAAGCGAAAGTTAAAGGAGCACATAATAAGTTTACTGATTAATAAAAATGAATATATATTTGCGCCATCGTTAATATATCTGTCGTTGATGCATTTGCCAGCTCTGAAAAACCTGTACACCCTGTTATTGGTGTGTCTATTACTTCCTGTTGTCCTGAAAGCACAGGAAGGAATGTCTGCTACGGTGCGCCCCTGTGGCACAGATGCCTTGCAGGAATTATGGAGGAAAGATGCGTCTTTCCTGGCGCGCGAACGGGCCATTAATAAGGCTATCTTACAAAAACAATATATCCGGGTACCAGGAGCCGCTGTAAAGCCACCGGGACTCGTGATCCTACCAGTGGTATTTCATATCATCAATGAAGACCCGACGGCATATCCGGACGCAGCTGTACTGGCGGCTCTGAAGGAACTAAACGATGCGTATGCGGCAACCGGTGCATTCACCGGCGGCCGCACCGATACAAAAATTCAGTTTTGCCTGGCTAAAACAGCACCGGATGGAGGCAAAACCACAGGTATTGTACGTACCCATTCCTATTTATCGGATTTTGATAATGAAATGGAAGGAGGGGACCTTACAGCCCTCGGCAGATGGGACCCTGCACGTTATGTGAATATATGGGTAGTGACGGATATTAAGTCGGAATACATGCAGGATTTCGACTGTGGCAGCTGGACCCGGCTGAAGATGGGCGGTTATGCCAGTGCTGGTGGCGACATTGTGGTAGCAGGACTTGGTGTAGGCGTACTGGCGCATGAAATGGGCCATTACCTTAGCCTGGCACATACTTTTGCGAACCGGGATTGTAAAAATAATGACTGTCTTACTGATGGCGACATGGTATGTGACACCCCGCCCGAAAAGACAATTACCGGCGGCTATGCCTGCGGTGTACCACAAAATTCCTGTAGCACAGATACCTTATCCGGATTTACTGTAGACGTACCGGATCTCCCAGATAACTTTATGGATTACGGGCAGGGCATTGGTTGTATCCTTTCCTTTACAGCCGGTCAGGCGGCGCGGATGCACAGCTTTATTGATGTGGCGTTGCCCGGTATGTTAGCCAGTACGGTATGTAATGAACCCTGCGCCGAAAATATTGTTGCGGCTTTTACCCGTGATATCGACTATCCCGTAGTAGGCAACGTGGTGACGTTTACCAGCAGTGGTACCGGCGGAAATGCTTACCAATGGCTGGTCGATGGTGTTCCCAGTGGTACTGCGGCCACTATGCAGCTGACCGTTACCCAGAAGAAAAATTATGAGATCATTCTCCGTGTAACCAATACCGTGAGTGGCTGTTCCGCTACCTCCAATGATGTGATATCTGTTAGTTGTGGCGTAGTAGCCCGCTTCTGGCCCAGCAAAAGAAAAATCGCATCCAAAGACGGAATTGAACTGGATAGTGTATATTTTAATAACCGCTCCCGTAACGCCACCAGCTGGAGTTGGCTCATGAGCAATGACAAGGGAATGGTGGAGCAGGTAGTCAGCACAGATGAACAACTGAAGTATGTGTTCAAGATACCCGCGAACTATCATGTTCGTTTAGCCGCTACCGATGGTGTTTGCTTTGATACTACCAACGCAGTACAAATTATTGTAGATGATCCTACAGCAGATGGTGCGGTGTATGTGACCAAAATAGAATGTTACCAGCAAACCAAAGTGCGTGTAACGTTATATTTCCACAACTTCGGTTATCATACCATTCCTAAAAATACACCGGTATCTTTTTATGACGGTGATCCCCGTAAGCCGGGTACGCAAAAGTTAGGCATCTGGCCTTTGCCGGGTGATATCAGGGGAAAGTGCTCTACCACGCTGTTATCTACTATTGTGGATGCGGGTCGTGCCGGTATAGATAGCCTTGGGGTAGTTTTGAATGATGATGGTTCTACGCTGCCATTGGCGCTTCCGAATACCCCTCTGGTGGAAACTAATTACGGTAATAATATCAGTATCAAACACGGCTTTAAATTTAAGGTAGCGTTGGATCCGGCAGACTATACGCTTACACCGGAACAACAGGTGGTGTTGAAACCTGAAGGAACAAATGGTACTGTGCAAAGTGCTATATGGACAGGCGATTATCTTAGCTGTACGAACTGTGTGGATGCTACTTTTACCGCGCCTTACAGAAAGGATACGGTTACCACTGTGAAGGTGATGGCATATACACAAAATGCCTGCTACGACAGCACTACCGCTACATTGCATATACCGGTAGTGGATGATTATACCGTAGCGATGAAAAATGTAGATTGTGCCAAAGGCGATAGTTTACATGTAGACTTCTCCCTATGTAATTTATATACCAAAGGAAATATTCCTGCTCAGTTGCCTGTAGCGTTTTATGACCGGTCTCCTGCTGATCCTGCAGCGGTGCTGCTGGGAAATGGATTTTTGACACCATTACAGAGTACCGGTGCCTGTGCGGATTATGGCAGTTATATTAAGCAAAGCACGACCGGTAATGTGTACGCCATTGTGAACAAGGACCGTACGATACATCCACCTGCAACGGGTTTGAATGAGTCAGATCCTGATAATAATACCACGCGCTGGCAATATAAAGCACCTGTTGTTGCGGTGTTTCCACAGGATACCATCGTGTTCAGGAAAGCAGATTTTCCACTGTATTATAAGTTGACGGACTTTACACCTAAAGATATTTTATGGCAGAACGATAACGCCTACACGCTGAGCTGCTATTCCTGTGCAGTGCCACGGGCAACTATGAAAGACAGTGCCTTTGTGGGCGTACAGCTGACTAATAAGTATGGTTGCATAATAAAAGATCAGCAGTATGTGCGGATCTTTCCGCCTGATTTTAGCATTGACCTGTTGAAAACAGAGTGCTACGATAATGATCATATCCTGGTGACATTCAAGGTATGCACAGCTAATGGCTATGATAGTATTCATGCGGGGGTGCCGGTATCTTTTTACAATGGTGATCCATCCAGTGAGCAGACCAAAGTATTATCCCCTTTATTTTATACACCCGTTACAGATGGTGTTTGCCATAATTTCACCACATTGCTTTCTGCCCCGCACAGCAATGAAATTGCAGCCATCGTAAACAGGCGAACGGATTTCGTGATGGATGAAACGAATTATACCAATAACCAGTCAAACAGGGCGTATACTCCTTTTACGGTTAGTCTGAATCCTTCACTGATAGAGTTGCCAAGACCAGCAGCGGTGAATCTGCATGCTGTTGTAGATGGCGGTCCTGCAGTGTCTTATGCCTGGACGCCGATCAGTGGCTTATCGTGCACTACCTGTGCCTGGCCACTTGCCAATGCAACGTCATCTATGCGATATACCGTTACGGCTTTCAACCAGTATTATTGCACAGATACTGCATCCGTGTATATTAAAACCTCCACCAGTTTCGGCGTGACGATGCCGAATGCGTTTACACCCAATGGTGATGGGCAAAATGATTGGTTTTATGTGATTGGCAGCTGGGATATCAAGCAGTTGAAAGATTTTAATATTTACAACCGCTTAGGGAATAAAGTATTTGAAGCGCATAATACACCTGCCAATGACAGAAGTTATGGATGGGATGGATATGTGAGAGGGCAGCCGGCGCCAATGGGCACCTATGTTTATTTTGCTACGGTGGAATTCCTGGATGGCAGTACACAGCTGGTGAAGGGAGCGGTGACACTGATCCGGTAGGTTAGCTGTTCCACGACACTTCTTTCACGCCGGCATCTGTTTGGATGTCGGCAATGAGTTTACCTACTATGGCTTTGTCCATACTTCTGAACCGGATAGTGACAAAAAACAGGCTATCGTTTTGTTCGATATTACAGGAGGAGATATTGAGGGCAGTCGTTTGAAATAGTTTATCAACCACCTCTATAGATTTGTTTCTTTCCAGTGTGATAATGCGAATGGTTTTCTGTTCAAATTTTGAGAGAAACTTTTTCTCCACCGGTTGTAACAGCCATAAGATAATAATGGCAATGGAAGTGGCGATAAATGCGGCAAAGTACATGCCTCCGCCGGTAGCCAGTCCGATGGCTGCTACGGTCCATAAGCCGGCAGCAGTAGTGAGTCCCCGTACTACTCCTTCCTTTAGAAACAGAATGGTTCCTGCACCAATGAACCCGATACCACTGATGACCTGTGCTGCTATCCTGGAGGGATCGAGTACAATGTTAGGAGTGCCCAGTACATCTGCAAATCCGTAAGCAGATACCATCATGGTAAGCGCAGCGCCTACAGATACCATCATATGCGTTCTTAAGCCGGCAGCCCAATCTTTACGTTCTCTTTCCAGTCCTATGATGCCGCCAAAAATAGCAGCCAGTGCTAATCGCAGTAGTATTTCTGTCCAGGGTATCATCTTACTAATTTAAGCAATAAATGCCCTTTTACCATTTTTAACGTATAGGCGTTATGTTAAAGGAATCAAAAATTGTATCTTCAAATGAACTCACTCATCTTTTTAGCATGTTTGTATTAAGAACACCGCTTTTGTTTTTCGCAGTACTATTGTTGCCGTTGGTTGGCCGGGCACAGGTGAAGCTGCAATCTGTGTCGCCTGAGACAACCGGGGCCGGCATAAGTACTGTTCATTCGCCACACCTCGCTGTGACGCCAATGGAGAAAAATAATCGTCATCAGTTGCTGGTGATGATACCGGGCACCGGTGGGAGTGCGGTCCATTTCAGGGCATTCGACAGTTGTTTTGCGGAGATGGGCTATTATGTGGTGACGCTGGATTATTTGAATAATGTGATTACTACGGTTTGTTCAAAGAGTGAAGACAGCACCTGTTTTGATCATTTCAGGCAGGAAATTATGTTTGGTTCGCCGGTGAGTGATAAGGTAGCGGTAGATTCGGTAAACAGCCTGGTGAATCGTTTAACAAAGCTATTGCAATACCTGGCGAAGCAGGATGTGGTGTGGGAGGAGTTTCTGAGGCATGGACAACCACGCTGGGATAAGATCATCGCTGCCGGGCATTCGCAGGGGGCCGGGCATGCTGCTTATATGGGTAAGCAATTTAAACTGCGGGGTGTATTAATGTTTTCCGGTCCACAGGACTACTTACAATATTTTAATGCACCTGCACACTGGCAGGAGGTGAACGGACGCACACCTGTAAGCCGGTATTATGCATTCCTGCATGTGCAGGATCCTTTTAATTATCAGTACCAGGTGGCAGATGTTGCGCTGATTAATCATCACGCTGTAACGGATACAACGATGGTGCAGCCACAGACGCCGGTACATTCTACCCGTAGTATACTGGTAACAGATATTAACAAGTCTGATAAGCACGGCTCTACAGTGGGGATGGAGTTTATTCCGGTATGGAAATACATGATCAGTGGGGCTACGAAACCGTAAGTGATCAAGTTGAGCAGTGTAAAGTTTTAGTCAATCTATACAGGAAGAATGCTAGCGATCTAAGGCTATCAGCAGCCCTAAAGGCTGCCTCACAGATACCGATGCTATACTTAGCAACTGCTAAGTACCTACAGAAGCAGTGCAGTAGAGGTGGACTTGATGCGGGGATGACCTCTGGATGTGTAATAGGGATGAAATTGCATCAGCAAATGGATGGAGGCCAGAAATGGCCATAGCAGGGCTGCTTCCCTACCAGGCTGTAGCTGCGGAAAGAAATATATTATTCAAAGGAAGCAGGTATAAAAGGTTTATTCATCAAAATATCTCCGGGGGGCAAGCGCGTTTTATTCCAGTTGAATAATAGTTGGATATGCGCGTGTATAGGTAAGGTTAGGAAGCAATCTTGTCCGCT
The DNA here is from genome assembly GCF_052114225.1 of Chitinophaga sp. RAB17. Taxonomy (NCBI): domain Bacteria; kingdom Pseudomonadati; phylum Bacteroidota; class Chitinophagia; order Chitinophagales; family Chitinophagaceae; genus Chitinophaga; species Chitinophaga sp. RAB17. The sequence continues at coordinate 711 of NZ_JBFREI010000003.1, read as the reverse complement.
TTGGATAAGTACGTTTTTTAGCATATTTGGGTACCTGTGGCGCAGCCACCGCAATAATATCCGCAGCCATATATTGTCTGTTGCCCGATGGGCCATCGTTGTACATCGCTCTTACCTGGAAAACTACTACCAGTGAACCCTCTCCGGGTACATCGAGCGAAACATTTGTTTCCTGTAAAGTGGAATCCGGCGCTATCATGAGTGTAACCGTTTCGTTACCCACCACCTGATGTGATATAAAATCAATACGCATTGCGATCACTTTTACTTCCAGGGCAGTAATACCTTTATACCCGTCGATGGTTTGTGCGGGGATATTTAATATCCCGTTAGGGAAAAGGCGGGGAGCCACCGTAAAAAAACGATCTACTCCGGTATGCCGATTGAAGCGGAAGCCCGTGATGGCGGCGTGATGATCGCCGGCAGCAATGAGTAGCCTGTTCAGCCGATTGATGTGGCCACCGTCACAGTGGATATCCAGGTTGCCGTAGAAAGCATGCCGGATAAAAGCGCCTTTTCTGCTGGCGATACCAAAGCGGCGTGATGCGCGGCGGGTAGCAGCCGTTTGCTGCACGCTTTCAGGCATGGAGCGCAGGAAGTAGTTGCCATTGCGCTTATACCCAATGAGAGGGCCGAGTTTTCCCGTAAAGGGAATGACAGACATTTGTTTGGAATGACAGACATTTGTTTTGCCATGGGAGATTATTTTGA